>DATDWP010000012.1:0-28758 GCA_035289625.1 archaeon | reverse complement strand
CCCCTCACTTTTTTATGGGAATAATTGAGCAGCTTTTTGGGTCATTTGGCGGGAAAAAGGAGGCAAAGGAAGTTTCTTTAGAAGAAGCGCAAAGAATGGTTGAAGAAAAAATAGCACTTGAGGAAAAAGAATTAATCGAGGGCGCATCAAAGGGTTTTGCGCAAATAAAACACCTTCTGCTAAGCCTCTCAAAGCGCGCAAAATCACTCGAATCACAATTGCACCCTGAACAAGGAAATCAGAGGT
Source organism: archaeon (assembly GCA_035289625.1). Taxonomy (GTDB): domain Archaea; phylum Iainarchaeota; class Iainarchaeia; order Iainarchaeales; family Iainarchaeaceae; genus UBA10205. The sequence goes on along the minus strand of DATDWP010000012.1, from coordinate 28,512 downwards.
TTAGGCAGATAGTTTCAACTTCGCAAAAAAACCTAACCCGCCAGCTAGAAGGGCTTGCTAGAAAAATTTCGCCTCCATCAAAAATCAGTGCCCAAACAATTAGAGAATACGCTCCCGGCGCTCTAAAATCCCTCACAGCTGACCTTTTGCCTTATTGGAAAAATATTGCCCTAACAAAGCTTTTGCTAAAAGATGAAATAAAATATATAGGGCAAGATATTGAAGAGCTCACTACAATATTGCAGCAGATAAATTCAACTGCGCATTCACAAAAATTAGAGGGCGCATATTCTTTGCAGCAGATGTTTTCACAACTCTCAAAAGCCCAAGAAGAGGAAATTTTGCAAAAGCAAATGGAGCAAAAAACACGTTCTGAAATTTCCCAAAAGAAAATGGAACTTGAAGGTCTTGAAAAAAAGCTCTCGGAAAAAAAGGCTTCTGAACAAATGCAAATGCTACTCTCTTTTGAGAAGAAAAAAAGTTCACTTGAAAGTGAAAAGCAAAAAATAGTTATTTCATTTAATGATGCAATTGCTCCCCTGGAAAAAGTTCTAAAAAGAATGCAGGGGCTGCCCGGGGATTTACCTCAAAAAGAGGGCGAGATTTTGAGCATGTTACTCTTATCTCCTGTTGGGGTTTTTGTTGCAGACCCAAATGGAGCGAATTTGAAATCAATAATGCAAAAAGCAAAGAAAATGATAGAGGATGGGAGCATTTCACTAAAAGAGGGGGAGAAGAAAAAACGCCTTGAGGCAATAGATGAATTTTTAAAAAAGGACTTTTTTTCAGAGTATTTTTGGGCCCTCAACAAATTACAAGTAGAACTTGTGCAAATAGAAAAAGAACTCTCATTGCTGCAAATATCTCGCGAGATAAAATTACTTGAGGCGCAGATAAAAGAATGCAGATCAGAGCTTGATGCGATGCAAAAAAAACTTTTGGCAATAGTGACTTTGGGGAAAATTAAAGATCTTTTAGGAAAAATAGAACAAGAATTCCCGTCTGCAATTGAGGGCTATAAAATCAAATCTTGAGTGTTTTTTCAAAAAACTGCCCAATAGTACTGGTGATGCCCTCTTTTTCGTTAAAATCCGAACTGAAAACTATTGCCGATGCATTTGAAGCATTCACTTTTCCAAGAAGCGTGTGCATGAACTTCTCGACCTTGAACACATCATTGTAGATCAGCATTGTCGAAACCGAATCAAGTACCACCATAGTTTTTTTTCCATTGGATATTGAGAACCTTTTGTCAATTGAACTTATAGCTTCGGTCAAATCAAGTGGGGATTTTAGGTAAGTAACCTTTGGTTCGCCTTCAATGGTTTTTGCTCCCGATTCAATTGAAACCATGTCAATGAAAAATATGTGGCTGCAATCCTTCTTCTCCCTTTCACAATCCTGTTTTATTTTAGAAAACCCGGAATTGAGGGCAAGGTAGATTATTTCAAACCCTTTCCCGTACAATTCAATCACTTCATTTTTCACATCCGAATAGTCCCGCGCTTCAATTAGTACTAGTGATGTGAAGGGATGAACAAGCTCTTCAAATGCTTTTCTTACGCGCAGTTGTACCGAGTTGCGCTTGCTAAGGGCAGTTTGGATTTTTTCATCACTCCACTGATCCAACTAATCAACCTCATCAAATAATTCGGATTTGTCGAGCACGCGTATCCCATCGCTTGTTATTTTTACAGGGCGCAGGGCCTCAGTTATTTCGGTATTTCGCATTTTGAGTATTGCAACGCTTCTCACAAACCTATTCTTTATTTTTGTGTGATATAGTAAAATCACGCCATCAGCAACATACTCTTCTAGGCCGTAGAGTGAAGTCAGCTTATCCAGTGAAATTTCATTTGTTACAATTGTTGTTGTGCCAATTGCCTTTAGCATTTTTCCTAATGAAACAATTCTCTTTCTAGCGTCAAGTTCGCGGTCAAAAAAGAGCCTGAAAATTACCCCAGGATCGATTACCACGCGCTTTGCCCCGATTGCTTTTACATTGTCCTCAATTGCAGCCTTCAAGCGCTCAAAATCATATAGTTCAACCGTAATTATGAGAAGCTTTCCTTCAGTTACAAATTTTTTCAAATCCCATCCAAATTCAAGCGCCCCTTCATAAATGGTTTCCTCAGTTTCTTCAAGCGAAACATACACTGCTTTCTCATCAAATTTAGTAACTCCTTCATAGATGAACTGCCAGCACATTACTGTTTTTCCGCTTCCAGGATCGCCGCTAAGAACAACAAGATTTCCCTTAGGAATGCCTCCACCTATCATTTCATCAAGGCCGGCAACGCCAGTTCTCACGCGCTCAATTTGTCCAACTACCCTTCCATCCGATTTTGTGTCCTTTGGCATTTTTCATCTTCCCCTCTTTTTTTTCTTCCCCATAATTGCTCTTTCAAGTTCCTCTATTTTGTGCTCCATTTTAGAGAGCTTGTAAATTATTAATTTTTCCGGATCTTGTGATAGCTCTTCTTCCTCTTGTTTTTTGGAATTTTTCCACTGCCCTTTCCCGATCGGCGAATCTACAATTATTTCCTTAACCTTCCCTTTTCCTGCGCCTTTTATTTGCTGGATATAGTCCTGCGACTTTTGCTCTGCTGAAGGTTTTGATGTTACTGCTTGCACTAAATCCTTCTGATCGATTTTTTTATCAAGCACTGCCTTCCATGCATCCTCAAATTTGTGCTCCTCATCATTTTTTTGTGGTTTTTGTGGTTCTTCTTGCGCTTCATTTTGCACAGGTTTTATTGTATTTAGAAGATTTTTTGAGTCATCCTCAGAAACCCCAAGGTCCTGCAGGCTCAAAAGTATGTACTCATCAGAAACCTTCTTGTCAACAAGCTTTTGCGTAGCCTTCAGAAGCGCTGCCCATTTTTTCTCTTCCATCAAAAATCATACGCTTGCCTGGTTTTAAAGCTTACCTAAAGTTTAGGCCTTAGATAAATTAGTTTTTGTGTTTAAAACAGGGGCTTCTGTAGATAATTTAAATATCTGGCAACATATCTGTAATACTAGTTACTCTTCGAGTTTGAACTTTTTGCCTGAAAATTTCTCAATTTCCCCTAAAAAAATCCCCTTTATTGCCTCAAGGTCTTTTTGTGTTTTCCCTTCCATTCGTATAATGAGTTTTGATTGGGTATTTGAGGCGCGCACAAGTGCCCAGCCGTTTTCAAAAACCACGCGGCAGCCATCCACATCAATTATTTTGTATTTTTTTGAAAAATGTTCAGTTGCCTTTTTCACAAAACCAAATTTCTCCCTATCATCAAAATCAACCCTATACTCCGGTGAAGAGTAATAGCGCGCAATTTTACCATCAAGTTCGCTGATTTTTCCAGTCGAATTTGCAACAATTTCAACAATTCTTGCAGCTGCCAAAAATGCATCATCAAACCCATACCATTTTTCCGTAAAGAACATATGCCCAGACATTTCCCCAGCAATAAGCGCCCCTTCTTCTTTCATTTTTGCCTTTATGAGACTATGGCCAGTTTTCCACATGATTGGTATTCCACCACTCTTTTTCACATGGTCCTCAAGAGCTTGCGAGCACTTCACTTCAAAAATCACTTTTCCGCCCGGGTGTCGCAAGAGTGCATCTTGCGCAAAAATTGCAAGCAGCCTATCCCCATAAATCAAATTGCCCTTCTCATCAACAACACCGATCCTATCGGAGTCGCCATCGAATGCAATTCCCATATCCGCTTTTTCTTTTTTTACCCTTGCTTTCAAATCAGCAACATTTTTTTCCTGTACCGGGTCCGGAAGATGGTTTGGGTAGGAAGAAATTTTTTCGCAATAGAGACATACTAATTTGCAGCCAAGTTTTTTCAAAAGCTTTGGGGCAATTTCAGAAGCCATCCCGTTCCCTGCGTCCACCACTATTTTTAGTTTTTTTTTCGGACGTACAATTGATGCAATTTCATCAATGTATTGGTTCTCGAGGTTTTTTTCTTCAATGCTGCCCGGATTTTTCCCTACAGCAAATTTTCCTTCATTTGCAATTTTGTAAATTTCCTCTATTTTTTTCCCATAAATTGCATCTTTTCCAACCATTACCTTAAATCCATTAAATTCAGGAGGGTTATGGGAAGCTGTAACACTAATCCCGCCATCGCAACCTAGTTTGTACACTGCATAATAGAGCATGGGGGTTGGGATCTCTCCGATATAAGTTACATTTATCCCGGTGCTCAAAATTCCATCCAGTAGCGATTTTAAAATCCTTGGGCCGCTGTCCCTATTATCATTTCCAACAACAATCCGGCTGCCTCCCTGCCTTGAAATCATTGTTGCGTACGCTTTGCCGATAAGAAGGGCAGTGTTGTTGTCAATGTCGCGCTGGGCAATTCCACGTATATCATATTCGCGGAAAATTTCTTTATTCATGCAAAAAGAAATGCTCTGCAAGGGTTTTAATTGTTTGGACGCAAAGTCGCAAAGTGGCCTCAATTATGCCCGTAATGTTTTACACAAGTAAACAAGAGGTTTTTTATTTTCACATTCCCTTACCTTCGTTATGCTTGTTGCAATTACGGGGAATTTCTGTTCAGGAAAGAGCACACTTATTGCTGCCTTTTCAAAACTTGGTTATGAGACATTTGAGGCGGATAAATTCGTTGACATGCTCTACCAAAAAGATTTTGTAATGCAGCTTTTGGGAAAAGAGTTCGGCGAGTATGTTGTTTCGCAGCGCAAAGTGAACAAGAGGGCCCTTGCAGATATTGTTTTTTCGGATTTTAAAAAGCTCCAAAAACTAAATCGCTTAATCCACCCGATAATAAAAGAAGAAATAAAAAAAATTGATCACGAAGGAAAAATGGTATTTTGTGAAATGCCCCTGCTTTTTGAAGCGCAGATGGATGATCTATTCGATAAAATAATTTTGGTAAAATGCTCAGAGCGCTCTGCACTTGCAAGGGCAGCAGGGCGAGGGTATTCTGAAGAGGAATTCAAAAGAAGAATCCACTACCAATGGGACGATCAGAAGAAGGCGCAGTTTGCTGATTTTATAGTCGATTCCGAGCAGAGCGTGCAAGAGCTTGAAGCCGCAGCGCAAAGAATAACAAAAGAACTTCTCTAGTGCATTTAAGTGGTAAAATGAAGGCAATATATCCAGGTACATTTGACCCTTTTACAAATGGGCATCTTGACGTAATAAAAAGAGGCAGAAAATTATTTGATTCCCTTGTAGTGGCGGTTGCCTCAAACCCTAAAAAAAAGCCCCTCTTCTCGTCAAAAGAGAGAGTTGAGATGATAAAAGAGAGCTTAGGCAAAATTGAAGGGGTTTGGGTTGTGGAATTTGATTCACTACTTGTCGATTTTGCAAAAAAAGAAGGCGCCGGCGTAGTTTTGCGAGGGCTTCGCGAGACCTCCGATTTCCCTTTTGAATTCCAGCACGCAATTGTAAATAGGCTCCTCGATCGCGGAATTGAAACAGTTTTTGTTATGACAAACCCCGAGCATTTTTACATCACCTCAAGTATTGTAAAAGAAGTTGCAGAGTACGGTGGGGACATTTCCTCGTTTGTTCCAAGCGCGGTACACAAAGCACTTGAAAAAAAGCTACACCACAAAAAAATTTAATGTAGCATCCAAAGAGTTGTGGGCAGAAAGCCCTCCGAGTCCCTCGAAAAGCTTTAAATACTCGGAAGTTCTTTATTATTGCAACTTTTTCGGCTTCAATTGCCGAATATAAGCTACAAAAGAGGAGGATGAAGCATGTTTTTGAAAGGAAATAAAGGTCAGTCAGCTCTCGAGTATCTTATGACTTATGGCTGGGCACTTGTTGTAATAGTAATAGTTGTTGCAGCATTGGTGTTTCTCATAAATCCAAGCCAAGTCGGAACAGAAGGCTGTACAGGCTTTACGAAGCTTCCAATAGGAAACTTCCAGTTCGACGACGCTGCCGGGTTGCAATTTAAAATAACCAACCAGACAGGAAGGGCACTTAGCATAGTAAGCTTTGCGGGTGCATTCAGCAACGGAGGAACAACACAGTACGCTAGCGATCCTAGTATTGTAACAGTTGGCGCAAATACAGAAGTCACTGTAACTTTGGATCCAGGCTCTCTAGTTGCAGGTCCAGTAACCGCAGACCTGAATGTAACATACAATGACGGTGACTTCACAAGGTCAGCAACAGGAACCTGTAAAGGAACAATAACCACATAAATTTACTAATTGGGGACCTTTTCGGTTCCTAATTTCTTTTTCTTTTTTTAACCCCAATTAATTATATATCTGCTCTTCCTATTTTGAACTATGAATTCCAAAGCCCAAAGTGCCCTTGAATATTTGATGACTTATGGCTGGGCACTTGTTGTAATAGTAATAGTTGTTGCAGCACTTGTTTTCATGATCACTCCAACGCAATTAGGGCCATTCTCCTGCACTGGGTTTTCAAAACTCCCAATAGATAACTTTGCGCTAAATGAGGATGGAATTGAACTAAAAATAACCAACACGACAGGAAGAGGCCTTGGCTATGTAGCTTTGCAGGGCAGCTTTAACCAAGGGGCCATTTCCAATTCAGATGAATATACAGGGAGCCAATCAATCCCTACAAATAAGCAGGTTAGCGCAACAATAAATGCACCCAATGCCCCGCTCTCAGGATCAGTTACAGTTGATATCAACATGTCCTATTTTGATGGGGATTTTACGCGCACCGAAGTTGCAAGCTGCAAAGGGGCAGTGTAGCACTTTGCCATTTACCCTAATCCATGGGCTAATTGCCTTTCTTATTGTTGCACTTTTCACTAAAGATAAGCGCCTTTTAGCACTTGCTTTTTGGGCAGGGATGATGCCAGATCTTGACGGATTGCCAATTCTATTCAATCTTGATTTGTACTATGCAATCCACCACGAGCTTTTACACCCTCTAATTTATGGTGTGATATTTGGGGTGCTGTTTGCCTTCTTTTTGAAAAGGGCAGCAAAAATGGATTTTGGCAAATCTTTTGTCGTATTTGCCTCTAGCTATATGTTGCACCCGCTCACTGATGTAATTTTTACAAATTGGCCAGTAAAACTTTTTTGGCCGCTTTCCCAAGAGCAGCATTCCTGGCCAATATTAATAGAACAAAGCGCAGCACTTGCACTAATTGTTATTTTCGGGAGCGCAATTTTACTTCTAAAAATTTTCCGCAAAGATATTCACAGAACCCTTAATCAAAATTAGAGAAGTAGAAATTATTTGATTTTATTTTCCGTTGTATGCTTTTTGCAGCTCTTTTATATCAATTTTTACCATTTTGAGCATTGCAGCCATTACCCTTTTTGCCTTTTCCTTGTCCTTATCCTGCAGCATCTCACCTAACGCTGTGGGGACAACTTGCCATGAGATGCCGTATTTGTCTTTTAGCCAGCCGCACTGAACTTGAGCGCCGCCTTCAGATAGTTTTTCCCAAAAATAATCAACTTCCTTTTGGTCCTTGCAATTTACTACAAACGAAATTGATTCATTGAATTTGAATATTTGGCCTCCGTTTAGCGCAGTGAAGTGCTGCCCTTCAATTTCAAATTCAACTGTCATAACTGAACCCGCAGCCCTTCCTGAAACCTTTGCCCCTTCCTCATCATAGCGCGCCGTGCCTAAAATTTTTGAATTTTTAAAAATAGAAGTGTAGAATTTTGCAGCATCCTGGGCTTGGTTATCAAACCAGAGAAACGGAGTGATTTTTTGCATACTAATAGTATAGCCCAAAAGTTTTATATTTTGTTTCAGTTTTTTCATATAAAAAATGTACTGTGGTAGCGGAACTTGCAGAGCCGGATACGTTAAAAAATTTGCCAAGGGTTATTTGGATGCGAGTCTTTTCTTCTATTTTTCTCAATCTCCACTCCAAATTTTTCTCTTGCCTTTCCAATATTTCGCTCAACTCTTTGCTGATAAAATAGCGCTTGCCGCGGGGGGTTGCGTTTCATAATTTCACGTAAGGTTTCCAAACACTGCCTGCAACACTGCCCTTACTGCAAAAAATGCAATAAATGCAACTATTAGAAGCGGGATGATGTACTTTAACCCGTTGATTTCCTTTCCCGTATTAATTACACCTATTGTAATGCATGAAAATACCGTGGTAAAAAAGAGGGTCACAATCGAAAAGAACATTATAAAATCCGGCGTGACCTGGCTCTTTGACCCTGAGGCAAACCCTGTAATTGGGCCAAGGTTTGAATTTGAAGGAAGGCTGCTGGCATCAATTGTAGGGGTTGATGCTAATTGTTTTGATAGTACCTGCACAATAAAAGAGCTGACCCCAAATAGAACCGGCGCTCCGAACACTGCTGAAAATAATATTAGAAGAATATAGATGGAAATATTTGATTTGGTCTCCTCCTCTATTGCCTGCTGGCCTTTTAGATCATCTGCTAGCTGGAAGAGAAGATCAGCAATTTGTCCACCGCTTTTTATTCCGCGGGAAATTAGCCAGAGTGTTTTTGCTAGCGTAGGTGAATTTATCCCCTCGCTAATTCCGCTAAGTGCGTCTTCGATTCTCTCGCCAGATGAGATGCGCTTACTTGCTTTTTTCAACTCATCTTGCAGAGGGCCAAATTCCGACCTACCTGCAACAAAAAGAGAGCGCTCAGTTGTAAGGCCGCTTTTCATGTTCGAAGCTATGAGTTGGAGCGCGTCAGGAAGAATGCTCTCCACAAATTTTCCGCGCGATTCAGAGCGCGTTTTTAGAATAACGTAGGCAAGCCCAAATATTCCAACTGCGCAAACCACAAACCCTATAAGGACATTTATCCCAAAAAAGAGCTGCAAATTAAAACTAATCCCAAGTCCGAGCAAAATACTATATATCAAAAGGAAGCCCACAAATTTTCTCTCATCAACCCTTATGTGGTTGTATGCTAGTTGCTTGCGGAATTTGTCAAGAATTGATTGTGGTATAACGTTTGATAGCCGCGCATACATTTTCAATCACCAAGAAGGGTTGGCCTTGAGGATTTTATGATACCAAGATACATGAATTGGCCAACTACAATAAACCCCAGCATTCCCCAAAATATCGTATCAGTAATTGCAATCTGCGGAAAGGTTGAAAGTATTATAAGAAAAGTGAGCCCGAGCGCTGGTATTATTGCCCCAAGCATCATGTATAATAAAGAGAGCAATTTGAGAGAGTTCCCGTACTTTCTGACCTGGTTTGACTTCTCTTTTGAGAGGTTTTCAACAAGCGCTTGCATTACAACACTAGTATCCGATCCAGCTTTTAGCCCATTAACAAGTTGCCAAATAGCCCTTCTGAAATGGAGCGAGGGGTTTTTTTCAGCTAAATATTCAAGGGCCTCATTTTGGTATTCTCCTGTCTGGATATTTTGCACCGCCCTTTTAAATTCCCTGCTAACTTCCCCATTATCCCCTTCCGCAACAATATTTATCGCATCAAACATTGTAACCCCAGATTTTATTTCGACAAGTATTGTTCGCAGGGCAAAGACCAAATTCCTCTCAAGGTCCCTGATCTTTTTTTTCAAAATCACTTTGGGATAGAATACGAGCTGGAAAAGTATTAGCCCCGAAAATAAAACCCCAACAATTAATGAGAGCACTATTGCATTTTCCGGGGCGAATTTTTGTGCAAATGCAAAAGTTATAAGTGTTGCAAGAATAAAATAAAAAGTGCTCATCAAAAACATTATCGCGCCGTACTCATTCTTGCTAATGTATAGTTGTGCCCTGTCAAGTTCCTCCTCTAGTGAAGGGGAGAGTTTTGCAAACCTGCTTCCGATGCCCACAAATCGCCTTGCAATGTTGCGCAGTGTTTGCGCGGGCAGCGGGGCAAAGGGTATTTTTAGTTCGCTCATGTGAAATCAGGTTTTTTGTTCTCTTCCATTAATTTAATTATTTCATTTTTATCAATATAATATTTGGCCATAACTTTGCCCACATCATTTAAGCTGCGCAATTCATTCCCCACCATCCAATCAAGTATTTTCTCTTTAGAGCGCAGCTCTTTGTGAATTTCATCATAAGTAAGGCCAGTGTGCATTGAGAGCTCATCAAAGAGGCGGATACTTTCAGAATCCTTTTCAATGCTATCATCAGCTGCCCTCCACCTATAGAGCGTATTTGCTTTCAACGTCTCTTCATTTCCGCGTTTTTCTGGGATGAACTCCGCAACCTGCAAAACCCTTCTGACCCCAAGCCTTCTATTTCTAAACATTACAACATTTAGGTGCACCGAATCCAGAACTGTCGGAGGGATATCTATTGGGGGATTTGTAAACCTGCGGATGGTTTCCTCAGCTGTATTTGCATGGAATGTAGTGTATACACTGTGCCCAGTGTGCATTGCCTCAAACATCACTTCAGCTTCGCTCTGCCTTCTTGTTTCGCCTACAATTATCCTATCCGGGCGTTGCCTTAGGGAATTCACAAGCAAATCAATCATCGCAACGCCTCCCTTGCCTTCAGCATTAGGTTCGCGTGTTGTCATGGGGACCCAGTGCAAAAAATCCGGAATTGATAATTCTCTTGTATCTTCAATAGTAATGATACGGTGATTTGGCTGGATAAATGGCAAGCACACGTTCATAAAACTGGTTTTTCCAGATGCAGTTCCACCTGAGAGTATCATGTTCATTTCGTACTGGATGCACATCCAGACGAGTGCCATCACTTCGCTTGTTGTTGTTTTGTTTTTTATTAGATCAGTAACCGTCCAAGGGTCCCTTCTAAACCTTCTAATAGTAATTGTGTTGCCTTTTCCGCTTACCGGAAAAAGCGTTGCATTGGCACGGTCACCGCTGACAAGGTGTGTGTCTAGCAGCGGGTTTAGGATTGTTATCTGCTTGCCGCTTCTTCTTGCAATAATATTTGCAAAGTTTTGGATCTGCTCCTCACTATCCGCCCAAACATTGGTGCGCAGCCATCCAAACTCCTTATGATACACCCACACCGGTTCTTGGGCATGGTTTATCACAATCTCTTCAAGGTTCCCATCGGCTAGCAAAAGTTCGATTTTCCCAAGCCCGAGCATTTCTGTTAGTAGAATTCCAACAAGTGAATTTTTTGTATAATCATCTGCTTGCGGGAGCTCTTTTTTTAGCATCACCAGCGCTTTTGAGCGGAATTGCTCTTTTAGCACCCCTATAAATTTTGAGTCAAGGAACTTTTCGGCTTTAATGCTCGAATCCATTATTATTTCGTGCTTGAGATTATCAAGTAGCGCCTTTGTGCCTGTGCCGTACTCAGGGATATCAAGAACATAGCTGCGCACAAACTGCCCGTCAGCATAAATTATTTTGACGCCAAGCTTTATTCCTTCAGACTCTATTTCATACTCTTTTAAGAGCCTCTCAACCACCCTTACCACCCTGCATTTTTTTCTTTATTTTCTCAAGCTCCATTTTTTGCCTATACTCTAGCGTTTGTGCAAGCGCGTCCCCAAACGGCGGGTATACAACCTCTATTAATTTTTCCTGTTGGAGTATCCTGCAGCACTCCTCGACTTTATCCATGCTGATTGAGAGCTCTTTTGCAATGTCAGTAAATTTCATCCTCCCCTTTTGCACAAGAAGGGTTATGAGCTTGTCAAAATCAGTTACAATCCGGTGCTTTTTGATTTCCGTTGCAATCCCGACTACCTCTTCAACCTGTTTTGCATTCTCGGTTACCGGGAGTGCTGTTTGTATTTTTTCCGGTTTTATTTTTGCATTCGCATCCCTTTCAAGTTCTATTAAATTTATGAGCCTTCCAATTGATTCGAGAACATTGCTTGTATTCACTTTGCCGAACTTTTCCTCCAACTCCTTTTCCGGGATTTTGTATTTTTCCATCAGAAGGTCAACTTTTGCCTCAAGTTCTACCAGTTTCCCTTCATTTATTTTTCCGGCAGCTTTCTGCTCTAAAAAAGCATTTATTTTTTTAGAATCACTTATCTGCGGAAAACTCTTTTCGATTTTTTCAGCTTCTTCTTTGTGCTCTTCAACTCGCTGCTGCTCAACTTTTTTCTGCGGCATTGCAGAACTGACCTGCCGATCTGGGGCCATTTGATCAGAAGGCACAGGGATTTGTGGCTTCTCATAAACTTCTTTTACTTCTTTTTGCACGGATTTTTTGGTATTTTTTGCATATGAAATTTTTTGCGGCACCTCTTCAAATACATTCTCCGTTGTTTTTGTTTGGGAATATTTCACCTGCTGTTGTGGGACCTCGTATATTTCTACCGGTCTTGGTTGTGATCTTTTGGTTCTCTGTTCTTGAATTTCCTGTAAATATTTTGAAGTGCGTGGTATTTTTTTTGCAATTGATGATAGCGCAATGGCTCTTCGCGGAGTTGATCGCTGCGCTATTGCAATTTTTTCAAGAGTTCCGGGTTCTCTTGCTAGAAGGGATCTCAAATTTTTTTCGCGCGAGAGCTTTTCAAGATTTATCGGTGATTTTAGCGGCAGTTGCAATGTAGCGCTTTTGAGTTCACTCTTCTGGCTCAATAAGCCTTTTTTATGAATATTTAGTAAAGAGAGATTTTCGCGATGCTGCTGCATTCTTGCCTTAAATTCCCGTTCGTTTATTTTCTTTTGTGCAAGGTTTTTCTGCAAACCCTTCATCAAGGATTTGGTCCCACTTATCTGCTCTTCTATATCGCTATCTTGCGTAATTATCCTATTGTAAATATTTTTTACATTTGTGAGGGCTTTTTTTGGGTTCATTTGCCTCTCTTTAACTTTTTTGCGAAGTGTTAGGACTTCCCGCTCAAGCCTATGCAGGGTCGTTTTGAGCTTCTTGATGTCCCTGCCACCTTCTTTTTTTGCCCTTTTGTGATGTTTTTTGGGATTTCTAATCTGCTCTATTTTAGCTACCACTATCTGCTGCTCCTTGCCTTTTTCCGGCTCTTTTGCTGTAGGGGACTGCTCTTTTTGCCCAGCTATCTTATCTGTAGATATTGTTTGGGCAGGTTTTGTCGAATCGGGCTTTTTTTTGCCTAAAATGCCGCCTAAGGTGCGTATTATAGTGCGTAGAAGGCTCATGTGAACCAGTAATTTGAACGCTTTCCGGATTTATATAGTGAGCGCCCTAGCTAATAGTGATACTTTGCACTTCACTATATGGGCTCTCATTGTTAAATTCGTCCACAGCGCTTATTACAAAAAAGTGGCTCCCTTTTTCAAGGGACTGGATAACTGTTGAAGTGTCATCTTTGCCATAGCTTTGATAGAATTTGTATGAAATATAGGCAGGGTTTACCGAGCTGCTCTTATAGAGCCTGTACTCGCGCGCTTCACTAACCTGCGACCAGCTAATTATCGCATCATCCCCTTCAGCAAACACCTGCTGCAAAACCGGGGCTGTGGGAGGAGGCAGGTCTTTTAGAGATTGAATGTTCCCGACAAATTCAGAGGTTTTTTGTTCGTTTTCATTTAGCGCAAATACAAAAATTTTCACTTCAAAAACTCCCGCATCTAATGATGCCGGGATATAGATTGAAAAATTCCCATCGGTTCTACCCTCCAGTGAAAACCCCTTTTCAAATTTTTCGCTGCCCACTTGAGCAACCGCCCTATATCTTGCCCCTGCCTCTGTTGCAGATTCTGGCTTTAGAGTTAGTGTGAAATAAAACTGCTTTCCTGCTTCAACTTTTTGCGGATACGTTGCCCCTTCAATTTTTAGGGGGGATGAAAGCGGGGTGCATAACTGCCCTTCGCAAAAAAATCCATGGCCGCAGCCGCATTTTTCGCAATTATTTTCAATCACTCCCTCATTGCAATATTGCGGTTTTTCTTTGCCGCACGAACCAAATGCAATAGAATTTGCGCAAAATTTCCCGGATTGCAAAACAACAACCTTTTTTTTCGAACTCTGAATTTTTTCATCCTCATTTATGGCATACGCAAAAACAACATATACTCCTTGGGAAGGCGTGAATATCACTTGCTGCTCGCAGCTGCCTTGAGGGCAATTTATGCTCTTTTGCAAACTTCCCATTTCCACTACAATTTCACCAGCACCAGTATTTTGCGCCCTCACATTTACGGTTATGCTCTCTCCTTGGGCAATTTCTTCATTTTCCAATTCAATTTCAATGCTCCCCCGCTCGAGTGGATTTGCACTGCATCCGCAAAAAATTACCAGAAGAAAAAAAATTCCAATCAATTTTTGCATCTAATTCCACCTGCTTGCATTAAAGTATGGGTTTTGCACAAGGATGTTTGCGTCGGTGAAAAAAAAATCCTCGATTGCGGAATTGAGGTCGGTTTTTATCCGCAACTTAATGGGGGAGCCTAAAAATGAGTATTCCGGCCGATTTGTAAAATCCATGTCAAGTGAAGGTGAGGAGCACAAGCCCACACAGCTAACAGAAACACTGCTCTGCACTGAAGGGTCAAAGTGGCCGCGGATTATTTTTTGTGAAAGGGTGCAGCGCGTGCAGTTTGCATCAAGAAGCTCTATGCGAAGATAGGGCCTTGCATCAAGAGAATTAAAATCCTGGTTAAAGCACAGTGACGCGCCATTAAAATTGCATGAAATTGAATTGAAATCATGCGCTGCGGAAAGGGCGGCATTGATATCCTGCCGGACAATCGAGGCGTACGTGTAACCCTGGCACGGAAAATCAAACCTTTGCTTATTGTTGTCATTTATGTAATATTTCATGCAGTGTGGAAGGGCAGTAAATGAGAGGTTGGAATCGCTTCCTCCCCACGAAATTGGCGTGAGGGTATTTATGTCAACTTGCAGCGAATCATATTCGTTTTGGTAGTTCTGGTCCTGTAAAAAAACCCGGTAGGCATTTAGCGCGGAGAGATATGTCTCGATTTTTCCATATGCTAACGGAATGTCAGCAATGATTGTCAGGGAATTCCCATCTATTTCATAGGAAAACGGGAGTATCCTCTCATCAATTGTTTTTTCCGTAAAATTTGTGCTGAGGCGAGAGAAATTATTGAAAACATTGGAGTGCTTGTCGGACACTTTTCTGAATGCAGCGCTCTCGGTAAGGGCCTCTTGGAGCGAAACAGAATTCTTCTGCGAGGCGCTGTGGAGTGATAGAATACTCATTATCAGAAGAAATATCATCAGCGAAAACAACACCCCGCGCCTCATTAGTTACTCCTCCACACAGCATACTCAATCGCATAAATATACACCTGCGGCCCGCCGTAGCAGTTCACTGCCTTGATATTTCCTACAGGGCACTCGCTTATGGAATTGTCATCATTTATTTTGGCATATACTACCCCCTCGCTGGCAATCCTTGTCCCATTGAATGGTTCTGAGTAAGTAGTGCATTCAGGGGTTTGCTGCGAGCAGAGGCCTGGAACAGAATATGAACTCACTGCCGGCGAATTGGTATCGTTTAGGTGCAATGAGAGGGTTGTGGAATTGGCATCGAGCTCTCCGGTATTTGTCACAAGAAGATCAAGGGAAATATCATCCTTTCCCAAAACACTGCCTGCAACAACAGAGAGTGTTAGGTCCCTTGAGTAAAACGGTAATGTGACCGAATCATTGAAATCTACCGAATGCACATTCCCATCAGTCCCGTAGTAGATGAATTCGGCCCCGGGGCCCGGAAATGTGAAAGCGCTTGTTGTGCAAATGTTCTGGTTTGAGCAGGGGAAATTTAGCACATATGAGCCAAAAAACGGGTTAGTGGTGTTGATGTCTCCTGCATTGAATACAATATTGCCATCCATCACTGTCCCGTTACCGTCATCAACAACATCCGAGCCTGTAATTATCGGCACTGAAATGTTTGCATCATTTGCAAGCTCTGCAACCTTTAGGGCAATTAGCGCAAATACATCCTGCAAGGCATTTAAATCCCCCGCAAAATAATACTCGCCGCCGGTAGCATCCGCAACATCTTGTAGTTCGTCGGGGTTGACATCCCCGCCAAAACCTATCGTGTAGATTATAATGCTGCTAGAAGCTGCTGTGTTTGCAGCGGCAATTGTCTGGGCATAGGAATTGGAAGCTCCATCAGTTAGAAGCACTTGGAATTTGAGGGCGATGGGGTTATGGTTTGGGCTGTTTAGCTGGGATGTCGCATTGTTTATCCCTGCCGCGGTGTTTGTTGAGCCACTTGAAACAAGAGCCCCAATATCTGATTTGATTCCAGCCACATCAGTGCCAAGTGATTGCTCTAAAAGATTCGAATCACTATAAGAAACAAGCCCCATCTGGTCCGGGGGGAGAAACCATGAATTGAAGTCTACAAAAGTTTGCGCCGAAACCTTTGCCTGGTCAAGTTTCGGGCCGTCGTATATGTTAAATGTGGTAAGGCTTGTGCTATAGCCCGGGACAAGGAATGCCCAATTTCCATTCACATCAAGGCCGGTGTAACTGAAAGGTGTCGCATAGGATTTTGCAAACACAGGGCTAGCCGGAGTTGAGACATTTATCACCTGCAGGCTTGAGCTGTTCGCAACATATGCATTTCCATCATCATGCACTTTCACGCTGTAAGCAGTGCCCGGCGTATTATATGTCCCTATTACAGAGGCAGATGCCGGGGTTGTTATATCCACTATTTTAAGCCCGGCGCTTCCGTCCGCAACATATGCGTAGTTGCCCGAAACAAAGATGTCCTGTGCATCGCTCATGTTCACTTCTGTTACATAGCTCATGTTACTTGGGTCCGAGACGTCAACTATGTGAAGGTCATAATTGTCCCCAGAGCTATCTCTTCCAGTGAGGAATGCATATCCGGACTCTACGGCTATTTTTCGCACGGCATTAAAATTCATTTGGTCCGATTCTGAGAGTGAGGCAGGGTTTGAGACATCTATTGATATCAGCTCATCTGTGCTTGCAGTATCCAGAATGAAAATATGATTGCTTTCTATCCCACCAACATCAACTATTGTTCCCGGATCATAGTCGTCTGCAAAAGAAGGTAAAGAAGGATTGGAAACATTTACCGATACAACCCCATTTGAACTATCTGCAAGGTAGGCATGGCTGCCTGAAACAAAAACCCCCACCGCAGTCCCGGAACTGTTGTATGTTCCGCTAAGAGAAGGGTTTGCAGGGTCTGAAACATCTACTACACGAAGTCCTGCGCTTCCATCTGCAATGTATGCATACCCGCTATTATACAAGACATCATTGCCGGCAGAAATGTCCAAAAGCCCATCCCAGCTCATTGACCCGCTCCTATCCATTACAAGCATCAAATCAATCGGCTTTCTCACATCTTCAGGGACAGAAACACTAAGATTTATTGTAATGTTCTGGTCGCAAATCACAGCATTTGAAGGCGAAGCATTTATATCAAAATTCACATTGATGTCACCGGGATCAAAAAATGCATCCGAAAAAATTGCCCCGGTGGATTTTTTGTTCTGCGGCAAATAAAACGGGGGTTGCGTTTCTTCACTTAATGAAACATATGAAATATTACAATCCCCGGTTGGTTGCTTTCTCAAAAAATATTTCTTTCCAAAAAACACTTCCCTTTCAGTTGCAGAGCCTGATTTTCCCGCTATTTTATTCGAATCAGGAAAGCATGCGGAAAAATTTTGCTGCAAGGCGCAGCTCTGCGCGTCTACTGCGTAGGAAGTGACAGTTACATTTGCATCAAACCCTTGTGGCAAAAACAAAAGAATTTGGTCTTTTATTAGCTGGGCTGATTGTGTTGGCGAATTCGAATCAAGGGTTTGCACAATAAAACCGGTATTCTCGAGTGCAAAGAGGGCGTCCTCTATTATGGTGTCGCTTGCAATGTATGTGCCACCCGGTTCATCTACTAAAACCAAGAGGAAAAAGCCGCCAAGTATCATGGCAACCCCGACTGCGGCCTCTAGGGAGAATGCAAACCCCTTACTCTGTGAGCTTGTAGACTGTAAGTTTTGCAGTCGCAATCCCCCCCTTATAAGTAACAATTCTCTGAGCGTTCACTTCATTTGCGCTCCCGCCGGGCAAGAGCCCGGCATTTGAATCATCAATTCCATCAAAGCTGAAAAAGAAATCATACTCCTCAAACCCTAAAATATTTTTTAATGTGGAGTACTGTGCTGTAAAATTTGAAAATGCTGCAAGCTTTTTTTCCGAAATCTCCCTATCTTTTGTTGCAAGCCCTATAGAATTCACATCCGCAATTTGTAGAGATTCCCAATTTTGTGGCGTTCCGGAATTTTTCACAAGGCCTTCCAGAACATAATCCGCCTTAACTTTCATCTCCTGAACGCTTGCAAAATCTTGCGATGTCTTTAGCTGCTTATCAAATTCAGACGTTAGCATGCTCCATGCTATTAAAAATAAAAAAAATGCAAATGTCAAATCCAAAAGCAATGCCTGGCCTTTAGATGTTTTGAACACTAAGAACTCCTCCTACTTTTTTTATTTCAATCAGCCCAGCACTTATCTCCGAATTTATTTTCTGCCCATAAAATTCACAATAGTAATCTGAAAATTCTATAAAATTCCCGGCAATATTTGCATCATTAAAAATCTGGGTCTGCAGCCTCGCATTCCCCGATTCTGCTTGAACTAGAGATATTGCAGATGAGAGTTTTAGGCACTCTGCTTGCTGGGCACCTTCCCCCTCAATGCCCCTTGCAACCTCCTGCATATTTCCGGTTTGTAAAATTATTATTAGAAATGCAACAAAGAGTAGCGCGCCAGCTGCTATTGCCTCAATTGAAACCTGCCCGCTAGCTAACAACACTAACCACCACGTTCCCATCGGAATATTGCGCGCTAAGAGATTTCCTCCCCTTTGAAGTGGGAAGGAAAATCGGTGTGAGGTTTGCTTTTGAATAATCATAAACCTGCGTGTCCCCAGAAACCCTAGCAAGCAGCATGTTTACAGATTTTCCACTAAGTGAGAACGACTCTACCCCTTCAGGAAGGTCAATGTAGAAAAAAATCCTGCTCCCGTCGCCTAGTGAGGCTGCAATATTTGCATGCGCAACAAGCCTTGAAACCGCATCCTGGGCTTGCGTTAGCGAGGAATTTTCATTAAAAGAGAGCAATGAAAACCCAAAGATTATGCCAGCAATTGCCAGAATAAACCCGGTAATAACAACATACTCTAAAGCGAGCTGTGCGCGTGAGTTAGGTGGCATAAAAGACCAGTAATACAATGACCCCTTTCTATAAAAAACTAGTTTTGGGCTCCAACCGCAACTTTTATACGCCTTTTGAAATTATTATGTATATATGGTTATTGTTGTTGATGGAAAAGGCCTAACTCGTACCACTTCAGAAAAAGAGCTCCTGCGCGCAATATCTGCCCTTGAAAACAGCATTGCAAAGGAGAAGGATCTCAAAGCGCGAGAACAGTTAGTGCTCGAAATCTCCTCACTAAAAGAAAACCTCTCTTACATATCTGCTCCGCAGCAATATGGGCAAATTGAACCACTGCAGAGTTCAAGAACAGAGCAGGAAAAGGAGCTTTTGCGCAAATTGAAGCTGTGCAGGCTTCTAATATCCCGTTACTCGGATCTTTTAAATGAAAAAGAGGAAAAAACAGTCGGGCAGATAAAATCGCTTGTCTCAAAATCCGATCTAACAATACAATCCCTTGCCCAGTCATTTATGGGTGAAGAGTACACTTTTGAGAAAAATTACCACTCGGCAGCCGCTCTTGCATACAAATACGTTGTGGAAAATATTGAACCCGCAGATTTTGAACTCGATGTCACTTTCTGGCTTAGCGCAAAAGAAATCGCAAGCGAAAAAATCGGGGATGCTGAGGACCAGGTGGTATTTTTGTGCTCTCTACTCTTCGCGCTAGGAGATGATGATGCAGAATGCATTGTTGCAGAATTAGAAGACTCCAAAACGCACGCATTTGTAATAACACATTACAAAGGGAAATTTTTGCTGCTAGACCCTTTGCAAAAAAAACCATTCCTCGAATTTTTCGGGACAAAAAACGAAGTCCTTGAAAACTACACATTCAAAGGGAAAAAAATCGAGAGATTCCTCTACAGGTTCAACAGCTCAAAATACGAACAATACATACACTAAAATCCGCTTGCGCATTTTGCAAAATAAAATTCACAATTTTTCAATTCGTATTGCATTCTCTTTTCTTTTATATTTTTTTATAAATTTTCCAATCCCGCTTTGGCCGAGGAGTTCATTTTTCGTCCCAAAATACATCACAACCGAACTGGCATTGGCAGTCCCCCACTCAATTGATCTTCCCAAACCCTTCCCCTTTATTACTGCCCCCATAAAACCAGAACCAAAAGCATCTCCCGCGCCGGTGACATCTGCAATTTTCACATCAAACGGCTTCATGTAATATGAATTGGCCCCATCGGTTGCATATGCACCTTCTTTGCCGCATGTAATTACAACAATGCGGCAAATTTTTAGCAGCTTTAGCAAATTGCGCTGCGTATCAGTTGAACCAGTGAGCTTTAGCGCTTCGTGCGAATTCACAAGCAGGATATCGACTTTTCCAAAAATTCTCGAAATACCATCAAGTCCGAGGGCGAGCTCTTTTTGCCCGGGGTTGAGGGCGATTTTTGCCCCGATTTTTTTTGCCCTTTTTGCAATTTCGCGCAGCATTTTTCCATCAGAGTGAAGCGATGTAATATAGAACCACTTTGCCTTGAGGTTTTTTATTTTATTTTTTGAAGCGGCGAACATTTGATGGGAATTTGAATAGCACAAAATCACCCTGTCCCGCCCAAAGCCTGTGAGAATTACTGAATAGGAAGTGTGAGTGCCTTTTAGCTTGATGACATTTTTAGAATCAACCCTCTCTTTTTTCAATTCACTTAAAATCGTTTGGGCACTTTCATCATTTCCCACCGCGCACATAATCCCGGCTCGAACCCCAAGCCTTGAGAGCCCCACCGAAGTATTTGTAGCCCCGCCGCCTGTAAAATATTCCATTCCCTCTATATCGATTTTTGTTCCGGGATAGAATACGCACATATCCTTTGCAAAATTCTTGAGGGGCACATATACAAATACGTCTTCTGTAGCAGCACCAATTGAAATTACATCCAGCACAAAACCACTCTTCTAGCAAGAAAGGAATCCGTTATTAATAAATCAAGCGCCCAGAACTTTTGTAATAATTCCAGCTGCCTTATTAATTTCCTTTTCAGATACTTCTAAATTGGGGTAGAGGCAAACCCTATTGCCAAAATCACCAACAATAAGCCCATTTTCCAATAATTTTGCACAATCCCCCTGCGAGCAATCAAGCCCAATACAAAGCCCCTTTCCTTGCGCATTGAATTCAGATAGCTTTTCAAGAAGATATTTGCCGCTCTTTTTTGATTTTTCCACTAGCCCCTTATTTTGGATATATTCAACATTTGCAATAGCAGCAGCAGTACTAATAGGGTGCCAGCCAAATGTTGAGTAATTGCTAAAATTAAAATCCATCCCTTTTGCAATTTCAGATTTTGCGATAGCAGATCCAATTGCTGCGTGGCCTGAACTAAATCCTTTTGCAATTGTTACAATATCTGGTTCTAAATTATAATGCTCAAATCCAAACCATTTTCCGGTCCTTCCAAATCCGCTCATTATTTCATCCATTATAAAAACAGTGCCCGTGCGTGAGCATGCATCGCGCACTTTTTGCATAAAATCCAAAGGCGGCACCACTACTGCTAAATTGCAAATTATAGGCTCTGAAATAAATGCGCACACATCACCCTTCTCAATTTCCTGCACTGCTTTTTTTGTTGCCTCATCCCAATCAGTATTGAGCCTTATGTAATTGTCCCCATATGGCCCGAATTTTTTCTCATGCAGCCCGACAAGTGCCATTTCAGAAAAAGATTGGCCGTGGTAGGCATCTTTAAATGCAATGAATTTTTTTCTTGAGTTGTGGGCCTTTGCGATCTTGAGTGCAATTTCAACAGCTTCAGTTCCCCCAGTTGCCCTAAAACAAGTGTAGTTTTTATTTGGCATTAAATCCACGAGTTTTTTTGCAAGTACATTCCAAGGTTCGTACTCATCGCTCTGGGTTACAAATACGGGCCCAGTGAATTTTTTTATCGCTTTCATTATTGTTGGATTATTCCACCCGGAATTTCCAACACACCATCCCGCTCTAAAATCAAGATATTTTTTGCCGTTTTGCCCAAAAACCAACGTCCCTTTTGTTTTAGCGACTTTTATGCGGTGGTTTTCACTTCCCACTTCATTTGCATCATATTTGTAGCGAAACAACTCGTCCATAACCACTTCAGGGGGTGATTGCTAATTTATTCATATGTGGCGCATTGCATTCAATCATTTTATAAAAATAAATTGCGCATAATATGTAAAGAAAAACAAAAAAAGGGGGAGAAAAAATGGTATATGTAGATGCATTCGTTTTGCCGGTTTCAAAAAAGAACCTCAAAGCATATAGAAACATGGCACGCCAAGGAGGGAAAATGTGGATGAAGTACGGGGCACTCGAATATTTTGAATGTGTTGGGGATGATCTTAAGGGAATGCCGATAGCTCTTTCATTTCCAAAAGGAATTAGGACAAAAAAAGGGGAAACAGTTGTCTTTTCCTGGATTTTGTTCAAATCAAAAAAGCACCGCAACGCTGTCAATGCAAAGGTCATGAAAGATCCGCAATTGAACGAACATATGGACAAAAAAATGCCCTTTGAAGTAAAGCG
Organism: archaeon; assembly: GCA_035289625.1. GTDB lineage: Archaea > Iainarchaeota > Iainarchaeia > Iainarchaeales > Iainarchaeaceae > UBA10205. The sequence goes on along the minus strand of DATDWP010000012.1, from coordinate 5,950 downwards.
CACGCTCTACGGCGGATTCAAACCAATTGTCAGCCTGTATAAATAGGAGAGCTAATTATGAAATCCAAGCGCTCTGCAAATGGCCCTCACAAAGAATATTTTGCCGATGGGTCGCTTTCTTCTTCTGGCAAATACAAAAACGGGGAAAGAGAAGGCAGCTGGAAATTCTATTTGCGCAATGGGAAAGTGAGGGCTAGTGGTAAATTTTCAAAAGGCCTCTGCGCCGGAACATGGAAGTGGTATAGGGAGAGCGGAAAACTGTGGCAAATCGGGACTTTTAAAAACAATAAGAAAAATGGCCCCTGGAAAGTATACCAAAAAAATGGCAAACTCTACTACCGTGGGCAATTTGTAAATAATAAAAAGTCTGGTAAATGGAAATATTACGATTCAAAAGGGAATTTGAGGAAAACGAAAGAGTATTAAACGAATTTGAAAATTGTGCAAGAAATGAATCTCTTTAAATAATACAATTGCTTATTCAATAGTTTATTATGCGTAATAGAAAGCCAATGAAAAAAATTACCAAATATACGCTCAAAATAACTCCCAATCAAACAAGAGAAATATCTTTGAGGGGCAGAGCAAAACCAAGGAAATTGCGTTTATCGCAAGTTGAGCAATTCAATAAAATGATTCAACAAGGTATAATTGGCGGCCCAAAATTTAATGAAGTAGGGGAGTTTATCGGGTTAGAAAAAATGCCTAGTAATCTTACTAAAGGCCAAAAAGATACAATAATACGAATCGTCAATTTGACAAGTGCTGCAGGTAAAACTATGCCAAAGTCACCTGCTTATAGATTGAATAAAAAATGGGATGCTTTTATGTTAGATCATCAGCGGCGAGGCAGCTTTTTATTTTTGCACCCATCATTTGAGTTGACATTGCTTTCAGGAGAGTCTGTTAGGGATTTTTTACATCTTGCCGAATCACTCCATCAAACTCGGTTACCAATTTTAAGGGAACAAATTTCACGGTTCAATACAAAGGAAAAGGTGTATAAAAATCTAAAAATAGAATTGAGGTATTTTGAGGAGTTGTTAAAAAGAAAGGGCGTAAAAGAGATGGTTATTCTGGAAGAATTAAGCGCCGTAGATAAAACTACAACCAAAATTAAGCTCCTAGAACGGGGTGTTGAAAAAGAAACTATTGCACATTGTACGGTGCCTCCATTTGGAGATATTATACAATTGGTAATTTTACCCCTAAACGGCAAATTGTCTTATCGTGAATTAATAAAAGAATAAACTTTCCATCCTTATTTCCTTAATATTTGCTATTCTGGACAATTTACTAATCCGGATCATTGCTGACATATCTAAAGTAGTTTTACAATTACCTTTAAATTAATTGCACTCCTAATCCGTGTACATGAGGTGTTTTGCTTGAAGGTTGCAATCAATGGATTTGGAAGGATCGGAAGGCTAGTTCTTCGCTGCGGAATTGAAGAAAAAATCGATTGGGTAATAAACCACCACGAGGGAATCGAGAGCGCGCGCCAGCTTTTTGTATACGATTCAGTGCACGGCAAATTTAATGGCAAAGTTGAGATTAAGGGCGATAACCTTGTAATAAATGGCAAGAGCGTTAAAGTCATTTCAAAAAAAGTTCTGCCAAAAGAACTTCCCTGGAAAGAACTCAAAGTAGATGTTGTAGTTGAGAGCACCGGGGCATTTCGAGGAAAAGAGGATGCCGGCGGCCATATAACTGCAGGCGCAAAAAAAGTGATAATTTCAGCCCCGGCAAAAGGGGATATTGAATCATTTGTTTTAGGGGTAAATAGTGATAAATTGCAAAAGAGCGGCGCAGTAATCGACAATGCCTCATGCACTACAAATTCTCTAATGCCAGCCCTTAAGGTTTTGCACGAAAAATTTGGTGTCAAGCGCGGCTTTATGACAACAATCCATGCCTATACTGCCGACCAAAATATTGTAGATGGAAGCCATAAAGACCTTCGCAGATCAAGAGCTGCTGCAATAAATATTGTCCCAACTTCAACCGGGGCAGCTGAAGCTGTTTCAAAAGTGATGCCGGAATTAAAGGGCAGAATTGACGGAAAAGCAATTAGAGTTCCGGTAGTTGATGGTTCGCTTTTAGAAATCACAGCAGAAGTTGAAAAGAGCACCAGCATTGAAGAAATAAATGCTGAAATGAAAAAAGCGGCTGCGGGAAAATTAAAAGGGATTTTGGAATATTCAGATGAGCCGCTGGTTTCAAGTGATATAATCGGCAACAAGCACTCGAGCATTTTTGATTCGCAGCTAACAAAAGTAATCGGGGGAAACCTTATCCAAATTGTTTGCTGGTATGATAATGAAATGGGCTACTCGCAGCGCGTTGTTGATTTGGTGAAGAGCGTTAAATTATAATTTTTAGAGCTTTCTATATTTCAAAAACTCTTCCCCAAAATCCTGCGGCCTTACAAGCCACTCAAATTTTTTTGGGGTTTTGAGGAATTGCGAATAAATGGGTTTTTGCGTGAGCCCGAACTGTGCAAATTCTTTTGCGCTTATTAATTTTACATGGGGGCGATCGGCATAGTGGTGGTTTTGGACAAACCCGTGGTGGGTTTCATAATACTGGCCTCCGTGCATTCTCTCAATTGGGCCGTAATCTGAATTAAACCCAGGGTAGACCCAATTTGCCATTACAAGCGGCGTACTTGAAGGGTTTACTGTAATATGCCCAAAGCCTGGGAGCATTACACACTTATCCCCCTGCCGCGCGTCATATACCAAAAATTCTTCTCCATTTTGCAACAAGTAATGCGCATGGCCATGTAGAACCTCATACACTTCAGGATACCACGTATCAGTATCGGCAACCTTTGGATGGAAGTGGCCAAATGTTTTGTTAAATTCCCCTCCAACACTAAATGGAGGGAGAATAGTAATATCGTAGCGAAGATCATTTGCGCGAATTATCTTCTCATCCGAATTCAAATGCACGTCCCTGTACATATAATAAAAATCATGCGGGGCCTCAACATTCGGGTTTTTGAGGACCGAAGCCATTTTTTCGCGCGTTCTAATATCGGCTTCTACCTCTTTGAGGCCTTTGCCAAAAATCAGCTTATTTGTCTCAAGGTCAAGTTTTAACGGAAGGCCGCTTGCTTTTTTTAGGTCAATTGATGCCATAGATTTAGATTGGGGCGCATTAGTAATAAATAGTTTACCCATCTTCTATCAATCAGCTTGGTGGACATTTTGAAATACAAAAGCGTATTTGACTGCAAATTGGACGGAAAAACCGTTTTTTTACGCACTGACCTAAATAGCTCGGTTGTCGAAGGAAGGGTTGTAATATCCTCCCGCCTTCGAGAGCACTCAAAATCCATCTACGCACTAAGTGAAGAAGGCGCAAAAGTGGTTGTCCTCTCCCACCAAGGAAGGCCTGGCGAAGATGAATTTATAGAATTAAAACGCCATTCCGATTTTATAAAAAAATTTACCGGTAAGCACGTAAAGTTTTTGAAGTGGGATAGCGACATTGCAAAGGAAATAAAATCACTAAAAAACGGCGAAATTGCGGTTTTGGATAACACAAGATTCCAAAAAGAAGAACAGCTTGACAAAAGCCCTGCAGAGCACGCAAAAGACCCTTTCATAAAAAGCCTCGGCCCCCTTGGGGATTTATTTGTACAAGACGCTCTTAGTGTTTGCCACCGCCCACACGCAACGGTTGTGGGGTTTAAAAATTACATGCCATGCGTTGTCGGCCCTGTTTTACAAAAAGAACTTGACGCGCTCTCAAAACTTGACGATACAAAAAATGGATCAAAACTAGTTGTGCTCGGCGGCTCAAAACTTTCGGATTCAGTTGAAATACTTAACGGAATGCTTGACCGTAAAATGTGCGACTTTGCATGTATTGGGGGATTATTTGGAGAGCTCTTCCTCAAGGCCCAAGGCATTAATTTTGGGGCAAAGGAGAAATTTTTCAAGGAAAAAGAATTGGAAAAGCTCTTACCCGCAGCAAAAGAGATTTTGAAAAAGCATCCAGGCAAGTTGATTTTGCCACTCGATATTGCAGTTGATGCCGGAAACGGCTCTAAAAGAAAAGAGCTGAAAGTTTCTGAATTCCCATCAGAAAATAATACAATGGATATCGGAAGGGAGACAACAGAACTTTTCAAGAAAAAGATCCGCTCCTCAACTGTTGTTGTATTCAATGGCCCAATGGGGGTTTATGAAAAACCAAAATTTGCAATAGGGACAAAAAAAATCCTCGAAGCAATAGCCTTCCACCGCTGCTTTTCAATAATCGGAGGAGGAGATACAGAGCGCGCCCTTACTTCATTCGGGCTTGTACCCCAGGATTTTTCACATGTTTCGCTAGCAGGAAAAGCGCTCTTGCAATACCTTTCCACAAAGCCCCTTCCGGGTCTTGAAATACTCGAAAAAGCCTAAATTTAAATAAGTTCAATTATTTTTTTTGCAATTTCACTCTTTTTTCCTATAATCCACTTGGATTTTTTTGAGCAGAAAAAGAATTCTCCGCCGTCAGATCCTACAGGGCTTTTCTTCAAATCAGTTGCAACAAGCGCAAAAAAATTATTCTTTTTCAAGTACTCCGATGCGATTTTTTCAATTTCACTTCTGCTCTTTGCCCATAGCGCTTTGAAGGCAATTATTTTTAATTTTGGGGCCTTTTTGGAAACTTTTGTGAGCAATTTTTCTTGCGGACTGAGGGTTAGTGAGATCTGCTTTTCAGAGCTAATTTTCCCCTCAAATTTTTTAATTTTAAAATCAGGGATTGATGCGGGGCAGAAAAAATAATCATATCCTTTTTGCAGCTCTTTCAAAACCTTCTCTTCCAATTCATCTGCAAAAACCACTTCTTCAAAATCAAGTTCACTTTTCATTGCTCCGTTACCTATCAATTTCACCTTCGCCTTCTGCATTGCACACTCAAGAGCAATTTCGTTTCCAATTTTCCCAGAGCTCAGATTTGTTAGCACCCGCACATCATCTATTTTTTCGCAAAAAGCCCCGCTTGCAACAAGCACCGACTTTCCATCTAATTTGCCTTCCGAGAGCTCCTTTTGCACTTCAAAAATAATTTTTTCAATTGAAGCAAGTTTTGCCTTCCCTTCCTCTTCTAGAGGGGCAATGACTCTAACCCCGTGCTTTTCTAATTTTGCAAGGTTTTCAAGAACTATTGGGTGTTCATACATTGGACCATGCATTGCAGGGGCAAGCAGCACCGGTTTTGAAGAGCCAATTGCAACAGTTGCAAAAGTAGTTATCGGGGTATCATCAATACCCATTGCGATCTTACTGATTGTATTTGCAGTGGCTGGGGCAATTAGCAAAAGCGCTGCCATGCCTTTTTTTCCGAAGAATTTGACGTGCTCTATTTTTCCGGAAATTGAATTTATCACTTTTCTTCCGGATGCAAATTCAAGGGATTGCTCGGTAATTATATTACGGGCAGAATTGCTCATAACAACCTGCACATCAAATCCTCTCCTTCGCAATTCCCTGCAAAGATCAAATGAGCGCACAGCAGCAATGCTTCCGCTAACTCCCAGTACAATAAGTGGCTTCATTGAAGTATTTTCGATTGCAAAGTAGTAAAAAATCTCCCTTTTTGGGGTTATGTAATAATTGCAGCTTTGTTTTCGCGCGAAACCTTTGGAGGCTTTCTTGTATCGGCCGTTGAAGCGCTCACTTCAACGTCATGGCTTCCTACCATGCTAATATGACAAGTTGTTGGTGAAATGACTTGCTCTTTTAGTGGTAACGGGGCAGAGCCTGATTGGGAGCACAATGTTGTTGTCCCATTTATTATTTTCAGAGTATAGTCCTTCACCTGCGACCCTACTTTAAAATCTACACGAATAGTTCTGGCCCCCCCAGTTGAAGGCTTAGCCGTTGTAGGTGAGAGTATGTTCACTCCGTCAGGCCCGATCGGAAAGGACGTGTCAATCCCATCTAAATTG
>DATDWP010000011.1:0-10595 GCA_035289625.1 archaeon | reverse complement strand
TCCACTATTCCGATACTTCCTATACTGAAGGTTACATTCTGCTGCATTTTATCACCAAATACATTTGCAGCAGGTAACCTTTATCTGATTCTCAAAGTGGCGAAGTCAGGTGTAAAGGAAGAGAATTAACGGCACCCCGTACTTTTTCATTTTGAGGGTCTATAAACTTAGCATAAAACCCCTCTTCTTTTCTCATCATTTCCTCATCAGGCGACAGTGGTCTTGTAGAATGCGCGTAAAAATCCGCAACTGCATTTGCTTGCATTTGGAGCCGTCTGGCACTTCTTTGAGCGCCCTTAAAACTGGTGGCGTATTTTCTATAACTGCGTGGTGTCGCTTTCTTAGGTTTTTTTGAAATAGGTTTCTGCATGCTGCCCTTGCGCTTTTTTCCAAGATATTTCTTTCTAGTCTGCTTGAACTTTTCACTTTTAATATATCTTTCCTGGACCTGCACATATGCAGCAGTCTGCCTATAGGCTTCTTTTGCAGATTTAGAAGTGGCCTTCCCTTTTTCACTTTTTTCATATTTTTGCCGTGTAGCTTTATGGATAGCAGCGCCTTCCGGTGTTTTCCTGACAAGGCGCGCATGAATCCTTTTTGATTCCCTTTCAACATCAGCAGACGGCAAATGCCCAAGTTCTTTTCTGGTTGTTTTTACTGCCCCTGCTGACAAGTTTGCAATATTTTCAGAAGTAAGTTCCGGCAGGCCCCTTACACGCCTTGCAGAATTAAGCTTTTGCAATACCGCCTTTGCCCGCCCAACTTGATTTTTGTACGCCCAGGCGCGGTACTTTAACACTCCAAGCCTTTTTGGATTGGGTTTCATTGATTCACCAAAAAAATCCCTACGGCGTTTTGAAAATCTGCCCTGGCTTTAAAATCACTGGAATTGTTTTGAGAATGCTCTTCTCAATCCTTGATTTGAATTCAACAGGATCAGCTAGGATTGTATCAAAAGAATTGTAGTGCATCGGAATTACGTATTTTGGTTTCATGGTTTTTGTTGCCCTCACCGCATCTATTACATCCATTGTAGAGTTCCCGCCGATAGGAAGTATTGCAACATCGCTTTTTATTTCAGAAAACGAATCCATAAGTGCGGTGTTCCCTGCAAAAAAGAGGGTCTCGCCATCTTTTGAAAAACAAAAACTCAAAGGGTAAAAAGAATTCGGATAGTGGGCGCCGCGAACTGAAATATTAACTCCACGCAGGCTAAATTTCTCCCCAACTTTGACATTGTGCTTTAAATTTGCAGGGATTGCAAGTTCGGCTAGAACTGATTCGTGCCCGACAACAGTTGCACTGTCGCGCTTTGCAACCATTTCAACAAACTGCTTATCAAAATGGTCAAAATGTTCATTGCTAACACAAATCACATCCACATTATTTATTTTTGTAGCTTCCGATGGGCACTTTGAACTCATCTTGAATGAATTTTCCCCCGCAGGAATTTCCACAAATGGATCAATCAGGATATTTACCCCCTGAAAGGAGATCCTAAAAAAAGAATGCCACAGAAACTGAACCTTCATCGTCCTACCTAGAAATAAACACTTCGAGGATATATAAGGCTGCTCCCCCTAAAAAAATTGGGCGAAAAAAAGGCAGAGCAATGTTTAAGAATTAAACAAATGATATTCTATCCATATGCAAAAGATTTTTTTGTTTTGCCTCCTTGCACTCTTGCCTGCAGCATTTTCACTTACAACTGAGAATATCCACATCATAGCAAATGTAGATTCTGATGGAAAGGCAATTGTCACGGAAAATTATGCCCTGCAATTTAGCAGCCCGTTTGAATTTGAACAATTCAAACAAGACGCCCTTGACAATTCGTCAAGCCTTCTTGCCTGGCAGGTCGATTATGATTTTTTCTACCCGCATTTTGGAGAAGTTGCGGGAAATAAAATCAACACATCATCAATAACTTTTGATGAGAGCTCAAGAACAATTACCCTAGAATACCAACTAACAGATAGGCTTGCAAGATTACTGGCAGAAGAGCAGCGCACGGATTTTTTCATAATAGATAACAAGCAATTTGCAGCATTCAATGAAGCAGGAACACTTGCAATACCTGAACATATGAGCGTTGAAATAAATCTTCCACTAAATAGCGAAGTGGATGCAACACGCCTACCTACAAAAGTTAAAGTCGAAGGAAACAAAATCACGCTGCAGGGCCTTCAGAGCAACTCTCTTAGCGTGCAATATAGGATCTTCAAACCAATTGCCCCCCGGAACAATGATATTGTAAACGGGATTTCAAATGTATATCTTATTGCAGCATTTGCAATAGTATTGCTAGTACTTGTATATATCAAAAGGGAAGAACTCGAGCAAGGCCTTGAAGACTACCTTGTCGAGCACTCAGACCTTAGTTCAAAACGGGTTGAAGATGACCTAAACATTGATCTTGACAAATAAATTAGCTATGGCGCTTTTTTGAAAAATCCCTGTGCTTTTTAATTTCTCCCTGCGCAACACCTATGAATTTGACGTTGATTTTTTTCAAAACGTTCTGCACGCTATAATCATCAGTGATTACAATGAATTTCTCCCCACGTTCTTTGAATTCTGCTGCAAGCGCGACAATTGAAATATCAGGGTCGCTTAGCACTGTATTTGATTGCCCTGATTTTTCAAAAGTTTTCTGAATGGAGAGCTGGCATGGATCCTGGATTATAAGCGAGCCTGTTGAAAAAGCGTTTTGCGCAAGCGATTTGCTCCTAAAATCCTTCCACTCATCAAAAACTTGTGAAGTAGTATAGTACTTGTCCTTTATATTAAATGAAAATGACTCATCGTTCAAAAGCGCGGCCGCATCAAGCAGATAGATCATAATGCCACTTTTTCCTCAAAGAAAAAGGCTGCTTCAAACCTTTTAATCCTATTCTCCCATACCAATATGAGTGGTTTTAATGGGCATTGAGAGCACTGCGCAATCTTTGAGTGAAATAGAAAAAAAGACCCTAAACGCCCTATCTAGCAACTTGCAATCACTCCAAGAAGTTGCCACAAAAAGCGGGCTTAACATTGATTCTGTTAGAAGATCAGCTAGCTGGCTATCTGAAAAGGGGCTTGCGCAAGTTAGTGAATCGCGCGCAAAAAAACTCTTTCTAACAGCTAATGGGAAAAAATCACTAGAGCAAGGAATGCCTGAGAGAAGAATGCTTGATGCACTTTTCTTAAAAGGGAAAATGGCATTTAAAGAAGCGCAAGAACAAGCTGGCCTTTTGCCCCAGGAATTTAACGCAGCGCTTGGGACAAATAAAAGATCCGCATTTATAATAATTTTAAAAGAGCCACAGCCAACACTTGAATTAACAGAAGTGGGAAAGGAATTTTTACAAACAAAAACCCCTGATGAAAAAGCACTTTTGGAAATATCGCAAAGCGGTTCAACGCAGGATTTGCGAGCAGCAAAAGAACTCATTACACGAGGGTTAGCACATGAAAAAGAAGAAATTGAGAGAAAAATTTCAATTACGGCGCAAGGAGAACAAGTACGAAGCATGAAAATTTCCTCACAGCGCGCATATAATGTACTAGGCCAGGTGCCAACTACCTACATCGGAAAAAAACAGCCCTACATACAATTCCTAAATATCATCAGGCGCAAGCTAACTGAACTTGGATTTAAAGAAATGGAATCTCCCCTAATTGTGCACGAATTCTACAATTTTGATGTGCTCTTCCAACCACAAAACCATCCCGCACGAACCTGGACAGACACATACCAACTCAAAAAACCAACACACGGAAAAATTTCCGACAGAAAAAGTGTGCAGGCAATAAAAGCCGCACATGAAAGTGGAGGAGTTTCACTTTCGAGCGGATGGGGCTATAACTGGCTTGAAGAAATTGCACAAAAAGTAATGCCAGCGGCGCACGGAACAGCGCACAGCGCAAGGCAATTAACAAAAGGAGTGCAATCCCCGGGAAAATATTTTGCAATTGCAAGATGCTTTAGGCCAGACGTACTTGACGCTACACATCTAATTGAATTTAACCAAACAGACGGGTTCATTATCGGCGATGATCTCAATTTTGGCCACCTTTTAGGAGTACTAGAACAATTCGCGAAAGAAATTGCAGGCGCTAGCGAAGTAAAATTCATACCCGATTATTACCCATTTACAGAGCCCTCGGTGCAGCTCTCGGCAAAACACCCAAAACTCGGATGGGTAGAACTCGGAGGCGCAGGAATGTTTCGCCCGGAAATATTAGAAAATCTTGGAATAAAAGGCCAAGCAATAGCGTGGGGAATTGGAATTGACAGGCTTGCAATGTTCAAACTCGGGATAAATGACATTAGGTATTTGTTCTCTGATGATTTAGCGTGGCTTCGAAAAACGCCTTTGGTGATGGAATGAGAAAAAATATTGCGAACGAAGTGAGCAAGGCCTATCGAGAGGCGAAGATAGGGCACCTCAATGAATTGGACAATGAGAAATACCAATCTTATATTCATTTGTCAAATTCATTGCCCAACCGAGGTGACATTGATGCCTACAATTGATTTCAGCAAAAAAGACCTCGAATCACTTCTTGGAAAAAATCTCACAACAGAACAGCTTGAAAATTCCCTCATGTATGTAAAAGGGGAAATAGATGCAATTGAGGGCGACAAAATAAAAGCGGATGTAAAAGAAACCCTGCGCCCAGATGTTTGGAGCGCTGAAGGAATTGCAAGAGAAATTTTGGCACGAACAGGGTTTGAAAAAGGATTGCCAAAATACAAAGTAGCTGCTGCAAAAGTGTCATGCACAATAGAACAGAGCGTTGAAAAAGTTAGGCCATTTATTGCATGCGCAATAATACGCAATGTAAAAGTCACAGAAGAACTTCTTTTGCAAACGATACAATTGCAAGAAAAAGTAGGGACAACATTTGGAAGGAAAAGAAAAGAAGCAGGAATTGGCCTATATGATTTTGACAAAATGAAAGCCCCGATATACTACCGCGGATATAAGGACAATGAAATAGAGTACGTGCCGCTAGAATTTAAGGCAAAAATGCGCCCAAGCGAAATACTAACCCAGCACCCTAAAGGCAGGGAATTTGGGCACTTGTTAAAAGGCTCTGATCGCTACCCCATTGTAATTGATTCAGCCGGAACTGTTGCCTCAATGCCCCCCATAATTAATTCTGAAACAACAGGAAAGGTCAGCGAGAAAACAAAAAATATCTTCATTGAATCAACAGGGTATAATTGGGAAAAAGTAAATGTTGCACTAAAAGTGATGTGCATGGCACTAGCTGATAGGGGCGGAAAAATAGAGGCAGTGAAAATAAAATTCCCAAAAACCAAAACATACCCAAAAGCCCCAATAGAAACCCCATTTTTTAATACGAAAAAAATAGAGTGTGATATTGATTACATAAAAAAAATCAGCGGACTCGAACTAACAGATAGTGAAATTATTTCACTACTCCAAAAAGCACGCTACGAAGTAAAAAAAAGCGGCAAAAAACTAAAACTGCAATACCCGGATTTTAGAAACGATATAATGCACCCTGTTGATGTTGTTGAAGACGTTCTTATTGGATATAATTACAACAAAATACGCCCAGTGCGACCTAAAATGAGCGTAACAGGAGAGCAAAGAGCGCAAACTTCCTATCTTGATAAGGTAAGGGATGCTTGCATTGGGCTTTCATTGCAAGAAGTCCTCACATTCAATTTAACATCCAAAGAAAAGCAGCAGAAAATGGTAGAACTCTCCGGTGAAGAATTTGTTGAAATTGCAAACCCGGTATCTGCTAACTGGAGCATTTTGCGAAAAAACATCTACCCTGAACTATTGGAATTTTTATCAAAAAATAAAAACGTAGAGTACCCGCACAAAATATTTGAAGTTGGAAAAACCCTCTCACTTGATGCAAATTCGGATACAAAAACAAAAGAGAAAAATGTTCTTTGCGTGGCGCTTGCAGGAAAAGGATACGGCTATACTCTGATCAAATCCATTTTTGAAGCCCTTTGCCGCGAACTTGGAAAAAAATGCACACTAAAAGAATCGGCCCACCCAACATTTAAGGAAGGGAGAAGGGCGCAAATTTTGGGGGAGTGCAGCGGCTTTTTAGGGGAAATTTCAGAAAAAGTGCAGGCAAACTTCGGGCTAGAACAACCTATAATAGTACTTGAAATGGAAATTTAAAACAGCCTTGTCTGCTTGATTTTGCCGTCATTTTCTTTTTCACTATCTTCTGCCTCAACATCTTTCAATTCTCCTTCCTCATTAGATTCAATTGGAGCAGAAACCGCTTTTGGCCGCGAGCGCTCTTCAATTACTGACTGCGCTTCATCAAAAATCGATTTTACCTTTTTTGTATCTGGGGAAGCATCAAGCAGCAGAGCAATTTCCTTTTCATCTAGTTCAAATGCAGCGCTAAGAGCAACCGCTTTTTCTTTCTCCTTAAACACTTCTTTCAAAAACGGAAGGTCAGCTGAAATCACCTTGCGTGAAGAGGAGTGCGTGAGCTTGCCTATCTTGCGGCCAAGGGATTTTTTGAGAGCGCGCAGCCCTGAAGTTTTTGATAGCATTGATAAAAGCCCGGGAAATTGATACATCACAAAATCGTGGGATGGTTTTTGCTTTGAGAGCGCAACCCCTTCTGCTGCAAGTTCAGTACTATAGCGCAAAAAACCCCAGTGCTGCTTGTTGTAAATTCTCCCATTGAAAATATCAGAGCGCGAAAGCCTATCAAATGCAAGAGCAACATCACCAGGCACGCTATACTGGCGCGGGATATTCTCCTCGACCCATCTGATAAGCATGTCCGAATCAAGATCGCTCTTATTTCTCGCTTCTCTTATTGTTGAAAAATCAGTGCCCTTGAAAATTTCCTTCATTACGCTAAATACCTTCTGCTGCCTCTCACGGGTTGAAATTGACTTGACTGCGACAAGATCTATTTTTCCACCCAAGGCAAGGGTTTGCATATCAAGAAGAGCAGAACGCATATCCCCTGAAGAATTTTTTGCAAGCTCTTTTACTGCATCGATGTCAAATTCCACATTGAGGCCCTCTAAAATTTGCCCAAGGCGCTTTGCCATTGAGAGGTAATTTATTTTTTTGAATTCAAATGTTTTGCACACAAACCGCAACCCTGAAATCTTCTTGTCCGAAAAAATATCTGTTGCTGTGAGAACCACCGGGTTTTTGGAATCTTTTATTATAGAAGTAATCGCTGCTGCCCCGCCCCTATCACTTCCGGTAAGGGCATCCACCTCATCTATTAGAATCATTCTTTTAGAACCAAAAAAAGAAGCGTTCTGCAGCGCGGGGCCTACAACGCGTTCAATTGCATCCTTTGATCGGATATCCGAGCTGCTAAGTTCAACTACGTCCCACTTAAACGCAGAGGCAATAAGGTATGCAAGGCAGGTTTTTCCTGAACCAATTTGCCCCCATAAAAGAAGGGGAGGCTCTTTTTGCCCGGAGTTCCAAATTTTGCCCCACTCCATTGCCTTTTCAACAATATCAGAGTTACCTACAAATTCTTGCGAGTTTTTTGGGAAAAATTCGGTTGTCCAAAGCTTAGCCATTTTAGAATTAGAGCGCATGAGAATATAAGAAAATCAGCTATTTGCCCAATTTTAAGAGCTCAGAGAGCACCAAATTTTTATTTGGGCGGCAAGAGTACTCACGGGTTTTGCCCTTATTTCCTAACTTAACTTCTTTGTACGAGATAAGGTTTTGCCTCTCAAGAAGTGATAAAATATCCCGCAGCCTCCTCTCCTTTAGGGTTTTTCCGGAAGCCGAATATATTTCATAAATTTTCCCGGAAGCAAGAGGCTGGTTTTGCGCAATTATTTGCAAGAGCATCTTTTCATCACCATCAAGATGCTTTAAACTTTTTAGAGCAGAAACTGCATCCACATCCTCAAAAGCAGAGCGCAAGTGCTCAATTGAAACCTTCGATAAATTTGCGCGCTCGGCGAGTCTTCCTGCTCGCAAAAGAGATTCGAGGGCAACGCGGCAGTCCCCTCCAATTTTAGCTGCGTGAGCTGCTGCCAGCGAAATTATATCATCCCCTGCTGCGCCTTTTACAAAAGCCCCATCACACCTCTCTTTCAAAATTCCTTTTAACTGGGATGGAGAATAGGAATTGAAAATTATTGTCTGCTCTGCTAGAGAACTTCTGATACGAGAATCTAGTTTGGTTGTGAGCGAAACATCGTTTGAAATCATCACTATTCCGATGTGCAATTTTTCATACTCAACAACGCGCAAAAGATCATAGAGCAATTTTGAATTTTGCTCAGAAATCAAGAGCTGGTCAAATTCATCCAAAATAACTATTGGGACAAATCCGCTCTTTTTCAAATACTCGACCATTTTTGTAAAAATCTCATCAGTTGCAAGGCCGCGGCGCGGAACCCCTGCACCTACAAAATTTGCAATCGCAATAAGAACAGAAGGCCTTGAATTGTACTCAAAACAATTGAGATAGAGGCTCTTTGCTCGATCAAATGATTCTTCCAATTGGTTTAGCACATATTTAACACACACTGTTTTCCCTACGCCTGTTGAACCTGCCAAAAAAACATTTAACGGCTTTCTTGCGCGCAGAACCGGGTCAAAACAATAAACAAGAGTCTCTATTTCCTTCTCCCTATAGGGAAGTTTTTCCGGGATGAACTCCGGGTATAGGTAGCGCTCATCCAAAAATACACCCCTCTCTTTTGAAGCCGAGGAGGAAAAAAGGTTCTTTGGCATAGGAATAGAATAGCACTTTTGCATATTAAAAGTAAACGCGTCGCACCGGCAATGAACCCCTACATGCGCATTTTAAAACCCCGAACTTTTTGTAAATTGTTCATAAAATTAGCAAAGATCTGCCAGTGCAAATGAGGCAGCTGTCGTACCCAATAGATGAGAGTATTTTTGGATGCGAAGCAATCCCCATCCGTTAGGATGGTGCATCGTACCCAACAGACGAAACTGTTGCGTGGCACCGGCAATGAGGGGTCTGCAAAGCAATTTATAATCCCACAGAGGAAATATTTCGGCTCATGTGGATGGCGGTTAAGGGAACTAGCTGCTTCTCAAAACCCGCCCTTAACCCCTCCCACCCTTAAAGTTTATAAGTACTAAGGAAAATGAAACATTAAAAAGCCCTAAAGAACCCAATAAGATGGCATGAGCGATGGAGCAGCAGCTAATGTAGTTGTAACAGTACCTGGGGAAGGAAAATCCAGAATGGATAATTTATTCCTAAAAGTAGAAGATTACATAACAAAGAGCATTAGCAGGTTTGTTGCGTTCCTTTTCATACTCATTTCAGCAGGGGCAGTACTTGGCTATGTTGTCGGGACAAAAGGAGAAGGAGAAATATTCATACTAGCCCCAGCAGTTGCAGGTCTTCTTGCATATTATAACAGGGATTTTGCAGTAGCGGCATTCAGCATTTTTGTACTCCTAATATTTTTGCTCTAAAGAGGGAAACTTATGGTAGAGATCTCACTCTCAAGGGCTGAATTCAAGGCCCTTTCTTCACAAACAAGGACAAAAATACTCAAAATGCTAGAGCAGAGAAAATACACCCTCTCAGAGCTTTCTACAAAAACCGGGATGGCAGCCCCTACAGTAAAGCAGCACACTACAATACTCAAAGAGTGTGGGCTAATAGAACTATTAGATGAGGGAAGGAAATGGAAATACTACTCCCTTACAAAAAAAGGCAAAGAACTCCTCAATACAAACACCAATTCAAATATACTCATTGTACTAGGCGCAACTGGGCTTTTTGCACTAATTGGAATTGCACTCATATTTACAAACATGCAAATGCAACTTGGAAGCAGCGCAATTGGAGAATATACCCCTGCAATGCAAAAGAACCCAGCAGAGGATTTGCAGATGGATTCGCAAATAGTATCAACCCCATCAAGTGCCGGTATTGCAACTGCAACGCCACCTTGCGTTCCGAATTTTGAAGGAAATGAAGAGTATATATCAGAGAATGTAAAAGAGAGCATACCCTACGCGCAACTATGCGCTGCAATCGGAACAGAACAAGAGTGCGAAGATGCAGATGTTTATGATGAGGCTAATAGTAAGCCCGGCCGTGACGGAAAACTAGACTGCAAATGGGAAGAAAAACGCAGCATAAGGTAACGTCGATTGACGAAATGTTTAAATCGCTTATTGTTCCAAACAACAATATGGACACCAAAGGACTTGCTGGGCTTGTTGTTCTTCTTGCAAGCCTGCCAATTTTATTCACCCTTAGCAGCATGCAGCACACAACGAATTCATCTTATTCTCAAATGCAAATAATAGGCCTTGAAATTAGCACTACAGAATTTCAAAGGGCAGAATTAGAAAACCTATTTGACAAAAAAATCAACTCTGCACTAAAAAATTCCACTCTGCCACTTGAGGCCATTGAAATCAAATCTAGGACAAATAAAATCATACTTGATTTATTCAAAAACAAATTTGAAAAAGCAACACTATGCACCCACTCAAACGAATTTGAAGACGAACTCTCAGAAAGAACACTAAATGAAATAAGCCAAGTAATTGTAATGCGCGCAGGGCCCTTTACTCTTGCGCGCTACACAATAAGCGACCCTAGCG
>DATDWP010000010.1:0-125471 GCA_035289625.1 archaeon | reverse complement strand
GGAGAGTAGGTTAGAGGCAGTTGGGATTTTGAAGAGGGTGTTTGTTTCAAGGCCTTTTACGTTCTACCAGCTCAGGGAATTGGTGTATAAGGATTTAGAGGCAGCTGCCAAGAACCATGGGACAAATGAAATCGTGATTTTTGCCTTGACAACGCTATTTTTGGATGATTCAAGGAATGAGGAAGAAAAAATCGGGGTACTTAACTCAATAGCCAACAAGTTGAAGGAATTAGAGGGAAAGGGCCTTAGCATCCATTATTTTTTGGACGAGAACAAGTACTCAACGCACTTTGAGGAGGTGTTAGCTAATGGGAAGAACCGTACCATCATTCCGGCAAGTCATTGAAGCCGAATACGTGTCCCTTGAAAAATTCAAGGCAGCTCTTCGAAAACAAGACCGCGAAATACTCGAACGCCTCCTCTACAAAGCCCGCCTCCACACTCAAGCCGGAGGCTACGCCGAAATACTCGACCCCATGCACGTCATACTCATAAGCATGATGATTGAAATTGAAAAGAAGATGAAATGATTAAAAATTTGGCCATATATTTTTGAAAATGGCGGATAATAGGTCAAGTTCGAATAATTTTAATGAATTTGAAGCAAATGATTCAGACTCGTCAAGATCCCCCTTTTGCAAACTTTCTTTTGATTTTTTTAAGTCTTCTATGGCAGCCCCATAAATAAATTTGTCTAAAAAATTTTCGTGTTGTTGCTTTTGGACTTCAGCTTGGGAAAGGATAATGCTAATTTTCAAGATTTTTTGGTCAGTTTCATTTAATTTGTCATTAGCTATTGATGCCAAGTCTGACATTAATCCCAAATTACCACTAGAATATGCGCTTCTTGCAGAAGAAATAGCATTTAAAACTTCAACAAAAGCATTTTTATTTTGCCGCCGACTAACTTCATTTTCTATTAAGTTAATTCTTGAGATAGTGTTTTGTCTATCTTTTTCAATATCATTGGCTTCGAAGAGCCCTAATTCAATTAGCTGAGTTGCCCCTTTAAAATCTCCCGAAAAGAATTTTATTCTTGCATTTTGTATAATTGAATTTGCATTTTGGAAAAAAGCACCATTAGATTTTTTTGAAAGTTCTTCGATTGCAGCATTTGCATTTTGAAGTTTGGCATCTAATACATCCCACTCATCTACAGCCAGGTAATGTTTAATAAAAAAGCTCGTACTATTTTTCATAGTTGATTTTGAAACAAATAAATTAATTTGATTGTTAAACTGTTCAGGAATAGTGGAATATACCACATTCTCATCAACTCTTTTTTGCTCAATTTCGCTTAATATGCCTCTACCGAATTCATTTTCAATATCTTTTATTATCTTGGAACTGAAAAGATACATCAATTGATCGAGATAAATCTCTACTGAATTATCACAAGTCAGTTTTTTATCCCCTAAATTTGGACTCCAATAAGTTATGGTTGAATAATTAAAATCAACCAGCCTAGAGGAATAATTTTCCACATATGTCGGTTTTGCACAATCAATTAGAATTTTTTCATCTGATGCGAATATTATACCATGTTCTTCCAATACCTCTTTACTAATTTGTTCTGCTGTTCCTTCGGCATACCAACTTGGAAGATTATTCCCGCTATTATCATCATAGAGTGCATGGACTGTTTCATGCAGTAAAGTTTGCAATATGTCATCATGCGAATATTTTTTTGTATCATTAAATAGATTTATTTGGCCGTTGCCAGTATATTGTGCAATTGAATTAGTATGGTGTAATTCTGGAAGTATGGGAGTGAAATTTACATCAAGTTTTCCAAATAGGCTTTTCCTCCCAGAATGTACTTCTAGCTTCGGAAAAATGTTATCAGCTTCATTCATAATTGTACGCACTATGGTTGAGTTTTGGTCTGAGGTCAAATTATAGTTAATTAAAGTATGACTTAAATTAGAATTTTCAGTCGGAGCGTTGTTGGTATTGGAATCAGTCACCCCATAGATTTTAAGCGTAATGCTTTCCGAATCGGTAAATTTGTATTTGAGGCGTGTCTCGTTAATATCATATGTATCTGCTATAACACTATAATTAGTTTTCTCCATTTCAATCGGTATGGATTCTATAACTTTATATTTTACAGGAATTCTTAGAAAGTAATTTGTTCTAACGCTTGCCTCTATTCCTGGAAAAAAAGTTCTTTCAATAATCCAATTACTCCCAGATTGTTTTATTGCATTTTGGATATTATATTTAATTCTTACAATTTGTCCAGATAAATGAATTTCCTGAAAATGGAAAGTCAATATTTTTGCTCCAATTGAATTATCATCAGTTATTTGAAGTGGTCTTGCAGTGGTAAAGTTGAATGCTGTAGCATCTAGCGGAGCATACAACTCCCAGTTTTGTTCATCATAATAAGAGTCGCTTGGCGGGTAAATTCTCCACTCAAGTGTTTCATCAAGAGAACCATCTGGATTGACCAAACCTTCAAAATTATATTCTATTGATGCAACTGAGTAATTAAATAGCGATAAAAAAATCAAAAAAGTCACATACAATCGCATAAGAAATTACCAATGTAATTAGGATATTTGAATTTTTAAAGCAAACTAGAATATGATGGCACCGGCAACGAGGCCCCTCAAATGGTTCTTATATTAAAAATGCTGTTTTTAATGTATGAAAGCAACTCTCATTGACGTTTTCACGAGTGGCAGGCTTGTAACCCTTTGGCTCAGGGATAGTGAGGGGAAAAATATTTATTTTAAGGATTTTATCACGCCGTCTTTTTTTGTCGGAGGAGAGGAGCAAGAGCTTGTGGAAGTTAGGGATTTATTGGGGAAACAATTCCCTAACGATTGCACTACAAATTTAGTTGAGAAAAGGGAATTTGAAACAAACAAGTACATTAAAGTTACTGAAATTGCCGTAAAAAATGTGAAAAAACAATTTGGAATGATTAAAAGCATTGAGCAAAAATTCAACTACAAATTAAACTTCTACAATTCCGACATAGAACTGGATAGGCTTTACCTTTTCACGAAAAACATTAGGCCTTTGCAGGAAATAGAGTTTGAGGTGCAGGGAGAATGGGCAGTGAATGTCAAGCCGCAAAAATTCGAAAGTTTTACCGAGCACTACCCACCGCTCAAGACAAGTTTAATAGAAGTCACTCCGACTGGGGAAGCAATCGACGAGCACACAAAAATAAGCTCACTCAGGCTCGATAAAAAGTATTTTCACGGGGAGGAAAAGGAAATCCTTGAACAGTTCAAAAAAACCTTTGAAATGCTCGACCCAGACGTGATAATGACCTTGAACGGGAACAAGTACGAATTTGACCTGCTCAAAAACCGCATGGCTACCCACTCCATAGAATTCAATTTGGGGAGATTCCCAGATAAGTTCGCCCAAAAAGAAGGAAAAAGCTACTACTCATACGGAAGAGTAATCAGGCACGAGCCCGCACGCTACCTGCGCGGAAGGCTACACATCCAAATCAACGACTTCCACTACTCCGAATGCGGTTTGGACGGAATTTATGAAATCGCCCATTCAACGGTAATGCCCATACAAAAGGCCGCACGCCTCGGCTCTGGAAACTGCATTTCAAACCTACAATTCTACGTCGCATTCCAAAAAGAATTCCTAATCCCAGTGAAAAAAAACCAAGTGGAAAAATTCAACTCCGCCTGGCACTTATTCGAAGCGGACAAGGGCGGAATGGTCTACGAACCCATAAGCGGCCTTCACGAGAATGTGATAGAAATTGACTTTTCAAGCCTGTACCCAAGCATAATGGTCTACCACAACATCTCCCCCGAAACAATATTATGCAATTGTTGTAATGAAAAAACCGTCCCAGCCATTGGCTACAACATTTGCAACAAAAGAAGAGGACTGATCCCAGAAGTCCTAGAACCAATCTTGAAAAAAAGACTATACTACAAACACATGAAAGAAATAACCGAAGGAACAGAAAAAGAAAAATACACGGCAATGAGCAACGCCCTCAAATGGCTCCTAGTAGTCTCCTTTGGCTACACAGGATTCAAGAACGCAAGGTTCGGCAGAATAGAAGCCCACCAAAGCATATGCGCATTCGCACGCGAAAAACTACTACAAGCCGCACACATCAGCGAAGACTCGGGATTCGAAATAGTCCACGGAATAATAGACGCACTCTACATCAAGAAAAAAAACCACAAAGCACAAGAAATACAAGAACTCATAAACAAAATCACCAAAACCACAGGAGTAGAAATAATAGTAGAAGGAACATTCAAATGGATAGTATTCCTACCACGAATGAACAACGCAAACATCCCAACCCCCACAAGATTCTACGGACAATACACAAACAACGAATACAAAGTACGAGGAGTACAACTACGCAGAAGCGACACCCCAAGAGCAATAAAAAAAATGCAAGAAGAACAACTCACAATCCTCGGAAAAGCAAACAACGAAAAAGAATTCCGAGAAAAAATCCCAGAAATCCTCACAAACCTCAAAGAATGGACAACAAAACTCCACAACAACCTAATACCACCAGAAGAACTCGCAATCCGAATTGACATAACAAAAAAAGCAGAAGACTACCACGCTAATGTCGCACAAAAAGCAGCACTCATCCAACTCACAAAAAGAGGAATCAAAACAAACGAAGGAGAAACAATACACTTCATCTACTCAAACTTCAAAGCCAAAAAATACGAAAACCGAATACAAGTAATGCCAAACAAACACCCGCGCATAGACCAGCAAAAATACGAAGAACTATTCGTCCGCGCAACCTACGAACTCCTAAATTTTTTAAAACAAGAAAAACAAATCATGGAACTCGCGGCACAAAACATAGTGCAGACCTCAATATTGGAATATATTTATGAAAAAAATGTGAAAATCAAAACAAAGTCCCTTGCACAGGCTTGATTAATGACTCACTCTCGTTCCGCGAACTGTTCACATCTTTCGAAACAATATGAAACTTCAAATCATGCTCATAATCCTCTAAAATATTTTTCAATTCAGATTCTGGCTTATCACCACTAGCAACCCATTCCTTAAAATGTTTCTTTTTGAGCATTACAGGCATTCGATCATGGAGTTTTGACATTTCCTTATCAGCCGCGCGGGTAATTATAGAATACGAATTGAATGGCACACCATCATCAGTTTTCCATGACTCATAAATCCCAGCAAAAGCAAAATAAGGCAATTTTGTCGGATGAATGTAAAAAGGAGTTTTCCCCGTAGTGCCCTTTTGCCATTCATAAAAACCAGAAGCAGGAACAATACAACGCTGATTCAAAAACGGACGCTTATACATAGGACTATCAGAAATACCTTCAACCCGAGCATTAATAGTCCTAAAACCAAAATTAGGCTTCCCCAAAGCCCAATGCGGCACAAGACCCCAACGATAAAAATCAATAATCTGCGCCTGATTCTCATCCTCAAGAATAACCGGATTCAATTGCCCCGGAGAAATATTATACTTAGTAAAACCATCAGATTTTACCCTAATTGACCCAAACTCATCCTGCAACTTATTCAACAACCAAACAAAAGAATAACGACCACACATAACAAAAAATAATAAAACGAAAAGCTTAAACAACAAATCAAAAAAAACAAATAAAAATTCTTTTAATTCCCCGCAATTTTATGCGGTGTAGTGACTTGTTTTTGCATTATAGGGATTGTTGGAGGTGTTTGCGGGAAATTATCTTCGCGCTTGGGGTTTTATTTTGGTAAAGAGACCCAGATAAAGAAGAGGGTACCGAAAATGGCGAAGATTATGATTATTGCTAATGCGAGTATGAGGATTGCGGGGCCATGATTGGCGCCGATAAGAAACCATATTGCGTTGTTTTCTTTCATTGATACACCTTGATTTTTTCGTGTGCTTTTTTCTGGGAGTTTTTGACGTATTCTTCCATGAATGAGTTGAATTGCTGGATGTCTAGGCCGCTTTTTTCAAGGTCTTTAATTTCGCCTATCATGGATTGCATGAAGCCGAGGGCATTGCCTTCTTTTTCAGTTGCCTTGATTTTTTGGATTGTCATGGGCTTGCCGCACTTGTAACAGTAGTCGCTGCCTCCGGGGTTTTCTGTGGAGCAGAACTGGCATTCCCTCAAGACGAGGGTGTTACCGTCGTACTTGTTGTCATCTGCTTTTTTTCCACTTCTGATTAGGATTTTGTCTTTGAGGTCATCGTGCTGGTAATGAGTGTAGATTGATGGCATGTTACTATCTTTGCTCCAGCCGTATTTGAGGCGGGCTTCTGATTCGTTATAGCCTTGCTTGAAAAAATCGGTGGCTGAGGAGTGCCTCAGGCCGTGCACCCAGACCCTTTTTGTAATCCCGGCCTTTTTTGCTACGTATTTGATTGCGTTTGTAAGGGCACCCAGCTTCATGGGCCGGGGAACCGTTTTTGCAAACGATTTCGTTGTTGTCAGCCAAACAAAGTCCTGGTATTCTGTAGGCACATTTTTGATTTGCTTTCGCTCTTCCAACCATTTTTTGAAATACGGATAGCTCTTTACAAGTATTACCGGCCTCTCCCCTGTTTTTCCACTGCAAATGAACTCGCAATAGTCATCGAAAAATTTTACTTTGCTTATCCTCATTCCGAGGAACTCTCCCTGCCTTTGCCCTGATTCAAAAAGCACTGCTATTACGGCCTTGGTCCTAGAGCTTTTCGTGGTTTTCAATATGAAATTGATTTCATCACGGGTGAGGGGCTCTCTTTGGAGTAACGGCTTGATTTTCCTTCGACTACCGCTAATCCAGGAGACCGCCAGCGGATAACCATGCTCATCCCGTTCAGCTTTTTGGTCTCCCCTGAATAACCATTTCCAAAAAACCTTCAAGTTAACCTTCATTGAGGAAATGGTGTAAGGAGCAAACTCCTTGGGCTGCTTGGTATAGACTTGCCCGTTTTTTGCAATGACAGTAGAAGACAAGGGCTTGATGTTAATGAAAAATTCCACAAGCTCGCTCTGAGTAAATTCTTTCAAAGGCTTTTTTTTGAAAACAAGAACCCTGGTCAAAATCTTCAGATAAGCCGCAAGGGAACCATACTTGATATTCGAGGTGAGTTTCTCGTAAAAGAAATTAGTAACCAATTGCTTGTTCTCATCCAAAGTGTCACAATTCTTTACCTGCTCAAGAAGCCTTTCAGCATTATGCTTATCTGTTGACATACACCAATATATGGCACAACCTAATATTTATATGTATCTATACATCACCTATAGTATATATAGATGCTATTTGGTACAAGCACTGGAAAAAACCCTCAAAAAGCCCTAAATTGGCCTAATTTGGCATTAGCGACAATTACTTTAGCTTGAGAAAATTAAAGATTATAACTCAAACTCAAAAGGTATTTTACGCGCCAAGGCTTGGCCATGTAATTTATCAGGGAGAGTTATTTTAACCCCTGGAGATAATTTTATGCCATTTGTAACAAGCCATCGTCTCTGATCAGGGCTAAGATTAATAATTTTCCTTTCTATGCCCAACTGTTTACGCAATCTATTTGAAAACCCATGTGGGTCTGGATGTCTAATTGGCATAAACTCAATTGAACTAAGCTTTATTTAAATGTTTACAAAAATCCGGCAAAAGAGCGCTTGGAGAAAGTTCACTAAATTATCATTTATCCCCAGCTAGCGTTTGCACCCAAAAAGTGCGCTCCCTTGGGCCGTCAAATTCGCAAAAAAATACCTTCTGCCACCTGCCAAGGCACAATTTGCCCTTTTCAACAATTATTGTAACAGAGCTGCCTACAAGAAGCGCTTTTATGTGAGAATCGGAATTGCCCTCTGCATGGGCATGGTTTTCATTTTTTGGAACAAGTTCATTTAGTTTTTTTAAAATATCCTTAGTAACATCAGGATCGTGCCCTTCATTTACAGTAAGACTTGCAGTTGTGTGCGGAACATAGACAATGCATGCTCCGTTTACAATCCCGGATTTTAAAACCGCTCCGGAAATTTTTAAAGTAACATCAATCAGTTCATTTCTTTTTGAACTTTCTACCGAAAGCTCAATCATTTGAGCCCCTCAATGCTTTTCTGAACCAGCCGCGCATCTGCCTTGCCTTTTAACTTTCTCATAACTTGCCCAATTAAGAAATTAAGGGATTTGGAATTGCCTTTTTTGTACTCTTCAAATGCGCTTTTATTTTCTGCAACCACTTCTCTTACAATTCCTTCAACATCAGAAGAGGAATCAATCAGCAAATTGTTTTTTTGCAAAAACTCTTTGGGGGAAATGCCATCAAGCGCGTATTTGATCAAGGATTCTTTTGCGTTCTTTTCACTAACTTTTCCGCCTGCAACAAGCTGCGTTAGCTCCAAAATACCACTTTGAGTGATTTTGGTATCGCCCAAATCAAGGGAGTTGTAGTTTAGTATTCCCATTAATTCTCTTGAAACAAGCCGAGCTGCTATTTGAGTGTCAATTTTTGCGCTGCTCTCAAAAATATCCGCAAGGCCCTTATTTGCTGCAAGAACTCTTGAATCATATTCTTTTAACCCGAATTCTTTTTCAAACCTCTTTGCCTTTTGCACCGGCAACTCCGGAAGGCCCTTTTTTAATTTTCCCACAAATTCACCGGTAAGATCAACAGGGACTAAATCCGCATCGACAATAAACCCATAATCTTCCTCTGTTTCTTTTTTCCTAAGTGAATAGGTGGCAGAGGTCTTCTCATCAAAGCCCCGGGTCTCACGCTCGATTTTTCCCCCTTCTTTTATAATTTCAATTTGGCGCTGCACTTCATACAAAAGCGCGGCTTCCACATTTTTTGACCCCGTGACATTTTTCACCTCAACCCTCTCCCCTTTCGGAACAGAAACATTGGTATCTGCCTTTAGCACGGAGTTATCAATATCAAATATCCCCAAATACCCCACTATTTTTTTGAGCTTATCCAAAAACTCCCGCGCCTCTTCTTGCGAAGTAATATCCGGCTCTGTTACGATTTCACAAAGCGGAACGCCGGATCGGTTATAGTCAACAAGAACATATGATGAACCCTGCACTGTGCCTTCATGAACAATTGCCCCGGGATCTTCTTCTAAATGCACACGGCTAAGGCGTATTTTCTTTGTGCTATCAAGTTCTACAAATCCACTTCTTCCGATAGGGACATCGTATTGGCTTATCTGGAAATTTTTTGAAAGGTCCGGATAGAAGTAAGTCTTTCTTGAAAAAACAATTTCCTTTTCAATTTTGCAATTTAGTGCAAGAGCTAGTTTTACGGCAAATTCAATGGCCTTTTTGTTTGCAACAGGCTTTGAACCTGGATGGCCTAGGCAAATTGGGCACACTAGAGTATTTGGCTTTGCATCTTTTGTAGCAATAGGACATGAGCAGAAGAGCTTTGTTTTGCAGCTAAGAGGCAGGTGCAATTCAAACCCGCATATAAATTCACTCATAAACTACAAATAGAGCACTTAGATTTAAATTCGAATAATGTAAAATAGAAGGTAATAAATGCACTTTAGCCAAATAGTCTATTTGAGGTGGCAACAAAATGGCTAAAAAGACAGAAAAAGAAACCCACAAAACCAAAGACCCATACGATGATGAGCAGGTCGAGGAAATGCTCGAAAATGACGAAGTAGACCCACAAGAAGCCGGGTTTATGGAAGGCTATAACCAAAAGCAGAGTGAGAAACCAAAAAAACCAAATGAAATCGCGCAGGGAAAAAATAAGCGCTAAACCCTCTCAAGGTATTTTAGCACTTCACTGTGCAGCAGGGCATTGGAAGCGAGAAAATGACCCGAATCAATTCTTGCTGTCTTGCCATTAATATCAGTGACCTCTCCGCCGGCTTCCCTTACAATAAGTATGCCTGCAGCTACGTCCCATGGCCTTAGCACATACTCAAAAAACGCATCGCATGCCCCTTCTGCAATATAACACAGGTCAAGCGCTGCCGAGCCAAATCGCCTGATGTCCTGGCACAATCCCCGCAGAGCTGCAGTTGAGGCAAAAGTTTTTTTCTGCATCGCCGCATCATACGGAAATCCGCTCACAAGAAGAGAATCCTCTATACGCGAGACGCGTGAAACATATATTTTTTTCCCGTTTAAAAATGCCCCACTTCCCCGCTGGGCAGTATAGAGCTTTTTTTGCACCGGATTAAAAACTGCCCCGCATATTATTTCCCCTCCCTCTACGAGGGCAACAGAGTGGCAGAATTGGTCAACTCCGTGAACAAAATTTGTTGTCCCGTCAATCGGATCAATTACCCAAAGAGAATCGGAAGATCCGACTTTGCCCTCCTCTTCACCTAAAAAAGAGTGCGAAGGGTATTTGGAGGAAATCACTTTTTTTATCTCCCTCTCACACTCAATATCGGCTTGAGTTACAACATCCCCAGGGCCTTTTAGGCGGACTGCAAAATCCTTTCTGAAATATTTCAGTGCAATTTTTCCCGCCTCAAGGCAAGCTGATTTTGCAACTTCAATTTCCTGCATTATTTCCCCTCAAGATTTCTTGCAAGAGAAATAACATTCAGATCCTGCAAATGGTTCCCAACTACCATGAGCCCAGAAGGCATTTTTTTATAATCCCCCGCAGTTATTGTTGCATGCGGCATACCGCACAAATTTGCAGGAACCGTGCACAAATCCATAGAATAATGTTCAACAGGGGATAGCTTTTCAATTTCTGAAAATTTGGGAGCAACAAGAGGCATTGCAGGAAATGCTAGCAAATCAACTTTTTTGAACACCTCTTTGAATTCATTTATTAGGGCGGTTCTGCTCTTCATTGCACGCAAATAATAAGCATCCCTAAAACCCGACATTCTAGCAAATGTCCCAAGCATTATCCTTCTCTTAGCTTCCTCCCCAAACCCATCAGAGCGCACTGAGGAAAAATACTCATTGAAATTCCCCTCTAATTTTTTTGCAAGGCCATAGCGCATCCCGCAATACTTGGCCAAATTTGTGGAAGCTTCGCTCATTGCAATCAAATAATAAGCAGCAATCCCGTATTCGGAATTAAGAGGCATTTTAACATCCACTATTTTACACCCAAGGGATTTTGCTTTTTCCAACCTTTTCAAAACAACATCAACAAGTTTTTTGTCCTCGATCTGATCTATGAGGTCTTTTGGAACACCTATTTTGAGGCCTTCGATTTTTTTTTCTTTTTGCAAGGGAGCACTAAGAGATGTGCTATCCAGATCATCCTTGCCAGCAATTACCTCTAGCAATAGCGCAGCATCATCCATTGATTTGCCGATTGCCCCTATCTTATCTAGTGAATTTGCATAATCCATAAGCCCATAGCGCGAAACAAGGCCATAGGTTGGAGTAATTGATGAAACACCGCAAAATGAAGCCGGGCAGGCAATGCTCCCCCCAGTACTTTCCGCAAGAGCAATGTGCGGATATTTAGTTAGCGCTGCAAAACCTGCAGCACCCCCAGAACTACCTCCGCAGCTTCGCGATTCATCAAGCGGGTTTAGAGGGATTTTTCCCGCAGTTACATTTGTTGAAAATGTCCCAAAACCAAATTCATCCTGCACTGTTTTACCTAAAATTATCGCTCCTTGCGCTCTTGCTTTTGCAACCGCTGTTGCATCAAAAACTGGTTTGTAGCCGCTCAAAATTTTCGAACCCGCCCGAGATTCCATCCCCCTAACGCAAAGGCAATCCTTTACGCTTATTGGAACCCCTAGCAATTTTCCTTTTCTGCCCTTTTTTATTTCCTTTTCAAGAGAATTTGCCTGCTCTATAACGGATTTTGAATCAAAATAATTGAAATGATTGTATTTTTTGTTCTTCTTTTCAATTTCCTCTACAATTTTATGCGCATTTTCAAGAGCGGAAACACTCCCCTGCTCTACGCTTTTTACAAATCCTAAAATATCTGTCATTTATACCACTCTTGGGCCTTTGAAGTAGCCGTCCTTTTTGTGCTCTGTATTTGCAAGCGCAAGCTCTTGCGAAAGGCACTCTTTTGCAACATCTTCTCGCAACACGTTCTTTATTTGAATTGGCTGGAAAGATGGCAATTGTTTTGAAACATCAAGTTTATCCAGCTTTGAAAATGCTTTGATTACGGCTTCAAATTGCGGGAGGAATTTTTTGATTTCAGCTTCGGTTAAATTTAAGCGCGCGTTTGATGCCACCTTTAAAAGAAGCCCCCTATCCACTTTGACTTTTGGCATAACAATAAAATAGAAAAGAAAAACAATTTAAAGAACCGACTGGCAACTACCCTTTCAAACCACTACTTTTGCTGTTTTGGCAGCTCGAGTTTTATGTGCAGCTCCTTTAGCTGTTTTGCATCAACTTGCGAAGGGGACCCATCCATTAGCGAAACCGCTGCCTTGTTTTTGGGGAAAGCTATTACTTCGCGAATACTAGGCGCCCCAACAAGAAGCATTACTAGCCTATCAAGACCAAACGCAATCCCACCGTGCGGTGGGGGCCCGTATTTGAATGCATCGAGCATAAACCCAAATTTTTCCTGAGCGTCTTTTTGTAAAATACCAAGGGAGTTGAATACACTTGCCTGAACTTGCGGGGAGTGTATCCTAATGCTCCCTCCCCCTATTTCAATTCCATTTAGCACAAGATCGTAAGCTTTTGCGCGGACTTTAAGCGGCTCGCTTTCCATAAATTCCATGTCCTCAATTTTTGGAGAAGTGAATGGATGGTGCATTGCATTCAATTTCTGCTCCTCTTCGCTCCACTCAAACATTGGAAATGAAGTGACCCATAAAAAGTTCCACTTACCCTTTTCAATAAGCCCCAATTTTTCTGCCAAATGGTTTCTCAAAAACCCAAGCGAATCATTGACAACTTTTACTGGGCCTGCAACAATTAGGATAATATCCCCATTCTTTGCTTTTGATTTGGAAATAATTTGCGCTGCAATTTTTTCTGAAATAAATTTTGCTATTTGACCCTCGAGAGCTTTCCCGCTAACTTTTAGCGAAGCTAGGCCTTTTGCTTTGTAGATTTTTACAAAATCCTCCAAATCTTTCAGTTCAGAGCGCGAATAATCGCCTTTTCCGGGGACTGTTATTCCTTTTATAGCCCCCCCTTCTTTTAGAACCGATTTGAAAACATTAAAATCCGATCCCCCGAGTTCTTGCGTCAGATCAACTAGTTCTAGCCCAAATCTAGTATCTGGCCTATCAATACCAAACCTTGCAACAGATTCATCATAAGAGAGGCGCTCGAAGGGAATTTTTAATTCAATTCCCATAAATTCCTTGAAAATTTTATGCACTAATTTTTCATGAAGGGCCATTACATCCCCTTCATCAACAAAACTCATCTCAACATCAATTTGCGTAAATTCGGGTTGCCTGTCAGCTCGCAAATCCTCATCCCTAAAACAGCGCGCGATCTGGAAATACCTATCAAACCCTGCGCACATTAAAAGCTGCTTGAAAATCTGTGGGCTTTGCGGAAGGGCAAAAAAATGCCCGGGATTGACCCTACTTGGAACAAGATAATCCCTCGCGCCTTCAGGAGTACTTTTTGCCAGCACCGGGGTTTCAATTTCCAAAAAATTATTTGCATCATAAAAATCCCGCACAATTTTTGTTATGCGATGGCGCGCAATCAAATTTTGCTGCAGCTCTTTTGAGCGAAGATCAAGATATCTATACTTTAATTTGAGCTCCTCACTTGACTGGGCTTTATCTGAAAATTCAATCGGCAACGGGAGTGATGAGGAAATAATTTCAAGATTTTGGGCTTCCACTTCAATTTTGCCGCTCTTCCACTCCTTGTTCTCGGTGCCTTTTGGGCGCTCCCTTACAAGGCCTTCAATTTTAACCACAAATTCCCTTCGCAACTTCTTTGACTCTTCATGGACCTTGGCGCTCTTTTCCGGGTTTAAAACCACCTGGACAAGCCCATAACGATCGCGCAAATCAATAAAAGTAAGGCCTCCGTGGTCCCTTCGAGTGTCAACCCAGCCGCACAAAACTACCTTTTTGCCCACTGATTTGGAATCGAGTTCTGCGCAAGTGTGGGTGCGATACATTTTACCACTCAATATGCAAGGATTTGGAAAGGCTTAAAAAGGCGCGGAAGAGGGAAACGGAAAAAGTAGATTATTTAAGCCCTAAAAATTCGTTAAATTTCAACTTTACATTAGGGGCAAGCTTGTCATAGCTGTCCATTATATTGAGAATATTGTTATATCGTTCATGCTCGGGGGTTGCTTGCGGCCACTTGTTTCTCTCCCCAATGAGGCGCTCGCTCATTTTTCCAAATCCGTCCCTTTTATACTCCTTCCAATTTGCCGAAATTGTATCTGCAACCCTTTTCACATCCCTAATGCCCGGATTTCCCTTGCCGCGCAACAGTTCTATTTTTGCAATCTGCTGCATCTGCACCGGTGCCCTTTGCCATTTTGCATTCCTCACCCCATGAATGCCCAATGCACCGGCAGCGGTAAGTGAGAGCGCAACACCACCTGCTATGGCAGCCTTTTTTGCCCTCTTGCTTATTGTAGAGCGCTGGGTATTGCGGCCGAATGAAAAAAACTTACGCAGAGCTTTTGGAATAGCCATAATTGTATCCAGATTGCACTCAAGTTGTATATAAATCAGGGTGATTAGAAATAGGCAATTTAAATAGCAAATTCATCAAGCGTGCTCTGCCCATCGCGTGAGAGTGGGCGGGCCCTAATGCCTAATTTTTTTTGCACTGCATCTGCAAACTCTTCTTCAAACCCATGTGTTGTTAGCACGAGTTTTGGAGAACTCTCTTTTACATAGCGCATCAATGAATCAAAATCAGCATGGTCTGAGAGCGGAAATGATTTGTATTTTGAATTCCCCCACCCTGTTGCAATTGCAGCAACGCATTTTTTGCCCAATTGATGGGAGAGCGCTGAGAGCAAATTATCATCAATTAAATGCGGAGGCATTATCAGAATGTTGCCCTCGTTCAAATTATTGTTAAGTTCAATATAATCCCCCAATTTTAACCCTTGGGATTCATACACTTTATTTTGCTCAAACACTTTCTTGTAAACAAGCGGGGTTTCCCCTAAAAATTGTGTGCAAATTTTTGTTAATTCTTGCGCTTTCCCTGTGCTATACCCTCCCAGCACAATGAATTTATTTTCAGAGAGCTGTGTGTGACACCATTTTATCATATCCTCATATACACTCTCACGCGAAGGAAAAGAATATTGTGAAGTCCCAAAAGTTGTTTCAATTACCAAAATTTCAGAAGGGAGAATATTGGCGCCTTCAAATAAAATACTCTTTTGCAATTTGAAATCAGAAGTGATTACAACATGAGAACCGTTTGAAACCTCGAGCTGGCACGAACCCAAAATATGCCCTGATGGGTGGAATTTGCATGAAAAACCATCCACCTCAAAATTTTTCCCAAAATCAATTTCATTTACGCTAAAACCCTTCTGCTTTGCATTTATGAGCGCAGATGTTTGGGGGGTTAGATAATAAGTATTTGAAAGAGTGGCTTTTGCATGATCTGAATGGGCGTGGGTAATTAGGGCTTTACTTGCGCGAATATTCGAAGCATCTACAAAAAGGCTAGAACCCGACTTTAGAACAATCCCGCTTTTTTGAATTATTTGCATGAAGAAAAGTTAGGTACAACCAACTATATAATCTGGCCTACGCAAAAAAAATGCAGATCAATACATATCACTTCTCGTGCGCTTTTACTATTTTGTCCATTTTATCCAATACTTCCTGGGGCGGCTTTTCAACCCTATTTCCAAGAAGATAATACTTCCCTGCAAAGTAGGCAAGCGGTTCACTATCCCAAACCTTTCCATCAAGCACCTTTCCAATAAACATTGCATGGTCCCCTACCGGCATCTCATGCTCAACCGAGCACTCAAGGTTTAGCACAGCCCCTTTTACCAAAAGCGGCTTAATTTTATTTGCTTCAAAAAATTCAAACCCCAATTCTTTTAACGCCCCTATTTTATCAACTTTTCTGCCAGAGCTACCTCCAGCAATACTTGAAAGTGAATTTTGGCCTTTTGCCGCAATACTGACCCCGAATTCTTTTGTAGCAGAAATGTTCTCGCGCGTTGCCTTATGGTGGCCAATGCAAACCGCAATATAGCCCGGGTCGTAGGATATTTGGAATGTCCACTCCGCAGCCATAATATTGTGGCCATGCGGCCCTGTACTTGTAATAAGCCCAACATTTGTTATGAATTTATTTGCGCCTTCACTTTTGGATTTTAGATCAATCATACAAGCACCCCACCCACTTCCCCGCTTCCTATCTGTTCCTATTGAGAAATGCCCCGCAACTATTATAGGATGAACTAATTGTGCAACTAAAACACAAAAACCCCCCTAAATGCAAAAATAGCCCTGCAGAGGACAAAAAAGCAGTGTGGAGCAAAATAGGGGCCTAATGGAAATTATATTATACTAGATTTGAGTGTTATTAACCTATGCCACCTCTGCGCGAAATATGCGATAGGATCGAAACCACTACATCCTCAATAAGGCAGCATTCTAGCGAGAGACAGTGGTCAAATTACTCAAGGCAAGCATTTGTCGGAAACCTTTCAAAAATAATACCTGAAATGGAGCAGCTACAAGGGCTATTTGAACTTGCATTGCATGAAATTGATGGCCGCAATGAACTCCCAAAGCCGGAAATCTCTCCGCACGTAAAAGAAATTGCGCAACTAATTATAGTTCTGAAAAGAAACCGCGAACTAGAGCAGGCACGCATTGATAAGATCCGCGCGCAAGGAATCGGAATGCTGGCCGAAACAATAGTTGTCCCGGAACTCTATTCCGATCTTGAGCAAAAAACCCTTGCAATAATTCTCAAAAGCACCTATGCAATAGAGAGAATGCGTGTGTATGATAGAAAAAAAGACAATATGATGAAAACCAGCGGAGCACAAAAGAGCGTACTTGACCTTCTTGACCAGCGCGAAAAAGAACTAGAGGACCTTCGCAAAAAATATGAAGAGACACGATCAAAAACATTTTTAGGGCTACTTGAAAAAGAAGGCTCAATAGAAATTGAAAATGAATTAAATGAAATTTCCCGCCAACTTGAAGCAAAAACCGAACT
The DNA here is from genome assembly GCA_035289625.1 of archaeon. Taxonomy (GTDB): domain Archaea; phylum Iainarchaeota; class Iainarchaeia; order Iainarchaeales; family Iainarchaeaceae; genus UBA10205. The sequence goes on along the minus strand of DATDWP010000010.1, from coordinate 108,407 downwards.
CCTCAAAACCCACGCGCAAGCCGGCAAGAAGGGCCTTGAAGAAATGCAACGCGCAATGGGGGAACTTTTTGATAAAGTTTCAAGGGTAGAAGAACTGGAAGGCCAAGCGCTTGGCAAAACCTTTGAACTAATAACAATGCTAAAAAAAGAGCGCGATTATGCAAAAAAAGTTCTCATCGAAATAGAGCAGGAAACACTCCAACTTCGAAATACCTACTCAAAAGAACTTTTGAACTTGCAGGAAGAAAAAATAGGCCTCAAAAATTCTCTGGATGAGCGCCATGAAAAAGAAGTTAGCGGGCTTCGCGAGGACATCCGCCAAAAAGCCCAAACAATTGAACATTTGCAGCACTCACTTATTTTAAAAGAGAAAAAAATTTCCGCGCTTGAAGAAGAACAAGAGCAGCTTCGCCTGATCAACAAGGCATTCCACAAACACCACACGGTAAAGCAGCACCTATCCGGGAAGAAAAAGAAGAAGTCAGATTAAATTAGTCTAAATCCCCTTATAGCTTGCTCCCTTTTTTGCCTTTGGAGAAGCGCCAAAGAGCTGCAGAAGAATTGAACCAGAAATTTTCTTTGATTCTTCCTCCAAATCAAAATCATCCCCTTTTTCCAAAAATTTCATTGTACGCTTGCCTTCCAAATCAAGGTGCACCAATTTTTCCATTAGAATTTTCACATCCAAAGAGGACTTTTCGTAAAATAGCACTACTACAACAGCATCAAACCCTTTTGCTTGTGAAATATCCCCTACAAGATCGAGGTTGTTTTTTGAAATGTGTTCTTTTACCTCCAAATTGTGGATTGCCGATCGCAGCTCTTTTGCAATAAGCGGCAGCGGGTGTATGTTCGATTTTTCAGAAGAGAAGAGGGCTATTTTCATAGAAGAATAAAATGAAGAGGTGTTTAATAAATATCAGCAAAGAGGCCACAAACCTATTACCTATACTTTGCGTATGAGAGATACTGCGAAGAGCACAAGGAAAATTATGAAAAGCACTTGCGCTATCCACGCTGAAGTTCCTGCAATTCCACCAAAGCCAAAAATAGCGGCAATGATTGCAATTACTAGGAACAATATCGCATATTGCAGCATGTCCCTCTCACCTCCTAAATAGCTCTTGTCCTCTAAATAGGTTAAAAATATACTGTAAAAGCCCCAGTGCAAAAATGCCATTGACAAGGTTTTAATATATCTTGGGGCTTATTTCTCAAGCCATGTATGACAAATACGACTCCCCACATGGGGAGCAAGAACCCGATATTTACGAAAAAAGCCCAATTGATAGCGCAACTGAAATGGGAAGTTCAATGCTAGAGCAGGCAAAGCCGCATGCAAAAATAATCGGGCTAGCACTTGTTGGAATTGTAGTACTTTTTTTTGCCTACGATTTTTTCATAGGAAGCGTGCAGCAGGTTTCATTTGACGTAACAGATACAGAAGGCGAGGATATTTCAGCTGCAATAAAAGTATTTTCACTTGAGGGACAGGAAATAAAACTCCTTCCAAACCATGAATCAGTAGGGCTTCGCGCCGGCACGTACAAAATAGATGTGCAATCTAGCGGCTATAAGCCAATTCGCGGCATGCAAATTACTGTGAGTTCAAGTTTGCCAATTGCAATAAAACTTGAAGAGAGCAAAGACCTCGAACTTTCAGGGCAGTTCCCAGCGCAATTTGCATCCGGAGAGCAGAAGGGAATTGAAATTACAATAACAAACAATGACACGCAAACAACTGAAGCCGAACTTGTACTCGAAGGCGATGCTGCAGATATAATGGACCTTGAATATGAAAAGCCCCTAATAGTCCAGGGCGGGGAGAACCCATTTACAATAAATTTAGCAGTAAAAAAGAACCCGGGTTCAAAACAAATCGGGGATGATAAGAGCGGAACTATTCGAATAAAAGGGCTTAGTTCAAAGGATGCAAAAATTGAAGGCAAATATTCCCTTTTAGAATTCGAGCAAGACAGCTTTAGCGCAACATTCGGCTCCTCAAAAACACGCGCGGATTACGGAAGGGTGAACGCGGGGGAAACTGATGAAAAAATACTAAAAGTTGAAAATGAAAATGAATTTGAAATAAACCAAATACAAGTAGAAGTGCAGATAACAAAAACCGAATTTAGCGACCCGCAAGAAGTTTCCTCGTGGTTTTCAATTAGCCCGCAGAGTACATTTGATGTTGCTGAAAATTCACAATCACAAGTAACAGTAATACTTAGCGTTCCTTCAAGCACCAAATTCCCGGCAGGGGTGGAATCAGAATCAATTGTCGGGGCAATTTACCTAAAGAGCGCGCTATTTGAAAGGAAATTTGACCTTACAATGGAAGTTGAAAAGGTAGAGAGCGGGGTTGATATTAGCGGAATAGCAGAGAGTTATACAATGCAAAAAAAAGATGAAATATACCCGCTTGTAACAGGCTTTCTTGATGTGAAAAATAGCGGCGAATCACTTTTGCGAGAGCTTAGCGCAAAAATAAACTGCACCTCAGTTGGGGTTAGCTGGTTAACATTCAGTTCGCAAATAGAGAGCAATAGCGATTTATTGGAAGAGGACAGGATATGGAGCATCCCATACACCATTTCAGTGCCAAACCCAACTCCGCCATCAGAAATTGCCACATGCAAAATCGGCGTATTCTATTTAGACCCTAGTTCGCAGAGGCAATCTTCGGAAAAGACAATAATAATTAGGACTGCCTAAAAAGCCGCAGGTGGGATTTGAACCCACGACCTGCGCATTACGAGTGCGCTGCACAACCAGGCTATGCTACTGCGGCAAAACGCTTATTTTACGCTAAAAGTGGGTCTGGGAGCCATTTTAATTCTTTTGCCTTCACGTAGTTCTTAATGCCCGAAAAGAACCAATTTTCAGAGACATTGACAACTTATCTTAAGGAAAAAGGCTTTGTATACGGCCCCGAACCTGAAATATATGGCGGAATATCAGGCTTTTACGCCTACGGTCCTCTAGGAAAGAGGCTCAAAAACAACATAGAAGCAATAATTAGAAAGCACTTCAATTCCCAAGGGTTTTTTGAAGTGGAATACCCAATAATCACCCCCTCAATTGTATGGAAAGCGTCCGGGCATTTAGCCGGATTTAACGACCCTGTAATATTAACAGAAGATGGCAAGGAATCATTTCGCGCAGATAAATTAATTGAAGAAATGAGCGGGATTGCAGCCGACCATTTCACTGACGAGCAGCTAATAAAAATAATAAAGGAAAAAAACATCAAAAGCCCGGCCGGAAAAAAACTTGCACTGAAAATAGAGCGGCACACCCTTATGATGAGAACAACAATAGGGACAAGTACTGAAGCTTACAACCGCCCCGAAACCGCAACAACAACATATCTTGGATTTAAAAATTATTTGGATTTTTTCCGCGACAAATTGCCATTTGGAGTATTCCAAATAGGAAAAGCATTCCGCAATGAAATCTCTCCACGCCAGCACCTTTTGCGCTCGCGCGAATTCACCCAAGCAGAATCGCAAACATTCCTATTTCCGGAAATGAAAAAAACCTGGCCAATTGAAGATTCAAAAGATAATCTAATGCCAATTTGGACAGAGCAGATGCAAAAAGAATCAAAAGAACCAGTGCAAATGACACTTTCCCAAACCCTTGAAAAAAAAGTCCTCAAAAACAAGGCGTATGCGTGGCATTTGAACCTTGCCTACAAAATGTTTCTTGATTTTGGCATACCAAAAGAGAGCATAAGGCTTCGCCAACACCACAGCAACGAAAAAGCATTCTACTCAGATGACACATGGGACATTGAAGTTAAAATGAAGAGCTTTGGATGGGTTGAAGTGTGCGGAATTTCCGATCGCACCAACTATGATCTCACCCAGCATGCAAAATTTAGCGGCCAAAAACTTAGCGCACGAACACTTGAAGGAAAAGAAGAAATACCACACGTAATAGAAATCGCATTCGGAGTGGACAGGCCATTTTTTGGTCTCCTGGACCTAATTTATGAAGAGCGAACAGGAGATGAAAAGAGAACGCTTCTAAAATTCCCGGCCTCAATTGCCCCAATACAAGTCGGAATTTACCCTCTTGTAAAAAAGGACGGCCTTTCGGAAAAAGCGCGCGAGATCCAAAACTCCTTGCAAAAAAAATTCCTCTGCATATATGACGAATCAGCAAGCATCGGAAGAAGGTATAGTAGGCAAGATAGTGTCGGCACACCGTTTGGAATAACAATTGATTATGACACAATGAAAGATAACACGGTAACACTTCGCGAGCGCGATTCAATGGCACAAGAGAGGGTTAAACTTGATGAACTTGAAAAAATATTGGAGGGGAAAATAAATGGATAGAATTGAAGAGATGCGAAAACGCCTAATTGACTCGGCAAAAAAGAAGGTGCAGCAAAAATACGAGCAGGCAGATGTCCATATAATAAAATCCGTAAATGTACTAGAAGACATCGACCCTATTGCAAACCTTCTAATAGAGCAACTTCGCGAATGGCACTCTGTCCACTTCCCCGAACTGAGCGATATTGTATCTGAAAATTCAGATTATGCAAAACTTGTAGGCGCAATCGGCAAAAGGGAAGAATTCACTTCAAAAAAAATCAACGCAGAGATAAATAGCACCGAAATCGCCCAGCAAGTAGAGGAGGCTGCAAAAAAATCCATTGGATCAAACGTATCTGAAGAGGACCTTGCAGAAATGAAAACACTTGCACTAAATTGCGTAAACCTTTTGCAGCAGCGCGAATACCTCTCAAAATACCTAGAAGGGAAAATGAAAAGCGAACTACCGCACTTTAGTGAAATAGCAGGCCCTGTAATAGGCGCAAAAATGCTATCAAAAGTAGGAAGCAAAAAAAAGCTCGCGTTTTTGCCGGCATCAACTCTGCAATTAATCGGAGCCGAAAAAGCACTCTTCATGCACTTCAAAAAAGGAGTGAAGGGGCCAAAATACGGATTCCTATTCCAGCACCCGCTAATAAAAGCCGCAAAATTTGAAGACAAAGGACGGCTGGCGCGCACAATTGCATCCAAACTCTCAATTGCCGCAAAAATGGACTATTTCGGGAGCAAAGAGAGCGCGGAACCTCTAAAACAGCAAATCGAAAAAAGGGCAGCAGCCTTGCACGGAGCGCAGAAAAAACCAACAAAACCAGTAGTTACCCCGCAGCAAGCCCAAAGATCAGAGAGGCGTGAATTTAATTCATTCGGGGAAACAAGCGAGAGGAAAAGCTTTTCTTCAACCGCACCTAGAAGGGAATTCAGAGGAGAAGGACGCAGGAATGATTTCAAATCAGCGCCATTTAGAAGGGATAGGGATTACTCTTCGCCAAGAAGATCATTTGATAGGCCTTCATTTAGATCAGAAGGTTCAGATTCGACCCCTCGCAGAAAACCATTTGAGGCATTTAGAAGTAGGGATGACTCAAGACCTGCAAGAACATTTGAAAAACCCTTTAGAAGAGAAGGCGAAAGTAGCACTCGACCATTCCAGAGAAGGGAGCGCCCAGCATTTACAAAAGAACCAGGGCCCAATAGAAGTTCATTTGGAAATAGAAGCGCTCGCCCCTCAAGGCATGGAAGAAGCTTCAAAGCAGATGAGCGCAGGGAATTTTCAAGCACAACTGAAGGATCCGAAAGAAAGGGCGGCTTTGGAAGAGGCAACTCCGGACGCGGCAGAAAATTTGGCTCAAAACCAAAATGGAAAGGCGGCTCAAATGAGCGCAAGAAATTTAGATAACTTATTTCAATATAGTGACCGGAAATTTAGTTACTTAACTACCCAACTCGCAGGCAATATCATCTGCAGGCATGGCCCAAAATGAGAACCATCCTTTTGCATGTTGAATGCCCTAAATTTACCGCCATGATCTTCGCAAAATTCTTTCACATTCACTTTTCCATAACCGCGCAATTGACCTAAGCCCCTGCTCCAATAAGCATCTACCCCAATTTTAGCTAGTTTTTCGGCAGGAATTGGCTCTCCTTCATTGTAAACACTAATTGTAACAAACCCCTCTTTAGTTAAGGCTTCAACAAAAATAGGCCTTCCCTTGTTGTGATTTATTGCATCCCGAACCAAATTGTCCATAGCGGCTTCAAAACCTATTTGGTTAACATTGATTGCAACTCCTTCAGAAATATTGAAATGCACTTGCAACAGTTCCCCACTTCTATCTGGAAACTTTTTCTTCGAATATTCCCCAAAAAATTCCGCCAACTTCACCCCTCCTCGCATCACATATTTTCTTGACTTTTTTTCAATTAAAGGTTTCAGAGAAGCTTGCACAATTTTGAAATTTTCCATATATGAATCATAATAATGTTCCTCGTCTTTTCCGGCCAGTGTTTGTTTCAAAAATCCAGATGAATCCCTCAAGTCGGTAGCAACTGATAGCATTTCTTTTGCAACCAATGAAATTGCCTGCTCATCAAGACCTGTTACTAATCTTTTCTTTGAAAATGACACTATCTTGTTTTGCAATTCATCATATTTGCCTAATAGATTAAGTAAATTTTTTAGCTTTGGACTTTGAACTTTTGAAATTGCACTGAATGACGATTCTTTAGAAGTTAGTACAATTCCCTGCATCGCTAAACTCTCTTTTATGGCCCATTCCAGTGGCTGCAAATTCCGGACCGCATCATGCAAATATGCCTTTGAATGGGACATCCAAAAAGGAATTGGATGAGGCCTTAGATCTGCCGCTCGCCCTCTCATACTTTTATATTGCGCCCTTACCTTGGCAGATGCCCTTCCAAGTGATTTTGGCTTTCTTCCAAGAAAGAGCCTTGAGATTCCTTTTGGCTTCATGGTTAAATAAAAGCCCGGGCAAATATAATGGTTTCTTATATGGAAAAGCACAACATACTATTCGGTGCAAAAATGGGAATTAAAATCGACCAAATAGCAGACGGGGTCTACTCTATCGGAAATAGCATTGCAACCCAAAACATGCTCCCGGGAGCTAGTGTATACGGCGAGCAGCGATTGAATTTGAACGGAGCAGAGTTCCGAATATGGGACCCAAATAGATCAAAAGTAGGGGCCGCAATAAAAAAAGGCCTCCGCAATTTGCAGATTACAAAAGGCTCAAAAATACTCTACCTCGGCGCAGCTGAAGGCACAACAATTTCACACCTTAGCGACATTATAGGGGAAGAGGGAGTGATATTTGGGGTTGATATTAGCGCGCGCTCGATGAGAAAATTCATATACCTCTGCGAGCAACGCAAAAATCTCGTGCCAATCCTAGCAGATGCGTCCCAGCCAATGACATACAAGGAAAATATCTCAGGTTTTACAATCGATGCGCTCTTCCAGGATGTTTCACAAAAAAACCAGGCGGAAATTTTACTCAAAAACTCGCGAGCTTACCTAAAAAGCGGAGCGTACGCCTTTCTCTCCCTCAAAGCAAGGTCAATAAATTCAACCGACCCCACTTCAGCAATTGTTGAAGAGGAATCAAAAAAACTTGAAAACGAATTTGAAATACTGGAAACAATCAACCTTGAACCTTTCGAAAAAGACCATGCAATGATTGTTTGCAGGCGCAAATAATTCAAACTCTGCGTAATGCAACCCGGTGTCTTGCACGCTTTAAGACTGCAGCATGATGGGATTTGATGGGCGATTCAATATTTCTTGGAAAATGAAGGCCGGGCTCGGTAATGCTTCTGGAAACCGAAATCCTGATCCTTTGACCAAAAACTTGTGAAAAAGCCTTAGCGACAGTATCAATGCAAGCCCCTCCAAAAAAAGGATAATAATACTCGCCCATTGCCAAACCTATTTTATTGCCTGTTGCAAGTATTTTTCCGCTAAGCTTAAGTTCGACATTGAACCTTCCCCTATAGCCCCCGCCCAATATCGGGTCTTCCATTACAATTTCTCTTCCCTTTAATTTGGATTTTGCGTAACTCTTCAATTCGGAGAAAAAAATTTCCCCTTTCTTTATTAATTTCAAGTCTATGCCCCCTTGTATTAAATGAAACCTAGCAGCATGTTCAAAATCCGGCCTAATAATAAGCAGGCCCCTGTCTTTGGATTTAGCCAAAAGCCTTATATGAGCAAACCAAATTTTTTTATATAGGAGGGCATTTTCAAGTAAAACAGATTTATCTCTAGCATGATAATAAGCTAAACTATAGAAAGGATGCACAAGCAAATCATAAGTTAAAGGTTCAGACATACAAGAGTTAAGCAAACGGGCTTTTTATTATTTTGGGTCTATTATTTTTCCATGCAAAAGAGCGCACAAGCACAAAGCCCGGGGCATATCACGGGATTTTTTGTAATCTACCCAAACGGCTCAACCGGCGCTGGGGTCAATATCGGAGATGGGATGAAAACCAGCGTACAAGGTTCTAGCAAGGACTCATTTTCAATGAATGGGAAAAAAGCACACCTCCCGGTTTCGCAAATGGCGCTAAAATTATTCCGACAAAAAACCAAATCAAAAGGAAAAGTAAAAATCTCCCACCACACAAAATTCCCTATAGGATACGGACTTGGAATTTCAGGAGCAGGAGCTTTGAGCCTCTGCTTTGCACTAAATAAATTATTTGCGGCAAATTTATCAAAAAAAGAAATTACAGAAATTGCAAAAAGATCTGAAATAAAATGCGGCACCGGCCTTGGGGATGTGATTGCTGAAAATTTCTCAGGTTTAATGGTTGGGAAAAAACCATACCCCTCAAAATCGGCCCAAGAACTTGCCTTTGAAGAAAAATATGTAGTGCTCGGGTTTATTGCGCCCATCACAACAAAAAAAATAATCCGCAGCCCGAAGTGGAAGAGGAAAATAAACAAAATAGGATCTTATTGCATGAGAGAATTTCTAAAAGAAAAATCAATGGCAAAATTCATCAAATTCTCAAGGGTGTTCACGCGTTTTACCGGGATTGGGACTGCGCGCGTTAAAAAAATCCTTGAAAAAACCCCAACTGCAAGCATGGCAATGCTTGGGGAAACAATATTTTCCCCTACAAATAATCCGGGCCAAGTTGAGCGGGAATTGAAAAAATTGTGCAAGAGAACAATAGTTGCAAAAATAGCTACAAAAGGCGCTAGCACAATATGAAAATTCCAAAAAGCCACCCGCGATACAATTCCCTTATGCAAAGGCATAGAATTGAAACAGGGCTTGAGAGAGGAATTGTTGCCCGAGCCGGGCTAATTGCGCATGGAAGAGGGGAAGCATTTGACTATCTAATTGGCGAGAGAACACAAAAGTTTGCAAAAAAGGCAATTGAAGCAGCAGCCGCAAAACTTCTTCTTGCAAAAAAACCAATAATTTCAGTGAACGGAAACACCACTGCGCTATGCGCCCCTGAAATTGTTGAACTTTCAAAAAAAATACCAGCACAAATAGAAGTGAACCTCTTTTACCGCACACAAAAAAGAATAGAATTGATTGAAAAGGAATTCAAAAAACTCGGAGTAAAAATTCTTGGGTCAAACCCTACAAAAAAAGTCCCCGGCCTTAAATCAAATAGGAAAATGGTTCAGAGAAGCGGGATGTGGCAAGCAGATGTTGTTTTAGTGATGCTAGAGGATGGGGATAGGACAGAACTTTTAAAAAAAATGGGCAAAAGCGTTATTGCAATTGACCTCAACCCCCTTAGTAGGACCGCAAGAAAAGCCGACATTACAATAGTTGATAATATCACGCGCTGCATGGTGCCACTTAGGAAAAACGTGGAAAAATTGGGGAAAAAAAGCGAAAAACAACTAATGAGAATAATTAAGAACTACAAAAACAGCAAAATACTCCAAGGTGCACAAAACTTCATAAGGAAGGGAGCAAAATGATAAAAGAAATTAGAAGGCAATTTTTCCACATCTTTGCAGGGAGCATATACCTCGCACTGGTCTATTTTTTGCAACGTGAAATCTACATACTTTTAATGGCAGGAATGTTTTGCGCCGGAATTTTACTCTCACTTGGCCACAAACACATAGGCCCAATACCAATACTAGAACAATTACTATCAGGAGTTGAGCGCAAAGAGGAAAAGGAAATCCCAGCAAAAGGCGCCCTTAGTTTTATGCTCGGAATATTTGTGACAAGCATTATATTTTACCCATTCGACAAAATAATAACCCTGGCATGTCTTGCAATACTAACATTTGGCGACGGAGTCTCAACGCTTGCCGGAAAACTTTTAGGGAAAACAGAAGTGCTAGCACACAAAACACTTGAAGGCAGTGTAGTTGGAATAATTGTTGCAACAATTGCCGCAAGCTATTTTGTTCCACTTCATGTAGCCTTGCCTGCTGCAATATTTGGAATGATGATGGAATTTTTGCCAATAAATGACAACTACACAATACCAATTGCCGCAGGAATTGTAGTTGTAATGCTCATTTAATTCCAATTTTAACCAATCTGCTGGTTTTTAAAAATTAGCCCATTGGTATTACGTAGTAAATGGGCCCGTAGCTCAGCCAGGAACCAGAGCGGCACCGTCCTAAGGTGAAGGTCGTGGGTTCAAATCCCATCGGGCTCGTTTTTAATAAATTCAAATTCAATTTTATTTTCCAAAAAAAACAAAATCTGAAACAAATTTTCACAAAATTTTCGGCGCTTGCCGCATAAAGTGGCAAAAAAATACCCCAAAATATACTCCTAAACAAATTTTTGGGCATTTACAACACCGCGTTCCCATAAAAACAATTAACAAGATAGTGAAAATTTTAAAAACGTTAAGAAACTGGGGTTTTGAACCGTTAAAACGCATTTGCGCTAGCATTGAATTTATTAATAAGTTCAGCAGCATATATGAGAGTCCACTACTCATCTAGGCATCTATTGCATTTTTGAGATTAAATCGTGGATCTCTTTAGGGGTGAAAACTTGAAATCATTAGTAAGTACGGCAACACAAAAGGACAGCAGCACTCAGGCTACTGACACAAAAGGCATTGAAGAATTTTCAACGCCAAAAATAATGGTTATAGGCTGCGGAGGAGCAGGCTGTAACGCAATCAATAGGCTTAGCAAGATGAACATTGAAGGTGCAACACTTGCGGCAATCAATACAGACAAGCAGCACCTTGCAATGGTAGGGGACGAAGTAACAAAAGTCCTCATAGGAAAATCTGTCACAAGAGGGCTTGGGGCAGGCGGATACCCTGAAATCGGGGCAAAAGCAGCAGAAGTTAGCAAAAACGAACTTGTACAGCTTCTTGACGGAGTGGACATGCTCTTTGTATCAGCGGGAATGGGCGGAGGAACAGGAACAGGTTCAGCGCCAATTGTTGCGCAGATCGCAAAAGAGCAAGGAGCAATTGTAGTTTCAATTGTAACATACCCATTCTCCCTTGAGAGGGCAAGGATGATAAACGCAGAGGCAGGAATGCAGCGACTTAGCGAATTTTCAGATACAGTTGTTGTAATCGACAACAATAGGCTAGTTGAACTCGTCCCGAACCTGCCAATACAGGACGCATTCAAAGTCGCAGATGAAGTGATAGCAAGAACAGTGCGCGGAATAACAGAAACAATCACGCAGCCTTCACTAATCAATCTTGACTTTGCAGACATCAGAAGCGTAATGACAGGAAAAGGCCTCTCACTAATCGCAGTCGGAGAGAGCAAATCAGTCAACAAGGTCGATGAAGCGGTGCAGGATACGCTAAACAACACTCTTCTTGATGTTGACATCGCAGGAGCGCAAGGGTGCCTCATACACATAACAGGAGGACCAGAACTCACACTCGGTGAAGCAAACGCGGTTGGTGAAATGCTAACAGAAAGAATAGATCCAAAAGCGCAAGTCATCTGGGGAGCTAGGGTTGATAACACCTTTGAAAACAAGATTGAAATAATCGCAATCTTCACAGGCGTTCAGAGCCCCTACATCACAGGAAAGGCAAAAAATATTGCAGGATCGGCAAGAGTTGCCGGCCGCGATAAAGATCTTGGCCTTAAGTATCTATAATTTCTTTAACTACGGCGCCCGCAAGGGCGTTGTACTATTTTTCTTTTTTAATTAAATTTTTCAAAAAATTAGTATTTGCACTACTGCCTCGAAATTAAGAAGAAGACGCCCACAACCAAAAATACAACCGAAAGATAGGGGTTTAGAAAATCAGCTGGCGCCGGAAGCTCCTTAATCAGCCCTCCAAGCCCGGCTCCGATAAAAAGCATCCCTACACTGAACTTGTCAACTGAAAGCATGCATTAGTAGACGCTTTGCACCTTAATAAATATTTTCATGACCCTTCAAAACTGAGATTTTCCTATAAGGAAAAAAGGCCTTTTGGCTTGAAGGCTTTGCAGTGCTCTGTAGCCATGCATTGCCCCAATTTACCAGCCCTGACTTACAAACCAGACAATTTTTTATGCCTGAAAATACTGGCAAAACCGATTAATTTCACCCCAAATCAGGGCATTATTGCAAATAACCTGTCGTTTTATAAGAACTGCAATTGACGAAACCTTTTTATTGAATTAATCTGCAAATCTACTATCATGGATCAACTTGCAACAACAATAGCCGGGGAAATAGCACTATCAAAAGACCCCGGCTCTAGCATGAAAAAGTGGAGAGAGATATTTGGCATTAGCCAAACTGAACTTGCCGAAATTCTAAAAATCTCATCTTCAACAATTTCAGATTACGAAGGCGGAAGAAGAAAGAGCCCAGGCATCGGGGTTGTTGCAAGGCTAGTTGAGAGTTTACTTGATATTGACAAAAACCGCGGCGGGAAAATTAAAAAGCAACTTGAAAAAAACTTTGCCCCAAAAACCGATGTATTTGATATTGCAGAATTTTCAAAAGCAATTGACGGGAAAAAATTCTCAGAACTAATCGGGGCTGAATGCGTTGCAAACCCTGGAAAATTAAAAGAAACCCAAGTGTATGGATATACAATAATTGATTCCCTAAAAGTAATACTCGATGTCCCGGTGCACGAATACATCAAAATGTACGGCAAGACCCCTGAAAGGGCACTTATGTTTTTGCAAGTTGGGTCCGGAAGAAGCCCTTTAATTGCAGTAAAGGTAGGAAGGTTTTCAACCGATATGAAACCGACAATTGTAGTACTGCAAGGAATCGATAAAGTCGACCCGATTGCACAAAAAATTGCCGAATCGGAAAAAATCCCGCTTCTAATTACTACAAAACCGATTGAAGAGATAAAAAAAGCGCTCAAAGAATTTGAAATCTGATTTTTAAAATTAGCATAAGACTAATCCCCTATTTTCTTTTCATTATTTGACTTTGCCTCTTTACTCACATCAAATTTTAAGCAGTAAGTGTGCCTGAATTTTTCCTTGCTATTCTCGCCAATGCCCATCAACTTGTTCGAATAAATCGGGCGGATACCATATTTTCTCCCAATTTTTGTTGCAACAATTTTTGCAGCCTTTGATGAACCTATAAAAACATCAAACCCACCGGGGACATTTTTCGTATCAATTATTTCCGAGAGCTCGATCTTTTTTTTGTGTTCAAGGATAAATGAAGCAAGTTCGCGCAATTTCTCCTTCCCCTGCTCCAAAGTGACTTTACCAATAAACCTCACCTGTATTATAGCCTCGTGGTAGTTTGAAGATATTTTCATTGAAGCATCAGAAATTGTTTTGTGGAAATGTATTGTAACGCTTTTTTCAATCTGTAAATTTATCCCTTCTACAAGGGCGCTAAATGAAACCTTTGCAATAGCACTCTCCTGCACATGCTCAATTGAAACCGCAATATCACTAACAGCAAGCCTTTTTGGCTTAGCTAAAGAGAGGACCTTATCGGAAAGAACTTTTTGTAAAATATCATCAGAACGTTCAATCCAATCCCTGCCTACTCGGATTTTGCCGCTGCGCTTGTCAAAATCAATCAAAATGGTTTTTGGAATATCCAAAACCTCGTTCTTTTGCAAATAGCACTCAGGGCAGAGGCTATTTAGTAGAGTCTGGGTCTCTTTTCCGCACCGAACACAAAACCTCTTAATTGCCACAAAATTCACCTAACAAATCATTTCCCCTGTTTTACATATTGCAGGTAAAAAACAGGGTTTAAAATGTATAAATAAGTGTAGACATAGGCTGTAAGAAACCTCACTACCAAAAATGCCCCGAAAAAAAGCCAATTGTTGCCCTGCGGCAAAAATTCAATTGAAGCCGCTATTGCAAATGAGAGTAGCGAGAGAATAAAACTCAGGACACTAGCTTTTGCAACATCCGAGCGGTTTTTTAGCGAAAGGTCAATTGACCTTTTAAGAGAGCCAAAAAAACCCCTCTTTTCAAACACTACAACAGGGTAGAGGTGGTAGAAGAAAAAGACCACGCCAAGAACTACTATAGCATAAAGGCCGCTAAAAAGTATTGAATAGGCATCTTCTGAAACAATAAAATAGCTAAGCGGAGCTGAGAGAATTACTATCAAAACCAAAAACGCAGCTTCGACTGCAAGAACCGGAAAAATTATTTTCCCCGTATTTGAAAAAACCTCTTTTATTGCTTTTTGCAAACTCACATTTTTTTTTGCAATTGCATCCGAAACCATAAAAGGGTACATTGCCCCCACTAAAATATCCAAAATGCCGATTAGAATAATTCCAATAAGAAGGCCAAGAAGGCCTATTATAGTTTCAACTGAAGGCGCGTTCAGTGCCTCTTCAAATAGCCCGAGCGCAAATATTATTGCAAAGCTGTAGAGTATTGCAATGATTAGCTTTGGCAAAATCATTTTTGGGTGGGCAGAAAAAACTTCCAGCGAATTTTTAAGCGCTGCAAAAAAGCCACTCATAAGTCAACAACCTTACCAAGCTCTGGAATAATCGGGGAAAAGCCTTCCTCTTTTATGCCCTTTGCAAACTTTTTGGTAACTTCAGCATCGCCATGAACACAAATCACATGCTCCGGGTTCATTTTTTTTATAGCGCGAAATAGTTCATCTCTTCCCGCATGGGCGCTAAAATCATACCTCTCAACCCCTGCTTTTACCGTAACATTTACCCCATCAATTGTTAGCTTTCCGGTTTCTAGCAAAATTTTCCCCGGAGTCTCATTTACCTGGAAACCGGTTAGGATTATTTTTGAGGATTTATCATTATACACTTGCGGCAAATATGCATACACTGAGCCGCCCTGCATCATGCCGCTTGTGCAAACAACAATTGAAGGCTGCTTTAGGGCAAGCTTTCTCATCTTTGGGTTTCTGATCCACTGCACATTCTCAAGTGCTTTTTTCAAAAATTTTGGATTTTTCAAATAGCTTGGGTTTTGCATATACACCTGCGCGACTTTTTGGCCCATCCCGTCAAAAAAAATCGGGGCCTGGATCTTGTACTCATGCAAAACATCAATTATTTCCTGGCTCCTGCCGACTGCAAATGAAGGGAGCAGCACATGCCCACCCCTATCAATTGTCTCCTGTACCGATTCAACAAACATCTTCTCTGTCTCCTTACGGTCAGGATGCTCCCTGTCCCCATAAGTGCTCTCGGTAATCATTATATCGCACTCTTTGATTTTTTCAAATTGTGCAGGGCCATGCAGCCTTGTTTCAACATACCTATAATCGCCCGTGTAAACAATTGTTTTGTTGCGCATGCGAAGTTCGGTTAGAGCAGATCCTACAATGTGCCCGGCGTCATGGAAAATAACAGAGGAGTGGTCCGTAATATCCATGTGCTTATTGTAACCTATCGGAAAAGTGAACTTTTCGGTTTTTGCAATCTCATCTTTTGAAAACTTGGCATCCATGCCCTCAAGCCCTGCAATTTTTACGGTATCAAACCAGAGAATTTTTGCGATATTTAGGGTAGGGGGAGTCATGTAGGTTAGGCAACTTGTCTCTTTGAATAAATGAGGGATATTTCCGGTGTGGTCCAAGTGCGCATGTGAAATAATTGCCGCATTCAAATTGGTTTTAACAGGAAGCGGGTACTCAATGCCGCCGGGGGTTAGCTTTATACCATAATCTAGCAGGATCTTATCGCCATCATCTAGCAAAAACGCGCTCCTGCCAACCTCCTGGGACGCCCCCTTAAAGGTAATTTTGACCATATTACTCAAATTAGGCTGGCAACATCTTTAAATATGTGCTCTGCCAATTCTTCTCATGCAAAGTTTGTCTCTTCCTCTATGCCTTGAACTCATAAAAAAACATGGGATAAAAACCGCGCGCCACTACGAAATCCGCGACGAACCCCACCTAATTTCTGCTTGCAAAGTACTGGGTTTTCCGGTTGCGCTCAAAATAATTTCAAAAGAAATCTCCCACAAAACAGAAGTCGGCGCGGTTATTACCGCAATTGATTCTATTGAAGAGGCAAAATCAGCATTCCGGAAAATGAAGCGGCTCGAAGGGTTTGAAGGCGCAATTGTCCAGCAAATGCACAGCGGAATTGAAATAATAATCGGCGCAAAACGCGATCCACAATTTGGCCCAACTGTTCTAATCGGAACCGGCGGAATATATGTTGAAATACTAAAAGATTTTGTAATAGGAATCTGCCCAATAACAAAAAAAGATGCCCACAAAATGGTGCAAAAACTAAAATCCTACAACATCCTAGCAGGGGCGCGCGGGAAAAAGGGCGCAAACATTTCAAAAATAGAAGATACACTGCTCAAGGTTTCAGAACTCATAATCAAAGAAAATGGAATCTCCGAACTTGACATCAACCCGCTTATTGCAAACGAACACGAAGTGATTGCAGTGGATTGCCGCGTGATCTTGCAACGGGAACATTAGCGTGATTTCAATCAAAACTTATTTTTTCCCTTCAATTTTCTGATTCTTTTGAGTTTAATGAGTTTACCCATCGCCCGCGGGCCTTTTGCACCCAAAGATAAAATTCTCAACCCTACAGCAATCCCAGACTTTCTTTTACTCATTGCACGGTCAAGCAGGCCTTGTGAGAGTTTTTTATGAGCCGGCCCAGTCTGAGCCATTATATTTTTGTGCGGGTCATACTCAGGACCTTGTTTAGTCCCCAACCAACGCTCATGGGATTTTAAAAACTTCAACCTATCTGTTGCAACATTTACTTTTCCCCTAAAATTTAACGTTTTACTTATTTTGCCTTTTCTTAACATACCAACACCTCACATGCTCTTTATCCTAAAAAAGCACGAATCGCAAATGAATTTTGAATTAAAATCAGTTCCGCGCTCAGCGTACTCATTGCACAAAATGCACTGCACCCCTTTTTTTGGAACCTGCATTCTCATCGCCCACTCGTAGAGCAAATCCCAATCAACCCAATTGGGTAGCACAAGGTCCTTTTGCACTGTTTTGTCATTTTGCCGGATGCGCTCAAGATGCATTGGGAGCACGCGGTTTTTGAGTTCATTTTCAAGGAACGCAACCTTATCGCGCTCCCCCCTTTTTACAAATTCGATCATTCTCTGCTCCCATGCGTCCATGACAAAAAGGAAGTGCGCCGGGGTATTTATTTTCGCTGGTTTTTCAAAAAATGATGCGGAAAATCAAACTTCACATTATTTTATAAATTATCTTATAGATAGATCTATAGTGATTCTATGGTATATACTTCAATCCAAATAACACCAAAAACACGAAAAAAACTTTCACTATTCAAGCAAGATGAACGCGAGACATACGATACCTTACTGAACAAATTTATGCAACTAATACCCGAAGGAGACAACGAAGGCAAGTATACAGAACTTTTCAGAATAGGCCTTTTGAATGCAAAAATAGAAATAAAAAAAGGCGAGACAGTTAGCCATGAACAGGTAAAAAAATCTTTGGGGTTGTGAAATTGGCATGGCATCTGGAATGGTCAAAAGAAGCCATTAAGGAACTTAGTAAAATCGAACAAAAAGAAGCCAAAAGAATAATAAAAAAACTTGAAGTCTGCCTTGAGAACCCATTTAGCCATTTCGAGCGCCTTAGCGGATATGAGGATTATAAAATCAGGGCAGGAAATTACCGGGCAATCTGCTTACTGGTTTTCCAAACAAATACAATAATTGTCCAAAAAGTCGGCCATAGGAAGAACATCTACAAACGATTTGAAAAGCAGTAAACGGTTATTTTTACAGATAGACCATCTTATCCCCATTCTTTATCTTCTGGCGCTCTGCATATTTTATCAAATAATGAACAGTGCTTTTGGGAACTCCTGTGATCTGCTCAATTTCCCTATATGTACGATCATCCTTGTGAAGCCCAATTATTTCCATTAATTTTTGCGCGCCTATTTCAATTGGGCGCCCGCGCACGCTCTCCAGCACAATTTCCAGCGCTGAATTGTCCAAAATTTTTCTAGCTTTAGCAGAAAGCCTGCCAAATGAACTTCTTGACATGAATACTTTTGCGCTGCCCTGCGAAATTGCTTTTTGCAATTGGGAAATTGTAGGAGCCCTTACGAAGTGAAGTTTTGCATCTGCCATTCTAAACCAACCCATTTTTGTTACGCGTAACTTTTTTAAGTGGATCCAAACCGCACTATTACACAAAAGGTATTGTCATGGGATTTAAATTCGATTCGGTAAAGCAAGCAGCCCTTGCCCTGAAAAGGGGGGAAATGGTGATTTTAGTAGATGATAAAAACCGCGAGAACGAAGGCGACCTTATAATGGCCGCCCAAAAAGCGAGCGCAAAAAAACTAAACTTCATGAGCAAGCAGGCCCGCGGGCTGATATGCGTTCCGATAACAAAAGATCGGGCAGAGCAACTGCGGCTCGAAAAAATGTCCCCCAACACAGACCGCTTCAACACCCCTTTTACGGTTTCGGTTGATGCCGCGCGGGGCGGAAGCGGAATTAGCATACAAGATAGGCTTCTTACAATAAAAACACTCCATTCAAAAAATTCCAAACCTAGCGATCTTAGTAGGCCGGGCCACATATTCCCACTTGTTGCAAAAGAAGGAGGAGTGCTGCACCGCGCCGGCCACACAGAAGGGACAATTGAACTTTTAAAAATTGCAAAAATGGATCAGGTCGGAGTAATATGCGAAATAATGAATGAGCGCGGGCAAATGGCAAAAATGCACGAACTAAAAAAATTTGCAAAAAAGCACTCGCTAAAAATTGTCACCCTAAAAGATATAATCCAATACAGGCTAAAGAACGGAGTGCGCGTTAGAAGTGTTGCAAAAACAAAACTACCAACACAATTCGGGAACTTTGAAGCCCACGGCTATCTTGACACAATCAATGGCCACGAATACATCGCGCTTGTAAAAGGCAAAGTGCGTGGGAAAAAAAACGTACTTGTACGCGTGCACTCCGGCTGCATTACAGGCGATATTTTTAGCAGCAAGCGCTGCGATTGCAATGAGCAACTGCATATTGCCCTTCGAAAAATCAACAAGAGCAAAAGGGGGGTGCTGCTCTATATCCCCCACCACGAAGGACGCGGAGTTGGGCTTTTGAACAAATTGCGGGCATACCAAGAGCAGGATAGGGGAAAAGATACAGTAGAAGCAAATACAACTCTTGGGCTTGAAGTTGATAAAAGGGACTATGGGGCAGGGGCGCAAATACTTCGCGACCTTGGCCTTAGCACAATACGAATACTAACAAACAACCCAAAAAAACTAAAAAGCCTGGAAGGCTTTGGCCTCAAAATCACAGCACAAATACCCCTTCGCGCACGCGAGAATAGCTACAACCGCAAATACCTTGCCACAAAAAGGATTAAATTAGGCCACTCCCTCTAAATTTTGGGGAGAAAAATGAAACAGAGAAGCGCGGCAATTGCAGATTTACTTTTTGCAATGTGCATCTGGGCGGTTGCCGGCACATCCTACAAATTATTCCAAGCAGCAGGAATTACACTAATAGTTTACTTTATTGTTACACGCTTTTTCAAAATGCTAAGCGTAATTGCGATTTACAAAAAACAAAAACTAAAACACGAGCCCATAAAGAACTGGTATGAATTTTTCCACATCTTCCTAAACGCGGCATTTAGCGTACTAACACCGGTATTCTTTTTCATTTCCCTCCAATACACAACCCTTTCAAACACCTACTTTTTAGCATACACAATGCCGGCGTGGGTACTCGTATTTTCCGTAATATTTCTAAAAGAGCACTTTAGCGCAAAAAAAGCAATCGCCCTCTGCCTCACACTCCTTGGGATATATATTATCGCGCGCCCCGAAGGCATCACTTCAATAAACCCCGGAGTAATATTTGCAATCCTCTCAGCGCTAAGTTTTACAGGGGATGTAATAACCGCGCGCGAACTAAAAAACTACTCATACCAAACAGTGAGCCTCTATTCAAACATCTTGCAATTCATGCTCTTTATCCCCGCAGTAATTGCAATTGGAATACCACCACAAGACAACCCACTTGCACTTGTGGCGCTTTCAGTGCTTGGAATAATGCTAGGGGTTGCAAGCTACGCTTACTATTTTGCCCTCGAAAAAATCGAAGCATCACTTGCAGCAATAATAACCCTACTAGAACTGCTGGCAGCATCTGTTCTTGCATTCTTTTTACTAGGGGAAAGCCCAGCACCCACTGACTACGCAGGCTATGTGCTCATACTCTACTCTGCAATAATACTGGTGCTGCGAACTCCAAACATCAAGAACTTTGAGCGGCTGCTGCACATTAAGATGAAGCACTAAAACAACAGGTTGAGACTGTTTGATGTGACCTCTTGCCTTGTCTGCGACGTGGCAAACCATCATTTGTCCAAACCACAACTGAGACTTCTGAGACCGGAATTTATATGGATTAATCGAAACCCGCTAATTCACTTCTCAATGGTTTCTTCTTTCAGGTCTTCTACCGAGTATTGTGATTTATAGCCATTTACAACAAGGTATTGTTCAAATTCCCAGATTGTCAGGCCTGCTTTTTGGGCAGCATCACTTATGGTTGTTTTGCCCTCCCGGTATTTTTCCGCTGCCCTTTTTTTCACATGGCTTTTATATCCCTGCTCTAGGAGCATTCTCATGGCAGTTGACCTATCCATTGATTCTTCTTTTCCGAGCTTTTCTATTTTTTTGAGTAGTTCCGGCTCTATCCTTATCCCTATCGCATTTTCATTCATTTTTTTCCACCTCTCTAAGAATATAGTCTGTCACTTCGCCGCTAAACCAACCTATTTTGCGCAACTTTGCAGTTGACTGCTTTGCTTTTTTTGAATCTATTTTTTTACTATTGAAAAGCATCAAAATTATTGCCGGTGTACCTATCAATCTAAGGTTTAAAAGATCCTTTTTGCCCCTAACATTATCATCATCGGTTGCGAGCAGGTTAGCTTTTTCCTGCCAATAAAGCGCAAGCGCCTCGGCTTCCCCTCCATAAATATTGAAGTCGTTGGCTTTCTTGATAAGTTCCGGTTTTACCTTTTTGACTTTTATACCCGCATTTTTTATCACATTTGCAATAAGAGTGGCATCTGCATGGCCTTTTTCCTCTCCTTTTTCCACGGTTTCATTGAATACTGCTTGCGGTATTTCCACTTTGCCAAAGTAACTGCAGGCAGTTTCGAGCAAAGTTATTTTTGCAAGATGTATCAAAACCATTGAATCTTTTATGACAAGCATGCTAACCGTATTACATTGTGCACATTGTACTATAAATAATTATCCCAAAATAATTCCAATGAGCATCCCCCCAATCGTTCTTTACCTGACACACCTTCATAAAAAGCCACAAACAAGAAACTGGAGCATATCGGCATTTTCTGGCAAGCCCGAATGATGTGCTACATTTTTATACTAAAATGCATTTAATATCACTTTATGGAGCAAACTGCTGGCAAGCCAGAACTTAGCGAGCGCGAAGGAAAAGTACTCCAAGTTGTGCGCGAGCGCTGGCCGATTTCAGCCATCGAAGTTGCAGCGCAACTAAATGAAAACATCTCCTCGCGCGAAAATAAAAAAAAGCACTCAACCAATTACACATACTACCTCAAAAAGCTTGTACGGAAAAGGTTGATCCTTTCAAAGCGCATCGGAAACGCGCTCATTGTCTGGCCGCTAGAAGTCGAAGCTTACCGGGCAATACAAAAGATACTACAAGAGGCCTAAAAATGCTCAATTCATTTTACGACAAATTCATCTTCACAAACGGGTTGCAATACTTGCACAACAACTTTTTTTTGCTAAATGTGCCCTTTGTAATAATGCCAACCCACATACTTGCAGCAATTGCACAAAAAGAGGACAAGGAACTAAATTTGCAAATATACTATTCAATAAAAGAAACAGTGAGAAATTCATTGCGAAAGGACATGCAAGTAGATTTTGCAGCGCAAGGCGAAGGCGGGCTTGAATTCATGCAAGCATATTTTACGGCATCAGGTTGGGGAAAAATTGAACAGAGCGATATTGACCCGCAAAAATGCTATGCGCTAGTGAGTGTTACAAATTCCCCAATTGCAACGAGGTGCAAGGACGCAAAATACCCGGTTGATACAATACTGCGTGCAGTGCTTGCGGGAATATTTAGCATCTACTTCAAAAAAGATGTTGACTGCGTGGAAGTAAAATGCGCATCCCTTAACGCAAACCAATGCGACTTTGTAATAAAACCTGCACAGGAATTCAACTACGAAAACCAATACACAAGAGTGCAGCTACGGGTGTAGCATCCATAAATATCAACCTGCAGGTTGATTTGCAGTAAACCGCAGCTATATTACATATAAGATATGTAAATAGATAAGGCAAAGATTAATTTGAGTCGCCAATATAGGCGTTGAATTTAGAGGGGTTTGATGAGAACTAAAGTGAATTTGAAAATATTATCACTTTTATTTTTGCTTATTGCAATTTCTGCAGGCGTTGTCGCGTTTGATTGCTACAATTCCGGGAGTTGTGCGTCTGCTCCCCCTTCTTTTTCACCCCCTCCTTCTTATGCCCCCCAGAATAATTATGCGCCAAGTGTAGTGCCCCAAGGCCCAAATGAGCCCTCTTCTGCGCCAACCTATACCTATGTCCCAAGTCTAATTCCTGCCACTGATGTCCCTGCGCCGCCTTCTTCTGCGCCGCATAATAATTACACCCCTAACATCATCTCAGCATCAACCAGCGCTACCGCACCATCCTCGGCTCCGCTTTTAACCCCTGCTAGTGTAAGCCCTTCTCCGACTAATATTACAAATGCGGCAATAATATTGCCGTCTACTAAATCTGCCACTGCCCCTTCTACATCGACAGAGACTATTTCCAGGCCTAGTGATGTTGGGAAAAATCAAACTATAGAACCGCTAGAAGTTAAACCGTATGATTATCAGGTTCAGAATACAAAAAATACGAATACTGCCCCATTAGCAACCCAGTCATTTTTGGTTTCTGGCAACTATGAGACGCGCCCAGTAATCAGATTCCCATTTAACGGCAACTTCCTTGATTTTTCTGGCAATACATACAATAATGCTGGCCAAAATGTCCAGTTTACATATGAAGGGGTGGATGGGCAGTCCGCTTCATTTGATGGGTCCACTTCAAACATCCCAATTAACTCATTTAATTGGCCTGCTAAAAGCCGAGCTAGTGTAATGTTCTGGATGAAAATTCCAAAATCAGACACTAGACATGGAATGCTTTTTGGGATTGGTTCTGAAAATTATACTAACCGCTTTTTAGGAGCTCCGTGGGGCGACGGTTTTTTTTATTGGGACTATGGCGATATTTCAACAAAAGGTAGATTGAAGTTTGACTATCGCCCCTATCTTGACAAGTGGGTGCATGTAACTCTTGTTTCACAAGGAACAGCAGGAGCGCAGAGATCCATTTATATCAATGGAAACCTTGTAGCGCAGGAAAACTCTTCTGATTCCCCAAAAATGAATTTGGCAGGCCTTAACATCGGAAGAGGTTGGGGCGGGAGTCAATGGCACTACTATAATGGCCTTATTGATGAGTTCCGGATTTACTACTCTTCCCTTAGCCCGGAATATATTAAGTATGAATATGGGGAGCAGAAAATGCGCCTTGTGGAAAATGCTCCGATCCCTACATGCTCATTTGAGAGTGTGACTTATCACCAATCTGACAAGCAAAGACCTGTAATCTTTTCAGTAACTGGAACTAATCCTAGCGGAGTTAAGAGTTTGACTCTTAATTATGGAGATGGCACGCAGAGCGTAATTGATAAGTTCAATATACTTCCGCGCACACTAGAGCACCGCTATGAGGCATATGGACCAACTTTTACTGCAACACTTTATACAACAGGTTTTGACAATACAAAATCTGAAATGTGCACTTACCAAATAAAATTTGAAAATACAACATGCACCCCCAACTTTTCAACTGTTTGTTCTACAGATAACCTTTATTGGCAAAATTCATGCGGACAAATAGAGGAGTTAAAGGAATTCTGCGTAAGTGGCTGCAACCCATCTACAAATTCATGCAATGTGGTGCAAAAAGTATGCAGCGAAACAGATAATGGTCTTGATAAGTATAAATATGGGGAAACCATATCAAAAGGCATCACGCAAAAAGATTCGTGCAATGGCAGTTCTGTTTTGGAGAATTATTGTAACCAAGGAAGTATTTGGCAAGCGCCACTAGATTGCCCTTATGGTTGTTCTAACGGAGCATGCAATTCTGCGCCAACATGCACTCCTAATGCGCGAGTTGGTTGTTTTAATAATAATGAATATTGGTTTGACTCATGTGGCCAGATAGAGAACCTAAAACAAAGTTGTCCTAACGGGTGTGATGTACAGACAAACTCATGTAGGATTCCGCAAAGTACATGCACTGAAACTGATGGTGGGGAGAACCCATACTTATACGGGCAGACTACTATAGATGGATTTACAATAAATGATCGGTGTGAGAACGGGGATGATGTTCGAGAGTTGTTTTGTTCTCAAAACTATATAACAAGCACAGTGACAAAATGCCAATATGGATGCAGTAATGGAGCTTGCAATCAAACCCCCTCAAACCCCCAGTGCCGCCTAAACTCCTCTTCAACATGCTACAATGATGATGTGTACTGGTATAATTCGTGCAACCAGCGCGGGGACAAGAGGGAAGAGTGCGGCTCAGTTGGCTGCAGCAGCGGGGCTTGCAACTCTACGCGCAGTGAACCTGGGGATTTGGATTACTGCTCATCCTCGAATTTATGCAGGCAGGGAGAGGGGGACTGCGATAGTGACAGCCAGTGCAGAAGCGGGCTTAGCTGCGTGAACAATGTTGGGGCAGATTATGGTTTTGATGAGAGCATTGATGTGTGCGAATCAGACACCCAAACCTGCGACTCACAGGACTATGTTGCATGCTACAACAACGATGAGTATTGGTATGATTCCTGCGGAGCAAGGGAGAACAAGGCCAAAGAATGCGGGACACTCGGATGCTCAAATAATTCCTGCAACACAAACAACGGGCCCACATGCCGCTCAAATGACCACACAGCATGCTATCTGGGGGATGTATACTGGTTCAATTCGTGCGGAAACATGGGCAGCAAGAAAGAGGAGTGCGGGAATAATGCATGCAGTAACGGAGTGTGTAACGCTAAGCCTGAACCATTAAACGCCGGTTGGTATTGTAAAAACTCTTCTACAATGGCATACAAGGTTGACGGGCAGTGGACTAATGAATTGAGTTGTGCTCTTGGTTGCTCAGATAATAAATGCAATCACCCTCTCAGTTGGATTTTGCATAATAGTAATCCAAATTCATCAAAAATTGGATTAACTAATACAAACACGGCAATACAACCACAGTTTATATCAGTTATTCAAAGTTTGATTGCTTTAGCTGGCCAGATTTTTACACAAGCAACTGTCCACGGAGGTCGTCTATTGGTCATGTTCGGCACAATTGTTCTAGCAAACGAAAGTGGAACATTTTCTTTTTATGAATGGCCAGATTATGACGATACATGGGTTTATGATGAACCATATTTTAAAGAT
Organism: archaeon; assembly: GCA_035289625.1. Taxonomy (GTDB): domain Archaea; phylum Iainarchaeota; class Iainarchaeia; order Iainarchaeales; family Iainarchaeaceae; genus UBA10205. Next base: position 82,567 of record DATDWP010000010.1, on the reverse strand, counting down.
CATTATAACCGTCATGTTCGCTTGATAGAAAACTTGTATGGCCGCTCTCTCAATGAACAAGCGTATAAAGATTTTTGTAAAGATAAAATGAATGAAGGTATAAATAAACTCAAACAAAACGACGGTCTTTTTGTCTCACTTGATATAGGGACAGGCTTGACAGTAGTTGGAACCAAAGATGGTAAAATAGTTACTTGCTTCATAAATGATAAAAAAACAATAATAAATAATTTTAAAAGTAATAGATGGGTGCCTATTGCTACATTTAATAAGGTGCTTTTTATTTAGACGTATATACCATTGAAGGGCAAAAATGTCTGCACTAAAAGTTTCGGAAGTTTGGAGGAAAAAATTTGATCGTCGGGTGGCGCTTTTTGATATTTCGGAAAACGATAATTTTATTATTATCTATCTAAACGACTTTCAAGTTACAGGTCGCAACGATATAAACGATCTTATTTTGCTTGATAAAAGTGGGCAAATTATTAAAGAAATTAAATTAAGTTTTGATTTTCATATTTCTGATCTAAAAATTGTTGATAAAAAGGTTGTTTGTATTGATAGGCATAGTAAAAGAGGTTATTTTGAAGTTTATGATATATCTTTGAACTTGAAAAAGAGTGGCATCATACGGGCTTTGCCTGCTCCGTCAAAATCTACTATGTCAAATATATTTGTCAGCGGTAAAGACTGGTATATTTTGCATTATCCTGTTGCAGATGGTAAAAAAAGCAAGCTTTTGATTTGTTTCAAAAATGGTAAAAAGCTATGGGAAAAAAAACTGCCTTTAAGAGACATTCGAGGCCATGCGCAAAGTTCTTTTGACAGTAAATTAGTGCATTTAATTACAGAAACAGGGAAAAGAGAAAACCCGTACCAACTTCTTGCGATGGAATTTGAAGGGAAACAACTTTTTGCTGTCCAATTGCCAACAAATGTCGAGTATCCCTCATTTTCTTCAGAAAGCCTTACTATAGTGGGTTGTGATAATTACTATCCAGAACCATGTCCTTTATATGTTTTTGACAATAAAGGTAGCTTACTATTCAAAAAGCAACTCAGAATAGAGCCACATGATGTTTTCATTTCAAGAAATGATTTCATATTTGTAAGTTTGCATTCCGAGTATGATGGCAATGTTGGCGGAGTAGTAATTTATGACAAATATGGTACGTTGGTTTCAGATATCAATACAATGCACTTTGCAACTAAACCGGTCGAAACAAGAAATGGGGAAGCTGTAGCAATTCCAAGCGGCGGAGAAATTCTTATTTTTGCCAAGAATGGAAAATTATCGGAAAAAATCAAAAATATTGACTGCTTGAGCATAACCGCAGGAAAAGAACATATTCTTGCAAAAAACGAGTCATTTTTGACCAAAAACAAGCAAGCCACTTCTAATGAATTGGTTCTTTTTAAAATTGAATAGATTTGGGTTTATGGTAAGAGTGAGTTAAATGCAAAATGTCAAGAAGTTAACTGAAATCGTGCGGCTAAAAATTAAGCTTTTTACTTATGCTGATGCATATAAAAGCGGGCAAAAAGAAAATATAAAAACTACCTTGCAAAAAATTTTCCAATTACTAGAGCAAAATATTAGTATTGTAGAAAATACTGTGCCGAAAAAAACTAAAGTTGATTTTGTAAGTATTGGTTCGGTATTTATTATACGTCATATTGCGGATAGTTTTAAACTAAATTACTCGCATATTCTAAATTCGAAACAAATTCGCGATTTATTTAATAATTACTCGGCCCAGTATCGGGAAAGAATTAATGCTTTGGAAGAAATACCTAATTGCCATAATCTGCAGGTTAAGGCAAATTTATTGTCTGGAAGTGACGCGGAGACGATTCTTTATTATTTGGAAAAAGAAAGTATGGCAGAATTGAAAGTCCAAGCTAGAGAAAACTCTTTTTTTCCTCCAGATTCCATATCTAATACCATATCTTACCCATTAGCAAATTTTGTGCAATTTCTTTATTCTATCAGGTATGTAAAAAATAAATCTTTTAAGCAACAATTAATGAAAAGATATAATAAGTTAAAAAAAGAGTTTCAGGAAATAGAAAAAAACTTGGGAGCGGATTTTTACAATGAGGCTTTCAAAGAATTAAATCACCTTTTTACTCACTATTCGCGTGAAATAACTAGTAGCATTGAAAATGACTATACCGCCGAATCATTCCCTGGTTTTGATATTGCCATTGAAAAAAGAGATCAGATTCAAGCGCTTCTAATTTTATTGAATAAGAAAAGAAAGATAAATGAGATAAAAAGAAAAATAGCAATCAGTGATCGAAAATTAAAGGAACACGCATCGGAATTTATTTTCCGCTATAAATTATCTGATAGTTCTTATTACCCTAAATCCTTCTGGTGGCACCATTTAGCTTCCTTGAGTAAATAAGTTGAATTTTCGGTGAATAAATGTCTGCACTAAAAATTTCAGAAGTTTGGAGGAAAAAATTTGATCGAAAGGTTAGTTCATAGTTTATGATAGCGATATCGGATATCCTGCCGGGGTTGAAAGAGTAAAAATTAAAACAAAATAAATTGGCGATCTTGTGAGTTGTCTCTAGCCCATAACTAGGCTATATTATCATGCTAATACTACAATATTATCTTGATAATACTAAGAGTGATGCGCTGGTATGAGGAAAGAAAAACATCGCCAAGATTCAACAAAACAGAACGAGGCTCAACTGCCAAGCGGGCGGTTGCCCACAAATTTTAGCACCCTTCTATCAACCAAAATATCCTCTTTGCGAATCGGCGTCTTTATCCTAATCCCTTCAAGCGTTCTGCACCTGCTCAGTGCAACATACAATTGCCCGTGCGCAAAAGCGCCCCTCCCCACATCAATTATTACATTGTCAAATGTTTTGCCCTGGCTCTTGTGGATAGTGATTGCCCAAGCAAGGCGCAACGGGAATTGGGTGAAAAGCCCCACGAGCTCTTGCAAAATCTCCCCCTTGTGTTCATCAAATTTGTAATTGTAGAGGCTCCAATCATGCGGCCCGACATTAAATTCAGCATCGCCAACTTTCACGCGAACGCCCTCATCCGATAACCCCGTTACAGTGCCGATTGTCCCATTGACCCATCTCTTTGCATTGTCATTGACCAAAAACATCACCTGCGCCCCCTTCTTGAGGCCTAAAATTTCATCTGCGGGCAGGGAATCGAGTTTGAACTTCCCTTCCGCATGGCCCTTGTAATTATATTGGGCCCCTTGCAATTGCGCGAGCTTTTTTGAATTGATGCGTTCAGCCATGGCATTTGTTGTAGTAAGGTGGACCGTGCCATCATCATCCCCGCCTTGCCAGAGCCGGGAGTTCAAATCAGATAAATCCTTCTCGCTAAAAGTCCCATCCCTTACCCTATTTAGAACTTCAATGAACCCTGCGTCCTTTTGCCTGTAAACCTTTTCAAAATCCACAAGGGTGTAATGGAAATCCTTCATCACGGCCGAATCAAAAAAATATTCCGATTTATAGCTTGAACGCAAGAAAGGCTGCTCCGTGTTATTGACAACGGGCGGCAACTGGCACATGTCCCCGATGAAGAGCATCTGCTTGCCGCCAAACGCTAGATTGGACCTTAAAATTGCCTTAAGGTAAACATCAATGCAATCGAGTAAATCCGATCGAACCATTGAAATCTCATCAATTACAAACAAATCCACCTTGAAAAAAATCCCCTTATTCTTGCGCCTATACGCCTCCTTCATGGCATCTTTTACAGAAAGCCCGGGGGGAAAGCGGAAAAAAGAATGGATAGTTTGGCCACCAACATTTAGCGCAGCAACGCCGGTGGGAGCAAGGACCACAATCTTCTTCTTTGAATTTTCCTTCAAATATTTCAAAAAAGTCGATTTGCCTGTGCCCGCACGCCCGGTAATGAAAACGCTCCCCTTTGATTTTTCGAGCAAATTGAACGCTTTTTCAAACCCATCGCTAAACTCGATTTTTTCCAACAAAACACTACCCCATCAAGAAAAGGCAAAAGATTTGTATCAGTGCCAGGAAGCTAACAATCTAGCAATTTCTTCTTCAGACATCTTTTGAGCAGGAGTTAGATCACTTTTGTAATGAGTCCCTGAAACTCCTTCAGGCTCTCTACTCATAAATTTTGGCACATTCTCAGCTTTGATAAAGGCAAGATTTCTTTTTGCTTCTAAGTCATTATATCGAGGCCCTATTTCATTAAAATCCGTCATTCCTGCGCGAATAATTGCCCTTTCAAGTTTTATGAAATATTGAGTTCCCTTCAGCGCAGCTATTGCATCTTGGACTAAAGCTTGAAGGCTGAGTCCTGAATCATCTTCTCTTAACAGTAAAGATATGATTGTAATGTCTTCTGACGCTAGGGAAAACAATTGATTGTGAGAAAAATCATGGATTCTTTCACTTCTTAAAGTGCTTTTTACTTCAACTCTTTTGCTCTCAACTGAAAAATCGAAAAGTCTTGAAGGTTCGCTATGCCAACTAAAAGCCCACTTCGAAAATCCTCCGAAGTTTTTCATGAAAAATAATTCCCCCCAGAGACCCTCTCTTGCCTGGCCTAGATCAGGTGAAGCACCAACTTGGAATAAGTTCACCAAAGAGTAAAAGACTGACGCTAATGAATACGCAGTAAGTTGATTTCTGGAATCTGCAATTATTGAATCTAGAACAGTGTTGAAAACTTTTATATCTTCTTCATCAGTGCTAAGACATTTGATGCTATGAAAATTTCCAATAGTTTCCTGGTTAGCTGCATATAAGTGATATTCAGAGTGAAACTCTACTTGAAGCTTAGCAGTTCTTATTGATGGAGATTGATTAATATCAATTGATTTAACAAAAATGCAAGGCCTATTTGAAGAATCAACTCCGACAAATATTCCCTCTCTTTCAGGTACTTCGACAACATTAAATGTATGCGATTTAGGAGAATCTCGAAGACTTTCAAGACTATTACGAAGAGTCATTATTCTCACCTCTAACAATGTATGACATGTCATATTGTTCGTTTTTTGGAATGTATATAGCCATTGCAGTTGTTGTTGCAATTTCTTTCTTGTCCTTAGTCATGCACTTAATTATGTGAATTTGCAATTGGACAGTGTCATTTACAATTCCTTTATCCCCTGGATAATTTGCTTGTGGACCTTGCATAATCTGGATAACATTTTTATCATAGAGTTCACGTGCACGAGGAAACCCACTATTCATCATAACTACATCAACGTCTTTCAATTTGTTCTCAGTCGAAAGTCTATGTAAATATTCAATAAAGTACTGTAGATCCCAAATTGCATCACTGACATCTACTTTTTGAAGCAAATTCTTAATCACATCACTTACTGGACAATTTCTAATAAACTTATGAATTGCAGGACCAATCTTCTCATCTTTTGGATTTCTCTTACTGAAAAAATCTTCAATTACTTTACGATTTGAAGTCACGATCTGCGGGTTAAGAATTGCACGGTTCTGAGTATCCCATCCTTCAGGCTGGAATTTACGATATTTTGCTACTGATGAGCGAGTGGGATTAAGACCTAATTTTGAATCAAGCCTAAAGAATCTCGGCCAATCTTTCAAAGATATTCCTTGGAGGATATTTCTTTGCAATGACTCCCAAAAGTCATCTTCATGTCGCAGAATGCCGCGATAATCATCAATTATTTGACTACGAAGATATATCCTACATAAATCCAAATACCCTGTTTTATAACCAAACCAGCGTGCCCTTTGTTCCATTGTATCTACTTGAGTCCTTTGTGCTCTTCGAGCCATGTAGGAAACAGTCAAATCTTGTATAGTCACACCTCGCCCTAGAATATTTCCACCAATCACAATGTTATTTTCATGTTGGAAAGTTGTTTCTGCAATCTGTACACCTTGCTGAAGACTATTTACCATATGCGGTTCATATGACTTTAGTTCCTTGAGAATTCTTTCTTCAATATTTTCCCAAGAAGGACAATTTTTTACTGTTTTAGATAAGTCAGTATATGCTCGCTTAAATCGACTAATTAATTCAATTTTTGCAGGGTCTGAAGATCTCAAAGAAATTGTGTCAGTCCATCCGACCAATAGTCTTTTGACTGATTCAGTCATTTGTTTATGACCTTCTGTTCTTTCAGTCATGTGGATAAGCATCGAATGTTTTTGTCCTTCGTGTCTACTATGACGAACCGCTGCACCAACAAAAAATATTGCTAATGCATCTTTCAGACTCTCCGGCATAGATCCACTAATGAATTCATCATCAACATCATCGATTGGTCGCACAAAATCATTGAAGCGATCGCCAAAAAATACTGAACCCCCACAATACCCTCTTCCAGGATCAATCAATTCACAAAAATTAGCACTCAAATCATCAATTGCATCAAGTAGCAAATTAGCTTGAGGAGTAGCAGTATACGCAACATAAGCATGCACAAGGAGAACACTTCGCATAGTTTTTATACTTTTATAAATAACTGATTCTTCTCCTCTTCTGAAATAGGTATTAAGAGAGGCTTCATCACCTTCATCATCAATTATAAGTGTTGGACCTTTTGGCATATCAGTAGAGACTAAAAGTTTAGTGGCATTGCTAAGATGTCCTTTTTGTTTCAATACTACTAAGAGTGCGCATTTTCCTGAGTATATAGTGTTCTGTATTCCGACACTATTGAGAAGTTGAGGATTTAGATAAACATGAATTCTACTAGCAACTTCTGGATCTGCTCCGCCTAAATCTTTTTTCAGTCGTTCATTTGTTTGATTAAGTAAAGCATTTTTGGTTCCGGCAAGAACAATTATTTTTGTGTAACCATTTGCAGCTGCAAGGGCAATAAGAGTAGTAAACGACAAAGTCTTTCCACTTTGAACTTTTCCAATTGCAAGCCCTGTTATTTTAGCTCTACTAGATGAAGGCGCAGGACATTTTGCAAGTATGCTAGCTGCTGATCTAAGAGTTCTATTAAATTCATCTTCAGGTATCCTCGAATATCTTTTTCTAAGAAAGTTTACCTCTGGAACATCAATTTCAATGTTCCATTTTGACATTTCTTGTGCCGGCTCTAAACCAATTGTATCGGTCATTGTTGGCCACCTTTAATCTCAGAAGCATGCCTCAAAACACGATTCATGTGAGTTCGGAAATCTGCTGCGTCAATTTTATTATCTTTTGAGTAAAGCCTAGCCAGTTTTTCAGCCAACGCTAAGGCCAATACAAATTTTTGTAGTAATTCAAGCATTTTTAAATTGCTCAAGTATGCGTCAAAGAAAGGATGATTTGAATTCAAGTATACATCTATTTCTGTGTCACTTGGATACTCAACACTCATCCAATGAGCGTCAGAAAGGAGCCCTTGCCAATAAATTTTGAAAATCCATTTTGTATTATGAAGTTGGAGAGTGAAAATTATAGGCCCATCACTAACTGCCTTTATTTTTTTCAGATCTTCTTCTTGCTGAACCGAACTTATTGGCAAAAGAGGGACTGCAAGTTCAGCACTAATAGCATTTGAAAAAGATTCATCTTCAAATATTTTTTTAGTTGCAGTTGAAGCTTCTGCCATGTCTTGTTTTGTTGTAGGTTTACGATCCACCCTCAATCCTTCAGCTTTTTCCATATAATCTTTTGATTTTTCTTTTAAAATTTCTATGAACTTATCTTCTAAACCTCCGCTCCAATCAAAAGCATCCTTTGCTTGTGTTACTGGCCAATCATCCAACTCTAATTCTCCAATTAATCTTTGTGATCTAAAAGTGTTTCCCTGACCAAAGATTTCTTCTGGTTTATAACCACTATCTGGCCCACCAATTATTACCCGCTCACGCCTTAGAAGAACAAACCCAGCATCTTTCTGACTCCCCGGCATTCTTAAAGCAATCCAACCCCTAACGCTCAATACTTGATGCTCTGATTCCCAAGGAACCTTGAATGCAATCAACTTTTTCCAAGTCGTGATATTTTTATCAGGATGTATTTCTTCTAAAATTGGCGGATCTGGAAAAGATAATTTTGTTGCATTCCACCATATTTCTATTTGACCCATCGCTAAATCTCTTCTATAAATGCTACTTAGCTGTTCCTTGATTCTAGAGGCAGTCCTTCCCTGGATTGGTTTGTACAATCCCTCAATTGTTATTTTTGTGAAATGCTCAGAAAGATTAGTCTTAGAACTTTGCACACTTAATATTTCATTACTTTGTCGTGACATTTCCTCAACATCAACAGTTATGGAGTATTTTGCTTCAGCACCAAGACGTTTTGTAGTGATCGTCCATTTCCTGCCAAACCAACATGCTGCAGTTTTTAGACCCATACCAAATTCACAACGGCCAGAAGTATCTGCTGGAGGCCTATTAAGTATCACTGCTCGTTCAAGTTCTGCGAAATCCATTCCATTTGCATTATCTAATATTTCTAATTTATTGTTTTCAGAATCATAGTTAATTTGTATAATGAATTTTCTCCTACCTTCTTTCTTGTAAGCAGATGAAAGTTCAGATTTATGATCATAAAAGTTCTGTGTCGAATTATCAACAAACTCTGCAATCGCATTCCAGGGTTGGTAACTCAAGCGTCGATATGTAGAATAAACACTTACTGGCGGACGAACATCTATTGTTAGTGTCTCCTCAGGCGTTAGAATTCCCCCTAGAAAGCAATGAACTAGTTATTGATTTTACAACTGTTACATTTACAGCATTTCCCAGGGCTTCATAAGCTTTAATCGTCCGATCAGGCAAATGCTTCAATACATCCATGCTTTGAAGCCTACTACATTCCCTTGGCGTCATATATCTGTTTTCCCAAGGTATTATAGGAACTTGAGTAGCAGTCATGGCAACAAGAGATGGGGCAGTGGTTGGTCTTTTCACACGAACTCCAGATGCACGAAATTGCACGATGTACTTGCGGATATCTCTTTCCCCATCACTAACATTCCACTCCAGCTTTTGATAGCTAGAAGGATAAGTACGAATTTTCTTTATCCAAGGTGAAAGAATTTTCTTATGTTTTTGGTAGAATTCACGACTATCTTTAATCATTTTTATTTTCCACTCAGGAAATTTTCTATCTATCCGTGTTGCATGAGATGGCAATTTTTCAAAAGCAATTTTCTTATTTTCAACATTTAATTTAACACCAAATGAACCACGATATTTTTTGAGTTCGTCCAAGCTTGTTGAATATGGAGTTTTTTTCTCAAACGGATAAGTTGCTCCGAACTCCATTGACCAGACAGGACGTGGAAGAGTTTCATCTGCAGGAACTATATCAAGAAACTCTTGCCACAATTTAAGAGACTCTGCTGCTCTTTTTGAAATTTCTATTTTTCTTTCAGGATTTTTGTCTAAAACAGAAGTCACTGAAGTCATACCACGATCATGAGATGGCTTTGGCCACTGAAATCCATTCAAGCCACCTCTAGCAGCAACAATATAAGTCCTCAATCTAATCTGTGGAATTCCGAAGTGGTGTGGAGAGAAGTCACTTGCGCTAGGCTCATAGCCCGCATCTCTTAAGAGTTTGTCAATTTTTTCCCAAGTTTTTCCTCCATTTTGCTTTCTGATATGCGGAACATTTTCAAGAATAATGAATTTTGGTTTACGTGACTTAACAATCCGAAGTATTTCATAAAAAAGACCTCCGCGCTCCTTATCAGTTAATCCTTGTTGGAATCCTGCTTTGGAAAATGGTTGACATGGAAAGCCTGCACATAGTATATCGTGTGCAGGAACTTGATCAATAGATACATCTCTTATATCGCCGGCAGGTTTTAAGCTAAAATTTTTTTCGTATGTCTCCTGAAGTTCTTTGTCAATTTCAGACGCAAAGACACATTCATGACCTAATTGGGATAATGCAACATGAAACCCACCCAATCCCGCAAATAAGTCAATAAACCGCATAGACGGAACATGATAGGGATTTGGCATAGTATAGGTGTTATGTGCAGAAATAATTAAATGTATCGAAGTAGGTGCTTAAACAGTTAATAGATGCTTAATTATTTGCAAGTTTGGCAGTTCGATACATTTGAGTTTTTGAGTGTATTTAGTTTAACAGTTACTATTTAGTATGCCCCTTTGGGCACTCCAACATTAGGGTTATTGCTGCAACAACCCTCATTTTTACCATTTTGAAGTCCTGCTAAATGCTTTCAACAATACTTTAAATTTTACCCATCAAGTTAATGATTCGTGTTAACAACAAACAATTACCCCCTTAAGACAAATGTCTCATTTCTACATTACTGCCAAAAGCTTTTAAGTAACAATTTACTACTTATACTGATTTCTAATGGTAGAACGTTCAAAAACAGGCATTGATGGCCTTGACAAGGCGCTAAACGGCGGTTTTCCTTTTGGAAACGTTGTACTTGTCTCCGGAGGCGCAGGAACCGGAAAGAGCACCATGTGCCTTCAGTACATTATCAACGGAGCAACCAAATATGGTGAACGCGGGCTCTACATATCCACGGAGCAGCAGAAAAAAGAACTCTACAAAACAGCAGATAGTTTTGGATGGAATCTAAAAGAACTTGAAGATGCGGGCAAAATACGCATAATCTACTTTGATGTTGTTGAAACAGACGGCTTTTTGGAAAAAATCTACGAAGCATACACGAGTTTCAACCCAAAAAGGGTAGTAATAGACTCACTTACAACGCTTGCGGATTCCCTTCTTGTTGCTGGATCAACCCAAACTAGTACATACACAATGATAAAAATCTCGCAAAGTGTCTCCCCTATACCGCAGAGTGAGAGAATAGTTACTAAAAATTTACTTTACCACCTACTCAAAAAACTCAGATTATTTGACTCGACGATATTGTTGACTTCGGAATTATTAGAGGGAGAAAAAGGATTAAGCGCTGACGCAATAAGTGAATTTATATGCGACGGAGTAATTACCATGCATTATCTTGAAATAGGAGTAAGTGATTTTAGAAGTCTACAAATAAGAAAGATGCGTTACACATCTCATGAAAAATCTACAATACCATATGACATATCAACTACAGGCATAACAATTATGGAAGAAGATAAACTTTAAGAGGGGTTAAACATAACGAACGTTGATACACTTGCAAGAAATCTGGCACAAGTAGAGGTCAAAGCTTTTCAGTTACACGACGAAGGAAAATATGATTCAGCAGTTAAAGAATTCTCAAAAATCTATTCTGAACTTTTTAAAGAACTATCCAGTGAACAAATAGAGAAAGCTGGAAAGCATTACGTTGATGCCTTAAAATATAAGGATGAAATAGATACAGAAACTCTTGACCATACAAAAAGAGAAAAAGATACAAGATGGATTAATGTACAAAAAGCATTTGAAAATTTTTGTATTCAATTAAATACAGATTTGAAATTTGCGAAGCATAATGCAGATTGTTGGAAAAATCATAAAATTAAAAAAGATTATATTACAGAGGCAATAAAAGCACAAGAAATTTTTGTATCGCGTGTCCTAAAAAATAAAAAGTGGTATGAAAAAAGGAAAGATGGATTAAATGGACCTGGACCTCTCCCATTTTTATATCTCGTTGCAATAGAAGCACATGACTTACATGATGATGAAGCGTGGAATCTAGCAGAGGATGCGATGACTTTATATTATAAAATAATTTTAAAAGAGATGTATAAAAATGTTTGAATTTACAAAAAAATTATTTTTAGCAAATCAATTTACATTACAAAGAGGAGAAATCGCATTACTAAAACAACCAGTTCTAATTATACCCACTACAGCAATGGTAGGATTAGCAAAAATAATGACAGAAAAAAATCTTGGACACATACTTTATATAATGGAAAGAGATAGCATACCACCATTTGTAAAAGAACTTAAAAATAAACATAAAGCAGAACACAGAGAGCTAGTGATTTTAATGAAAAATTTAGCTGAAACAGCAGGGTGGGGATATATTGAATTAATAGAATATGATAGAAGCAAACACCATAGCCTGTTTCGTTTGCAAAAATCACCAATTTCTTTAGCATTAGGAAAATATGATAAAGCAATTGATCATGTAGAAAGGGGGCTTATAGTTGGATCCCTCAGAGAGATAGAACAAGATTATGAGATAGAAGGAATCGAAACAAAGTGTATATGTAAAGGAGATAGTTATTGTGAAATAATTGTTAAACCATTAAAAGACTTTTCACAGGAACAACTTGCAGAATATGGATGGCAAATAAGATAATTATTAACCAAGATATTCAGCCCTAAATTCATCAGCTAACTTATTATCCTTTGTCACTATTACATCTATTTTTGGCTGGAATTCTCTCATAGCCATCAAATGCTCTGCTAAATTAAATTCAACTAGTTTTTTTGGAAGCTTATTTTGGATAGCCCAAATTTTTCTAAAAGTTGAAGGGTAAATTATTTCAGCAGTATAATCACCCACTACCATTCTATCACTTAGAAGAGTAGCACATTTTACACCGTAGGTGATATTTTTTACCCCATAAGACTTCAATGTATCTCCAAACATACGGTCAACACCATTATTTTCTTCAACGAGAATTACCCACTCACTCATAGAAAATGCTTCTTTTAAACCTGACAAATGTTTATTTTCCAAGCCAATAATTGAATAACAAAATCTCCATAAAGCCAAACTTTTCTTTCCATTAGATGGCAATCTCATAAATTTGCCTATAAGAAACCAACCAACCTCTAAAATACCCTTAAAAGATAAATGAACAGATTGCCCCTCTTTTAAATCATTCAGATTCATAGTAGGCTCTTTAGTTTTAATTTTCTCTGCAAGTTGCTCTGCAGTTTTCCTGAAATTATCTGCCCAATCTATATTTACTTGATAGAACGAATTATTTTTAACTAAAATTCTCTCTACCACCATCTCTTGCAGTGTTTTATGGGTAGCTTGGTAAGAATGCGAAATTCCAAACTCTTTTTGTAGCTGATGGTGAATTTGTTTTGCGGATATGTTGGGGGCCTCTGAAAGCACTTTGACTATTTTGTTCTTTGTTGAAACTACCATAGTGCTTGCAATATTATTCACTCGAAAACCTTCTCCATTTGCTTCCTCAAGAAATCTGCCATCTGTGGATTTTTTGTAATTCGCATCACAGCGCGTATCTTAGGCTCATCTTTTAATCCAAATTCTCTGAATATATCTTCGATATTTTTCCATTTATTGTAATAAAATTCAATCATCTTTTTTGATTCTTCATCAAATCTTACTTCAATTATACAATCCCCTTGAACAAATAACTCTTCGTCAATGTCAATTTTACTTCCAATTGGAGCGCTAACTGCAGCTATTCGGTTATATTGTTCTCTTATCCACTTGCCAAAAGAAGTTTTTGTTCTAATTATATTTTTTGATTTTGGATTTTGGACTAGCATGCGTTGAAGTAGTAAAAAATCTTCAAATCTAAATTTAAATGGCCACCAACCATATTCTAAAGTACATATAAAATCCGGTCGATTATTATTTCGCGTAAGTTGTCTTGAAAGAAGCAACTCAGCTGTTGAAATTGACAACTCAGTCACACTATTAAACTCAAGTTGTATGGCGTTATGAAAATCTCCAGGAATTTTTATTTTTCCGTTTTCAAGATATCTTTTTTCCACATTTTCAAGCACTCGCTTAGATTTTTGTATCCACTCAACATTGAGCAAGTAAGTATTTTCTTTTCTTTCAATCACTCCTTCTCCCAAAAGATCTTTTATAATCTTATGAACGCCTTGATAAGATATTGCTCCAGAGTATTCTTTTACAAGTTCAGAATAAATCTGCTTTGCAGTTAGTGGCCATTTTGAACTCAAAATACTAATAATTTTATTTTTTGTAGATCCGTTTTCTGGATTGAGTTTTAGAAGATGAAATTCACTAATCATTAATCCCACCCAACCTATCTTGTATATTTTGAATCATCATCTGTGCAAGCCCCGGGTTTTGGGTTATTTTCAGTTCTATTTCCAGATCGTTCAGATCGTTTTTTACGTATTGCAAAAAGAGTTCGTGGAAGTTGTGGACTTTTTCATAAATTGAATCGATTTTCTTTTTCGTGCTTTCTGAATATTTCACCTGCATTATTGTGTGCCCCTGCACAATAATATCTTCTTCAGAAGAGAAATTCCCGGCGATTGCAACTTGTGGCCATCTTGCTAACCCATAATACTTTTTGATGAGCCTATCAAATGGTGTATCTGAGCTGCAAATAATATGCGGCTTTGCATTCATTGCTACGCTGATGCAAAGTTGGAAATCCCTAAAATCAAATTTTAGCGGCCAGAATAAGTGCCTTGACATTACATAAGTGTCAGTGTATTTGGGGCCCATTAGTTTTTTTGAATTGCAAATATTTGCAAGCGCTAAAGAAAAGTCGGTATAATTGCTAAACCTAATGATTTTTTCACTTTCAACCAAATACTCGTTTTTAGAATATGATAATTCAAGTGAATCAAAATAGCCCTTTGACTTTGCAATCCAATCCTTACTGAGTTTGTATTTGGTGCCTTCTTTTGAAATAACCCCGAGCTTTTCAAGTTCTTTGAGGTTTTTATGGGTTGCTTGGTATGTGCTCAAAACCCCTTGTTCACGGAGCAGCGAATAGTGAATTTCCTTCGCAGAAAGTGGCCACCTATTGCCCAACGTGCGTACAATTAGTTCTTTTGAATTAGTAGTTTTGGGATCGAGGGATAATAGCTCTAGGGAGGTCATATTAGCCACTGAATTTAATTTATTAATCAGAAATGGTTAAAAAGTGATTTTTAGGAACGCGAAATACTTCTGATGCTTGAAATGAGGGTGTTTGATGGTTTTCACTTCGAGTGGTTAGTAGAATACCCCTAAAATTGCTTCATTTTGCTTATTTTGACTGTAAAATACCCTACTTTTAAAATAAAGCCAATTAATTCACTCTTTACAGTTCTAAAGGGAGCGTTTATATAGAGATTTAGCAGCATATAATATAATTTACACATAGGGCACCCGGCCCTTTTTCAGAGGGAAAAAATGAGCCACAAATTTGTTGCAATAGCACTATTAGCCATCTTTCTAACAACCATTGTGGGCGGCTATGAAATAGCTAGCTCCTATATGGGTTCAGTTACTTCCTACGCTGGCACAATATCCCCCTCACCCTCATATGTATACCCAAGCCCAGTGCCACAATCTTATACACCACCTAGCCCTTCTTACGGATACTATGTTGCTTCGCAACCAACCCCTAGCATTGCTCCCTCTTACGAATCAAGGCCGCAAACAACAGCTTCACAAACCTACACACTTGCAAGCAGGCAAGAGAGCGCTGCCAACAATTTTGTGAACAGCGAACCAAATTATGAAGCTCCAAGAACAGAAACACGCGCAAGCTCATTTAGCCTAATGTCACTTAGAACTGCAAATTCACCTAGCACTGAAAGTGAACAACTCAACGCCGCCCAGAGCGCGCAGGCAGCCCCACTGCCAGCCAGAACAATCCCTTCAAGAACATACACAGTTTCCACTACCCAATCAGGAGTCGTACTTGCAAGCGCAGTCACTCCAACAATCACAAACCCAACCCCGACAATTTCCTCAAACACCTACACTAATAACATGGAACTCATAAACAGCTCAACTTGTAATGATAGCGACAACGGAATATTTAGCGAGCAGAAAGGCACAGTAACACTCTCTGGAACTGCCCCGGTAGAAGACTACTGCAACGGAGCCGGGCAGGTAGTGGAATACTTTTGCGACTCCCAAAAAACTTACGATTCATTCAAAATAGGCTGTCCCCTTGGATGCTCCAACGGAGCATGCACAGAATATGATTTGCCGCAGCGCAGCGAAGTTAGCAAATACCCTGAACCTGAAAAATCAAATGCGTGCTTGCCAACTGAGGCTGCCAAAAAAACACAATCTACAACAAGCACCAGCGCCACATTTGGAGCCCAGAAAATAGCAATCATACTCTCAAAAGCGCCGGGAGAAGCAAACCCCAACATTGCAGATCTTGAAAAAGTAATGCAATACGCAGATGACTATTACCAAACAGTGAGCGGACACCAAGTGAGCCTTGAGTGGGATGTTTATGGATGGTATGAGCTTGCGAGCAGACCAGGAAGCACTTACAACCAGTTGCTAAAATTTGCTGATGCTGATATAGATTATACACAATATGACGCAGTAATATCTGTTGATTCCAGAAATAACATGCTCCTTACAGTAGGTGTCGGAAGACAGACCCGAACAACAAACGACGGGAAAGCACAAGTTGGGATTATACATGTAAGACCCGATGTATTTGAAGATGAACGGCACACTAGTTTGAGAAGGGGGGTTGTCCATGAAATTGGCCATGGAGTATTTGGATTTGGGCATGCAAACATACTAGATTGTGGTGATGTATCCGTCGCTTCATTAGACAATTGCTCAGTAGGAGGTTATGGTGACAGATTTGATATAATGGGTTCACCTAATATCGGTCAAGTAAATTCTATTTTCAAAGAATACATGGGCTGGATAGAGCCTGAAATTGTCTTTTCCCCTGGCATCTATAGAATAGATGCTTCAGAGTTGATGGAAGGAGTGTCAGCATTAAAAATACCAAAAAAAGATTCAAGCGGAAATTTTGATGACTATTATTATTTGGAATATAGAACTTCAAGAGATTATGATAAAGAACTAATGTCACAAGTGGATTCTGACAATGGATTACAAGTTAGATTTTGGAAACCCAAACTCTATGAAGAGAATGATACTTTCCTTTTAGACCTATCACCTTTAGGCGAGCTAACTGGTTTAATTAATGCTTACCACATTGCACTCAATAATGGAAAAACCTTCGTTGATCCAAACGGCCTTTCAATTAAAGTCACCGACATGGATAGCGATAGTTTAGAAGTCGAAGTTAGTTGTGCTTAAAATTAACACTTAGCTATTTCCTACTAATTATTCCAAGCACTATGATTACTACTAGGAATGCAAGTGGCAAAGTAATTTCAGGCACCGCTTTTTTTGCTTCTCGTATTAGTATTATGACATCATCATTGTAAGGCTCAATACTAGGAGCAGGGATTCCATTAATCGAAGTTATTTTTGCAATATAGGTATGGTTTCCTATTGGAAGTGATGAACTATCAACTGGTAAATTATTCCTTACGAATTTTATAGATCCTGATGTCTGTGCAGAACTAAAGTTAGCGGTGTAGTTTCCGATTGTAACTAGTTGATCTGCAGGAGATGTTGCCGCGAGCCTATAAACCACATAATTTACAGTTTGTATTGTGATATCAGATGCCGCTTTTCGCACATCAATTGTAAGTGTTAAATCATCACTTGGGATGCTTTTATTGTATTCACTTTTATCAGAGTCAATATCTATAATCAACTCCCCTACTGAACCCGGATTGCCTTGGACAGTTACTGACGCATCGCATATTGCAATTTCATTTCCTATACTAACAGTAGCAGACACCTGACCATCAGCCTGATAATTCGCACAGCTTACTTGACAACTAGTACCAGTTGTACGTGTAGCAGTATTGAGTGGCGGACATCCGCTAGAGGTTCCCGCTGGATTAGTATTCCCAGTACATGCTATTTGCATGCTGTCGACATTATTTCCAAAATTATCAAACAATAAAGTGAACTGGGCATTTTCCCCGAAATTTATTGATCTACTTGTGGGTTGTAAGTCACAATACGGCTCAAATGTTGGCTTAACCTTCAACTTCCTCTCACACGCCCCTGTAGCGCCATCCTCATCTTCCACTGTAAATGTTACTGTATACAACTCCCCGGGAATATTTGACTCGCTATAAACATGATCGAATGTAACGTTTTGCATGTCAGTTATTTGTATTGGCTCCTGGGACGAATCGCCATAATTTATCCTGCCTTCAGTGATTACATCGTCAGGATCGGTAACCTTAACCCTAAAGCTTACAGTATCAACATCTTCTAAAAATTCTTGATCATCACCCTCAGGCTCCAAAAATTCACAAGTAGGCGCCTCATTAACAGGCGTGGACACGGTTATGTTTGTAGAGCACGATGCCACAACAGCCCCTTGGCTCAATGTAGCACTTATTGTTTCAGTATTATTACTGCCAGAATTATTTGCAAATCCAGTACAGGTATAACTGCATGTTCCGCTCTGGCCTGTGCAGGATGTTTGCGGTGAAGAGATACCGGTGCCACAATTCACTGTTGTCAAATCCACATTGCCCGAAAATCCGGAAAATTGTATCGTGGCGGTTGCCTGGCTGGATGGACCCGCCACAACAGAGGTTGGATTAACATTAATTACACACTGCGGGACTGCCCCTTCGCCTACCTGCGCAAAGCACTCATCACTCTCTGTTGCATTGCTAAGTGTTAGTGAAACCGTGCCGCTTGAAGTGTAGTTTGCACAGGTAAAGGAGCACTGGTCGCCATCTGAGAGATTGAGGCAGCTATCCTCTGTTTGTGAAGAGCTAGCCGCATCACCACAGTTAAGGGTTGCACTGGTTATTGGCTGGTTAAATTTGTAGATTTGAACATCAAATATTTGTGAAGTTTGCCCAGACGGCAAAGTTACCTGCTGTGGAGATATCAGGCAGGTCGGAGTTGTGGGTTCGGGACCAGTTACAACTTCAACGCTCCCGCACGGTTTTGTAATTGGGGTTCCTGCAAGGGTCACTGTTACAGAAGCAGTTTTGGTTCCTGTAGTTTGATAAGACACCGGGAGCGGGTGGCTTACTTGTGTAGCAGGAGAAACAATTGCCGATGGAATGTTTGTCCCGCTCCACGAATATGAATAGCTCAGGGTCGGATCATCTGGCGTGACGCTCCAGGTCACAGTCTCCCCGGTGAAAGCTGCAAGCTTATCTGGCTGGCACGTAAAATCAAACCTTTGTATTTGAACCTGGCACGAGGCGTTCCTGCTATTTCCCGCCATATCAGTAACAGTAACAGTTGCATTCTTTGTGCCGTGATTATTATACGATGCATCTACCACACTAGAATTCGGAGTGGAGCCCCCGGATGGATTGAGGCTCCAATTGTAATTGTAAAATGGAGAAACGTCCGCTTTGCCGCCCTTTGCAAACGCCTGCCACATTATCTGGTTAGGGGAATTATTTATGGATTTTATAGGCGTTCCTGTACAGGAGACTTGCAAATTATCAACCATTGCCCCGTTAGAACAATTTATTTTCGGGATATTTCCACCTGTTACTTCAACCCTCATATTTTGCGAACCGGTTTCAACATAGGAGTGACCAAGAGTATTTGTGCTAGTTGTCTGGTCTACGCTATCACTGCCTTTCCACTTATAGCTCGGTGAAGTTGGACTAATAGCTTGCCGCCCATTCCCGACTTTGCGGTAAACCGTAGTGGTCCAATTAAGATTAGTGCCATTGTTTTGCGGATTCGGGTTTGCGGCAACTTCACAAAAATAAGTTTCCGAAAAACCACCCGAAACGCAATTCGAGGCTTCATTAAAAGTTACATATACAGGCCTTGCCCAATTTGCAAGTTCAGAAAGCGATGGAGGGAATGAAGGATCCCAGGGAAATTGATCCGGTTGGGCTGGGGCTGGGGCAAAGACTCGGATGGAGTTTGGTTGCGCGCCGCAATTTGCAATTTCATCAGTGTAATCAAGGTTTTCAGGGGTAGGTTCAAGCCCACCCTGCGGCCTATCTCTACAAGTAATTCCATTATCCGCAAAATAGGATTCCAGATCGGCCCCAGTTGATCCTAAAGGGAATTTGCACGAGAGCTGCCTATCCGATATTATGGGCAGGCCGATATTTCCAGTTGGCCCTGCTTCTTGAACAGGATATGTTGTTGTAGTAGTGCAAATGTTGCTATTTCCCGGAGCATGATAACTGGCAGCAGATGAGGTTGAGTATGCGCCGGCACTCTGGCCAACCCCTTGCGAATTTTTATAAAATTCAGGCGCAACACAATTTGCGGCAACCTCAATTGGGGCATCATTCCCGCAATAAAAAAGCGCTACCGGGTATATCGGCACCTGCACGGTATTATCAGCGCCGACACCAAACGACTCTGAATATTTTGTGCCATTAACAGCCTGCGACCAAGCAGAGGCATTTGAGCCAAAACTATAAGCCTCGTTTTCAATTGTATTAGCCAACACATAATTTTGCTTAACTTCCCACACCCCAGAATCATTGTCGCCCTCTGGAGAGCCTGCTTGGGATGATGCCTTTTCCTTAACCCTTGTCCCGGAACCTATTGTAACACCGGTTGCTTGAGATTGTATTGTAGCAGCAAGCTCTTTGAAATCCCCAACAGTAGTATCGGGAGGTGGATTGACACTCGTTATTGTCCCACTTTCTGAAAATACGCTATTTATTCCCTCTGACCCTTCACCAGATTTTACTTCAACAGCATAAGCATTCTGAAAACCGGTGCCTGCAAAATATTTGGCATCATTGTAAGTGAGTGTTGATTGGCTGATATTTTTATTTTCAGGGCCGGACCAGATCTCCCCCGGCAATTCTTCTTGGAAATATTCATTCAAAATCGAAGAAGAAGAATAACTCGGATGGGAATTTACAGGAAAAGTCCCGCTAGTAGGAACCGAAACATACGTGTTTGTGCTAGCCGTAATAAAAATATGGTCAATTTCACAGGTTACAGCCGGATTCGGATGAACATTATTGCGGTAATACCCATTCCAATAAAAGTTGGCATTTGATGAAAATTCCTGCGCAAAAACCGGCGCAATAAGGAAAAATAAACTTAGCAGAAATACACTCCAAAACACACCTTGCGAACCGCCCATTCAAATTCCCCTTTTTGTTTATAAAAAGAGCAACCTAGTTAAAAAACCTTTTTTTAGGAAAATCCCACCTGACTAAAGGTGCTTTAGCTCTAAATTACCCATTTTTGTCTGATAAAATTTGATTATACCAAATTGAATATCTTAATCGTAACTATTAGTAGTAACAACCAATAAGTAACATCTATTAAATGAGAAAAAAATGCCTTGAAGATACTTAGTATACCAATTAGTGCAATAGGGGGAAGTAGAAATGCAACTATAATATCACCTTTTCCCAAACTCTCTTTTACACGGGTTATCAAGCTATCTAAAGTCTGAGAAAAATCAGGAATTGCATGTGCACCTGAAGAAAATGATAACCAAATACATAAAAACCACAAACTGAGCGAATCTGGCCTTGCCAGATATGCTAAAATAACAAGAGCGCAGGCTAGAATAGATTGTACAAAAAATGGCCCTAGTACTATAACCAAATGCTGAAACAATGTTTTTGGGAATTCGTAATTAACATATCCAACCGGCAATTTCAACCTGAATAATGAATAATCATACACCTCAATTTCGAAAAGCTTACAAAAAACTAATTTTACTATTTGATTCAATATTATACCCGGAAAACTACAAAGATAAAGAAGTTCAGGTATAAATGCAAAAACCATAATTCCACTTCTGTTTAATTATAAATTGTCTCAAAGTTTTTTTCAAATACTAGATATTCGGTGTTATCAGCGGTATATTACCCCGAACTTATCCAGTATCCAACGAGGTATAGAGCCGGGGCTAGAAAATATAATTATACCATATTTTTCCGCCAATTTTTTGTCTCCGCCTATAACTTCCCAATATATAAATATTTTTGATCGGTCAAACGAATCCCCAGGGTTACAAGGTTTAATGTGAACCCAATCAAACCAACCATAGAATTTATCGCCAGGGTTCTTTTTGTTAACTATTTCTATACCTGAATGATCCTCTATTTTACACCTACTACATGAATGCCCTTCATAAGTAAACATGTTGCCTTTTCTGAGAACCCACTCTTTCCGGTTAAATCTATAATGCTCTAATTCTTGATAAAGCTTTTCAATTATATAATCATCTAACTCATCAGTTAACTCCATTGTTTTCCTCCTTATTAACCAAGTAAGCGTCAAGCCTTCCTTTTACTTGCACTAAATCACCAGAATGAAGTTTATTTGGAGAATTCAAATATATTTTCAAACCGCAGTCAAGCATTAATTTATTATCTACAAGTTTAGTTTTTCCAGAAGCCTCGTAGTGTATATCGCCTTTAGAAACTGGGATTAAGTAAGGATCATAAATTTTGATAGTTTTTATATCTTTATAATCGAACACGTTTAAAACTAAATAAATAGCAATTTTCTCCCCAAATAGTTTATCCAATTTGTTTTCATTGTCTAATTTATTCCAACCATACTGACTAAATCTTGGAAAAAAACATACAAATTTTTTATTACCTATTAAGATAGTTGGGGAGTCCCCTCTGGAGTTATCAAAATTAATTATTTTAGCGCTATAAATTTTTATAGCATCTTTACGCTTTAAATTTTTGGTCATTTTGGCTTCTCCGGAATTTCTAAAATCTTTGAAGGAAATGAAAGCATAAGAACGCCAATTTTATTTCTTTACATCACTAATATCTAGTCGATATAGGTCTTTTCTACTCCCTATTGAAACGAAATCTCCATTTTTTAAATTTTTAACAAAAAGACAATCGAAATAAAATTTTGCTCCGCCAACACCTAATAGTCCTTCTAATTCCTTATACTCTGCACCTTTAACTTTTAAACTTAGTAATTTTCCTTTTAGCGCAGCATTTGCATACAAGGGCTGTACTATTTCATATTTTTTAGTTATGTTTTTCCCAGGTTTAAAATTTATCCCTGTGAAAATTTGTGCAGATATTTTTACATTTTTTCCTTTCATTTCATCTTTAATAAGACAACTTTGATCAAAAAGCGTAATTTGCTGCGCGTCAACTGACCGAACAGTTACGTATTGATCATACACTACCCCATTATATTTAGCCCCATCAACTATTTTCATTATTTTAACTGGGAAAAAAATACTCATTCATTCACCTACAATCTAGTGTGCTAGTTGGAAATGCAGTCACAATGTAACCATTACTCCCTACAACTACATTAATATATTTAGGACTAGTTAGAGTACCTAAATTATTGGAAAATAAGCACCAGCCTCCTTTTGGAGAGGTTTTAGACGCACTCGGATTTTTTACTGTTCCAAGTATTTTATCTTGAACTTTATTGTCAGCAATTCCGATGCCTCTGAATTGGCCAGTGTTTACATGTTTCTCTTCAATATGTAACCAACCTTTATTTTCTTTTATTGACCCGTATTCCAACCAGACTACTCCCTTGGTACTTTTTTCTATCCTGAGAGTTTTTTCAATATCCGCCCCGTTTTTTATTGCAATTTCTATCATTTCGTCTGTTGCGCCTGCGGCTTTGAGACTTTTGATTGCTGCTAGTGCTTTTTCGATTGTGGTTTTTCCGTTTGCTGCTTTTTGGGCTAGGTTTCCAGCTTTCATTCCGGCCTTTACTTCAGTTATTGCTCCTACCCCGCTTCCTAATTCAATAAGTGTTGTTATTGAATACCCTGTTGTTTTTCCTATTGCATACCAGTTTCTAAATTCAGCTTTCTTTGAATCGGTGGAAACATCGCATGGGACTGTGAAGCTATAATTGTTGAGGAAATTATCCCCGTCCCGAAGCGTACCTTTCCAGTAGTTTTGCCAGATCTGGCCGGCGTCTAACGGCGGCAAATTTCTAAGATTGTGGATCAGGTTTTCAATGTCTGGAATTATATCTTGTAGTTTATCCAAATGACCGGCAAGGTAAATTAGAAGATTTATAATTGAGGATAAAATATCTGTAAAATTAGTTATAACACCGGTTAGGGTGCCTTGGGCAAAACCGCATTGTTGTAACAATAAATCGGCAACTGGCCCTAGTGATTGTTTTTCCACTTGATTTTCTTGAGTGCTAACACTCATTTTAGAAATAGGCGAAGTTGTTTTGCCGCTCATCAATAAACCATGCGCAGCATCGCTAACCCTATAAGAAGAAAGAACCGTAAACGGAGTGCTGCTTGATCTATTAGGGTCAGATCCTGCTAGCCTTTCCCCTTCATTATCAAACCCATCACCATCAGAATCGTTCGGGTTAGAGACTGGGCCGCTACTACACACTCCGTTACTACATGTGTTGTTCCCGCAGTCTTGTTTGAGGCTGCCCATGTTTCCGCACGAATTGAACCAATATGCATCCCCTAAATAGCACGCAGTGTGATCGTTTGAGCGGCATGTGGGCCCGCTGTTTGTATTGCAGGAATTATTTGAGCATCCGAGTGTGCCGCATTCTTTGGCCTTGCTCTCCCTTGCTCCGCAGGAATCATACCAATACTCATCGTTGTTGTAGCATGCAACATAGTCTTGTGAGTCGCAGGTTTGGGTGTCTGATTCGCACACATCAATACTCTCATCAAAACCATAATCTGCCCCTACATTGTTCACGCAGCTAAGTCCGCTTCTACACTGGCTGTCGCTATCACAGTCCCCCTCTCCGTGCCTGCATAAATTCGAGGATGAGCAGTAATCCAAATCCCCCGGTTCACTACGCGCAGAATTGCAAGCCCCGTTGCTGCAGCCATCTGAACCGCACTCTTCCCTCTTGTCCCCGCGCTGGTTGCATGAATTATACCAGTACACGTCATCATTGTAGCATGTTGAAGATGCATTTGATTGGCACTGCGGCACGTATATGCAAGCTCCGCTGCTGCACCCGTTAGCACAAACCTCCCTTAGAGATTGCACATTACCGCAACTGTCAAACCAGTGTACGTTCCCATTATAGCACGCTGAGAGGTTGTTGGACGTGCACTGGCTAGGAGCCTGAATGCAAGATCCTTCACTGCAAACTTGCCCTATAGGACATATATCCTTACTTACTACCTTGCACGAACTATCAGAATACTCGCGAGTAGTATTTCCGGTGCACTTCCAGGCAGCAGTGCATGTTGGCGCAGAATTGCACGCTCCGTTACTACATCCATAGGGACAGTTTGCGGATGTTTGTATCACATCACCTTGGTTGCAATGATATTCCATAATAGATTCAGAGTTTTGGCACGAATCCTTTCTTGTGAATCCATCTTTCGTGGTTTCACCATATTTGTAAGGGTCATATGCGCTGTCAGTTTCGGTGCAAGCACTCTGCACAGGCCTGCATGCTGCTGCACTGTCGCATCCGTTTGCGCACGCCTCTTTTATGCCTTCGCGTTCCCCGCATGAATTTTGCCAATAAATATTATCCCCGCCACAAACAAATGTTGAATGCGAAGTGCACTGCCTTTGCGTAAAATTTATCTGGTAAGTGCACACATTTGATTTTGTGCCATCCTTAGCTGTTGCGCGAAGAGTTGCGTTAAAACTTATCCCTTGCGCGTCGTAGCGGTGTTCTATTACCCACGGAAGGGTTGCTATATTACCAATTCCATTTCCTCCCCCATCCCCATAAAGCACTTCAAGGCTTGAAATTCCACTTGGAGGCGAACCAGTGAGTGTAAAAACCACCGGCTTAGTTTTATTGTAAGGGTCATAGGCCACATTTTCAAAAGAGCACGTGGGAAGCGCGGCATTTTCAACAAGCCTATTCTTCTGATCATCATATTGCTGCTTTACTTGCTGCGAACTAAGAACTGAACTATACACACGGAATTCATCAATAAGCCCCTTGTGATAATACCACTTCCCTTCCCCAATTCCCCTTCCAATGCTAAGGCCCTCAAGGTTCATTTTTGGATAATCCGATGACTCTTCCTGCACAATAAGGTTTCCGTTCACATAAATGGATTTTTGTTGTTTGGCAAGACCTCCGGAAACAACTGTTACATGCACCCACTTGCCCAAGTATTGCCAATAATTGAACTTTAGCCTGCCTTTTGTTGAAATGTCCCCATAGTCCCAATAAAAAAATCCATCCCCCCAAGGAGAACCTAAAAAGCGGTTAGTGTAATTTTGGGAACCTGCCCCAAAAACGATTCTGTGCCAAGCATCCGCTGATGCCACTTTCATCCAAAACATTACGGTAGCGGAATTTCCTGCCGGCCAATTGAACGAACTAACCGAAACATTTGAAGTGGCACCATCAAATGAAGCGGACTTTCCATCCACCCCTTCATTTGCAAAATAGACGTTCTGGGTAGTGTTGCCATAGTAATTGCCAGAAAAATCGAAAAAATTGCCATTGAAGGGAAATGAAACTACTAGCACCGGTTCTTGTGAAGCTGCAAGCGCAGTTGATTGTACCACTAAAGGAGCAATAGCTGTCTGTTTTACATTTTGGACCGGCTTATTCTGAGTGGGTCGGGCACTGTTTTGGTTCTCTGCAACAGCCACATTGGATTGAATTTTTGCAGGGCTCGTAGTAGAAGTTGAAATATTATTTGATTGGGCAATAGGGGCACTAGTGTATTGAGTTGGAAGTGTTGTTGCAATATTTGGAATAGCGGAAGGGGATGGGCTCGGGATTTGAGACGCGGAAATGACGGGAACATAAGATGCAACAGAACTATTTGCAACCTGAGGCGTTGCACTTACCACATAATTATTCTGCGGAGCAGAAGAAGGCGGCGCAGGGGCATCAGTGGCAGGAATTAGGATTGGGACATAAGTATAGGTTGGCGCAGAAGAGGGCTCATTTGGGCCTTGGGGCACTACACTTGGCGCATAATTATTCTGGGGAGCATAAGAAGGAGGGGGCGAAAAAGAAGGGGGAGCAGATGCACAATTCCCGGAATTGTAGCATTCAAAAGCCAATGCCCCTGCAGAAATTGCAATAAGCAAAAATAAAATAGAAAATACTTTCAAATTAATTTTAGCGCTCATCTTGCACCCACCAGGATTTTATTTTCATTTTCCGCTTTCACACCAGAATCAATTAATCCAGCTATTTTTTCCAAAAAATCCGGGCAAAAGTAACTCCCTAAAATTTCTGTAATGAGATTTTTGTACTTCAATTCTGCCACTGCAATTTTCACATCAGATGCGCAAAGTCCTGTCCCAAATTCAAGCGCCTCAATTGTGCAGGCCCTATTTTTGTGCATTATATTGAGCACTTTTGCCTGCTCTAACGTGAGCTTTCCTTGCATAGCTAATCTAAACAGCGCCGCTTCAACTATTTTCAATTCTAACCCCCCTAATTTCCCTACCTGCAGGCAGGGGCTGCAAAGGCAGTGACCGTCTCAAGACAAATCTTTCTGCCAAAAACAATTGCCTCTTGCAGCACTAATATAGCTGCGGTTTACTCCCAATCAACCTGCAGGTTGATAAATGCCAAAAAAGCCCCAAAGCGATTTGGACTAATTGGCCCAGCCTAGGACAGGGGCAAAACCCATTTTTCAAAACCATTTGGCGTTTTTAAGGCTTTTAAAGCACTCAAATAGAACCGGCTTTTTGTGCAAAGACAGCTATTTTGGCCCCCGATCATTTTACCCTAGTTGTTTAAATATTAGAAAAATCCCATACATGAAGAAGCATATGACTGATGAATCAATTCTGCCGCGATCTGAAAAATTGCGCAAAATGCTGCTCGAGCAGGAATTCAAGATGCGAAAAAAACAGCCCGAACACTGGGCAAAGACAAAATATAGAAAGTACGCAAAACCATTTACCGACGCTGAACTTGTGAAAATAAAAGAGCTTGAAAAAAAACGCAAAGAAACCCGCAAGGGCCACCTGAAAGTGAAAAGGGGCATTGCAAAAATTGCCGAGCAGTAATTGAGTTCAAGATCGCGGAAGTAATTCTTCCAAAATATACTGATTTATCTCCCTTGTCAACGAATTGTTCTTCTTAGGAAGTGGAAGTTCATTTTCTTTTAGTTTAGATTCTATGTAAGCGTCAAATGGCTCAAGCCTCATTATTTTGTCTTTTTCATTTCCCTTTCTCTTTATAGATATAATTTCTTTTATTTTTTTCAAAACATTTAATGGAACTTTATTCTTTTGTTCCAGTATATGCAATGTATCTGAAAATTTTATGGATGGAATTTTGGAATACTCTTGTACATAAATAGAATTCATTAGCCCCCTCATGGCATACAGGTAGCGCTTATATGTAACATCTGAACCCGACTTGAGATAACTTATGTAATTTTGTTTACACATACTTTTATAGTGTTGAAAAAGCGCCAACGGATTGAAATAGGAATCGATTATGTTTCTCAATTTCTGAGGCGGGAAATTTAAATAGTGAATATCCGACAAAACCCATTCTATTGCACTAGGATTTGAGGCATTCAACAAGCCACAAAATTTGAAAATGTCAAAACCTACAAAGTCCCTATTTGCTTCAGTTAATGATAGTACATCTAAAGACTTATTAAGCTTCAAATATTCAGTAAAGCGTCTTTTGAATACAAATCTTACATCAAAATCTGAATCCGCTGATTCCATCCCCCAAACCCTACTACCAAGCTCGGAAGCAAAAATTATCGAGCAATTATTTTCTTTTTCAATTTTGTGTAAGGTTTCAATTATAATTTTTTTATCCTGAGACATTTATACTTTTGGAAAAATAGTATAGAAAAACCTATACTTTAGTCCTGCGTAATCACTTATACTTCAGTATAAAAAAACTACAATATGGCTGAAACTATTATATAACCGTTGAGATCATATAATACATGGTGCTTTGATGAGAAAACTGATAATAAAAATCGGCGGAGATATGCTCTCTGATATGAAAGAGATTTTCCAAGACCCACGCAAAGGAAAACCCGGAACAGACACTGTTTACCTAAAAAGCCCAGAAGAACTCTATGAACTTCTCACGCCAAAAAGACTAGAAATACTAATTGAAAGCATGCGGGCTGTTGATAACCCCCACACCATCAAAGATGTTGCGCAAAAAACCGGCAGGATGCAGGAAGCCATAAGCCGGGACGTTAGCTTTCTTGAAAAGCATAATTTAATTGAAAAAATAAAAAAAGGGCGCACGGCACTGCTCAAGACAAAATACAAATCTTTGGAAATCCAACTGGCGGAATAGTTTTATTTTTCAGTGACTGTTCTTTACAAATGCCCTAAACCGCCTCATGCCAGGTTCAGAGAGCAATTCTCTCTCTGCAACAAATGAACCTTTAGTGGAAATTTCAATATTCCTTCCCTCAAGAGTCCTTTGCAACATATCATGCAGTGAAGCAGCATAGACAACATTTCTCGACCGCCTTGCATATTCAACTAAGATATCCCTTACAAATATTGTGCGTTTCCCTGATTTTGGCAAAGAGTCAATTGCTTTTTGCGCAACGGAATAGAGTTCATCAGGAAATTTGAATCTTTCTCCGCCTCTTCTTGCAGGAGTCGAAATGCCCGCTAACTTTCTCCTTGCAGATGCAAGAGTCATTATTTGCACCCTACCAAGACCGCTAAGCTTTGCATAATGAGAAGATCGCACCCTTGTAGGATCCCGCCCCAAATCTCGATCAATTGCCGCTATCAGCCTGGCACGGTTTAATTTTTTGACTCTTACTAATTGTGGACCTTTGGATAACTGATTTAGATTAACTAATTTACCTTCGCGGCCCTTCCCATACATCCATTTTGAAATTCTACTCGGATGAACCATAGTAAATCACTTAGAAGAATGTTAATTGCCCAGATATAAATAGTTACGTATATTCCTTAAGCCCGCTAATCATTGCCGATTTTGCGGTATTGAATTCATTCACAAGTTCGCAGCATTTCAAAAGTATCGGTTCAACATCTTCCCCCTTGCCATTAAACCCTGCAGCCCCGGGATGGCCTCCGCCTTCTCCTTCAAAAAAAGATTCAAGCTTATTGAATACGTCGGCTGCCAAATCAAATGAGTGCTTTTTTCTCCAAAAATTATCAGCCCGCCCGGAAACCCTAATTGCCCCCTTATCTGAAAACCCGCAAAATGCAACATCAGCACCGATCCTAACAAGCGCTGCGGCAGAATCCGCTTCAAATGCCCCCACTTTTGAAATTGCAATAACGCACTCGCCTGATTTAAAAATCCTGCAGCGCTTTGCAGCTTTTAGCCGCGCCACTTTTTCTGAAAGGTCACGCTGCACTGAAAAAAGCGAAGTGATATCAGAGTATTGAACATCTGCCTTCTGCATCACCTTTGCCATTATTGCAAATGTCTTGTGGTCGGCAATCAAAAACGAAGATGAATCGGTAATAATTCCCGCAGCAATACATAGGTAGGCAGGTTTTGGAATTTTCACTTTGCTCTTTTCCAAAAGTTCAAAAACAAGTTCAGTAGCTGACACCGCACTCTTTTTCACATAAGAGTTCTTTTCGGAAGCGATATGGGAATTTTCCTGCGAATGGTGATCAATTAGAAACTTCTCACCTTTAAATTTGGCAAAATCTCCCTGCAAAGCCCCGAGCATTTGCCCCTTGTTAAAATCAAGGCAAAGAATGGCATCAAACCCATCCAGCGAAGGGTTTATTTGGAATGGAATTTTTAGCTTTTTTGCAAGTTCGCTTGCCTGCGTGTTGAGATGTTCAGGAACACCAATTGAAGTATTTGCTTTTCCTTTTAGCGAGAAGTGGATTGCTGCAGCAGATGAAATTGCATCAACATCGGCTCCTGCGTGGGTTAGTAGTAGCACTTTTTTTCCGAAAAGAGGCTGCAGGCTCTTTAAGGGCATTATTTTTCCTCTTCTTTTTTATCCTTCCCTTCGCCCTTTTGCGCTGCTTCTATTTCAGATTTTAATTTGTTCAATTTGTCAAGCATTGCATCTTCCTGCTTTTTAACTGTCTTTAAACGAAGGTCAACTGTCTCTTTTTGTTCCGAGAGTTCCTTTTCAACCTTCTTCACATCATTTAAGATCAGTATATTGCCAACTGCCTTGTAGACCTTTTTTTCCTTTGAATCCTTTAATTCCTTTAGCGCCTCATCTAGCACCTGGCTCTGGATTGAGAGGCTCTGGCTCTGGTTCTCAATTGCCGAGAGCTGCACCCTGCTTCGCTCAAATTCGCCTATTGCCTTGTTAACGTCTGTCATAATTTACCCTCCGCTTATAAGAGAAATTTCCCTGCAAAGCCCCAATAGATGCGAATATGAATGCAATGAGGCATTTGCTGCAAATTCATCACTTGCATCAATTTTTAGTAAAACAACATTTTTATTGGTTTGTATGCGCGTTTTTGAACGCTTCTCATAGGTGTTTTTGAGTTCAACCCCAATTGATCTGCAGGCGCACTTTGCGGCAAATTCAGAGGGGAATTCGAAGGATTTTTGCGCTAAAACCATAAACAAATTGACTATGAAAAGTTTAAAATTGGCAATTATATGTTTAGGCCAATTTAAATAAGTGGCCATCTTACTATTTTATTGATATAAATGCCAAAACTATTCTCACGTACATTACATAGGATAAAGAGCAGGTATACATCGTTTGTGGAAAAATTGTCAGGGCGTCAGCATGAAGTCGAAATAATGCCGCCACGCCTTTCGCAAAAATATGCCCATAAGGTTTTTGAAAGTAAAATTAGGCCATACCTTTTAACTGTTCAGTCAGAGGGACATTTGAGAAGAGTAGAGCAAGATGCACTTATAGGTTTGCTGTCAACTAATTTTGAAGAGGCTTTAGGAGGCGGGAAAAATATTACTGAAATTGCAACAAGACTCTGCAATTGGAAAAGCTCTCCGGAGGCAGCAGAAGAAATTAAAAGAAAAATCGAGCAATACTACAAAATAAAACTCGACTAATTATATTGAAAAATAAAATTAGAGGGCCTTCACTGTTTTTGAGATAGGGTCCCTTAGTTTTGTAAAAACCTTAAACCCGCAACTTGGGCACCTTATTGCGCCCGTGGGCAAATTTCCAACTTCTTTTTGACACTGCAAACACCTATACATTCACTCACCCTCCTCAAGATTTGGCCCTGAAATATCCTCTGCCTTCTCTTCTTTTTTTGCCCTGTGCTTCACATTCGGGGCTTTGCCATCTTTTTGTGGTTCCCCTGTTGGGGCTGCTTTCTCTTCTGTTCCTGATGCTTTTGAAAGTTCGCCCACTACTTCTGCTGTGAATGTTTTTTGGGCAACCATTTTTGAAATTATGGTCCCTGCAAGGGTTTGGGGCAAATATGAGCCCCCTGCAAATATATGGCTGCACTTGTTGCATTCAAATAGCCCTTTGCTCTTACGCTTTACCTTTTTTGCACCGCAATTTGGGCAAACATGCTTTTGGTACTGCAATGGCTCAATTTTAAGGAGCTTTCTGCGTATCCCTACCCCGTATCTTGAACCAAATCTTCCAGTACTTGCTACTTGTGCCATAACCTATTATACCCCTATAGTAACTTTCTTATTTGTTTGCTGTTTTTAAGGGCGATGTCTATACAGGAATTTATCTCATCTACTTTAAATGAGCCTGCTAGCCCTTTTTGGAACGCGCTTATATTGTCATCTTCTGTTACTGTAACAGAGAAGCGTGCGCTCATTGCCTTTTCTTCGGAAAGGATCGGGTCAGCTACCACTACATTGCCTATTTTTGCAAATGTATTAAGGATTGGTTTTGATTTGAGCTTTAATTTACCCGAATACTCACCCTTGACTATTTTGTAGTCTTCAAGTTTTGGGAGCTTTGTTTCAAGAAGAGCGCTCATTGCAGCAACTCCGCATGCATCAAAAAGGTTCCCGTCGTTGTTGATTATATAAATGTCAACATACCCAACCCATACCTTTTCGCCTTCAACAATGCAAAGGTCTGAAAAATCTATTGCCTTGCTCTCCCTAATCCCCCTGTCAACTACCCTTGAAAGTTCAATTGCCTCATCGCGTGGAGGCCCTACTTCAAATTCCGGATCTGCCATTGGCAAAAGTTCTGCTCCAACACTAATGCTCCCTTCCCCGGGAGAATCCGGATATGGAGTGCCCGGAACCATTTTTACCCCGGCCATTACATCGGTTTGTCCGAGTGTTACGCGCGCAGAGCCATCAGCGTTTTCACTAATGCCGTTTTTGATTGTGATTTTTCTTAGTTCATCAACCTTTCGGCCATCAATTCTTTTACCTTCTTTTAAATCAGAGACTACCTTATCTACTCTCAAGTCCCAGAGTTCTGATATCATTTCTTATCAACCCCTTCTTTTTGCTCCCCGGCATACTTTGCCTTGAGTGCCTCTTTTTGGATTTCGTGCACTTTTGAAATTGCGCCTTCCGAGAGCTTGTATGCTTCTTCCCACTCTTTTTTTGTGAGCACTCCATCTAGCTGCAAGAGCACAATCTCTTTTGAATTCGGAAGCATTGCAATCGGAATATCAACAGCATCCGGAGCATCCTCCTCATTTTTATCAAGGTCTACAATTATTTTCCCGCCGGCCTTTCCAACGCTTGTGCCGCACACAAGATCTCTCATTGGGATCCCCGCATCGGCAAGGGCTACTGCTGCTGCGCTGAGCGCTGCAATCCTAGTCCCTGCATTGCTGTCAATCACTTCAACAGTAATATCTATTGAAGTGTTGGGGAACCTTTCTACAAATATTGCCCTCTCAAGTGCTTCTCCGCACACTTTTGAGATTTCGATTTCCCTTCTACCCGGCTTTGGGTTCTTTCTATCAGGCACACTAAATGTTGCCATCCTGTACTCAAATTTTATTACAGCCTTGTAAGGGGATGCCGTGTGCTTTGGCAAGCACTCGCGCGGGCCATAAACCGCGGCAAAGACCTTGTTTTGCCCCCACTCAAGATATGCCGAACCATCCGCTCTTGGGATTACCCCGGCCTTGATTTTTATCGGCCTCAATTCATCTATTTTCCTTCCGTCAAGCCTCTTACCCTTGGCATCAACGTATGCTACTTGATCCTCTTTCTTTTTTGCCATTTTACGCTTCACCTTCTTGAACATTCTTTTCAACTTTTTCAGCTTTTTTGGGGGCCTCTTTTTGCAAAAACTCAACAACCCTATTTGTGAGGTTCTCAAGATGCGCTTCTTTATCTATTTTGAGAACGGCTTTTCTCAATAGATCTACATTGCCGCCCTTTACCCAAATCCTTCCATTCCTTCCAACAATTATATTCGACCCAGTGCCATCTTTGATTGTATTTAGCATTGAGCCTTCCTTACCTATTATGCGCGGGATTTTCACGGCAGATACTTGTATTATCTCACCGCCGAAAAATAACCTAATACTCGATAAGTCAACTTCGTTTAGTTCGTTCACTTTCATTATTTTTGCAGAGATTATGCTGCCCGGTTTTAGGACTTCGCGCAATTCCTTTTTTGAAACAAAGCTCGGGTAGAAGCTGTTGATATCAACACTATACCCTGCAAATCTCTCCGAAATTATTACCCCGATTATAACATCATTTACCTGCGGCATGTACTTTCCTTCGAGCGCAACAACCGAGGCATAATCAGCTTCATCATTGACAAGGCCAATTGAATCCGAATATATCTTCCCTTCGCGCACAAACACGTGAGACCCGAGTTTTTTCCTCTCCTCAGTCACAAGTTCGCCCGGCACTACTATTCTTTTTACCATTCATTCACCTCTTGTTTTCGATTATTTTCGACTCCACTTCCCCATGGGTTAAATGGTTTAATTCATTGAACAAATCCTGCTTGATTCCTGCAGGGATTTCAAGAACAGCAACTAAACTCCCGTCGTTTTGCCACTCTTCTTTTTGCAACCCGAATTTGTGCAAAATAACCGATGCCTTACCGGAATATTGCGCAGGGATTTTCACCGCAATATTCAATTTTTCGAGCGAAATCGGTAAAATCTTTTTAATGTCCTTTATTGCCTCTGCGATCTGGTCCTTTACAGGTTTACTTATATCAACCGTGAATTTTATTTCCTCAAGCGCATTTTCAATTCGCTGCACCGGATGAGGGGTATTTGTTTGCGGGTTCATTGCATTCCTTGAAATGAATGTAATTATCTCTTTTTTCTTCCTCTCTGCGATCTCTTTTCTTTGCGCGGTTGTTAGCTGTATTTCCCCTTCTGCAATAATTTTTTTTACAACGGCCTTCACATCAATTGTGCCAAAGACCTTGCGCAAGCTCTCTTCATTTTTTGCTTCCCCCTTATTTGCATCCTTAAAGACCGTGTCAATTAACATCAGGTCCTCAAAATTAACATCCTTGCCATGCTTTAGATCCATTGCAAGGTGCGGATCCACAAGTATCTCGAACTTTTCGCCCGAATGTTCAAAACGCGCTATTACAGCATCCTCAGTTCTTACCATTGGAAACTACTGCCCCTATAAAAGCTGCACTTTTACTCTTTCTTGCTATTTGCAAAATAGCCCTTCAATTCATCCTGAGAAACTGGGGTGAATTTTCGTGCAGAATCTATAAACATAAATTGGAGCCTTTTTGGATCTAATTTTTCCTTCTCATCAAGGCCCATTTCAAGGGCTTTGAGGCAAAGTTTTATTGCCCCTTCGCGTGAGATGTTATCCTTCCACTCCTTTTCAAATAATTCCATTGCCTTGTTCTTGTTCTTTCCTATTGCAATTGCGTGGTACTCGGCAAGGGCACCCGATGCCTCGGTTTCAAAGAGCCTTCTCCCGGTATTGTCTACTCCGCCAATAATAAATGAAATTCCAAAAGGCCTCATGCCTCCGTACTGTGTGAAAATCTGCTGCACATTTGAAACTTCCTTTACAAGGTTTTCAACTTGTATAGGTTCTTCATAATACTGCCTGTTCTCCTGCGCTTTCTGGCGGGCAATCCCAACAAGCCTTCGCGCATCCCCAACAAGCCCGGCTGAAACCGCAACAATATGATCATCTATCGGAAAAATCTTTTCAATTGATTCTGGTATTAAGAGCCTGCTTGTGATTTTTTTATCAGCGCCAAAAAGTATCCCATCAGAGTATTTGCAAGCAACACCCATTGTCCCCTGCGAAACTATCTTTGAAGCGTACTCTACCTGATAGAGCCTTCCGTCGGGCGAGAACATTGTTGCCGCACGATCGTAATTGGCAGATTGGTTAGCACCAGGATACAAAAAATCACAACTCCTTTTTCCCCTTGATTAATAGTATTTTTTAATGAGTAAGGTTATTAAAGGCAACTTTAAATCTGGATTTGCGAACAAAATGAAACAGAGGGCCTGAATTTACCAAAAATCACCTACAGATAATTCCTGTTAACTATTTGAGCACAATTGCGTCTTTGCGAGCGGAAAAATCTTTGTCAAAAGTCACTATCTTGGCACCTGTTTCTAGCGCGGTTCGGTAAATCACAGAGTCGGCTAACGAGAGCCCAAGCTTTGCTGAATCATCTGCACTTTTTTCCAGAATTGATTCGGAAACATCCACAATGATGCTATTATCCTTCATGAAATCCAAAGACTCTGAAATCTTTTTGGACTCCTCTTTTCCCAGTAAGAGCCTCTTTTTTACTTCATGCAAGGAAACCGCTGAAGAGAAGAGTATGCAATCACCCTTATTGATTATCTTGACCATTCTCGGTTCGCCTGAAAGGAAATATTCAAGCCACGCAGAAGAATCTAACAGATATTTAGATTCTATCAACTTTATCCCTCAAACCATGGAGAATCTCTTCAGTTGTCCATTTCTTGCCATGACCAAGCGCACCAGCCATTGACTTTTTGTGCCGTGTCTCTATTAGGCGAGATATTGCCTCATCATACGATGCTGCCTTTGTCCGCTCCATAATTTTCCTCAGCCTCATTGCAGTATAATCCTTAACCTGGATCGTAGTAGTTCCCATCAAATCACCAATATACTATAGCACTATAGCAATATAAGTATTATGAGAGCCTACTACCCCATTTTACATATTACGTCTTTTAGCGAACTATTTATAATCCTCTACAATAGCGAGTAATCAAAATGCATAAGAATAAATTTGCAAAAACACTCACTCTAGAATGGAGAAACCAAGAATCATTTTTGTTTGCGGGACAGGGGACGGAATAAGCAAAAGAATGAGGTATGATTTTGAAGAGTATCTTACTCAAATAGGGAAGAGGGATGAATTCCAAATATTTACAGCCGGGATAATTACTCGGACATTAAGTAACTTTATCCCATCAATAAGCACTGACATATTTGTTTTTCACCACAGTACAAACCAGGCAAGATTAGCCAAAAAATTCGGAATAAGAAGGAGTAAAATAGTAAGTATTGTTTATCCGGTTTATTGGAGCGCTAAAAGAGAGCCGTTGAACCAAAAGCGAAATAATTGGGCAAAACAAGTTTTTGAAAAAATAATGAAAAAACAAAAACCCATACAGGAAAAACCATTCTATCTTAGATTACAGAGAAGGAAGAAAAGCCCTACAAGAATTGCCCCAAAACAGTTCATTAGGAGATGACACTAATTCATTTCAGCTTCTTAACCGAACCCGAAACTTTTAGAATAACCGGGATCACTTGCTCTTGCCGCACTTTTTGCAAAAACAATAACCCTGCTTTCACATTCTCTTCTTGAGGCAGGGCGCATCGAACAATCCCCTCATTTTTTTGTGAAAACCATTTTATGAGCCAGAGCCTCTGGGAAGCAATGCCGCTTGCCCCGAAAATTGCCGAAAATATGTTAGAAATCTCAGCCCCGACATCGCGCTCCGAAAGATTTGCGCTGCAAAGAAGCGAGAATTTAATGTATCTTTTTTTCCCGCGAAGGGTGGGAGGGATTGGCTTTTGTGATTTTTTTTCCATTTAGAACGCCTCGTTTTGCCCGATCCCTGCAAGGGAGAGCAGCTCTTTTTCTAGAGCAAACCCTGCCTCGCGGGTTGCAAGAATCTGCGCCAATTTCTTTTTGGAAATTGAACCATATCGCTCTTTCAAATATTCATATCGCCCTGAAAGGCTAACAAGTTGATCGTGAGTAACCCTCTTGTCTGCATACCAAATTATCTTTGCTTCAAGCGAAGTGTTTTTGTCAAAGCGCAAAATCCCCTCAAGCCCGTGCAGCAGCACGATTTCCCCCAGTTCGCTATAGCCGCGCTGCACTAAAATTCCCTTTGCAGCTTTTGCGTGGCTGCAATTATTTTTTATGCAGTGCATTTTCATCAAATCGTGCAAAAAGGCCGCCCTATCCACGGCTTCAGCATCAACTTTTATTTTTTGATTTTTAATTCTCATGGCAAGAGAATTTGCAACCCCCCGCACTGCCTCTGTGTGCTTTCTGATATTTTCAGGGACATTGAATTCTTCCATGAGGCTTTCACATTCCTCAAGTGAAGGCAGCTTCATTTGAACCCCTCCAAAAATTCTTTCGGGTTTTCACGGCAGAATTTAATAGCATCATTTTTTTGCGCCCCCAGAAGGCATGCAAATGAGACAAGGTCTTTTGAAGCGCGCATATGCTGCTTAGTTTTCGCCCCGCTCAAAAAAAGTATTTTGCACCCCGCGCTATTTGCAATCCGAAATGCCATTGAAGCATTCTTCAAAAGCTGCGAGAGCCTCATGCCTTCGCTTTCCAAAAAATCATTGAAAAGAAAAGCAACAAAGCACCCGCTCTCACGCGCAACATTTGCACTTGGCATATCCAGCATGCATTTTTCGGAATTGAACGGCTGCAAGAGAAGGTTTGCCTTTTGGGATGCTGCAAAAGAGCACATATCAGGGCTTGTTCCTCTCACCGCTACAAAATCGTAGAGTTTTTTTGCCGCAGAAAGTTCATTATTATCTTTTTTTGCAAATACTTTGCAAGAGTAGAATTTTGGCAAGGTCTTTGCAGAAGGATTTAAGGATTCGCCTTTTTGTGAAAAATCTGCCGCAATAATGCATGCATCATCTTTGAAAAATTGTGAATTCCCTTCAAGAAATTGCCTGTCAAAAAATTGGACCAAATTGAGGTTCATAAACCTAAAGTGTGTGAAAAAGTAGTTAAAATTGTTTTACTTTCCCTTTCTCTGGTGCGCTCTTTGGCTCGGGAAGTTCTTTTCATGCCCCCTGCCCTTTTTTAGCCCTCTTGATTTCTTGCCGGATGAGGTAAGGCCTCGCTCAGCCCTTCTCATGTGATTTTTCCTTCCCACCCATCTTTTGTCAAGATCAGCTAGAACTGAAGGTGAGGCCCTATCAGCTAAAATAACTTCAAAATAAGTATTCTTTCCGTCTTCCCCTACCCAATAACTTCCAATAACTTCACAATTTGTAAATGCAACACCGGCCCTTCTCTCTGCCATTGATTGGCGTGAAGACCTTCTTGTGAGCTTTTTTACCCCCATTCTGCGCGGCTTTCTACCCCTAGCCGGCCTTCTGTGCAAACCAGAACCTTTTCTAATCCTAACCTGGGCAATTACTATTCCCTGCTTTGCCTTATACCCCAAGGTTTTGGCGCGCGGGATATTTGACGGGCCTTCAAGCCTTAAAACTGCCGGCCTATTCCTCTGCCCAAAAACACGTGTCCTATATGCTAGCGGATAATTATAACCGTCCTTGGACTTCTCCTTTGCATAAATGCTCTGAAGTGTCCTTTTATAATACTTCAAAAAACCCATAAAAACCACTAAAAAGCCTTAAAGAGGCCAAATATTCAAGTAATACTACTAGAGAAGGAATATAAAAGCAATTGTTAAACACGAGGCGATTTTAGCCCCTAACTTGCCCTAAGATCCTACTATGTTGCTGAAATAAAAAACCCGAGAGTTTTGGATCAGTTTCCTTATCAATTCTTTCTCTTAAAAAATTTACAAGGCCTTTAGGATTGATAGATACCAATGCATCCCAAGCTGCGCTTCTTACCCTGACCACCTTTTCATTTTTCTCAGAAGTTAAAAAAGTAATTCTTTGCAGCGAATCATTTTGCACAGATTTAAACCCGCCAAGAGCAGAAAGGGCAGCATGACGCACGCCTGGTTCAGTATCATAAGTTGCCTGAAGAACTTGCGGCTCAAACGCTCTTGCCTCCATTAACCGCAGCGCCATCAATGCCCTTATTTTAACCTCAGGGGTTTTATGGGAGAGGAATTTAGCAACCTTTGGAGCTGCCTTCTTAGCGGATTGAATATCTGCTTTTTGCAAACTGGCTATTTTAGCAAGGGACCTTTGTATATCCGGGTCTCTTGAAGCAAGAGTCGAAAAACGCCCCACTCGAGCCCATGTCTGTATGGCAGTGGATTTTTCTCTGAGCAGGCCTTTTGACATGGGTTTTGCTTTCATTGGTTTAGCTTTCATGGATTTTGCTTTCATGAATCTAATAACATCCGGACAAATATAAATCTACCCAAGACCGCTATTCCCTTTAAACTAATTGCACCAGTAATTTTCAAATGCAAGAAAAGCTTACAATAGGAAACCGCTGCGACAAGTGCTCGCAGGATGCAAAAATAGTGCTACCTTACGGGCCGCACAGGTTCTGCTCTACACATTTCAATGAGTTTTTTGAAAACCGCATCAAAAAAACCACGCGCAATAGCTCCATGATAAAATATGGGGAGAAAATCGCAATCGGGGTTTCTGGCGGAAAAGATTCAATGGTCACATTGCATCTTCTAAACAAAATATTTGGCGGGCAAAATAAAATTGAAGCAATAATGATTGATGAGGGCATTAAAGGGTATCGTGACAAGGCCCTTGAAGTGGGGGTGAAATACTGCAAAGAGCACTCAATAGAATACCACGTGGCCACGTATCAGGAAAAATTCAACCTTGATATGAATGAGGTTATGAAAAAAATCCACAGCGACAAATCATTGGGAAGCACCTGCTCATTTTGCGGAGTTTTTAGAAGGGACCTTCTAAATGAAAAAGCACTTGAAATTGACGCGCAAAAACTTGCAACCGGGCACAATTTAGATGATGAGGTGCAGAGCATTGCAATGAGTTTATTTGGAAATGATACCGGCAGGGTCTCCCGGCTTGGTGAAATTGTGGAAAACAAAAAAATAGATGGAATGGTAGCGCGAATAAAGCCCCTCTATGAAACCCCTGAAAAGGAAATTATTGCATATGCTGCCCTGAATGGAATTTCACACTACAGCGAAGAGTGCTGCCCATATTCGTGGATGGCAAAACGTAACCAGTACCGCAAAATGCTAAATGACCTTGAAGATTCAATCCCCGGAACAAAATATTCAATACTAGCTTCATTTAGAAACCTCAAACCCTACCTTATAATGGCCCAAAAAGAAAATCGCCAGCAAATAAAACAGTGCGCTGCATGCGGCAAGGCCTCAAACGGCACTTTGTGCGGCACGTGCAGGCAGCTACTCAAAATACGCTCCGCAAAAACACAAACGCCGGAGCAAAGTGGTATTTTCCAGCCGCAAGATGCCCTTAGCTGCGCGCAGACAAAAGGGCTCAAGTAGAGCTATGCTCACATTTTAAATAGTTTTCAAGGCTAAATTCGTTCAAATAGGGGCCCGTGGCTTAGCGGTTCATAGCACATCGTTGACGTCGATGGGGTCGTAGGTTCAAATCCTGCCGGGCCCACTTATTTTTACACCAAAACAAATTGAAGAGTTTTTAACCCTTTTTAAGTTTTTTATTTACATGCATTTTCTTTTAAGAATTCTTCTAGCGCTCCTGCTCTTCTTTCCCTTAACAATTGCACACCTTGATGCCGGATAGGATAAGGTTGTGAATGGCTACCAAATTGATTTTGGATATTCACCGGCAACCCCACAAGCAAATGAACCAACTGTGATCTCATTGCACATCCGAAAAGATGAGGCGCCACAAGACTACTCATCAGTGTGGGTTAGGATTTCAAATGAAGAAAAAGTATTATTCTCCTCAGATATTCACCCCAAAAACGGCGTAGCAACATTTTCGTACACATTTAGTGAACCGGGGGATTATGAACTTGCCGCACGCTTTGAAAATGATTCAAACATTCTTGCGCAAACTGATTTTTTATTAAAAGTTTCAGAAAATACAAATGAATCCGGAAACGAAAATCCTACGGACAGACAAGCCGAAGATTCAATTTTTATTTTCGCGGCCCTTTTGATTGCAGGAATGATAGGGGCGATTGGAAGCAGAATGTTTTTGAAATAAGTTCATTTATGCTTGTGCATCTGGCTTTCCTTCTTTGCAACAATTTGCCTTGTTTTGAGAACAGTGTCAGGGTTTAGTGAAATTGAATCAATCCCAAGCCCTACTAAAAACTGGGCAAAATCCGGAAAATCAGAAGGGGCCTGGCCGCAAATCCCGACCTTTCTGCCATTTTGGTGGGCAATTTTTATCACCTGTTCAATTAGGCGCTTCACCGCTTCATTTTTTTCATTTCCAATGTGTGCAATTATTCCGGAATCGCGATCAAGCCCTAAAGTTAGCTGCGTTAAATCGTTTGAACCTATTGAAAAGCCATCAAATACCTCACAAAATTCTTCGGCTAAAATTACGTTGCTTGGGATTTCGCACATCACATAAATTTCTAGGCCCTTTCCCTGCTTCAGGCCATTTTTTGCCATCTCCAAAACAACCTTGCGCCCCTCTTCTACAGTTCTGCAAAACGGAACCATCACTTTTAGATTTACTAGCCCCATTTTCTCGCGCACTTTTTTTATCGCTTCACACTCTAATGCAAATGCGTCCCTAAACTTTGGATCATAGTAGCGTGAAGCCCCTCTCCAACCAATCATTGGGTTTTCCTCTTTTGGTTCAAACTGCGCCCCGCCTATTAAATTTGCATATTCATTGCTCTTAAAATCCGAAAATCGCAATATTACAGGTTTTGGGTAAAATGCAGCAGCAATCATTGCAATTCCTTCCGCTAATTTATCAATATAGAACTGCTCGCGGTTCCTATACCCTTGAGTTAACTTTTCGATTTTTTCCTTTGCTTTTATGTCCTTTAATTTGTCAAAATGCAAAATCGCATTCGGGTGGATTTTCACATATGAATTTACAATAAATTCCTCTCTGCAAAGACCCACTCCATCATTTGGGATTGATGAGAATTCAAATGCCTGCTCCGGGTTTCCTACATTCATCATTAAGTGAGTGCGGGTTTTAGGCAAATTTGAAATATTGAGTTTTTTTACCTGGTATAAAAGTTCCCCTTCATACACAGTCCCCCGTTCGCCTTGCGAGCAGCACACCGTAACCCCCTGCCCGTTTTTTATTTTCTCGGTAGCATTTCCTGTGCCAACAACTGCCGGAATTCCAAGTTCGCGCGAAACAATTGCTGCATGCGATGTCCTTCCTCCGCGCTCTGTTACAATTGCCGATGCAATTTTCATTATAGGTTCCCAATCAGGGTCGGTTGTATCGGTTATTAGCACTTCACCTTTTTTAAATTCTGCAATTTTAGAAGCGTCCCTAATTATTCTTGCCTTTCCCGAACCTATTTTTGAGCCGATGGCTTCCCCTTCAATTATTACTTTGCCCCTGCCCTTTAGCAAATAATGCTCAAGTACCCCTTTGTCCTTTCTGCTCTGCACTGTTTCAGGCCTAGCCTGCACAACAAATAATTCATCAGTGTGCCCATCTTTTGCCCACTCCATATCCATAGGAGTATAGTGCCCACGCTTTTGCGAATAATGCTCTTCTACAAGGCAGCCCCATTTTGCTAGCTTTAAAATTTCGGCATCACTTAGAGTAAATTTTGAGCGCTCACTACTCTGGGTCGCAACGGTTTTGATTGTTTTAGACCCATCATGTGAATACACAACCTTTATTGCCTTCTCACCTATTTTTTTGCCCAAAATCGGCTCAAACCCTTTTTGCAAAGTGGGTTTGAAAACAATAAATTGGT
This sequence comes from archaeon, assembly GCA_035289625.1. Lineage (GTDB taxonomy): Archaea > Iainarchaeota > Iainarchaeia > Iainarchaeales > Iainarchaeaceae > UBA10205. The sequence continues at coordinate 39,100 of DATDWP010000010.1, read as the reverse complement.
CAGGGTTTACTGCCCCTTGCACAACGCTCTCCCCAAGGCCCCAGGCTGAATTTATGAGAACTATTTTATCAAACCCTGTTTCAGTGTCGATTGTAAACATCACTCCGCTACAAGAAAGATCTGAGCGCACCATTTTTTGGACGCCAACAGAGAGCGCTGCCGAGAAATGGTCAAACCCTTTATCAACCCTATAAGAAATTGCCCTATTTGTAAAAAGCGATGCAAAGCATTTTTTACAAGCATCAACAACAGCGTGCGGACCCCGGATATTTAAAAATGTCTCCTGCTGGCCAGCAAAACTAGCATCAGGTAAATCCTCAGCAGTAGCACTGCTTCGCACCGCAACATCAACTCCCCTGCCATACTCAACCTGGAGCCTTTTGTAAGCAAAACTAATTGCATCCTCTAGTTCTTGCGGCATTTTTGCCCCAAGAATCATCTGCCTCACATTATGCCCTTTGGTTGAGAGCGATTTCATATTCGTTGTATCAACGCCGCGCAATTCGCGCTTTATTTTCTCTTTAAGGGAGGTCTTTTCCAAAAAAAGCCTGTACGCATCAGCTGTAACTGCAAACCCATTCGGGATTTTTACTCCCTTTTTTGATAGTTCCCTATACATCTCCCCAAGCGAAGCGTTTTTCCCTCCGACAATCGGAACATCGGAAATTCCAAGCTCTGAAAACCATAGCACTAATTCTTTCATGGGCCCTTCCTCCTTGCCTTTATCTTATCTTCAGGGATTTTCCCGATAAGATCAGCTACATCAGCTGAAAACTTCTTCTGGAATTCCGATAATTCCTGCATCTTCGCATCGATTTTTTTCAAATACTCACTAATTGCCTTGTCCCTTGCAATAATACTATCGGATAACTCCTTTTTGGACTTATTGTAATCTTCAATGCTGCGCTTTATTGTATTTAGGAACTGCTGCTTGAACACTTCAAATGATTCAAGGGTCGCATCGAATTTCTCCACATCGATTTTGGATTCAAGCTCGTCAATTTCCTTTTTCTTTTCTTTTAGCTTTTTCTCCCACTCAATTAAATTTTTTGCAAAAAGCGCATCAACATCAGTTGAGTATTCCTTGCGCAATTCCTCCAGGTTTGTGGCTTCGATTTTTGAAACTTCCTTTTTGAAATCCGCAAATTCTTTTTTAAAATCATCAAATAACTCCCCGGTATAATCCTTGACAGCTTCCTTTTTTTTCACAATTATGGCATCGGCTTCACCCATCTTTGATGCAAAATCCAAATCCATCTGCTTTTGCTTTTTTGTCAGCTGCTGCTCTAATTCTTTCATTTTTGCAACACGCTCAATTATGCCTTTTGGATCAACCTCATCAGTTAGCCTATCTAGCTCTTTTAATTTGCCCTGTATCTGGGCGGTAAGCTCGTCTTCGCGCGAGAGGCGCAAGGATTCTATCTTTTGCTTAACATCCTGCATCATCCCTTCGGTTATTTTTGCTTCGAGCTGGAGTGATCTATTCACCCTCTCATCGGTTTGTGACCTCATCTGCTGCGCACTATCCAAAAATTCCTTTATTTTAGATTCGGTATCAATAATTGATTTGTTTGTTTCTGAAATCATCTGGCTCTTTACCATATCAAGCCCCGACATTTTCTCATTAAGAGAATTCAAAAGCTCGGCATTGAACTTTTTCTCGCCCTGCAATTTTATAATTTCACTCTGTAACTTTTCGTGCAGATCCTCTATTTGATGTGCCCTTGATTCCACAACTTTTTTTATCTCCTCAGCCTTTGCTTCCAAGTGGGCATCAATTTTGCTGTAAAATAGGGCGCGCTGCGACTCTAATACGGTTTCGATTTTTTTTGATTCTAATTTTATCTTCTCTGCAATTTTTGCATCAAGCATTGAATCAAGATCGCTTCTGATCTTTTGCATCTCCGAGAGCTTTGCATCAACTGTTGATAAAATTCCCTTTTCCCACAGCCGCGAAATAGTCTCATCATTATGCACAGATGAATAGTCCGGGTTTGCAATCGGCTTTTCCTTTACAGGAGTGTAGAGTTCATCAACTTCTTCATCAGAGAGCTTGCTGTAAATATCCTCATCATCCGGGATTATTACTTCCTCTTTTTCCTGTGGCTTTTTTGTCTCCTTCTTTTGCTGCTCTTTTGGCTTTGATTGCAAAAAAGAGGGCTTTGCAGCCGGGCCAATTGGCTCTTGGGGCTTTGCGCTCTTTTTGCCGGAAAGCTCATCTTTTGTTTGCTCGAGCACGGATTTTGCCATCTCGCGATCAATGCCAACGCTTGCAAGGTTTTCAAGTATCTCCTTATCCGAAATATTGAGCGCTAGCAGGCGCGTAACCGAATCTTTTAGTATCTGGCGCTTATCCATAGTGGTCCCTTAAAGAGCGGATATATTTGGGAGTTCTATTATATAAATTATTTTATTGAAAAAAGAGGCATGGCACTAGCTAATTATTGTAAAAAATGCGTTTTTGTCGCAAGTATTTGGAAAAGCAAAAAAAATATTTACGCCCCGAGCGCTATTGCCCTTTTGGAGTTTGACTGGTGGGTCTTTACCCAGCCAACAGCAGCAACCATTGCAATTGATTCAAGATACCCAAGTAAAAGTGGCAAGGTTGTAAAGAAAGAATAATCCTTTACAAAAAACGGCACAGTAATAATCGCATCAAGAACAATACCTACAACTACCATTGCAAACCCGGCCTTCAAACCTTCAAGAGCGGAAGCTTTTTGGTTTTTGAAATAGAAGTGCGCGACAATTGCGCAAATTATCGCAAGAAGAATATAGTGGGAAATATAATAGCTCTCCCCGGTTAGGTTAAACCCAAACATCAGAACGCTAACTTCAACAAAAATCCCAACCCAGAGGGCAAGGCCTGCTAGCGCTAGGCGCTTCAAATCCATAAACAATCACATGTATTTTCTATTATAAAAGTCTTACTCTCACCGCAATACTTTTCTTTTTGGCCAGATTTTTTCAGCTTTCTTTTCTTTTTGCCTCGTGTTTTTCTTTTACACTTTTCTTTTGGTCAAACTTCTTTATTCTCTTTCTTTTTGGCGCAGATTCCTTGCAGAACTTCATTCTGCGAGGCCTCACAAAACCACTGGTTTTGTAAGGTTTCTTTCTCTTTGTAAGAGAAAGAAAAAGGTGCAAGTGGACCCTGCGGGACTTGAACCCGCCGCCTCACCCATGCCATGGGTGCGTTCTACCAGATGAACTAAGGGCCCTTTTAAGTATTTTTTAGAGGGTAAAGATTATATGCCCAGCATTTGCACAATTTGCCCCTTGTAGGCGTGCACATTTTGCAAAAGCGAATTCAATTCGTCTTGCGCTTTTGTGACCCTGATTTTGCCCATGATTGAATCAATGTGAGAATAAGCATGCCGGATTTGGGCAAGATCTTGCTCTTGCACGTTTTTTAAAATTAGTTTTCCAAAAATTCAGGGCGCCTTAAGGGCCTTTTGAGACAGATTTTGCATAAAAGAAGTTATGGGGAAATGAGCAAAACATTATCCCCGCGCAATAGCATTTTGCCGTACTTGTTTTTCGGCTCCCCGTTTTGCAGCTTCTCTGCATTCTCAAGCACAATGTTCATGTGAATATCAAAAGCCATTAGGGTTCCGCGCACTGAAACATTTTCCTTGAGTTCAACAAGGACGTTTTTACCAAGCGAATCGCTAAGAAGGTCAAATGGCCGATTGTTCATACCTTATTCTCCGCATCTTTCTTTTTTAAATTGAATAGTGAGAGCAGTTTTCCTATAATTGAACCCAAAAACCCCTCGCTAGGAGCGCTCTCTGCTGCAACCGGAAGACCCGCTAGCTTTGCTGCCGCCTTTTGAATTGCTTGCGAAGCCGGAGCCGAGGGCCTTGCAATCAGAAGCGGAGTTGGGCTCTCCTGCATTGTACTTCTTCTAACCTCATCATCAAATGGGATTGTAGCAAGAATCGGAAGCTCCAACATTTTCATTATATCGTCTTTTTTTATCTCCCCTTTTTCTTGCCGCACAAAATTTATCAAAACCCCAATTGGCTTGCTTCCAAGTCGCTGGGCGGTTATTTTTGCCTTGAGAACATCGGCAATACTTGGGCTTGTCGGCATTGCAATCAAGAGCACTTCATCAGAAGATGAGACAGCGGCAAGAACATTCTTTTCAATCCCGGCAGCACAATCTAGAAGTACAAAATCAAACTGCGGGCGCACCATATCAATTATGGATTGGAGCCTCTCAGCATCAACCCGCCTATAATTTTCTAAAGAGAGTCCAGATGGCATGAACTTAATGCCGGCAGGCCCGTCATATATTGCGTCCTGAACATTTGCTTCGCCTAGCAATACATCATGAAGAGTGATTGGGGAATTTTGCATATTTAAAATTAAAGAAAGATTTGCCATTGCAATGTCAGCATCAACAAGGCACACATTGAGTCCGCGCTTTGCCAGAGCTATTCCAAGATTTGCAGTAATAGTGGTTTTTCCCACTCCGCCTTTACCTGAAACAAGTGCAATTACCCTACCCATACAACATCCACTACAAGAAAATTACAACTTAAGAATAAAAAGCCTAACCCCAAAAAGCCCCTAACAAAGCCAAAAAAAGCCACTTTTGCCAAAAAAATTTAGGTAGCCTGCTTTGAAGCTAAAAACACATCCACTTCCTTTGCAAGTGCGCGCAATTCAATTGTTGAAAGATCTGAGGAAGCTTTTACAATGTAGAGCTTTCTGTTGCACGGAAAAATCATATGCCAACCTGACCCATTTGATTTTACCAAGAGCGCCTCACTTTTTGGAATTTCAGATTTTATGTAATTGAAAAGCGCGGCGCCTGAAACTGCCTGCGAAATTGAACTGCCATTGCTAGAAGCAATCGCGCTGCCATTTAAACTTGCAACAACAATATCATCAACAAGGTGCTTTTTTTTAAGAATACCTAAAAACTCTTTCACATCATCAGTTTTGGTGTCAAATTGCAATCTTCCAACATAATCTTCAAAGAGGCGCATGTGCGAAACCGGTACTGACGTCTCATCAATGTCTAGCACTTTCTCCGCTATCCGTTTGAGGAATTTCCTCGCTCCACTTAACATCTATTCTCCCAATCCACTAAGGCCAAGCTTTTTGAAAAGATCACTTTTCGACTCGTCTTTTTTCACAACTTCGCGCAAAACGCTCTTGGCAAATTCTGCAGAATAAATTTTTGGAATAAGACGGCCGATGTCGCTCTTATTTACAACCCGCAACAATTTGCTCTTGTCGTTAAATGCAGTGACAAGGTCAACCTGCTGGTTTGAAAGTGAAACTATATCGCCTACAACGTATTCAGCCGCAAAAGAATTAAAAACCTGGGGCAAGGCCTGATCACCAAACACTGTGAACCCATGCAGGTCATATTCATACATTGCAGCAAGCATCCCCCCTTCCTTAAATATCAAAACGCCCTCCTCAAGCCCATCGTATCCTTCAAGGGTTATTACGACATAGCCCGAAAACCCCTTGTCATAAAACCCTTCCACAAGGCGCTTAACATCCATCTCACGAAGATTAAGACCCCTACTAATTACCTCACCAACCGGCAGATTCATGATAACACCAAAACTCCAAACTCAATAACTATCAACTCATTTGTAATTTATAAGCCCTTGCAAAATCAGCAAAATTAATGCAAAAGCCTTTTAAAATGAAGCAAATCAGTCTCTTAGAATACGGGTTTTACAAAATGGCAGATGGGGAAAAGAGATTTCAGAACATGGGAACGCTAAAACCGGGCTCATATGTACTAATTGAAGGAGAACCGTGCCAGGTAAAATCGATCGATAAGTCAAAACCCGGAAAGCACGGAGCTGCAAAAGCGCGAATTTCGGCTTTTGGCCTTTTTACCGACCAGAAAAGAAACCTAATGAAAGCAACTGATTACGAAGCGGAAGTCCCAATAATTGACAAGGGGAACGGACAGGTAGTTGCAGTAATGGGAAACATTGTGCAAATAATTGATGCAACTGATTACAAGACATATGATGTTGAAAAACCAAAAGACATAACAGGGCTTGCCAGCGGAGTTGAGGTCGAATACATAAAATGGGGAGACCAGGTGCGCATTGCAAGAAAGAAAGGCGAAGGGAAATAAATTTACAAATTAGCCCCAAAACTACTTAATTTTTTCTACTACTCCACATATTATTTGACGACTTCGATTTTTCTGAACAATATCTGCTTCTGCCCAATTTTTTTGTCGCCCTCTAACAAATTGAACTCTGCATCTTTTAGTGTTCCGAGAGTAACATTCAATTGCTTTGAAATATTTTGCGCGGTTTGGGGCATAAACGGAGCAATCAAAATCGCAATTATTCTAATTGAATCCAAAAGCGAATAAATTGACTGGTTGAGATCTTTTCCACTCTGCGCCCACACCTGCTTTTCATTAACATACCTATTGCAAGCACCTATAAAAAAGAAAATATCAGAGAGCGCGTGATGGGGCTGCAAATTTTGCATATGCGCATCAATTTTTTTCAAATCCAATTGCGCACAGAGCGCCTTATCGGTTTTTGCAGAAGGGACTTTTCCCCCAAGCTTTGATTCACACAAAGAAAGCATTCTATTTAGCAAATTGCCCAAATCATTTGCAAGCTCTTTGTTGTGGCGCTCAACTAATGCGCGGTCTGAAAAATTCCCATCCTCACCAAGAGGAATTTCACGCAGCAAAAAGTAGCGAACCGAATCAACCCCATACTTTTGCGCAATTTCAATCGGATCAATTATTGTCCCGGTGGTCTTTGAGAGCTTTTCACCGCTAGCAGATCTAATAAATCCGTGCACCAATATTTTTTGGGGCGGATCAATACCTAAAGAGAAGAGCATTGTCGGGAAAATTACGGCATGGAACCATAAAATGTCTACGCCGATTACGTGGATATCTGCCGGCCAGAATTTTTTTGATTTTGCGGAAGGGTAATTTATTCCCGACAAATAATTCAAGAGCGCATCATACCAAACATAAATTACGTGCTTTGGGTTGCTTTTAACACGTATGCCCCAATCAAAACTTGTGCGCGAAACACTAAGATCGTGCAAACCCTCTTTGACCCTGTTAATTATTTCTGCCCTCTTGCTTTTTGGAAAAATAAAATCTTGGTTCTTTTCCATAAAATCAAGCCACTTTTTTTGGTATTTTGACATTTTGAAAAAATAGCTCTCTTCCGAAACTTTTTCTAGTGGCCGCGCGTGCACAGGACACAGACCCTTTAATAGGTCTTTTTCCAAATAATACGCCTCACAAGAAGTGCAATATAGCCCTTCGTACTTTCCCAAATAAATGTCCCCTTTTTTTAGGGACTTTTCAAAAAGCAACTGACAGAGTTTTTCATGGCCCTTATCGGTTGTTCTTATGAAGCGGTCAGCGGAAATTTCCCATTTTGCGCAAAGATCTTTAAAAAAACTAACCTGCGAATCAACAAATTCTTTTGGATCTTTTCCAGCGTTCTTGGCGCTCTGCTCTATTTTTTTCCCGTGCTCATCAGTACCTGTTAGGAAAAAAACATCTTCGCCCTTTGATCTATGATAGCGCGCAATGGTATCTGCCACGGTTTTTTCATAAGCATGGCCGAAGATGGGGCTTAGAGTTCGGGTAATCTATCGCAGTTGTAATATAAAATTTACCTTTTGATTTGCCTTTTTGTTTCATAGCCGCATCACCCCCAATACAATAGCTAATAGAAACCATAAATTTTATTTAAATGGAACGTTAGAGCAAATAGGCGACAAAGTTCACTTTCCATACACAACATAGAGTAAAAGTTCCAAACTCAAAGTGCGCTTGCTTAATTACTTTGCGGGCGTAATTGATTAAGTCTAATTCCCAAAAACGCCCGAAAAAACAAAAAAAGTCAATTTAAGTAAGGCTTTTTCTTTTGGCCAAGCTTTTCTTTTTGGCCAAACAAAAAGAAAAGGTTGTGGCGCAGCGGCAATGAACCCTGCGAGGGCTTAAAAGCCCAAAAAAACATAAATAGGCGGGGAGATAAATTGGCAGAATATGAAATTGGGATGGGCGATGACAACCCTTTTGTTGAGAAGTTTGAGGCATTTTTCAAAAGCAGGTGCATGAAGGAAATCGAGCGCCTTGTTGCAGATTATCCGTCAAAGCGAAGCCTCTATGTGGACTTTCGCGAAATCGAGCACTGGGACACAGACCTTGCAGATGAACTATTGGGAAATTCTGATGTGTGCTTGCAAGGAGCCCGCGCAGCCATAAAAAAAATAGATATCCCAATGCTCGATATACCGGATGAAGGGTTTGCCCCGCACATTCGAATATTTAACCTGCCGGTTGACAGGCAGCCAAAATTAAAAGATATCAGCGCCTCACATATCGGAAAATTAATTTGCATTGAAGGCGTTGTGCGCCAGGTCACTGATGTTTTACCAAAACTAAAATACGCTACATGGAAATGCACGCGTTGTGAGGAAAAATACAAAATCTTGCAAACAAAAAATAACCCTAAAATGCCAATCATGTGCACTTCATGCAAAAATAGAGGATTTGTCCTAGAAGAAGAATCAAGCGATTTTGAAGACTACCAAAAAATCCAAGTCCAAGAGCCCCTTGAACTTCTCAAAGGAAGCGAGCAAGCTACAAATCTTGACATTTATGTTAGTGACGATATAGTAAATCGCATAAGTCCTGGGGATAGGACAAAAATTACCGGGATTATTAGAATTAGCCCGCCTAAAGAGAAAAAAGTTGTATACGGCAGATATCTAGAAGCAATACATCTAGAAGAGACCGCGCGCGAATTTGAAGAAGTTGAAATAAGCCCAGAAGAGGAAGAGGAAATAAAAAAACTTGCAAGCCGCGATGAGGTATATGATCTTTTGATACAAAGTATTGCCCCGCACATCTACGGCCATGAAGTTATGAAAGAGTCCATTGTCCTGCAATTATTCGGCGGAGTGAAGAAAAATTTGCCAAACGACCAGCACGTTCGCGGAAACATCCACGTACTAATTGTAGGGGACCCTGGAATGGCCAAATCGGCAATCCTCAAAGCGGTTGATAGCATTGCCCCCAAATCAATTTATGTTGCAGGGAAAACAAGCACAGGAGCAGGACTTTCTGCAACTGCGGTAAAGGATGAATTCGGGGAAGGCGGTTGGACACTAAAAGCAGGAGCGCTAGTACTTGCCTCCGGCGGAATGGCAATGGTTGATGAATTTGACAAAATGGAAGCTGAGGACCGCAGCGCTATGCACGAATCAATGGAACAGCAAACCATCAGTGTTGCAAAAGCCGGGATTGTAACAAAATTCAAAACCGAAACATCCGTACTTGCGGCTGCAAACCCAAAGTACTCCCGCTTTGACCCATACCAATCATTCATAGAACAAATTGATCTGCCAGCATCACTAATCAGCAGGTTCGATCTCTTCTTCATGATAAAAGACGTACTCGATAGGACCAAGGACAAGGAAATTGCAGACCATATATTAAAGAGCCACAAAGCTGGAGAGATGATACTCCAGCGGCAAAAAAAAGGGATAGGCGAGAAAAACCAAGAACTTGAGCAAATAAAAGAACTCATAACTCCAAAAATTTCCGGTGACATTTTAAAAAAATACATAGCATTTGCAAGGCAGAATATTTTTCCGGTCCTAGCCGATGATTCACTTCGCGAAATTTCAGAATTTTATATAAACCTTCGTGACCAGGGAAGAAAAGAAGGAGCATACAGCGCAACCCACAGACAGCTAGAAGGACTAATCAGATTATCTGAAGCCTCAGCGCGCGTTCGCTTAAGCGACACTGTTCAAAGAAGCGATGTCGAAAGGGCAATAAGGCTTGTGAAAACCTCACTGCAAGACATGGTAACCGACCCTGAAACCGGCTCAATTGATATTGACATAATCACAAGCGGGCAAACACACACAACCCTTACAAACCTCAAAAAAATACTCGGGATAATAAAAGAGAAATCCCAAGAAGTTGACATGGTGCCAATTGAGGAAATAATAAACCAAGGAAAAGAAGCCGGAATGGAATCTGACAAGGTGCGCGACCTACTTGCAAAACTCCAAAAATCCGGGGACATCTACTACCCCAAACACGGGTTTGTAAAGTCGGTCTAAAAAGATTTTTTATATGCTCAGATGCATATAGACTATGACAAAAATAATTCCAGATGAGGCAACTGAACCTAAGAAAAAGACTTTACTTGAAATTGTGCAATCCCGCAGGCCTGATGAAGAATTTGCAAAGAAGATTGACGAGGCCCACTCGCAAGCCAGGAAGATGAAATCAAGAAATGCCATATATTGAAAAAAAGGCCATGAACAATGAACCTTACCGAACTCAATCAACTCGAAAATTCCCTAATAGAAAAATTCAAATCCCACAAAACATTCCGGGCAATGGAGCAAATGGGCAGGAAGCAATTTTTAGATGTGCTGCTCCAGAAAAGGTTCCATTCGCTTGCATTTACACCGCTTTATGATATTGCAATTGACGGGATGGAAAATGAGCAGGGAAAGCAAATTGCACGCGAGATATTAAGGGAAGAATACCCCGCAAAAATGAAATCGCACCGCGAGGATCTTGTGGAAGACCTAACCAAAATAGGCGTCCCTAAAAAAGAAATAATGAATACTGCGCCAAGCGAGCAGACCATCTCCACACTCAAAGAACTTTTTGCAATGCTAAAAATTGAAGAACCACAGGACAGTTATGATGTCAAGGCACTGACAATACTGAGGTTTTGGGGGGAAGTTCTCGTCTCTGAAGAATACTCATTTTTTATAAAAAAGCTCTCATTAACGGGCTTGCCAAAAGAAAAATCCCGCTTTTACTGGCCGCATTATGTGCATGATAAGAAAAAGGTCGAACTTGACGATACAAAAAGCGAAAAAAGAACCCACTCGGACAGGCTTACACTAATACTGCAAAAACTCCTCAACAGCGAGGAAAAATTAAAACTTGCGGCAAAAACAGAAGAGCAAATACTCAAAATAAAGGAAAAATTCTACAGCCAGTTCGACTAACAACACGGATTTGTGAAACCGATTGGATAATCGCAAGAATAGCTATTAATGTAAGATTTAAGTGTAACTTCTACTACAGTATAGCATGTTTAGAAAGTTAAAAAACTCAAAGTTGATGGCAAAATTCAGAATGCGCAAACATTTAGCGAAAAATGCGCAAAGTACAACTCAAACTTTACCGTTAAGCGGAGATGGTTTATTAACAAGAATTTCACAAATATGGAACTTAACTCCCGGAAACACTGCCAAACTATGGCCAAGAGTTGCTAAGAGCGAGATTTTTCCCAGCTATAAACCAGATACTCACACAATCCATTATCCAGATAAAACAGAAGAATGGCAAAAACAGCACGAAAAAATACATGCTGCAGATAATTTACTAATGCCCGGAAAAGAAAGAAAACACCACCCAAATACAAAAAAATTAAATCAATTAAAAGCACCATTTGCCATAAAAAAATTAATAGATGGAATAGCATTTTTGCACGGGGGTAGCCCGAAATGGGTTCAAAGTAGAATGAAAAATGAATCAGTGGCAAGCCTTTCAAATCCCTCTGGCGAAAGTATAAGTCAAAATTATCGCGCACTCGCAACGGGACTTTCTTTGGGAAATACTAGCTCTGCCGGCCTATTGTTGAACCCATTGTTTTTTGCTTTAATCCCAAAAATTTGGGTGCGCCACATAGACTGGAAATATTTTGACCAAGAAGTGAATTTTTTATATCGAAGGCATGGCCAGGACGGAATTATCTTATTCTTAGTTGACCCGCCAAAAAATCTTTTATTGGGTTTTATGAAAAATCCGCCAATAACATACGGGGCGATAGAAACCAATAGGTGGAACAAAAAAATGGTAAAGCGCGGCTATTTATATGAAAATGGCGGGCTGACTAAACATGGAATTGAGCATTTGAGAAAAGTGCTCCCGGAAAATGAGATAATGACCAGAATAGAAGATGCCGAGAAAAACAGGTGAAATTAAATATACACTCTTGATTAAAAAACTCTCGATATATTTACTCTTTACATGACAGTAGAGCAAAACTTTGCAGCGCTGCAAAAAGAAATCTCCCAAGCGTGCGCAAAAGTGAGGCGCAACCCAAAAGAACTAACCCTTGTAGGGGTTTCGAAAGGGCAGAGCATTGAGAAAATAAAAAAAGCAGTTGAGTGCGGAGTAGCTGATATCGGGGAGAGCTACTGCCAAGAACTTGAAGAAAAATACACTGACCTACAAAAGATGAAAATAGATATCCACTTCATCGGGCATTTGCAGAGCAATAAAGTAAAATCGGTTGTGGAAATGGCGGATTATATCCACTCGGTCGATAGCCTTACACTTTTGCGAAAAATCCACTACGCAGCACTTGACATGAACAAGGTGCAAAATATCTTTCTTGAAGTAAATACTTCCGGCGAGAAGCAAAAATACGGAATGAGCCCAATTGAAGTTGAGAACCTTCTCACCACAATGAAAAACCTACCATACGAGAATGTGAAATTTATAGGGCTTATGACAATTGGCCCTGACACACAAGACGAGGCATTGATACGAAAGTGCTTCCAAAATTTATACGATATAAAAGAGCACTTGAATTTACACCACCTCAGCATGGGCATGAGCAATGATTTCAAAATAGCAATCGAAGAAGGCGCAACAGTACTTCGAATCGGGCGCAAACTATTCGGCCAGAGCACGGATTAATAATAAATTCCACTACAGAGCTAAGTAAGATGAACACTTCTCTAATGGCCCAATTCATAATAATATTTCTTCTAACCCAAACACTCGGACTAATTGCGGGTAACTATTTAATCGAAGAGCAGATCCGCGCAGTAATAGTAAACGAGGACCCGGAATCAGTTGATAACAGCATCGGGCTTTTTGTGTGGATACTCATTTCAACCGCAATTCTAATAATACTGCTGCGCTATGCCCCGGAATTGATTGTCACTATTTTGCTAAAATCCCTTGAGAGCTTTGCAATATTTGCAACTGCGCTAATTGTAATGCTCCCACTAGATATCCCCTCACTTGCAGCATATGCAGCGGCAATATTTCTTGTTGCAACAAGAATAATTTTTAGCAAAAACCTCTTGCTGCGAAACATCTCAAGCACAGTTTCAACAGCAGGCGCAGGGGCGCTAATTGGGGCTAGCATTGGCACAATTCCAATAATTGTTTTTTTGATAGCGCTCTCAATTTATGATTTTATAGCAGTATTCAAGACAAAACACATGGTCGAACTTGCAAAAGGGATAACAAGCAAAAACCTCTCATTCACATTTGCAATCCCTACAAAAGAGCACAAATTCGAACTAGGAACAGGAGACTTGGTAGTGCCGCTTGCATTTTCAGTTAGCGCGCTTGCAGCCTCGCGCGCACTTCCATTCCCCTACTTTGCAGTGCCTGCAATTGCAATTTTATTAGCATCCCTTAGCGCCCTTATTCTAACACTTCATTTCGCATCCAAAAACAAAGGAGTGCCGCTTCCGGCCCTGCCATTGCAGGCAGTTTTAATGATAATTGTATTTGCAATAACAAAAATTGCGGGCTACTAAAAATCCAATAAAAATTTCACTTACTTTTAGGCCTGCAGTTTTTAGCACAGACGCAACAAAGATTGATGGCATTGATTTTAGTTTTAATGCCCCATCAAATTAGATTGAATTCTTTGATGTATGCAAACCCGTAGTAGGCGGCTATTCCTAAAATAATGTATCGGCAAATTTTGCCAGCAAGCGCTGCTATGAAAAATTTTTGCGGATTGTATTTTATAAAACCTGCAGTGATGCCGATAATATCAAATGGAAATGGAATTATTGCAATCAAAAATATAAATCCCATCCCAGCACTCTCAATTCTCCTTCGCACCTCTTTTATTTTATCAAATTCCTTCTCTTTTATCTGCTCGGCGGTTTTCACGCCCAATAGCCCTGCAACATAAGCTGACATTTCCCCGATTGCAGCCCCGCTGCCGACAACAACTGCTAGAAATATCACTTCAGTAAGGCTTGCCGACTGGGCGTTTATCGCAAGCACGACAAGATCAATTGGCATTGGCAAAAAAACAGTAGCATTTGCAATAATTGAAGCAACAAAAAGCCCGAACCAGCCATATCCTTGCGCAAGATCTTTTACAAGTGAAGCGTTTTGGAAAATGACGAAAGCAATCGCTGCAAAAAAAAGTACCCCTGCGCCAAGCTTTAACTTATCTAAAATCTCCTCGTCCATCTAAACCCAAATAAGCCCCTTTTAGTTAAAAATAGTTTGCGTACAAAGAGCAAAATTACAAACATTAAAAAAACCCCAAAATGCCCCTTTGGAAAAAAAACCTACAGCCTCAGATCGACTCAAGCTCGCCAGGTTTTGGAATTTGGCCTATAGGCCAAACAAGGATTTAAAAGCCCTTAAGCGGGCAACTTGGATATGGAATATGAAAAAATGCTAAGCAGGCTCTACATGTCACTTCCGGAAAAAACAGTGGCAAAAGAGAGGTTTGAAATACCACAATTCGATAGCAGCGTGCAAGGCAAAAAAACAATCATAAGGAACTATTCACAAGTGCTAAAGACCATAAAGCGCGACGAGAAGCACTTCTACAAATATTTTACAAAAGAGACCGCAACCTCGGCTGCAATTGAGGACGGAAAACTCACAATGACCGGCAAATTTTACCCGGATGTAATCAACAAACTCTTCATGGGTTATGTAAATGAGTACGTGCTCTGCCACGAGTGCAAAAAACCCGATACGCAAATAATAGAGCGCAGCGGAGTAAAGGTACTAAAGTGCACAGCATGCGGAGCCCTTAGCCCAATTAAAAAAATCGGGTGAAAAATCTGTTCTGCAAACTCCACAGCACTCAAAATAGCACAGTGCTAGCGTGCTGTGATGAAGATGTACTCGGCAAAAACTTTTCAGATGAAAAATATGATGTAAGTGTTGATGAACACTTCTACAAAGGAGAAAAAGTAGGGGAAGAACAAATGATAGAACTTTTAGCATCTTCGGATAGCATAAATTTATTTGGAAAAGAGAGCGTTGCTGTTGCAATCAAACAAGGATTTATAAGTAAGAGCGATATTATTAGAATTGCAGGCGTTGAACACGCAATAATAATCAAGGTGTAGAAAAAATGGGAAAAAAAGAGGAAGAAGCAGCAAAAATGCAAGAAGAGCAGTTGCGAAAAATAAGGCTTCCAAGAAGAGACGAACTTGAAATGTTTGGAGTTATATTGCAGCTGCACGGCTCAGACCAAGTCAAAGTCCTCTGCGAGGATGGGATTGAGAGAGGATGCAGAATTCCGGGAAAAATGAAAAAACGCACCTGGCTTCGCGAGCGCGATATTGTAATTGTAAGGCTTTGGGATTTCCAGAGATCAAAAGCAGATATTGCCTGGAGATATCTTGGAATGCAGGTTGAACATCTCAAAAAGAAAGGATATCTAACTAAATTGCCAGTGTAAAAGCTAATTTTTATGCAACAACCTGAATTCGAACCAGAGGATTTTGAGGTACTAAAAAGACGCCTCAAAAATGAAGCCGACCGAAAAATATTCCAACAAGTGTTTGATTCAAAAACCCTCAAGGCAGTACAAACCCTTGCAAACAAAGGGCTATTTGACGTACTCGAACATGTAATTAGCACAGGAAAAGAATCACATGTATTTGTTTCATCAGATGTTTCTGGCCAAAAGCGGGCTGTAAAAATTTTCAAAAAGGATACAACCGGATTTAAAAAAATGAACCAATACATCGAAGGCGACATACGATTTAGAGACCTTCCACACGATAGAATGAATCTGGTATTTGCATGGACAAAAAAAGAATACAAAAACCTCTTGCAGGCAAGTGATGCTGCACTAAATGTACCAATGCCGGTTGGATCTCGGGAAAATATAATTGTAATGGAATTTATAGGCAAAAACCAAGAAGGCGCTCCAAGATTAAAAGACAGCAAGCCTTCAGCAAAAGAACTTGAAAAATACAAATCAGAAGTCATAGATTTTATTGCAAGGCTCTACCTAGCAGGGCTAGTCCATGCAGATTTATCAGAATACAACATCCTTTGCTGGAATAAAAAATTAGTGTTTATTGATTTTGCGCAAAGCCTTCTACTCTCCCATCCTCGAGCACGAGAATTTTTCGAGCGCGACATCTACAATATGGCAACCTACTTTACAAAACAAGGAATCAAGACAGAATATGAAGAGCTCTACAGCAGCGTAAAGAAGAGAAAAGAAGAACTAGCAAAATAGAATAGTTGCAAATTTTTGAAAAATACGAAGGTAATTTGACCGAATCCTATATAATATAAAGCGTATTAAATCTGTAAATGGAGGACTCCGAGACAATTCTAATCCCCCACGAACGTCTTGGCGCCCTAATAGGAAAACAGGGCTCTACAAAAAGGGATATAGAACAAAAAACAAACACACAAATAGTAGTGGACAGCAAGGAAGGGGAAGTAGAAATTCGCCGCAAGGGCCCACCTATCAAATATCTCAAGGCAATGAGAATAGTAAAAGCAATTGCAAGGGGATTTTCCCCGGAGCACGCATTTCGTTTACTTGACGACGAATGTATTTTTGAACTTATCGAACTTCAAGAACTTCTAGGAAAAAACGAGAGCAGGCTCAAGGCAAAAAAGGGGCGGGTGATCGGCTCTCATGGAATGGCACGCGAAGAGATTGAAATCGACAGCGGGGCAAATATTTCAGTGTACGGAAAAACAGTTGCAATAATTGGAAAAGTCGAGGAAGTTGAAAAAGCAAAACGCGCAATCGAAATGCTCCTTGGAGGGGCAACACACTCACGCGTTTATGGAATGCTAAGGAAAAATGCACGGCAAGAAGATTTTGAACTATGAGGGATTTTTGTGGCAGATGATGAAAAAGCAATTACAAAAGAAGTGGAAAAAGGGCTTAGCGCCGAAGAAATTGCAAAAGAATTCAAAGAACACAGCGTTGCAGAATTTTTCAAAAAGAACATGCAAATGCTCGGGCTTACAGGTAAAATCAAAACCCTAACAACAATAGTGCACGAATATGTTACAAATTCCCTTGATGCTTGCGAAGAAGCAAAAATACTCCCGGATATTGAAGTGCAAATAAAAGAACTCTCAGATGAGTACTACGAAATCACCGTAAAGGACAACGGCCCCGGGCTTACACAGGAAACTGCAGGAAAAGCCCTCGGAAAACTTTTGGCAGGAACAAAATTCCACCGCATGATGCAAATGCGCGGCCAGCAAGGAATAGGAGCGGCAGGATGCACCATGCTTTCGCAAATAACAACAGGAAAAGCCACCCAGATAATTACAGGAACAGGTAAAGGCAAACCATTTAGCGCCGAAATCACAATCGACCCCAAAAAAAACGAACCTAAAATGGCAAACTACCAAGAAATTGCAAAAGAATTCCGCGGGACAATTATAAAAGCAAAATTCAAAGGGGTAAAATATGTAAATTCAGAACAAGCCCCACTTGAATATTTGCGGAGAACAGCAATTGCAAACCCGCACGCGCAAATAACACTAATTGAACCAAGCGGCGAAAAAGTTTCATTCAAAAGAACCCTTAAAGAAATCCCCCCACGCCCAATTGAAATGAAACCCCACCCAAAAGGCGTGACAATTGATGATCTTGTAACACTTGCAAAATACACGGATGCCAAAAAAGTCTCAAGCTTTCTCAAAAACGAATTTGATAGGGTCGGAGACAAGGCAATTGAAGAACTAACAAAAGGAATATCTTTTGATAACAACAAAGACCCAAAACAACTCTCATGGGATGAGGCTGAAGAAATTGTAAAACAGTTCAAAAAAATAAATTTCATTGCCCCCCGAACAGACGGGCTTTTGCCAATTGGCGAGGAGAGAATAGAAAAGAGCTTGCGAAGCATTGTAAACCCGGAATTTCTCTCAGTAATTACAAGAAAACCCTCAGTGTATAGCGGAGGCTTCCCATTCCAAGTCGAAGTAGGAATTGCCTATGGTGGAAATGCCGGAAGAATGGGGGAAACTAATGAAGAGGGAGTACTACAGAGAAAAATTGAAATAATGAGATTTGCAAATAGGGCGCCATTGCTATTTGATACCGGCGGATGCGCCACAACAAAAGCAGTACAATCAATTGATTGGAAGCGCTATGGCCTAAAGGATTTTGAAAATGCGCCCCTTACAATATTTATCAATTTAATTTCAGTGCACATACCCTACACATCAGCCGGAAAGCAGGCAATTTCAGATGAGGACGAAATAATGGAAGAGCTACGCCTTGCCATGATGGAAACAGGGAGAAAAATCTACACTTTTATTGGCCACCAAAAAAGGCAGGCAGAAAAGGAAGCCAAGAGGAAAATGTTCTACAAATATGCAACAGAAGTTGCGATTGCAATCTCAGAGCTAACAGGAAAGAACAAAAAGGAAATAGAAGCAAAACTGCACGCACTTGTGCTAAAGCACCTAAAACTAGAAGAGCAAAAGGAAAAATCGGAAGGCTCTGAATTAACAGAAGATGAAATTGAAAAAGATTATGAGAAAAGAAAAGACAAGGAGAAAAAAGAAGATAAGAAAAAGCCCAAGAAAAAAGGCAAAATAGAAGCACAGAGCGAGGGTGAGTAGAATGGCAGAAAGAGCAAAAGACAAAGAAGTAATAAAAAAACTCGAACAAGTAGGAGCACAACTCTTAAAACAAATAGAAAAAAATGAGAGCCCAACTTATGAACTGCCAGTTAGAACTCTCAACAACATTTTCTTTGACAAAAAAAGCGGCACAATAAAACTTGGCGATAAAAAATCCGAACGCCAATTCCTAAATGTAGCGCACAGCAGAAAATTCATGCAAACAGTGCTAGTTGCTTCCGAAATAAGAAAAGTAATAGAGCAACAGGCCACTGTGAGTATTCGTGATCTCTATTACGCTCTAAAGCACACAATAGAGGGCACAACAGAGAACACTTTTGAAGATCAGAGTGAAAGTGATCCCTGTATTGAAGACATTGAAGCATCACTTGACCTTCTAAGAGAAGAACTGCACCTTGCAGCCTCTGCAAAAGGCATAATTGCAGGAGATGTACAACTGCGCGATGGGGAAGATAGTATTGATTTAACAAAAATGGGTTCAGGCGGCTGGAGCGTACCTTCAAATGTAGAGCCTGAGAGCATAGAATTCAAAAAAGTCAAAGCAGAGTACGTGCTTTTCATAGAAAAGGACGCAGTGTGGAGAAGGTTTAATGAAGACCAATTCTGGAAAAAAAGCAACTGCATAATCCTTACAGGAAGAGGCCAACCCGGAAGAGGAGAGAGAAGAATAGCACAAAGACTCAACAAAGAATTCGGTCTTCCAATATATGTTCTGTGCGATGCCGACCCTTGGGGAATGTACATATACTCTGTAATAAAGCAAGGATCAATTTCACTTTCATACTCAGAAGAAAAGCTGGCAACCCCCCAGGCAAAATTCATAGGGCTTACAACAAAAGATGTTGAAACCTACAAAATACCAAAAGAAGTGACAATCAAACTAAACCAACTTGATGTTAAGAGGCTCAAGGAAATGGAAGGCTATGAATGGTTCCAAAAAAAAGAATGGAAGGACGAATTTAACAACATGAAAGAAAAAGCCTACAAGCTAGAGCTCGAAGCACTTTCAAAAAAAGGCATAAGATTCATAACAGAAGAGTACGTGCCTAGAAAAATCAAGGAAGAAGACTTTTTGCCCTAAAAATAAAATTCCACTCTCGGGCCTCTGAAGGGCACTATCACTTTTCTATAAATGGAATTTTTAGAGCCGCAATTTTTTTGTGCCGCGATAAAATGAACCCCGCAAAAATTGCGGACAGCAACAGCGCGCAATCTAACCCAAAATCCAAAATGCTATAAATGACACCTGGATGAGACCTTGTTAGCCAATAGCCAACATCATGCAACAGCACAGCTATTGCCACCACTGTTAAAATTTCAAAAAAATCAAAACGCAACAGATTCTTCCCGAAAGCAATCGCTAAAACCGCAATTATAACATGCACAAGAAAATGGAACACAAAATCCAAAACACTGATTTCAGAAGGGACAATTGGCCTAATTTCCCTTACAACCTTCCCATGCCCGTAAGTGAAGAAAAAAACTGCGTTTTTTGCCCATAAAACAGCCTGCACAATCACATATAGCGCAATTACCCTTTTCTGGTTTGCAGACAGCACAAGAAAACCAATCCCAAAAAGCCTTATTAACCAAATAGGCAAAACTCTATTGTGATGCAAAATACAAAAGCACTAGATGCCTTCTTCAACCCCCGTACAGTAGCAGTAATAGGCGCGTCTGATCATGAAGGGACAATTGGCCATACAATTTTTGAAAACATGAAAAATGCCGCTATAAAAGTTGTCCCAATAAATCCCAACCACAAAAAAATACAGGGAATAAATTCCCTGCCAACAATTCTCTCCTCAAATGAAAAAATAGACCTTGCAATAATTGCAATCCCGACAAATTTTGTTGCGCGAGCACTAGAAGAGTGCATGATCAAAAAAGTGAGCGCAGTGATAATAATCAGCGCAGGGTTTTCTGAAACAGGAGAGAGGGCAAATACCAAAAAAATAGAAGAGCTAATAAAAAAATACCCAGCAACGCGCGTAATGGGGCCAAACTGTGTCGGCGTACTAAATAACACGAATGGGATTGATAGTACATTTTTCAAGCGCGAGAGAATGAAGAGCGCAAAAAAAGGAGCAGTATCATTCATATCACAATCAGGAGCACTCGGATCAATGGTACTTGATTGGATTGCTACCCAGCAATTTGGGGTGAACAAATTCGCCTCATACGGAAATGCCATGGATGTTGATGAAGCTGATCTTTTGGAATATTTAGGGGAGGATGAAGGAACAAAAGTTATCACAATGTATATTGAGGGCGCAAGAGAGGGCAGAAAATTTTATGAAATTGCAAAAAAAGTGTCACGCAAAAAACCCATAATAGTACTAAAGGGCGGCAAGAGTGAGCACACGCGCGAGGCAGCCGCTTCTCACACAGGTTCACTAGCAGGCTCTTCACAAGTGTATGAAGCGGCATTTGCCCAGAGCGGAATAATAGAAGCTAGCGATCTACTTGACCTATTCAACTGCGCAAAACTACTTTCAGAAGAGCCCCTGCCTAGTGGCAGAAATGTGCAAATAATAACCAACGGAGGCGGATTTGGGATAATTACAGCCGACCAAATGGTAGCAAATGGAATGCACATTGCAAAGCTATCTGAAAAAAGCACAGAGCAACTAAAAAGAAAAATGAGAGGGGCGACAATTTCAAACCCCATAGATCTTTTGGGGGATGCCAATGCAGCAATGTATAAAGATGCAATTGAAACATCCCTTATAGATCCAAATGTCGATATTGTGGTAGTGCTTTTGCTCTTCACCCTACCAACACTAAATGCCCAGGACCTCTCGCTTCTAAAAAAACCCAAAAGGGGATACAAAAAACCAATTCTTGTAATTGCCGTGGGAAGCGAATATAGCCAAAAATATCTCGAAAAAATAGAAAAAGCAGGGTTTACAACATTTAATTATCCAAGCGTTGCTGCAAAATCAATTTCACAAGCAGCAACATATTATGAATTCTTGCGCAGCTGAAAAATATTCAATGCTCCGTCAATATCATCCTGCGCTAGAAGATCAAAGAGAGATTTAGCAAATTCTTTATCACCAAAATCAGTTTCCTGCAAATTCTTCTCCAAAATTTCAAACCCCATTGAAGCTAAAGAGAGCCTTGTTTTTTGGATTTCCCGCAATTCTGAAATCTTTGCGCGAAATGAAACATCTGCAAAAGATTTTGAAAGAGAAATAATAGCGCGGGAAGAAAATTCATCAAGCGGTTTCAAATCAACATCAGATGAACTAAGCCCTTTTTTTAAACTCCCTTTCAAATTTAACCTAATAAGCGGCTTTAATTCATGCTTCCCTTTCAAATCCTCTTCTATTAATTCCCTGCACTTTTTCAAAACATAATCACAATCCGCCCCATCAAAAACTACCTTATGATAGAACATTGAGCGCTGGCGCGGGAATTTTTCAAAAGTGAGTTCTTTTGTAACAGTGTCAAAGAAAAATACCCCCTTTGGCTTTTGCGACTCCAGTTTTTTTATCGAAGTTGCAATTGTTGAACCCGGGAGGATAAATTTCCCGCTGCCAAGCTGCTGGACATTTTGCCAGTGCAAATGCCCATCTACAATCAAATCAAACCCTTTTGGCAAATCATCCAGTGAAAGAGTTGCAACCATTTCATCATCAAGCGCCATAAATTCCTTAAATGCCTGGTGCACAAGCATTACATTTGAATGCCCCTTCTCTGACACAGGAGCCCAGTGCTGCATCACATCAAGGGCCTTTTTTTCAGGAACAGCACCAAGCCCATATACATACGCAACTTCGTCCCCTTTTTTTACTACAACCCTTGCTGCGTGCAAATACACGAGCAGTCCGGAAATTGAGAGTACGTCAAGGGCGGTCTTGACATCCTTTGCAATAAATTCGTGGTTTCCATGGATTGCAATTATTGGAATACCAAGAGTAGTTACATCTTTTTCAATATCCCCCTTTTGCAATGTAAGTGAAACTACAGAATTTTTCTTTTTTGCAGCTGAAAATGAATTAATTGCTTTATAGAGCGCTGTGTGGGATGGAATTGGAGCATCAAATACATCCCCTGCAAGAAGCATTACATCAGCATTATTTGATAGTGAGAGTTCAATTGCCTGTGAGAGATTATCAAAACTCTCATCTACGCGCTCGGATTTTTCCCCAAAACCCAAATGTGTATCGGAAAAAATTGCAAACTTCATTTCAAAAGCCCCTCAAGAACCTTTAGCGAAATTTCACCAAAACCTTTTGTGATCAAATCCGCTTCACTAAAATCGTGCGCGGTACTAAATTTATTTGGCATGGCAACGCAAATAAGCCCGGCTAATTTTGCGGCCCTAACACCCACAATAGTATCTTCAATTGCAACGCATTTTACTCGGTTTTTGCCAAGCATTTTTACTGCCCTTAAATACGCATCAGGAGCAGGCTTTGGATTCATGCCATCATCAGCGCAAACAATTAATTTGAACCGATTAGATATTCCCAAAATATCTAAAAAATACTCAATTGTTTTTCGATTATTATTTGATGCAATTGCCATCGGAATTGAATTTTTGTCAAGCTCTTCCATAAATTTTTGCAAAGAACTATCAAGCGAAATTGAACTTGCCATTTCAATTTTCATTGCCCCCGATGTAGCGCTCACAAATTCTTCGAGTTTAACATTTAGCCCATAGGTGCGGTTTATGAAAGATAACTTTTCAGAAAAAGTCAGTCCAACAAGATCTGAAATATGCTCATCTGAAACCTGCTTATTTAATTTTTTCAAAAATTCCCTCATATGCTTGAAATAATATGTCGGGCTATCAACAATTACGCCATCAAAATCAAATACAACAGCTTCAAGCATCCAAAAACCCCTGAACAATTTTTGGAGAAATCTCGGCAAGGGAATCTACAACCAAATCTGCATCAAGCAAAAACACCCTTTCATAAGTATTTGTAACGGCAATACAATTCATCCCAGCATCCTTTGCTGCCCTTATGCCAAAAATCGAATCCTCTATTACAAGGCACTTTTTTGCCTCTTGTTTTAAAATCGCTGCTGCCTTTAAATACCCTTGCGGATCAGGCTTGCCTTTTTCTACATCGTCCCCGCCAATAACCGCGCTAAAATCCCCTCTTATCCCAAGTTCATTTAATATATAATTTACAAAATCCGAACTAGAGCTTGAAACAACCCCTAACGCATACTTCCCTTTTACACTTTCGAAAAATTCCAAAAACCCCGGGATCGGTTTTATTCCCTTTGTTTTGCCCACTAAATATTCATTGGTTTTTGATACCATTTTTGCTATCTCTTTATCGGATTTTGAACTCATGAACTTCTTATACGCTTCTCCGACCCGCGTTGAATCCATTTTGCGAAGCTGCTCTTTTGTAACTTTTAGCCCGTGGGAGGTCAGTACTTTTTCCCCGGCTTCAAAGTGCAGATCCATTGTATCCACAATGACCCCATCAAGGTCAAAAATTACTGCCGGCATAAAAACTATTCCTATCCAAAAAATATATTATAGCGCCACATATGCCCCCATGCCCATTTGCCCGCAAACCCCCCAAATGCCCCGACCCAAGCTTTTTAACCCTATTCAAAGCTAAATTTCACAGAGTATCTTTTCTTTTTTGGCCAAGCTTTTTTCTTTTCTATTAAGAAAAGAAAAAAGGTTGTGCTGGGATGTCAGAGCGGTTATGTACCCGCCTGCAGAAACCCTTTTCTTTCTCTTTTAAAGAGAAAGAAAAGCCTTTGCGGAAAAGAAAGAGAAAGGGCCTTTGGCAAACTCTTTTTCTTTTTCCCCAAGGTTTTTCTTTTTCTTTAGAAAAAGAAAAAGGTTGTGTTGCAGGCAGCGGGCTAGGGGGGTTCGACTCCCTCTCCCAGCTTGGTATCTCCAGTGCTAAGCTCTCTCCTTTAAGGTAGTTTCGGTTTAGGAGAGAGGATTTCATATGGAGAAATATCTATACGACTATGACGCGAAACTAGCAAGAGAAATGGAACTCCTGAATTCTTCGGGGATTTCCCATAGGAACAAGGAGCTTGTCCTTGCTTTCCATAAATACAATATCATGCGCGACCTTAGCCCCGCAAGGCTGGTCAAATACATCAATTCCCTCAAAGTAGTGGGCCGCAACATCAAAAAGGACTTTGACTTGCTTGGGCCAAAGGATTACGAGGAATTCATTTTCGGTCTCAAGCAGGCTAAAAAGTCGACTTATACAATCGCCAGCTATAAGGCTGTGCTAAAGACGTTCCATAAGTGGATTAATGGCGGCGAGACATACCCCGATTGTGTCAAGTGGATGAAGAATTTCTCATCCAAGCAAAAGAAGCTGCCTGACGATATGCTTGTTCAGGAGGACGTCAAAAACCTGCTGGCCCACGCGCTGAACCCAAGGGATAAAGCCTTCATCGCGGTTATATGGGAGAGCGGAGCCAGGGTTAGCGAAGTAGGCACACTCCAGAGCAAGGACGTGGTGTTTGACGAATTCGGATGCAAAATAATGGTAACCGGCAAAACCGGCATGAGAAGAGTAAGGCTGGTTAATTCCGCAGCCGACCTTCTTGACTGGCTCAACAAGCACCCAGACAATGACGGACAGAATTCATGGGTATGGGTAAATATTGAAACCAACCGCCTAGAGCAGATGGGGCATCGCTACATAATGAAAATGCTCAAACAAACAGCCAAAAGAGCAGGCATCAAAAAGCCGGTTAACCCACACAACTTCAGGCACTCACGGGCAACATACATGGCACAGTTCCTGACAGAAGCCCAAATGAAGGAATATTTTGGCTGGACACAGGACTCAAAAATGGCCGCACAATATGTCCACTTGTCCGGCAAGCAGGTTGATGATGCCATTTTGCGCATGCACGGACTTGTAAAAGAAGACAAGCTCGAAGATACCCTCAAGAGAATGCCATGCCCAAGGTGCAAAGAACTCAATGACACGAACAACAAGCACTGCGGCAAATGCTGGTTACCTCTAACCCAACAAGGAGCAATCGAAGCTGAAGAGAAAAAGGAAAAAGACCAGAAAGCAATGGTCGCTGTAATGAAGCTCATGGAAGTAGTCGGCAACGACCCCGACAAGCTCCTGAAAACAATCCAAACCATACAGGGGGTGGCGTGAATGGGGTTGAGCATAGCAGACCTGCTCTTGGTCAAGAAAATCAAGGAACTGCTAGAGGAAAACAACCAGCTCCAAAGGGAAGAGGTTAGCCTTTTGAGGGAAATAAAATCAAGGTTGAAAAACAGAACGGTTTAGGAAAAGGCTCTACTATGACATACCTCTACATCGACGAGAGCGGCGACCTCGGCTTTAGCAGCCGAGGAAGCAACTATTTCCTAATCACCTGTGTAAAGATTGGAGACGAAAAAATAAACATCACATTCAAGAGAATACCAAGAAAAGTACGAAGAGAATTATTCGGGCGCAAAGCCCAAAAGGAAACAGAACTCAAGTTCTCGAACACCTCTGAAAAAACAAAGAAATCTTTCCTTGCAAAAGCAGCCAAAATAGAAATGGAGGTGTTCTGCCTCATAATCAAAAAAGAGCACACGAAAAATACGCTGCGCGAAAACCTGCCAGTGCTCTACAATTACCTCATAAAAGTGCTCTTGGAAAAAGTTCTCCCACAAATAAACAGGAACAGGACGCTAATGATTTTCCTCGACAAATCCATGTCCTCTACGCAAAGAAATAACTTTGAAAGCTACATCAAAACAGAATTCTTTTCAATATTCAATGAAGTCCCGCGAATAGAAATAATACACGAGAACTCGATGGCAAATGAAGGAATCCAAGTAACGGACTTTATCTGCGGAGCCTTCGGGTACAAGTACAACACCCGAAATCTCGGGTTGGACTGCGAACGCTACACCAAAATCATATGCGAGAAGATAAAGCTTGAGAAAAATGATTTATTCAAGAAAGAGTAGCGAACCATGCTTACCGGTCCTGAGCCCAATCTCGAGCCGTCATCCTTTCAGCACGCCTTACACGCTATACTAAATAAGCCCCCTAAGCCCTATAAAAAACTACCGAGGAACGGCAAAAACCAAAAATACGGTTAAAAAGCTAACCGATTTAACCGTTAAAAGTTCAGCCCCTGAAAACACTGTTGTGCGTGCACCTCAAGGTGCACTTGGCTTTCAAGCCTTACCGCCCATACATAATAAAATAATGTCTAAAGAATAAGTTGAGTGTATGTCAATGTCCATGGGTCTCAAAATGCCATTTCCAGAAAATATTGTTCTTATGAATATTTTTAAGTTTCAGGAAGTAGAAAAAAGACGCACTATAAATTTTTCTGACTTAAAGGAAAAAATGCCGGAGCAAGTTGATGGAAATGCTCTTGAAGATGCACTTGATAATCTCAAAAATAATGAGCTAGTTGACTTTGTTCACACTGCTGGGCAAGGGGCTTATTTTGGGATACACCTTACAATGGATGGAAAAACAAGCGTAACAAATGGAGGCATAATGGTGAATAAACCAGTACAAAATTTGATTAATGTTGAAAAAGGAAATGTTGCGGTAAATAGTACGATTGGAAGCCAATCGGTTATAGAAAATTTGACGATAACCAGCTCATTTAACGAGATTTATGCCGAAATTAAAAAAATTCAAGATACAAATACTAAAAATGAAGTGGAAGGTATTGTAAAAGAAATAGAAACCGAATTAAAAAAAGAAAGCCCAGTAATTTCAATAGTCAAAAACGGTATTTCGAAATTGAAAGATTTTGGACAAGAAACTATTGCAATTACTATTGCAGAAATCGTAAAGAAAACTTTACTTGGCCAGTAGTTCAAGTAGGGATTGCTCTACTTCTCTTATCCTTGTCCGCAGTGTGTCTATTTCGTCTTGCAGGCGTATGTAGTTGTTTAGTGGTTTGGTTGAGCTGAATCCTTTTCTAGTCAAGTCTCTCATCATTTGCACCTCTTTTTTGGATTTTTGAATCGAATAATTTCATTATGTGGAGAAAGGTCTCGCCGTGGGCTTTCTCGAATTCTTTCAGGTTTGTGTACCCTTTAGTTTTTTCCATTCTGAATACTCTCCAAAAAAATAATTTAATAGTTCGATTTCTTCGTCCGTCAGGTCAAGACCTTTGTTGATTCTCAGTTCGAGTTTGGTTTGGACCTGAACCATAACACCAAAGGCGGCTTTCAGGATTTTTATTATTGGTGTCGCAAGCTTCTGGAGACAATTTTTACACAAGCAATAAAAACAACCGGCGCGGCAATGACTTGTAATGCAAAACACTTTCAAGTGTTTTGGGGAGACAAAAAACATGAACAAAAAAATCCTCTCAATAGCCTCAATACTATTCCTGCTCGCCCCGGCAGTAATGGCGGCAGGAGTTAGCGACATCACAGCACCCATAACTAAAATCTATGACCTCATAAAAGGCATTGTCTCAGTCCTCGGAATAATCGCAATTACAGTTGCTGGAGCGATGTACATGTTCTCTGGCTCGAATATTCAAAGCAGGGAGAATGCCAAATCAATGGTATCATACGCCATCATAGGTCTTGTGCTTGTTTGGGTTGCACCTCTGGTAGTGAACTACCTAACATCCCCAGCAGGAGTTTAAATAAAAAGGAATTTGGAGTGGTGGAGAATGGCCAAAGCAAAAAACCCCGTGCTAGAAATAGTTTTTGTGTTATTCACACTACTCCTATTTCACACCCCACAAGCCCTAGCAACGCCAACAAACCCCGCGCCAATAGTTAACATTGACTTGCACATGGATGAGGTCATAAATGCAATAAACAACGCTTACAACGGAGTAACGGGACAGCTTGGTGGAATTAACGATGCGGTTACGCAGCTTGCGCAAGAAATAGTTAAAGCGTTATTCGGGTTTTTAGGAGACCAACTAATCACAATCACAACACCTCTCATAAATCTTGAAGAGGACATGATTACGACAAATCCTGATGTAACCCCAATGAACGGAATCTGGACAATTGTAGTTACCATAATTTCCGCGCTCTACCTCATAGTGTTTCTCATTGCTGGCTTCATGTTCCTGATAGGCTCTATTGATTCGAGTGCAAGAGCCACGGCAAAAAAATGGCTGAAGAATGCGATTTTTATGATTGTTACGATCTCTGTTTCTTTTGAATTTTACAAGATTATCTTGGAGCTCATGACTGCAATAACACAGTACATGGTTCAAGACACTAGTGTAATCCAAGTAGGCGCACTAGATTCGATTAACATTTTGCTCTTGTTATTTCTTTCCCTAATAGCAATACTCTCATTTGCCACACTGTTTCTCCGCTACCTATTTTTGCTCTGCGGAGCAGCACTATTCCCCATAGCCCTATTCTTTTACTTTATCCCACCACTCAGGCCATGGGGCTCAATACTGCTAAACTTGATTGGGGCGGCCCTGCTAATGCAAGTGATTGATGTGATAATTTTCATTGCCAGCACTCTCGTTTGGCAACAGTTCCCCGGCCACGACATAATGACTGGCCTTGCTCCAACAATGGCATTCCTGATGATTGGTACAATAAACACAATCGTAATAGTGTTTGCTCTTGCAAAAGCGGCAATAACAGCACTCAACACCTCGCCAACTTTAAGTGCAGTTGTGAATGTTGTTGCAGCTCCAATAAAAGATGCCACAAAACTAGTACTGGTGGCGGCATAAATGTCTTACGAAATTCCCCAGAACCTCAAGTATTCGGAAAAAATTGTCTTCAACCTGACTTTCCCGCAAATGATAGCCCTCGGAATACCAGGCATTTTGAGTGCCATTATATTCACCAAAACGGCGCTCCCATTGGAAGCCAAGGGAGGGATAAGCATTGCCCTGCTCCTTGTGGGCGCGGGTTTTGCATTCTTCAGTTTTTACGTGCACGCAAAAAACGCCCAATCCTTCCTATCCAACACCCGACAAGCAGGCTACCTCGACAAAAAACTCGATTCTTTCGTCGAAGCCAAGAGGATTGACCATGACACGATTTTTTTGCAGGGCAACGAAGCCGTTGCCATTATCGAAGCCCAGCCAATAAACTTTAGCATTCTCTCGCAAGAGCACCAACGCGCAATAATAATGGCTTACAGAGACTTCCTGAACTCGCTTGACTTTCCAATACAAATCGTGATGAGAACAGTAGACCTCACGCTCGACGACTACCTCACGGCTCTTAGGAAAAGAGTATTGGAGTCAAAGAAAGAACTTATCCTCGCGCAATTCGAGAACTTCGCCCAACACATGAAAAATCATGTGCAAGAAAAAGCCGTGAAGAACAGAAAATTTTACCTCATAATCCCGACAACAATTAGCAGGGAAGGAGAAGAACACGCATTGAATGAGCTTGCCAACAGAGTTGAGCATTGCCAGCAAAAACTCAAGACATGCAACATCCTCACAACACGCCTTGACACCGGCCAGCTCGTGCCACTGCTCGCATCATTTTTCGATGGTTTTGTAGAAGAAGGAAACAACTACTTCTCGCCGCTAACCGTAATCAAAACAGAACAAAAGGAGGAAAACGCATGGGAGAACTACCAAAAATCAGACAAGGAAAAAAGGAATACTACCACGACGCTCGACTAAGGCAACTGCGGAACACAAAGAACCCGCACGACACATAGACTACTAGGAGCTTACGATGAAGAGGTTCTTTTTTCCCACGCTTTACGCGATAATGCGCAACGGTTTTTGCAGCAAGTGGCGCACACAAAACGAAATGGACGTGAGCCTTGCAAATTACAGGCAACGCCTACCCAACGAAGCCATACTCGAAACCGACTTCCCACAAAAAAGGACGAATTACGAGGCAATGAGCTACGCGACAAAAATTCTCTACGCCAAAGGCTATTCATACCAACTTTGGGACACTGGAGGCAAAGGCTACCACTTGCACGTTATGTTCAATGATTGGCTCACCAAACCGATGATTCGCGCATGGGTTTACTCTACCTTTCCAAGGCCGCTTGCAAATTCTTTTGATGACTCGAATTGGAGCCAAAAAAGATTAATCGGCATCGAGAACACACCCCACAGAAAAACCGGCAAACCCAAGACAATTGTAACGGAAAACAAGCCATTCGACTACAACGACTACCCGACCCGGCTAATGGAAAGAGTCAAGGCAAGAGAAGCCCTAAAGCAAAAAGCCATTCCTGAGGCAAAAGAATTTTGCGGAAAGTGCGCTGTCTGCGAATACGCGACAGAACATGCTTTTCCAAGCGGCACAGGCAGAAACATTCACCTCATACCAAACATGGTTGCCGCTCTGCCAAGAGAGAAATGGGAAAGAGCCGCACAAGCACAGGGCAAAAGTATCTCGGAATTCGAGGGTTGGGCAAACAGAAAGCCAAAATTTAATTGCGTGCAATTGCAACGCTTCACACAAAAACAAGGGCTTCGGGAAACTCTGTGCATGCCCTGCCCAATCAGAATAACAGACCCTGAAAGAAAAGAATTGGCAATGGTGAAAACAGCATGACACTTTTGACAAGCCTTCTCAAGCCATCGTTCGTGAAGAACGAATTTGACTCGATACAAGTGAACGAAAAGCACAACAGGGTGATAATGGCAGTCGGCTACCCGCGAGCAATAAGGGAGGGCTGGCTTGACACCCTCATTACTTCGAGCGGCAACTATGATTTGTCCATGCACATCGAACCAACCTCAATGGAGCACACACTTACAATGCTCAACAACGAGCTGGTGAAACAGGAATCCGACATCAAGGCATTTGAAATGAAAGGAATAGTCAACCCTTCGCTAAAAATACAATATGGGGACACTTACAAGACCCTTGAGAACCTCCAGAAAGGAGAAGAGAAGCTATTCAATTTTTCCCTTTACGTGAACGCCAAGGCCCCAGACAAGAAAAGTTTGGATTTGCTCACCCGAAAAATCTATTCTGAAATGAATTCTATCCTGATAATCCCGAAAATGCCTTACCTGCGAATGCACGATGCCCTCAAATCCGTTTTGCCAATCAGGAAAGACAAGCTCCGGGTAACAAGGAACGTGCCAAGCAACGCCCTCGCGGCCTGCTTCCCATTCACCTCAAGCTTTTCCCAGATTGATGAACAGGGAATAATGTTTGGCGTGAACAAAAACAACCAAATACCCCTGATAATCAACCCCTACAATTTTGCTAATTACAACGGCCTCATCCTCGGCACTTCGGGTGGCGGGAAGAGCTTTGCAACAAAACTGCTTGTCACAAGAAACCTGCTCAACGGGGCACGGGTAATGGTGATTGACCCGCAAGGAGAATATACTGACCTTGTAAAAAACTATGACGGACAGGTTGTTGAGATTAGCAGAGAATCGGACACCATAATCAATCCGCTTGACCTTCTTGGACAGGACTACGGCGAAAAAATGCTCTCACTCATGGACCTCTTCAAAATAATGTTCGGAGAACTCACGGAAGCGCAAAAAGGCGTTCTTGACAAGGCGCTCGAAAAAGTGTATAGGGACAGGGGCATATTCGCCAACGACAAAAAGACCTGGGAAAGAGCGCCCCCAATACTATCCGACCTCTACCGCGCCCTCGAAGAAGAAAAAAAAGAAGCCTCTAGAATAGAGGAACCCACCTATGAAGCCCTCATGAACAGGCTGAGGGTTTACGCAAAGGGAACTTTCTCCTTTCTCAACAGGGAAACCCACCTCGACCTCGACAAAGACTTCATTTCATTCAACATTTTGGAGATGCCCCCACAGGTAAAACCAATAATGATGTACCTGATACTCGATTTTATCCACAAGAGAATGCAAAACAACCTCGAAAAAAAACTCCTCGTAATTGACGAAGCGTGGAGCCTGCTAAGGCACGGCGAGCACGCCAACCACGTCTTTGAAATGATTAAGACAGCAAGAAAATTCAACCTCGGAATCCTGATTATCACGCAGGAAGTGAACGACCTTGTGACCTCAAAAGCCGGAAACACGATATTGGCAAACACTGCATGGAAACTATTGCTTCGACAGGAACCATCAGTAATCAAGGACCTTTCCGAAAAATTTAATTTGAACCAAGAAGAGCAAAAAACACTCCTCACCGCAACAGAAGGAGAAGGCCTACTGTTTGCCATGAACGACAGGCTGCCAATAAAAGTCATTGCCTCGGAAACGGAACATGAACTTATTACGACCAATCCGCAGGAACTGCTGGAAAAACAAAAGACAAGGGACGCAATGCTCGAAGAAAAAACTCAAGAAAACCTTGAGATATACAAGCTCTCCAAACCATTCTACGAAAAAAATGTCCTCACAGAACTGCAAACAGAGTTCCTCAAATCACAAGGCTATCTTGAATACCGCGACCCCGAGTTCGGCGAAGGCAGAGGCAAAAACTTCCTCGTCTGCAAACCACCCCCAAACGAATCCCTACCACACCACTTCATGGTACAACTCCTAAAACAAGAAATCAAAAAGCACACCGACAAAGTAATCACCCTCAGCACAGGCGGCCCCGACCTCCAATTCTGGTGGAAAGAAAAAAAATACGCCATCGAAGTCGAAACCGGGACAGTGCTCGAAGACCACAAAGAAAGGCTACTCGAAAAAGCAGCACTCCTCGCAGGCCAATGCCAAGAATGGTTCTTCGTCGTAACAAACAAAGCCCTCAAACCACACTATCAAAATTATGGGCCAACATATACAAGAACAGAAGTAAAAGAAAAACTCAGTCCAATTTTTACAAACCAATAGTTGATTTATTAAAAGAAGATTGTAGATATAGAAAAATATGGACGCTCTAAATATTGAATGCAAAATTACAGCTTTTGCCAGTTTTTACATCCCCAGAAATATGGACATTGAAATTGACGAACCTGACCCAAATAATTCTAGCAAGAGACGAATTATTAACTTAAAACTCCAAAAAATTGATTTCAAAACAGGTTCCGACTTAAATAACCTGCATGCTCAATTCAAAAATGAATTGGAATTGGATGACTCAATGTTACAAAAATTTTCACAAATACTGGAAGAAAAAAATAAAGCAGGGCATTATCAAATAATTAAAATAGAAATAAGCCCACTCAACATTTTTGAAACCATCTTACAAGGAAAAATAAACAAAACCCCCGGCTATGCTTACATGTGCGTTTTGGGCTTCATACTTGGAGATAGAATAGAACCCCTGCTGATAATATATTATCCAAAAAATAAAAAACCAATAGAGCACGTTAAAGAGACAAGTTGGGGATTAGATGAACAAAAATTAGAAAAAAGCGTAAACCGATGGAAACAAAGAAATTTTTACGAATTCTTTTCACAAAATTTTACAAAGGTTCTAGACAATTTTAATACCCAAAAAAATATACGAGACGCCATTGAATTTTATTGTCTAGCGATGCCAAAATCACATCACCCTTTATGTTTTGTGGAATATGTTGCGGCATTTGATAGATTAAAAAATTTGAACAATACGGATTGTTCTGAAAATAAAAAGAAGGCAATAAATGATTTTGAAAAAAACCATAATAGAGAATTGTATAAATATCGCCAAATTCGCAATAAATTTCTTCATGGGGGTGAGTTTATACAAATGATAGAAATGAAGAATAATGACAAAAAGGAAAAAATTTCAGTTGATTATGACAAAGATTTAGAGGACTGCAAAACTTTGCTAGAAGATTATATACTAACAATATGCAACGCAGAGTAATTACCGATAAACAGCCCATGCCTTGATTTTTGTTTGTTCGTGTGCGGTTAGTTGTTCTTCTATTACTTGTTTGAGTTCGCGGAGCTTGTGTTCGTCGAGGCTTGCTTGGCGGGTTTTTCGGTTGATGAGGAGGCTTTGGCCGCCGTTGATGCGGATTAGGTATTCTTCCCCTGAGAGGCTTGTGGAGTTGTCAATGATTTTTTTGAAGTTGCCGAGCTTTGAATCAATTTTTTTCTTGAATTGGCCGCAGAGGGAGCCGAGTTTTTGGGCGGGTTTTTCCGCGTAAAACATGGTTGGTGCCCCTGGCAGTTGGGTTACGAGACCGAATGAAACGAGGTCGTTGAGAATCCTATAGACTACTGGCCTGTAGAGTCTTGTTTCTTCAATTATTTGTCTGGCGGATTTGGCTTCTATGCATAGCAAGCATCTGTAGACTGTGGCATGATTGCTGCCAAAGCGCGGGACTAATCCGTCGAATACTCTTTGAAGTTCGAGAATGTCAGAGTCCATGTGTACTACAACCCTTTCAATAACTAACTCCTGTTACTAGATTAATATTTTCGAGGTTGAACTCAAATCAACCATTTAGTTGAACTCGCTTGCCATAGAAGTAGATAAACACTAAGGGCTATTTCACCTTAAAAACATAATCTAAGCCTATTTTTAGCTTAAAACGTAAAATTAAAAACCTTTTACTTTACAAATTAAGCTAAATAGCCTCTTTTTGAGGCTCAAACTTTACATATTAAGCTAGAGGCGAAGAAAATGGTTGATGATTTAGACAAAAAAATACTAAGCCTACTAAACGAAAGGCCCTTCACCACCCAAAACGAAATCGCAACCGAACTAAAAATCACAAGACCCACAGTATACAGCAGACTCCAAAAGCTCAGGGAAGAAAAAATATTCCACGGCTACGCCCCAATAATCAACCTAGAAAAAATAGGATTTACCCTCACAGTCCTCGTCAACACCAAAATCAAAAACGGCAAACTCGTAGAAGCCGCACAAAAATACGCCCAAGACCCCAACGTATGCAGCACCTACACAATCACCGGCGAATACGACATGCTAGTAATAGCAAAATTCCACGACACCAAAGAACTAGAACAATGGAACCAAAAAATGACCCAAGACACCGAATACATCGAACGCGTAAACACAAGCCTCGTATTCACCACACAAAAAGAAAGAACAAACCCGAATAAGATAGAATAAAAGCACTTGCAAGGGAAAAAAACATAAGGTGAAATTTCACATGGTGCAAATGCAACTAATAGACCAAAGAAGCGGCCTCATAGAATGCCCCGAATGCAAACACAGGCAATTCACAAACACAAAGCGCAAAGGCAAAAACAGCCAAACCAAAGACCCATTAGAATGCCCCAACTGCCAACAAAACAGACACCTGAGTTGAAGGAAACAATACCAAACAAATGAAGGGAAAATAATGAGGTTTTAAAGATGACTGACATATTCACGCCAGAGAGTAAAACAATACAAAATATTTTTGAGGGAAGTAATTATTACGAAATACCCTCATATCAACGACCTTATAGTTGGGAGAGCGAGCAAGTTGATGCTCTTTGGGATGACATTTACTCTGCATTTGAAAATAATGAAGATGAGTATTTCTTAGGGTCTATAATTCTAACAAGAAAAAATAATAATAAGTATCTTGATGTAGTAGACGGTCAACAGAGACTTACAACTCTCATGATTTTATTTTGTACATTAAGGGACATTCATTTCTCAAAACTTTCTGATCAAACAAAGAAAAATCTAATTGAAGGCAGAATTAAAAATCTCGAGAATGGAAATGAAAGACTGAAATTAAGAACACAAGCGCAAAATCAAAATCAGTTTGAACAAGAAGTCATTAGAGGCATTAATTTTGATTTGAAATTAACCCAAGCACAATTAAAAGAAAATAAATTTATCAACACAGCTTTTAGGTTTAAAGAAAAAATTGACCCATTAAACGGCTCTGATAAAATTGAGAAATTCACAGAATATCTTTTAGAAAAAGTTAGAGTAGTCTCAATAACTTGCTCTAACAGAAGCTTTGCAATTAAGTTATTTCAGGTTTTAAATAACCGGGGGCTAGATCTCACCGCTGCGGACTTGATAAAAAGTTATTTAATGATGAGTATAAAGGATGAAGATAATCTAAAAACTTTTGAACAAGACTGGATTTATATTGAAACTAAAGCAAAGGAATTAGAAGAAGAGTTAACTAACCTATTTACTTATTATGAATACTATTTATTAGCAAATAACCCAAAAAAAGCACTATATGATGAATTGGAAACTCAATTTAAGAATAAAGATTCGCTAAAAGTAATTCACGAATTTAAGAATGCAATCAATTTATTTGCGAGTATGGATTCTAAGTCACCTAAAACCATTTATTCACTTTACTACTTGAAACATGATACTTATTGGAAATCAATAATTTTAACCTCCTTAATTAAAGGTTGGAATAACGAGCAAATTACAGCCCTTGCTAAAAATCTTAGAAAGCTTTATTTTATTTATTGGGTAGCCGGGTACACTTCTTCAAAAATAAAACAAATATCCTTCAATATAATTGATTGGATAAAGGAAGAAAAAGATATAAATTTCATAAAAAAGAAAATAACTGAAAAAATACTTTCGGATAGAGTCGTAAGCCGGTTTAGAGAAAGCCTTGATGGAGATGTGTACAAAGAGGCTTGGTGTAAACCATTATTAATTACGCTTGAATATGAACAACTTGAAGCACCAAAAATGAATTTTATTGAGATTGATAATGACATACATGTCGAACATATTTTTCCCCAAGCATACTCATCGGATTCTTATTGGTCTAGGGTAATGACTTCAGACCTGGCGGATAAATTAGTAAATTCACTTGGCAATGTAACATTATTATCTGGTAAGAAAAATATTAAAGCAAGCAATCATCCGTTTCATGAAAAATTGAAAGTATATGAAGGGACTGGAAAAGATGGGATTACGCCTTTTATCTTGACCCAAAAAATAACAACCAATAAAATTTGGAATCATCAAACAATAAAAGCAAGAAAAGATTATCTCTTATCAGAAATAGAAAAGATTTTTGAAATAGATTTTGAAAAAGACATTGAAGAAGAAAGAGTTGCAATTGATGTTGACAATGAGACTAAATCAGAAAGATCCAAAAAAATAAATCCGCCAACAGATGAAAAAGAAAAACTTAGGTTTGAATTCTGGGAAGGCCTATTAAAAAAATCTAAGTTGTTAACAGATTTACATTCAAATATATCACCAAGTAAATATCATTGGATTGGCGCAGGAGCAGGTAAATCTGGGTTATCCTATAACTATGTAATCCTTTACTCCTATATGGGTTGTGAACTCTATATTGACAGAGGCAAGAAATTTGTTGAACCAAATATAAACAAAATTCGATTTGATAACCTGTTAAAACATAAAGATGAAATTGAAAAAATATTTGGAGATAAGCTCTCTTGGGAAAGATTGGATAATAAACGCGCATGTCGAATTGCATTCATTTTCGACTATGGATTAAATGATAAAAATAAATGGCCTGAGATACAAGACAAGATGATCGATGTAATGATAAGATTAGAAAAAGCAACTAAGGATTATATTCAGGAGCTTAATTAAAAATACATTTAAAAAAATTGTAAAAAGTGATTAAATGATTTACTCCTACTCCCGTTTGGCTTGTTTCGAGCAGTGTCCTAAGAAGTTTGAGTACAAATACGTACAGAAAATTTCTATTCCTGAAAAAGTTTCAATTGAAGCGTATATGGGAAAGGTTGTCCATTCTGTACTTGAGAAGCTTTTCCGTGATTTGCAGCACACGAAGAAAAATTCTTTGCATGAGCTCCTCGCATATTATGAAAAAGTTTGGAATGAAGGCTGGAACGACGAAATTGCAATTAACAAGGAAGGATTGACGAAAGAGCATTATTTCGAACTCGGCAAGAAGTGCGTTGCCAACTTTTATGAGAAAAACCACCCATTTGAGAAAGGAAAAGTATTAGGAATCGAACAAAAAATAACACTAGACCTCAATGGAGATGGCAAACACAAGCTCACAGGATACATAGATTTGTTTATGGAAGCTGGGAAAAACCACTTCCAGATTCACGATTACAAAACTTATGGTAAGCTACCGGAAAAATCCAAAATGGAAAAGGATGAACAACTTGCAATTTACCAAATGTGGGTCGAAAAAGAATTCCCAGAGGCTAAGAAAGTTGACTTGATTTGGCATTATGTGGTATTTCAGCGAGAAGGAATATCACACAGAAACAAGAAGGAACTTGAGAAAATCAAAAAACGCCTTATAGGCCTAATAAATAAGATAGAATCAACGGAGCACTACCAAACCAACTCTGGCCCCCTCTGCAGTTACTGCTCATACAAGCCAATCTGCCCAGCCTGGGCACATGGGCAAGAACTCAAGAAACTTGAACCAAAACAATATAGCCAAGAGGAAGGCGTGAAACTCGCAGACGCATACGCAAAGGTTTACCAAGAAAAAAAGTCATTATTGGAGAAAATCGAGAACGAAATGGAAACACTCAAAGCCCAGATTTTCGAATACGCAAAGCAGCACGGTTACGAGGTTGTACAGGGGACAACGCACCGACTCAAGCTCAAATCCACTGAAAGACTCAAATTTCCCGGAAAAGGAAGCAAAGAAAGAACCCAACTCGATGACCTCATAAAAAAACACAACTTCTGGATGGAAGTATCAGAACTAGACACACACAAAATGGGGCACTACC
>DATDWP010000009.1:0-77442 GCA_035289625.1 archaeon | reverse complement strand
TACTTTTTAGCGTATCCTCTTTGTATTTTGCCTGTATCAAAAGCCCGCCTTCAAGTGGGTTTATTTTATCGCTAAGATCAAGCAGCCCCTCGCCTTCAAAAAAATTGAAATATAGTTCTGAAAATTTCTTTGCAACATGTGAAAAGCACTCCATAAATACGCTAAGTTTTCTCACATCAATTTTTTCTATCATCTCAACAACCGCCCTTCTCTCCTCATCGAGTTTTGTTGCCTTGAGCCGCACGTCATCGACCTCTTTTTTGAACACATCAAAGTTCTCGAGCGATTTCATGTTTATTGCTCCCAGTTCTTCGATTTCCTTTTCAATATTCGGTATTCTTTTGTGAAGATCATTGAGGTTAAATTCCTTCAAAACCTCTATAGTAGAATAATCCTTAAATTCCTCTTCAAGATCAACTATTCTCACCTCGTTTTTTGATTGCTCCAAATTAGTTTCATTGAGTTCTTTCTCTCGCGCCTCTATTTTTGTAGAGAGTTCATCGCGCTTTTGTGAAATCGAGCCTATTTTTGCAGTGATTCGTGTTTTTTCCTCTTCCAAGAGCTTATTTGCCCTATTTGCCTTTTCAAGCTCTTCTTGCACTTTTCCTAAGGTCTCTTCTGTCTGCAATTTTTCCTTTTCTATTTCCCCAATTGATTTTTCAAATTCCTCTTTCTCGCGCTCTAAAACCTTGCTTTCTTTTTCAATAGATTCAATTCTTGCAGTTAGCACCTGCTCCAATTCAATTGAGAGCCTGCCGGAAACTGCCTCTTTTTCCCCCTTCTCTTTATTCACTTGTTGCATCCTGAGTAGCAATTCATTCATTTCGCGGTTTTGGGAGCTTTGGTGCAAATCCTCGATTTTTCCATCAAGCTCTTTTTTTTTGCCCTCAAGCCCCTCTATTTTTGCAATTATTTTTTGCACTTCTTTTTCAATTTCAGCGCTTCCAGATGAACTTGCAGCGCTATTCTGCGCAAGCTTTTTTTGTGCCGATTGCATTTCCTCATCAAGCCCCCTGTATTCGCCCAAAGAGTATTTGAGGTGTGAGAGGGCGCGTTCATCTTTTGAAAGTTCCACTTTTTCTAAAAGTGATTGCTTTTTGTGCTCTTCTAATTTTGATATTTTTTGTGAAATATCCGCTATTTCCTTTTGTTTTTTTTCCAAAAGCCTCTCTTTGATTTTCTGCTCAAGCGGCTTTTCACATGTGGGGCAATCTGATTTTGCGCTGCCGATCGCCTTAACACTATCTTCAAGTGCCGATTTTTTCCCGTGCAAAGAGTGAACAGTTGAAAGTATTTCTTCAATTTCGGATTCGGTTTTTGCAAGGTTTTTTGCGGGGTTTTTCTTTTCAAGAAGCGCAATTTGTTTTTCTATTTCATTTTTGCGCGAAAGCCTCTCTTCGAGTTTTCTTTTTGCCCTTTCAAGATCTTCTCTTGTATGCAGCGCATTCTTGGCGTCCTTTTCAATCCCGTGCTTTTTAATATTGAGTTCATGCAACTTGTCCTTCTGAAGGGCAATTTCTATAAGGATTTGTGAAACTTCAGATTCGTGCGAGCGTATTCCGCTTTCGCTATTTTCAAATTCCGGGCTTTGAGAATCTATTTGCCGCGAAATCTGCTCTAGTGATTTTTCAAGCTCTTTTAGTTCCTTTTTAACTTCCGCAAGCTGCTTTTTCTTCTCCTCACTTGATTTTTCCAAAAGCTCTGATTCTGTTTTCAGGGCCAAAATCCTGGAAGCCTTTGAACTGAGGGAATCGTTTTTTGACCTGAGCCTCTCTTCCAGAAGGTTCAGATGTCCTTTTTTTTGCTCCACTTCTTTTCCGACTGAAGAGTAGGTTTTTTCGCTGGCATCAATTAGTTTTCGTGTTGCATCTTCCACTTTTCTCTCAAGCTCCTGCTCCTCTTGCTGCAGGGCGCTTCTTTGCGATTTTTTGTCCTCAATGTCCTTTTGCATCCTCTCCATTGCGCCCTTTGCAGAATCCAGCTCTTTTCTTATAATTTTGATTTCTTCGGATAAAATTGTTGCCTTTGACTGCCTCATCTCGCTTTGCAGCAAATTGAACTTGAGGGCATTATTTCTATCGGCTTCAAGTTGAGAGAGATATGCCTCCCTTTCATTTAGAATTAGCTGCGCATCTTTTACGCGCTGCTCGACTTTTTCAAGCTTTTTAATGGCCTCTTCTTTTTTCTCCTCAAATTCAGAAAGGCCCGCAACCTCTTCTATTACCTGCCTGCGCTGCTTTGCATTCATTTCAATTACGCGGGTAATATCGCCCTGCACCACAATGTTATGACCGTTTGGGTCAACCCCGAGTTCTAGGAGAAGCGATTGTATTTCATTTAGGGTCTTTCTCTTCTCATCTATTTTATAGATGGATTTTCCGTTCCTATCAACCATTCTGGTAACAAGCAGGTCTTTGCCATTATTATCCTGTAAGGTGAGTTCAACCTTTGCATACCCCTCAGTTGCATCATGGTTTACAAGTTCGGTTAGTTTTGATGCCCTGAGAAGTCGCAAAGAGGTTATTCCCATTGCAAAAAGAAGTGCGTCTAATACGTTGCTGTTATGGACAAATATATTATTTGCAATAAAGTTGTGTGAAAAATCAACGCTTAGGTCATATACATATTCAGGTATGTTTTTCAGTTCTTCAATTTCTACTATTTCATCCATAACTATATCTGTATTTTGAATAATCTTTTCAGCTGTTTTGTATTTTTGCATTTGCAGAACATTGCTATTTTTTTTCAATACTCCTTCCAGCACTTGTTGAGACGGAGTTGCAATGCACTGCCCTTCTTTGAGGTCTTTTGCCTCCATTGAATAGAGGCCTTTTTCATTGATGCTAAAAAAAGGGTGGTAATCTGTTGTGATGACCTCTTTTCCCATGCGCGTCCTTACTTTAAGAAGCCTTTGCGGAGCTAGCCTTTGCACAACTGCCCTGACTGTCCTCTGTTCTGTTTTAAGGGTAATTGGATTTAGGCTAAGTACCTTAAAATTTGTGTCGTCATTAAAACCAACCACTCCGTCCTCAAGGAACTGTTTTGTTTTGGCTGTCTTGAGTTTTTCTTCTACAATATCTGCAATTTGCCTGCTTTCCCCATTAGGGAGGAGCACTTTTGTCTCCCCCACTACACATTTACCGCTGGCATTCGGGCCAGCTATTGCTGTAAAGCCGGATGAGAACGGAATATCCGCTTTGCGAAATGACTTGAAATTTTTTAGCCTGATGTTTTTTATTACTGTCACGGTTTTGTCCCCTTATCGCTATTAATTCGCAGCCTTACTCTTGCAGCTGCTCAAAATATCTGATAAATCCAATGTTATAATAAGCGCTTGAAAATGCAATCCCTGCCAGCAGCAAAACAAATGCAATTATTTCATTTTCCGGATATTCTGATAACAGCGAAAAAACCCCCGCAATAACCCCGGAAATTGTGGAGAGCAAAATTAAAAAAACTGCAATCTGCAAAAGATGCTTTGCGCTCAGTTTCCA
This sequence comes from archaeon, assembly GCA_035289625.1. Taxonomy (GTDB): domain Archaea; phylum Iainarchaeota; class Iainarchaeia; order Iainarchaeales; family Iainarchaeaceae; genus UBA10205. The sequence goes on along the minus strand of DATDWP010000009.1, from coordinate 73,948 downwards.
GCTAAGGCCAAGTGATTGCTTGAGGGTTTTTTTTCCAAGTGCCATAAAAAGCGGTGTAAAAGAGAGCTTTAGGTAAATATATGCCCCCAATCCAAGGGCTGCAATTAGAATCAAAAGTGCAACTATTTCAAACCCTGCAAATGAAAAAGTTGCAATGAAGAAGAAAAAAAGAATTGCTGCAAAAAGAAATGAGAGCGCTAGCAAAAAAGAAGAAACTATTGCTATTTCCGGAGTTTTTGATATTGCAAAACTTAGTGCCTGTATTACTTTTTTCTTTTGTGAAAGCATTGCGCTATATGCATAGAGCACATAGAGCCAAACCATAAGCGATGCAATAATTGTGAGAACAATCACTAAAATTTCAGTTGCATATGTTGCAAGCAAATAGAACGGCATATCAATAATGCTCGAATCTGCAATTTCGCCCAGCACAAACACTTCATAAAAAAATGAAAAATAATAATCAACACTCAAAAGCAGGATAAATGAATTGGCAATTGAGCCCAGTAGCGCAATTAAGAGCAATTGTGGCCTTTTTAGGATTTCAAGCCCGGATAAAAGCGCCCCTATCATGCTAGAAGAGAACGATATTACTCTATTTAATCGTTACTGGGGCTTTTTTTGGCGGATTTGGCAGGTTGCTTTAACGCCCTTATTTTGGCAAAAAAAGCCATTCTGATGCAACCATTTTTAAACCTTGCCAGATCCAAATAGTAGTTCAAAACCACACTTTTTGAGCGGTAATTTTTATGCATATTCCAAAGGAACAAAACCTATATTGCCCAAAGTGCAACACGCACACCGAGCACAAGCTAAAGCAATTCAAAGCAGGTTCACCGCGCGCGCTTTCAATTGGAACCAGAAGCAATGTAAGGAAGCACAAGAAAGGGTATGGCGGAAAGGCAAAATTCACCGCAACCGTAAAAAAGCAGAACAAAAAACCCACATTTATTGCAGAGTGCTCTGTTTGCCAGCGCAAGATCTATTTTGTAATACCTAAAAAAATGAAAAAAGTAGAGCTCACGGCATAAATTCAAACGTGAAAAAGGCCCTTAACTAATTTTGAATTAAAAATCCCCGCAACTCCATAGATCCAAAAACTTTGTCTTGCCCCGGCTAATTTTTTATTGCCAGAATTTGCGGGCACTAAAATTCAACGCGTTGTTCCTATGAGCACTGGAACGTGCCATTATTTGCAACACCGCAGTTGAAAGTGGTGTTATTCGGCGAGACCATCAAAAAGTTCCCGTCGGCTTTTACAGTGAAGAGGTTTTTGCCGCTCGAATCCTGGACATTTAGAACATTTGCATCTGTAGTTCCTGCCCTTATGCGCGTGGTGCCGTTGACATCCAATTTGTGGACCGGAGTAGCTATACCGATTCCGATGTTCCCGTCGCCTGTTATTCTCATGTTTTCTTGCAAGGAGTTGTTTTGGAATTTGATGAATGATGAACTATTGCTTTGCAGTGTGGTTGATGAGTTATTTGAACCTAGGGTTATTGCTCCGCCACCTGATCCGTTTACGGAGCTTGTATAAAACGTGCCTCCTGCAATAAGATCGCTGCTAAAATATCCTGCTCCAGTCACTTGTAATTTATAGGCTGAATCAGGATTGGTTGTTCCGATTCCAACAACTCCTGTTGATCTTGCATAAATTAGAGGCGCACCTGTTCCGTTTGAAGACACATTCAAATCCCCAATAATATTTAGGGTTTTTGTGGGTGTTGTAGTTCCGATTCCGACGTTTCCATCAGTTGCGACTACAAAGTTGCTCCTATCCTGTAGTGCCGAACCGTTATAAAAAACTATTCCGTTTGAGTTGAAGTCGGTTGTTCCTGTTCCTCCTTGCGATTTTGCAAGCGGAGTTCCAAGGGTCAGTGTTCCAAGTGATGCGCGTGTTGAGTTGATGTCTGTTGCGTTTAGGTCGCGTGTGAATATTCCGAGCCAGCGATTTGATGATGAACCAAGGCTCCAGGTAACATCGAGGAATGGTGTGTAGTTTCCGTTTACATCAATTGCGGTAACAGTAGCTGCGTTTAGGTCATTTAGAATTACTAGTGATTGTGTGTAGAGTACTCCATTCGAAATTGTGACTCCGCCTAATCCAAAGCCTCCTTGTGTTGTGAGGGTGTTTGCGAAGTTCCATGCCCCGGTAACATTTACATCGCTTCCTCTGCGTGCGTAAATATTGTTGAAATCCGAACCCCAATTAAAATTATTCAAATCTGCTCCGCTTTTTGATACTTTTGTCCAATCAATGCTAGCAGTTGTTGAAATATCTGAGTTGGTGATGGTGGCATCGAGGATTGAACCGGTTTTTACCACTCCGTGCGAGGATTCAAATTGTTTTCGTTCTGAACCATTGAAGTCGAGGTCTGTTCCGTTGATGCTCAAATCAATGTAATAATACCCGCCGTAATTCAAATCGAGTTGTGTGTTGCTCCCGAGCACTACATCCACTACTCCGTCATTTATTGCATTGTTAAAATCAGAACCGGAATCGTACACTAAATTCCCGCTAACATTTGCATCATAAATCAAAACTCTTAGATCCCCGGTGGAGAGTGAAGAACCGCTTTGAGCTATCCGCCCGTGCAATGCAACTAATTGCGCAACGGCAAAAACGGTTGAAGAAAAAAACAATAAAACTAAAAGGGCACAAAGGACGGGGACAAAATGGATAGGTATTGAACAGGAATTGGGTTTATTTTGCATAGTAAATTCTCGCTTAAATAAAGGCAGAACCCCTTTAAAAAACTATTGAAAACGGGGGGGGAGATTTTAGATGAAAATTCACAAAAAATCAAGGGTTTTAGAGGTTAATTCCGCTCTCATTTTTCCAAAAATAAATTGATTCCGGCGGTGTGCTTTTTGCCTTTTTCATCTTTTACGCTAACTTCAAATCCACCTACCATAAAGTTTTCGAATTTTCGCGCCCGCACCATTTTTTCAAGTTCACTAATGTCTTTTTGGCCAATTTCTGCAATTCCAATCGAACCCACGTACATATCCATTGTGCGAAATGAGAGAAACGCTTTTCCGCCATTTGCAAGTGAATTATAGATTTTTTTGACCATTTTTGCGCTCTCGCCAACTTCATGCAAGGATCTAAAGGAGAATATGAAATCCACTTCTTTTGGATATTCAACTTCAAGGGCATCCCCAATAATCACCTTGTCAGGCTGCTTTTCAGGGGCAAGAAGATCAACTCCGATTGTATGCACCTGTTCGTCAAATTCCTTTTTGAGTTCGGATAAAAACCCACCATTCCCGCAACCTATATCCATTACACTAACAAATACTTTCTCTTCAAGCTTTTTTTCGATTAAGTCTTGAATTGTCCCACTAAATCCCATGTTTTTGTAAAAAGAATTGTAGAGGGCTAGTGAATTTTCAATATCAACAACTCCTAGCGAGTATTTGTCCATGTATTTTTTTGTTATTTCCCGGCGCATAAAATACCACCCTATAAAAATGGCTCAAGATCCTATTTGGTTTTTTTGCTGCTAAATTTTCCGCTGCGTGGAACTGGAGCTTGAGGCTTTTGCGCAGCAGCATTTTTTGGCAAAATTTGCGAGTAGAGTGTAGAATACCCAAATCCAAATATTGCAACATATAGGGGAGCCGTGATAATTGAAATGAGGATATCTGCAGCAAATGCTATAATGAAATTTGAACTTCCAATTGTTAGGCCAAGGCGCAGAAGAATTGTGAGAATGCTAAGAGCAAACCCAATTGCTATTATGACTGCAGATACTAACACATAGCCGATGAAAACTTCAAATGCGCGTTTTTCTGTAAGGTCCCAAGAGCTATTTGCTGTTTGCATCACTGGCCCGTCTTTTTGCAGCATTATAAATGTTGAAAGTGAGAGCCTTATTGAATTGTAAATTATTATCAGGCAGTAAATGAAAAAAAGCAATGCCCAAATAAAAAGTGCAATAAGTCCAAGAATTGGGTTTAGAACAAATGCAACTGCAACAATTATTGAAAATATTATAAGGCCGATAAAGTAGTAGAGGAATGTTTTGTGGTAGAGCGAAGTGAAAGTTGCAATTATCACCCAGATATAGAGAAGGATTATTTTTGCATATTTTGGAATGCTAATCCCTTCGCTTTCTAGGCCTACAACTTCCATGGCGCGCGAATAGATCAGAAGATCGATAAAATGGGAAATTAGAACACAAATTATACCAACTACAATTGCTGCCAAAATGAATGGCACTATGTTTCCTACAATTACACTTTCAAATAGATCAAGAAAGATCGAAGAGTCAGATTCAAGCTGCCCTAGCGCGTTGATGAATTGGAAAATATTATCCCCGAAAAAATACATCCCAAGGCTTGTGAAAGCAATCAAGCTCAGGATTGAGAAGGCAATATGTACGCCCATGTAAAATAAGGTCTTTTGGTCTTTCCAAAATAGAGTAAGGGCATTCCTTAAAATAAGTGAATAATCTATTCCCATAGCATAAATTGCCCCAGGGCAGGAATTTAAAGGTATTTGAAGGCAAATTTTGGGGTAAAAAACGGGCAGTTCGTGGTAAGATAGGGAGACACTGGGTTGCAACCAATAAAAGTATTAAAATCTGGAGGTAATGCCCACAATGCGGGGTTTTTTAAGATTTAACCAAGAGTAATCAGTTCAATGACAAAAGAAGTAAAGAAAATATTTCAAAAATTGCCGGACAGGAAATTCGCTGTCCAAAGGTTAGAGCAAGCTGTAAAGCCGATTAGAAGTGCTGAGGACTTTAGAAGAAAAAATTACGGAAGATATGTCGTACTTTTGTGCGGAGACCACCGGGGCGCTCATATCAACCTCAATTTTCTCCAAAAACTTCAAAGAAAACTTACCCTAAAATACGGAATTACTTGTTACATCGGAAGGGATTTCATACAAAAAGTCGGCCGGGCCAGGCATAGGGATATCCAAGCGGCTTATTTGAATGATGCAGACATAATTATTTTCATAGATGGCAAATCGGAAGGTACCCTTAACGAATCGGGTGACATCAGGGACAACAAAAAACTGAAAAAGAAAACAATGGCATTTTTCAAATATGGGAACTACCCCGAATTGATGAAAATCCCGGACGAGGAGGACTATAGAACAGAATTCAAGTACCCAATACCATATAGGAATAAGAAAGAATTGGAGGCAAAGATAATATTCGGGGTAAAACACGTTATTTTGTATTTTTTAAACAAGGATTACAGAAAGAAGCCTAAACCAAGAAAAGGAAAATTTAAATATCTCAAAAGACTTACTGGAAGATGACGGGGAGAAGATGACTTCAATAAACTGGGACAAAGCATTTGTAGATGCGCGATATCTGACAATAATGTATTATTTAGCCAAATATAACCCTTCAATTGAAGCTGTCAAAATCGCAAAAAAATTTGACATGAATCCGGACGATGTTCAAAGACGGTTGAAAACACTTGAAAATTTGAGGATAGTGGAAGAAAAAAATCACAAATATACGCTAACCGACAAAGGATTGATGAGTCTTTACAATTTTCACATAAATTTCAATAAGTAACTGTCGCCAGCCATTCCAATCAAAAAGCACTTTAGAAACCCGCATACACCAGAACTGGCTTAGCGACAGGTTTTTATTTGTTCAAGACCCATATTATGAAGGGTCATTTGGCAGCAAAACCTGTAAAAAAAGCAAATTCCAACCACTTTTTATCTGATGTCATTTCCATTTCTGATTTCTCAAGGCAAACAATTGAACTGGTTCTAACTCAGGCTGCAAAACTTGAAAAAATGCCGCGCGAAAAAAAGGCAAAAATACTCCAAAATAAGCTTGTTGCAACCCTTTTTTTAGAGCCATCAACCCGCACAAGGTTAAGTTTTGAGAGCGCTGCGCAGAATTTGGGGGCAAAGGTTGTGAGCCTATCTGAACCCCAAACAAGCAGCCTATCAAAAGGAGAGAGTTTTAGCGACACCATCAAAATGGCAAATGGGTATGCCGATATTATTGTTGTTAGGCACTCATTTGATGGCGCAGCGCGAAGGGCAGCTGAAGTTTGCACAAAACCAATTGTAAATGCAGGGGATGGGGCAAACCAACACCCTTCACAAACACTGCTTGACTTGTATACAATTTACAAAGAATTCGGGAAAATTGATGGGCTAAAAATAATGATGGCAGGAGATCTCAAATACGGAAGAACCGTCCACAGCCTCATGTACGCGCTCTCGCACTTTAAGGATGTTACAGTATACCTCTACTCCCCGGTTGGGCTTGAGATGCCAAAATACATTATTGAGGAGACTAAAAATTTGAAAATCCACCAAACAAATAACCTTGAAAAGTTCATCCCGAATGTGGACATTATTTATGCAACAAGGATCCAAAAGGAGAGATTTCCGGATGAACTAGAATACCAGAAAGTGAAGAATGCTTATGTAATTACAAATGAATTGATTTCAAAAGCAAAAAAGGGCGTGAAAATAATGCACCCGCTTCCGCGCATCACTGAAATTGCACAAGAAGTTGATTCAACTCCGGCTGCCCTCTATTTTACCCAAGCGGCAAATGGAATTCCGGTGCGCGAAGCAATACTATCACTTCTACAGGATGTGAAAAAATGAAAAAGGAAATTAGAATAACCCCAATAAAAAAAGGCACGGCAATTGACCATCTAAATGCAGGGTCAGCGTACAAATTGCTTGAAGTCCTAGATCTAAAGGATCTGACACTAACACTTGGAATAAATGTCGAGAGCAGGAAAATGGGCAGGAAAGATATAATTTTTATTGAAGGCAGGGAGCTTAGCCAAAAGGAAATGGATAAGATTGCGCTGATCGGAAAAGGCGCAACCCTAAACATTATAAAAAATTCTGAAATTGTGAATAAAACAGAGCTCTCATACCCGCAAAAAGTTGAAGGGATTATGAGATGCATTAACCCCAAATGCATTACAAATGCGGAAAAAATTACATCCAAATTTTTGATTAGCAAAAACCCGCTGCAGGCCCAGTGCTTTTATTGTGAAATAAAATTCGGGGATAAGGAAATTGCAGAAGCCGTAAAAAAATGAACGAAAAATTTCACAAGGGTTTGAGTTTTCCACACATATCCTCTATTTTCGAATAACCCTTCTTGGCGCAATAATTTTCAAATTCCCTATTGAGCCTATCAAAGCATTTCACGCCTTCTTCTTGGTAGATAGTTCCAACTTGTACTGCCCTAGCGCCTGCTAAAATGAATTCGAAAATATCAACTCCGCTATAAATCCCGCCAACACCAATTATTCCTATTTTCTTGTCTAAAAGTTCGTGCATTTTTTTTACATTTGCAAGCGCTGTGGGCTTTACGAATTTGCCGCCGATTCCTCCAAACCCGCCTTTTGGTTTTATTAGCGGCTTTTCGGTTTCGGGGTCTATTATAAGGCCGTTTCCGATGCTATTTATACAGGTTACAAAATCAACTTTGTGCTTATTTAGAAGGGACGCCATTTGCTCAAAGTGGACAAAATCAAAATATGGCGGGAGCTTTGTCCCTAGGGGTTTTTTGCATATTTTTTTTACTTCCCGCAACACCTCTTCGCTTTGTTCAAAATCATAGCCAACCTGCGCTTTTCCCACAATATTTGGGCATGAGAGGTTTAGTTCAATTGCATCGACATCTGTTTTGTTGAATGCTTTTATTATTTCAAGATTATCTGCAAGCTGAAGGCCGGAAACGCTAACAATTAGGGGCTTTTTGTATTTTTTTAATTCCGGGACAAATTCGACATATTTTTTATAGCCAAGATTTGGAAGGCCCATTGAATTTATCGAACCATCTTCCACTTTTTTATACCTAGGCTCGGGATTTCCTCCACGGGCTTCTAATGTACAGGATTTTGTGACAATTGCCCCGGATGAGGATAAACCTAGGGCTTTTAGGTCTTCAAAAGTGGTGCAGCGCGGGCCGGAAGCATTCATTATGCAGCTTGGAAAATTTAGGCTCGCAATTGTTGTTTTCATCTCCAAATACTGCCTATCGTTCACTTTTAATTCATAACTGGGGCCCTAATAGTTGGTGTAAACAGTGAGCCTCGCACTCCTCGGCGGAAAAGCATACCTTGAGGGCACTCTTGTAAAAAAGAACCTACTTATTGAAAATGGAAAAATCACAAAAATGACTTCTCAAAAAATTAGCGCCCAAAAAGAAATTGACTGCACCGGGAAAATAATTCTTCCCGGAGCAATTGATGTGCATGTGCATTTTCGTGTTCCGGGTTTTGAATATAAGGAAGATTGGGTTTCAGGTTCGCTAGCTGCCATTGCCGGCGGAGTTACTACTGTAATGGATATGCCAAATACAAATCCCCCAACTGATACTCTTGCAAACTTAGAGCAAAAACGCGCAATTGTTGCAAAAGATGCGCTTGTAAATTTTGACCTCTATATGGCAGCAACTGAAAATAATTTGGAAGAAATTGGAGCGGCAAAAAATTTACGCGCTGTCAAATTATATTTCGGTTCAACTACTGGGGATATTCTTTTTAATAAAATTGAAAAAATAAGGGAGCTATTCAAGCTCTCTGCTCGCAATGGTTTTATTGTTGTAGCGCACGCAGAAGATGAAACTACAATTAGGAAAAATTCTGAACACTACAAAAATGAGAACTCAGTCTCTTTCCATCCACTAATTAGAGATGAGCAGGCGGAAGTTCTAGCTATTGCAGCGCTTCTAAAAATCCAAAAAGAAGCAGGGAACAAATTCCATGTAGCTCACATTTCCTCAAAAAAAGGGGTGGAACTAGTAAAAGAGGCAAAGGCAAAAAGCAATGGGAAAATAACCTGCGAAGTAACTCCGCACCATTTGCTTCTTGATTCAACGCACTACAAAACCCTTGGAAACCTTTTGAAGTGCAATCCATCAGTAAAAGGTCCGGAACACAGAAAGGCCCTTTTCTCCGCGCTAAAAAAAGGTACAATTGATATTGTTTCAACTGACCACGCTCCGCACTCCCAAGAAGAGAAGGCACGAGAGTATTTGCAGTGCCCCTCGGGTGTTCCCGGGGTTGAGACACTCTACCCCATTATGCTAGACCAAGTGAACAGAAAAAAAATTGGTTTAGAAAAAGTTGTTGAGGTTCTTTGTGAAAACCCTGCGGCAATTTTCAATTGGCCAACTAAAGGGTTCATAAAAGAGGGGTTTGATGCGGATTTAGTTATTGTTGATATGGAAAAGAAATATGTGCTACATAATGAAAAGCTTTTCACAAAAGCCAAATACACCCCATTTGCAGATCAGAAGTTAAAAGGCTTTGTTGAAAATACAATTGTTGGGGGAGAAGTTTTTGGCTAAAACAGCACTAGATAGCAGAAGCGAACTTGCAATAAAATTGCAAGAAATCGGGGCAGTAAAATTCGGCCTCTTTACACTAAAATCAGGCCTCAAAAGCCCGATCTATATTGATCTTAGAATTTTAATTTCTTATCCAAAAGTTTTGCGCCTTGTTGGAAAGGAGCTCTCGAAAAAAGCCAAGGGGCTAAAATTCGATGCGATTGCAGGGATTCCATTTGCCGCAATTGCAATAGCTAGTGCAGTTAGCCTTGAAAATGATTGGAGAATGATTTTCCCGCGCAAAGAAGTGAAAGAATATGGCACAAAGGCAGCAGTTGAGGGAAAATATAGCCCCGGAGAAACAGTGCTTGTAATCGATGATCTAATTACTACAGGTTCTAGCAAATTCGAAGCGATTGCTCCGTTGCAAAAAGAGGGACTCAAAGTATCTGACGTATTAGTGCTTGTTGATAGGGAGCAAGGAGGGCAAGAAGAGCTCTTCAAAGCAGGATATAAATTACATAGCATTTTTCGGGTGAGTGAACTTTTGGAAATTCTAGGCGCGCAAGGAAAAATTGCAAAGGAGCAGGTCCAAAGCGCGCGTGAATATTTTTCAGATCCACAAAAGTGGCAGGAGAAGGTGAAATGAAAAGCATAATCCCAATTCCAAAAAGCATTATACCTGCATGCGATTTTGAGGACATTAAAACTTTTGAAAAGCTTGTAAAAGAAACCGATTCAATAAAAGGGATCGGAGCGTATAAAATCGGATTTGAACTCGGGCTAAAGTATGGGCTTCCTGCAGTTGTAAAAACTGCGCGCAAGCACACAAAAAAACCGCTGATCTACGATCACCAAAAAGCTGCAACCGATGTGCCATTTACAGGAGAAAAGTTTGCCAAGGTTTGCAAGGATGCCGGAATTGATGCGGTAATTTTGTTTCCCCAAGCAGGCCCGCAAACGGAGCGCTCATGGATTGAAGCGTGCAAAAAGGTTGGGCTTGGAGTAATTGTGGGTGGCGAGATGACCCATGAGGGGTATTTGAAATCAGATGGCGGATTTTTGGAAGATGACGCGCCAACTAGGATGTATGAAGTTGCAATTGAGTGCGGGGTTGTAGAATTTGTTGTCCCGGGAAATAAACCTGAAAAAATAAAAAAATACCGAGAATTTTTTAGTTCAAAAGGGATTACTCCTATTTTGCACTCCCCGGGGCTTGTTTCCCAGGGCGGGAACATTAGCGAATCCGGCAAAGCTGCAGGCGCTTTTTGGCACGCAATTGTCGGAAGGGCGCTATATGAGGCAGCCGATATAAAAAAAGAGGCGCAAGCGCTCTGCTCTGCACTTGGGGCGAAATAGACTCATTTTCCGAAAATAAAGATAAAAAGCCCTTTTCTGACCTTGTGGTTTTTGGCCAGTCCAAAAGGCCCCTGGTTTTTGAGGATTTATACTATAGTCAGGCATCTAAAACAAATTTTTTTTATGTCGGAAAAAGATGTAAATAGCCTATAGCAGTTTGGTTTAAAAATAAGGCAAGCTTATTGTGTACATGCAAAATGGGACTGACTACTGCCACCTTGTGCGGGTTAGAATTGTTGATATTGAAGCAGGGAAATTAATTGCAATCCTAAATGAGCACGATGCAAAGGATTTGGGGATCCGCGCAATGGACAGGATCCAGGTGTTGAATAGGGAGAATGGAAAATCTGTAAATGTTGTTGCTGATGTCACCGATAGTTTTGTTGAGAAAAATGAAATTGGGCTCTTTAATGATGTTGTGCGGCTTCTTGACCTAAAAGATAGGGACCGGGTTTGCACTAAAGCTTCAGGAAAGCCAAAGAGCCTTGAATTTATAAAAAAGAAAATGGATGGGGAAAAGCTCTCAACAGAACAAATTAGGCAGATTGTACAGGACATTGCAACAAATAAGCTTTCGGAAATTGAAGCTGCAGAATTTGTGTGCGCTGTCTATATTCGCGGCTTTGATCTTGATGAAATAGTTTCAATGACAAATGCGCTTCTTGATAATGGAAAGAGAATAGAATTCCAAAAAGGAATTGTAGTGGATAAGCACTCAATTGGAGGGACCAATGGCAGGAGCACAATGATAATAACTCCAATAATTGCAGCTGCAGGATACACAATGCCAAAAACATCTTCGCGTGCTATCACATCCTCTTCAGGGACAGCAGATGCAATGGAAGTGCTGGCCCCGGTTTCGCTCTCGCTTGAAAAAATAAGGGAAGTTGTGCAAAAAGTTGGCGCGTGCCTTGTGTGGGGCGGCGCAGTTGAACTTGCCCCGGCAGATGATAAAATAATCAAAATAGAATACCCGCTCTCACTTGACCCCGAAGGCCAAGTAATTGCAAGTGTTATGGCAAAAAAGGCAAGTGTTGGCGCAAAATATATTGTAATTGATATTCCGGTTGGGCCATATGTGAAAGTGAAATCAAAAGAGAGGGCAGAGCAAATGGCGCTCAAATTTGTTGAAGTCGGAAAGCGCCTTGGAATGAAAATAGAGGTCGTGCTAACAGATGGTTCGCAGCCAAGCGGAATGGCATTTGGCCCCGCTTTGGAGGCAAAATATGCAATGCAGATTTTGGAAGGGAAAATATTTGATAATCTTGCAAAAAAATCAGTTGAACTAGCTGGCGCTCTGCTCGAGCTATGCGGCGATGTTGCAAAAGGGAAAGGTTATGAAAAAGCCCTTAAAATACTACAAAGCGGAGAGGCACTTGCAAAAATGAAGCAAATAATATCAGCTCAGGGAGGAACAATATTTTCGTCAGAGCAAATAAAAGAGGCGCCTTATAAAAAAAAGGTTTTTGCCCAGCAAGCAGGAATTGTCAGCGGCTTAAATGTGGGAGTAATAAATAAAATTGCAAGGGTTAGCGGGGCTCCGGGGGATAAACTTGCAGGTGTTACTTTATTTGTAGAAAGTTCCCAAAAAATAAAGAGCGGGGATGTTCTTTTTGAAATACATGCAGAAAATGAACAAAAACTCCAAGACGCGCTCAATATTGCAAAAACAAATACCGCGGTGGAATTTAACAACATCGTTATTGAGAGAGTTTTCTAAATATTTGTGCAAGTTCATCAGGCCAAATAAGGTTCACTTTTTCTTTGGAAATTTCATCTTCTAAAACTTCTTTTACGCCTTTTTTACTAAATTTTATTTTCCCGGAGAGTTGTTTTTCACATAATAGCAGGGCATTTGCAAGGTTTTTATTTTTGTACCGGAAGAGGTTTTTTACAAAAAGTGCAAATGCACTAAAATCCTTTATTTTTACTTCTTGCTCGCGGGGGTTTAGAACAAGAAGGGTTGAATATGCCTGCGGCTTTGGGTAAAATGCCATTGGGGAAATATTTTGCACAATAACTTGCGGTTCAAATTTTACCCTGCAAAGGGCTGAAATGTAGCTATAATCCCAAAAACCAGGTTCAGCTATTATTTTTTCTGAAAATTCGCGCTGGAAAATAAGAACTATTTTTTTAGGGCTTGATAGAAGAAGGCGCAGCACGATTTCGGTTGAAATATTATATGGTGGGAGTGAAACCACTTTTGTGAATTTTGGAATCTCTGTTTGCAAAAAATCTTTTTCAATTAGTTTGAAGTTTTTATTTTCCGAAAATTTGCCCTTTAATATCTGCACCATTTTAGGGTCTTTTTCAAACCCCACTACTTTGCATTTTTCCAATAATTGTTTTGTAAGAAACCCGGTTCCGCACCCGATTTCTAGCACAATGTCATTTTCTTCAAGTTCGGCAGTGTCTACCATTTTTTGCAATATTACTTCATCAATAATAAAGTTTTGGGAAAACCCCTGTTCTGGCCTAAACCTATACTCTATCATTAGCTGTGAGAGTTCTGAAAATAAGCTCATAAATACTAGAACCTGCGCCGTGGCCGGAATTCTTTTTCTGGGGACGGGGGCCTTGAGAAGAGGAAGTATTTGGAATCGAGGCCTTCGAGTTCTTCAATTACCCTTTTTACTATTGCAGCGCCAGGGTCGGGTATTCCGCTAACCCTCTCTTGCATTTGTGCAAAAGAAGTGAAAGGGCCTTTTTCGCGCTCTGAAATTATTTGCAGCATGTGCTTTTTTCCCATCCCCGGCAATAGCTCTATTTGATGGCGCTTTATTGTAATGCTGCGCGCGCTGTTGTAAAAATCCACAAATTTCTTTTCATTTTCCTTCACTAGCTTTTCAACTGCCTTGTCTAGTTCTGAAAGGGAGTTGTTTGTTAGGTCCTTGTAGCTGATTCTTCTTTTTATAAAATCAATTTGTGCGCGCTGGTCCTTTCCGACATATACATCGTCTAGCGCTTTTAGTTCAACGCCTTGCTTTGTAACAACCTCTAGCAAAGTGAAATGTTCTTTCCCTATAAGCTGGGCTAGGGGCTCTGTTTTGTAATCAGAGCTGCGGCCTCGTGGCAAAAAATCCAGGACTATTGCTTGTTCTTCAACCTTCATGGCAAACCACCGGAAAAAGAATGGGATTTATTTGGAATACTTGGAGATTGCTTCAACGACCTGCTTTAATTTTTCGTCGGTTATTGCATTCCCCTTGTATGATATGAGCCTTGCTGACTCAATATCTGCCGGCATTATGTCAACTGCCTTGGTTATGAAGTCCTCGTCCAATCCTTCTATTTTTTTCAATTCTGCTACGAGTTTTTCACCCTTGGCCTGTGTTATCTTTGCAAATTTTTTAGCATAATCAAATGCCTGCTGCTGCTCATATCGCAATTCGCCTTCCTTATTGCGCTCTGTTAGTATTTCCTTTACCTGGAATAGCGGGACATTTTCAGATAAAACAACTTTTTTTCCAATCATTACGCATCAACCTCTTGTGCTGCTTGCTGCTTTGCGCTCTCTTTCTCACTCTTTGCTTGCCCAGATGAAGGCGTGAGATGAGCTGGCCCAATTATTAGTTCAACAGGCTGGTTGCCGTTATAGAGCGAAACAATATAGGCAGTTCCCTGCCTTGCGGTTACTGTTCCTGTAAAACCGTGATAGCGCCTAAATGGCATTCCCTGCCCTTGCATTGAACCGTTTATTTTAATGTCAACTTTTGAACCGATTGGTATTTGCTGCAAAAGCTTTGTAATCGTCACTTTAGAGCCTTTCCGGCGTATTTTGTGCCTTGTTTTTGCCCTTTTTCCACGTGCTGCCTTGTTTGCCATATTTATCACTACTTAAAGATTAGAGAACTATACTCATTTCGTGTGAAAACATTTAAATACCTACAGCAGAAAAACCCCACAAGGGCAAAGGCGGGAAAACAACTAATTTAAACTCGGAAAGACAAAGTATAGCAAATGCCCACGCAATATAGGCGGCAAAAAACCCCTAGAAACGTAAAGCTTGCCCGCAGGAAAAAACTCAGAATGGCACCCAAAATTTATTTTCTCAATATGGAGAATGGCGGGATTCGCAGCTTTACCGAGGGCACAAAAATAGCGCCGGGACTTTTGAAAAAGTTAGTTCGCCTTGAAGAAAAAGACCTAATCGCACTAGCGCAGGGGACAAAAAAACTATAAAATAGCCTTTTATTTAGGTTATGGAATAATTTAGATAGACGGTGGTTGAATGGAAAAACGTGCTTTTACAGTTATTATTGAAAAAGACAAAAACGGGTGGCTTGTTGCTGATGTACCCGAACTGCAGGCTTGCCACACACAAGCAAAAAGTATGGATGAGCTACTTAAGAGGGTTAAAGAAGTAATTGAGCTTTGCTTAGAAGAAAAGGGCGAAGACTCACAAACAAGTTTTGTCGGAGTGCAGGTCGTAGAGGTGTAAACCTTGAAGCCAATTCCGGCAAAAAAATTAATAAAAATAATAGAGACTCTTGGCTTCCATCAAATAAGAGTTCATGGTAGCCACTTCATGTTCGCCCACCCTGACGGAAGAAAAACAAGCGTACCAGTGCATGGTAAAGAGCCGATTGGTGAAGGGCTGCTTGGAAAAATAATAAAAAAAGACCTCAAAATGGAAAAGAAAAAATTCCTCGAACTTCTCGAATAATTCACTCCTTTTTCTCTTTTCTAAATCGCTCCAAAAATTTTGGCATTTCAGAATAGAGCCATGAATTCAATTGCACGAACGCTTTTGCCTTCGCTTCCAAGTGGCGCACGATTTTGCCGAACTCTTTGTCCAAATACCACTTCGGGGTTTTTGCCCCTTCCATTTTAGCGCCGGTGATTTTATCTAGGCCTGAACCTTTGAATTCGCCTTTGTTCATTATTATTCCAAATGGACGAAGATCAACAAATGGGCGTTGCAGCATATCAATTGCAACAAGGCCATGAAATGCAAGGCGCTCTTTTAAAAAATTCGATTTGAACGGCATATTATATCCAAAGGGCACAAATGCAAATTCATACCCTCCTGTAATTTTAGATTCTTCCAAAAACTTTTCCAAAATTTCCTTTTCGGATAGTTCCCATTCTCGAAAAACGCGCAAGGGGCCAACCGGTTTTCCGCTAGACCTATCAAGTTCTTGTATTGCAAGGCCTACTATTTTGTGCTCTTTTGGGTTTAGCCCTGTTGTTTCAATATCAAAATAAAAGTTTGCCATATTAGAGTAGATCGCAAAATTGATTTAAACATAATCAGGGGCAAAAGGCGAGAAAACCAGCGGCCTTCCGGGGGAAAATCCTCCGAAAACGGTGTTTTATACAAAAACTACGATAACGGAGTTTATAAACAACCCCATTTTATTAGATAATTTTTAATATCTGATGTGCACATAGATACATTGGTGTATTGTCGCTAGGGAGTTCGATAGGTTTTAGTCCTATAGGGCGAACTAGGGTAGTGCAACGTTAGTTCCTCAATACACCACTTTTAATATTTTAGAAATTTTTCGAATTCATCAATTTCAATGTGGATTAAAAGACCTTTAAACTTATTTTCAGTGTCCTTTCTAAGAAGATAAGCATACTTATCTGCCAATGAATGTTTTGAAAGTTTAGCAAAATCCATTGAGGCGACAGAGTACTTCAAACTACTTAACAAATATTTTAGACTTTCTTTAATGTTAGATTCTCTTCCACTAAAATCTTTACAAAGTCTCAATTTAATATTTGAACTTTCAATTTTATCTTTTAGCCTTTTGAAAATGTAATAAATTACAATGCAATACAATCTTACTCGCATATCAGCCTTTCCTTTAGGAGATTTTGCATATGTATATTTCCCTTGCCCCCACCGCGCAGTTAAAATTCTAAGTGTTTTCTCATCAAATTTATAACCTAACATAAGTGTATTTTTGCCGGGTTCTGCTACAACAACAGTATAATTTTCATTCAGTATATCCTCTCCACTAACATCAATCTCAAAAAACACTTAACTCGCCAATTAATTAGATACGGGATTATTTAAAGAATAATTCACCTAATCAAAGCCTATTATGAATTTGGCCTAAAAGCGACTTTCTCAACAGAAAACCCTAAAATGAGCAAAATAGCGATTACCGTCTAGTTTCTAAACACAAACCCCAAAAACGGAGTTTCTAAACAAATCCACCTTTTTAAATACCTTTTTAAAGCTTTTTAAAGGGTTTATATAAGAAAGAATAGTTGGTCGGGGGGTTTTGATTCAATGCAATATACAATTGTAAATATCGTGGCTTCAGCTAATTTGAACACCACAATAGATTTGTACAACCTTGCAATAACAATTCCAAGTGTAGAGTACGAACCTGAACAGTTTCCGGGCGCGATATTAAAATTAAAAGAGCCGAAAGTTTCAATGCTCCTTTTCAAGAACGGTAAAGTCATTTGCTCAGGTGCTAGTAGCGAGAGCCAGATACCTCTTGCAATATACAAAGCATCCAAAATGATCCATGAGATACAAAAGAGTGTGAAGGTGCAAAAGAATGCCGAGTACACTGTTGTAAACCTTGTGACAACTGCAAATCTTAAAATGAACCTTGATCTTTTCAAGACAGCAATGGAATCGGATAACGTAGAGTACGAACCGGAGCAGTTCCCTGGTGCAATTTTAAGGATCCATGATCCAAAGCTCACATTGCTTTTGTTCAAGAACGGAAAACTAATTTGCGCCGGCGCAAAAAATGAAGAGCTTCTAAAGAAAGGTCTTCGCAAGGCAGCAAAAATGATCCGCGACATCAATGCCCCTGAAAAAAGCAAGAAGGGAGCAAAGAAGAAGGTCGCAGCAGAAGAGATGTAATAAATGGCTCCCCCTGGTAAACCTGGAACTAAACGAATTGTACACAAAAGCACTTCAGTTGACAGGATTCATAGTTCAAGAAGGTTTTGGAGAGAACACGACATTCACCTGACAACTACAGACCCGTGGGCATTTTCTTATCCAAAAATAATTGAAACAAAAAATAAGGAATTGAAAGGATTTAGATTGATTGGTATAATGAATAATCGCACAACAGGAAACCAGACGTACTTTCACGTCTCAAACAAATACCCTAGACCTGAAACCTTGCGTAAACAGGTGAAAAGGCTAAAGCCTTAATTGTAGCAACCTTTAAAAACCTTCCAATAGGGGAATATGTTGATTAGCGGTCATAGCGGTAGGGAAACACCCGGTCTCATTCCGAACCCGGAAGTTAAGCCTGCCTGCGATGTGGTTTGCACTGGTCTCTAGACCGGAGCAGCTTATACGCTGCTAATCATTTCTTTAATTCAAGTTGCGTTAATCGCAACTCTTTTCCTGCTTTTCCCTTGTTTTACGAGGGGCAGTTTTCAAAAATTGAAATTTTTGGATTTTTCAAAACTAGGTAACATTTTTATTTAACTCTTCACTATTTCTTAAAATGGGAAAAATTACTTACAATGAACTTCCGCCAAATGTTAAATATGCCGTAGACAAAATTTTGGCGCACAGAAAACGTTATAGGGTTGGTTCAACAGTAGCTGTGAGTTCATTCGGAATTCCAGGAGCTGTAGCTGCTCAACATGCAATTGCTCATTTACACCCAATGGCGGGAGTAGCTGCCTTTTCTACGGCTGTCATTCTTTCAGGTGCCCACTTAGGCCATACTAAGGCGTTTAATAAAGAATCACTGAATCTTCATTCAGAACTTAAAAAAGCACGGCAAGATCCCCGTTTAAAGCAATTATTCTCAAATTATCCATTTGCAGTGGTCTCTTTGAAAGGAGATCTTATCGGCAAAAAATCTAGTCCGACATTTCTTAAATTTCAAGTTGGGCGAAGAAGAGTAATTTCGCCATATGTTTCTAAATCTAAAAGAGCTAACTGGCGCAAAAATATCCCGCTTTAGAGTATTATACTCAAACTCCAGTTTCCTGCTCGCCATCTTCAAATTTTCAAGCACAATCAGTTTCATCAGCAGGGCGAACTTTTTGTCATCGCGCCTCTGGCTAAGCGTTACCACGTTCATGCATATCTCATTTTCTGGTTCGTGTTCTTTAATGAATGCAGAACCAGCTGTTTCATGAAAATCTTAAAATGCCCATCATTCCTGCTTTTGGAAAGCTTGGTCAGTTCCATGTATTGCTGTACAAATCCGGCGGGAAATGTTATGAGCAGGAAGCCTTTTTGCATCAGTGTATGGGCAAATATCGCGCGCGATGTCCTTGAGTTGCCATCTATGAATGGATGTATCCTTTGGAATTCACTATGCAGATATGCCGCAAAATCCACAATTTCATGCGGCTTCATTTTCTTCCGGATATTTTGCCTGTAATATTCAAACAAATCCTCAAGCCTCCTTGGCAAATCTTTCCAATCTGCAGTCTTGAATTCCGGGTTGCCTTTTATCAGAACATTTTGTGCTCTCAGCTCTCCGGCACCTGCTTCAATCCAGTTCATCGCCTTTGCATGGAACTCAAGGATTTTCTGCAGATCGAGGTGGCTTTTGCCCTTGATTAGCATATCAAGCGCCTTCTTGTAATCTATTGTTTCCTGCATTTCCTGGAAAGTCCTGTTTTTTGGAGGGATGTTTTGCTTTATGAGCCTCGCGGTTTCGGATAAGGTCATTGTATTGCCTTCAAGCGAGAGGCTGCGGTGGATAAACAATATTTCGTCATCGACGCTGGTGTGCCTTGGTGACTTCCTGAATTTTGCAAATTCGGAATCCATTTTGATATTCAGTTTTTCTTCATCTACATCTTCAAATATATTTTTGCGGTTTATTTGGGCTTCTCCTCCGGACAATTCAACGACATTCTTCAGGAAATCCGAATATACGAGTGTTCCGGAAAATGGTTTGCGGGAATCTATTATAAGAAAGCCGTGTTTTGAGAGAAAGCTTGAAATTCTCGCGATTGTTTTGCTGTTGAAGTGTTCCCCATTGGCATGGTTTTTTTCCAATCCCATCTTGATGAACTCAACAGTTTTGACCAAAAAAAGTTCGTTGTAATTAATCGCATTTCTCACGCAGAAATCAAGTACCCGCAAAAGCTTGACTGATTTTTCAGTTTTTTGCAGGAAGTACCTTTTTTCTTCAACTTTGAGAAATCCTTCCTCTTCAAGCTGTTTGAGCCGCTTATAAAATGCGTCGTATTCATAGGGCGTTTTGCCCAGTTTTTTGAGCAATTCGGATGCAGCCATGCCTTCATTTAGGAAAACCGAAGAAAGCAAATCGTACTTTGAAACCATGTTAAAACTTGCCGCCAAAAACTATAAAAATAGTGCTATTTGGCACTAAAAATAGAGAAAAAGTGGAAATTCACTACTAAATAGCACCAAAATTCAAGTTTACGCTGCTAATCACTTAATTTCTTCTGGTCATGTTAATCACCTTCAAATTGGCGATTATCACATAATTTTTGATTTTTTCTATTTACTTGAAAGAACATTTTCCTTTCATATCAACTACAATAAGTTTATGCGAGTTGCATTTCACCCTGAGTTCTGATGAGCTGCCTGCATAGAAATGAATGTTTATGACTTCTTTTTTGAGATTTTGGACTAGTTCAACAGCAGGTACAAAGTCTGCATCTCCTGTTGCAAGTAAAGCAGTTTCATAATTCTCCTGAAAAGCCCCCTTAATCATGTCTGTCACAAGCATTATGTCAATGCCTTTTTCTTTAGTCATTTTTATCAAACCAGCCTTAGAGAGAAATTTTCCAATTTTGGGTTTGCAATCAGCGCAAAACTTGGCTTCGGCTTTTGCTTTTTCAACCTTATCATTTACAAGCAGATATTTCAATTTTCGTGAGCGCACAACAAGCAATGGAATTTCCTTTTCGAGTTTTCGATGAAAATGCTGTTGTTTGGAATATTGCCCAGATTCAAGCTGGCTATTTTTCAGTGCATCATAATAGTAGACTTTTGTTATCTGAAAACTCTTGGACAATTCTTCAAAGAAATCTTTGAAAGAGAAAACGTCCAAAAACTTGCTCTGTTTCAATGCATGATAGAAGTTTGAGCCATCAATAAACAAAGTTGCTCTTTTATTAGACATAAAAATAAGCCCGGGTTTGCCGAAGCAATCCCGGGGATGCAATAAGATAAATATGAGAAATGGAATATTTAAACCTTGTTTTTATCCGTAACTGCTAACAGAAAATTTTTTACCTGCTTTGTTATGACGATTTGAGGGATTATAGACAATTTTATAAAATGTAGTATAAAAAATACGATTTTTAAATGCCTTATTTTGACAATTGGGGGTATTATAACAACACTTTACCAAAACCTGTTAGCAGTTACTTTTATCCTACATAAAAGGCAAGAAATGGTTCCTATTAAGCATCAAAAGCCAAGAAAATCTACATTTTTAGTCGTTTATAGGAATGATTTACCGCCGAACGCTGCTAATCACTTTCTTCTACTTTTTAAAAAATTTACAGATTCATTGGCCTTTTGTATTAGTTGGGATTATTTGTTTCATAACCCTGTTAATTAATTCTATATCACTAGCTTCTGAGTTCGTTGCACGCATTTCTATTATGAATCCATCCCTAATGACATAACTCTCATACTGGGTGCTTTCAGACCCATTTACAATGAATTGCACTTTTCAGGTTTGTGTGCTTGGACACCTTTCAAATTTTGGGATTATTTTCTTTTAAACTATAGTAAATTGCTGCGCCAAAAATTATTGCTGCAGCCACCAGGATGATCATTAATGCAACATGGTAATTAACAAAAAAGCCCACGTATCCGGAAGTGCCTGTTGTGCGGTATTCCATTAATCCGTGCGTGAGGCTTAGCATTGTCACTAAAAATACGACTATTGCGACTAAGAAAAGTGCAATGAAAATTACAGTTACTTTGCTGGTGACATTTTTCCTGCCCCGCCATTCACTAAAACCCGGCATTGTTTTTTGATGTTTCAGTTTGCGCATGTGCTCCCTCCCAATTGCATTTCTGGAATGTTTTTCAATGAATTTGCAATTTTGCGATAGCCACTTTGGCTTGAGTACTTTTCTCCTAAGAGTTCTTTTGAGTCAACCTTGCTAAAATCCTTTCTATTCTCAGCCAGGTATTCTGCAATGTTTACGTATGTTCTTGTGAACCAATATGAGTTTGCGACCAGGAGCGCATCATATATCTGCCCCTTTGTAGCCCCTTGCGAGGCCATGAGTTCTGCGAGGGCGAGTGCTGCCATTGCGTGGTTGCAGTCCGGAAATCCGGTTGGGTTGCTGCAGCATGGCCTGTAAGTGTTGGCTGAAACTTCTTCAACTATTTTTTGCTGTTGTGGCGTCAGATTGATTATTTTTGCGCTCCCGAGCAGTTCGCCGCCGGTTTTTTTGCCAAGGGTCCAGCCGCCTGTTGAGGCAAAGTATGCTTTTTTGTCCCCGTATTCTGAAATCTTGCCTTTTGTGAGGATTGGGTTTTTATTGACAAGGCCAAGAGCCCAGAGCATGTTGAGGTTAAAGTAGGCGTTATCTGGGGCGAATGAAATGTTCTCATCGCTTCCATCCAAAATGAGTTCTTCGTGCTCTGGCCTGAGTTTTGCCCCGCTACGGGCAAGCGAGGTTTTATACTTGTTCATGTCTATTGCGCCCGCTTGAGCAGCTTTTGCCAAAACATCGCCCCATTTCACAGGCAATATGATTCCTTTGCTTGGCGCCACTTTTTCGAGCAAAATCTCGCCACGGCTTTTTTCAATTGCGATATTTTTGTCTTCTGGCTTTGCATTTGCAATATTATTTGAATCATGGGCCGAATTGTTTATGCCGCCAATTGAACAGCCATTAAGCGTGCATGTTTCGATTTTTGGCTCTGATTGCTCTAGGCAGCCGCCAAGAACCACAATGGCTGCAAGAAATAGTGCTATCACTGCAATTTTTGCCATTGTGGTGGCCTTCTTTGGTTTAGCATCCGCCGACCATTTGCTGGCTTGCAGAACCTTGGCTTGGCGCCAAAGCCTGTTGAGCAGCTGCTGCTCCTTGGCCAACTGTTGTGTTCGTTCCGCCTAAGGCAAGTGAAGCTAAGGCCGCATTTTGCTGGGTTATTTTTTCGTTCAGGCCGGAAATTTGCGCTGCCTGCACGACTGAGATTACGAGCACTATTGCCACTGCAACCAGTGCCAGGTATTCTATTGTTGATGGCATGATTTGACCTCCTTTTGGTTTTTATTCGCCACGTTGAAGTATTTGCTCATTTCAACAGCCCCCTACCATAGATTCGCCTTGTGGCGCGCCTTTCTCCAGGCCCCTATATTTGTTTGAGGCGAGGTTGATGTAATTGAACTCTACCCCTTTTTCCTTCATTACTTGGGCTTTTTGTGCAAGAACCCCTGGGAAATATAGTGTTTTCCATTTTCCGAGTTCCTCGAGGATTTGCTCGTCCGTAAAATCGTTTGGGTGGTTCTTGAGCAGGTATTTTGCAAGGCCTCTCATGGAGTAGCTGTGAGCACACCCGCATGCCTTTTTACCGTCGGGAAAGATGATGCTTTCCGCCCCGCAGCAGTACTCGCACGAAATCTGCGAAGCGATTTTGATGTATCTTTGCTGCGCGTCGCCCGAAAGCTCAATATATTTGCCGCTGTTTTCCTTGTCAAACTGTGATAGAGTGGCAATTGTCTGGTCTGCCTTCTGGGGATTATTTACTGAAACATTATCGTAGCTTACCCCAAGCTCCACTCCGTATATTATTGGAACTCCTTTTGGCAGGACTTCTGAAAAGTTTGCCGTAACAGGGGCGGCACTTTGGGCAGTTGAGCTGCCCTGTGCGCGTGCCGGGATTATCCCGTGCATTTCATAGTTCATTTTCTCGTTGTCTGTCCAGCCCGACATATCAATCGCGCCAGAACTTTGACTGTTTCCGCTAAGGGAAACCGAATTTCCGCCAATGGAAAGCGAAGATGCCTGTTTTTCAAGCAGGACATTTGTCTGGTTTATTTGGGTGAAGTTATATGCTTGGACAATTATTGCGCCCATGAGCAAAGCCCCCATAATCAGAAATATTATTGATAGCTCTTTTTTGCCAACACCATCGTTATGATTGATTTGCTTGTCTTCCTGCTTGCAGCAATCATGCACCATTTTTCAGCACCCCTTAGCTTCACATACAAAGCTTTACAAATAATGTAAAGCATTACATTTTTAAAGGTATTGCGGCAAAGTATATGCAATGGCCGCCGGCCAAAGGGGATCTACCATGGATGTTTCAAAAATAAACTTTGACAAGAAGGGGCTCAATTCCATAGTGGGCGGCCTTGAAGCTGACATACTGGAATGCCTCTGGCAGGATAAGAACAAGAAGAGCTGCAGGCAAGTCTATGATTTTGTGAAGAAGAGGAACAAAGTGGCTTATACCACGGTCACAGTCACTATGGACCGGATGTTTTCAAGAAATCTTCTGGAAAGGGAAATCGAGAAAGGAAGGGGCGGACTTAAGTACATGTATGGCGCCCGCGTGACGAAAGAAGAGCTTGCCAACAAAATTTCAAAAAAATTCCTGAGTTTCCTCAAGGTTACATTCGGCGAGCCTTCAATAGCTTACTTGAAGAAGAATCTCTAAGGGAGGATTATGTGAAATGTCTTCGGAAATGGCATGCATTAACAGCTGCGTATTAGGCCCAGGGACAACTATTTCATATCTTAACTACTTTCTTATAGGAGTCATTGCACTTACCGCAATAATCCTGATTTTCTTCCACAGGAAGCTTTCCATAAAACGGAACTTGCTCCTCAAGTCCGCATTCCTGACGGCAATTTTTGCATTTCTCATAACACTCGCATATTCGTCCGAAAACCACCCCCTCGGCATTTTCAACACTGCGCACACAATTGCACTGTTCCTTGTGCTCGCGTTTTTCATCACATCATATGCCCTGACCCCTTTCATTGCAAGAATGGGCCTGAAAAGGCACAATGACAAAAAAATCGAGAAAATGCTTGCGCAGGAAGCTGGAAAACTTGGCATTAAAACCCCCGAATTATATTTGTTTGAGGATGCCAACAAGTCGGCATTCGTTGTTTCCGCCCTCAAAAAAACGATTTTCATTTCAACCGGCCTGGTTGAGAATTTTGACGAGGAAGAAATCCGGATTGTCCTCATGCATGAATTATTGCATCTCAAAAGCGGCTTTTTTAACATAAAGAGGTTTTTCCACTCAATAAGGGCGGGCTTTTTTGGCCTTCTCCCGGTGCATTTGGAAGAGCTTGACACAATTGAGGAAATGCGCCTTGACAACCAGCTAATAAAAGAGGGGCTTGACATAAAGAAAATAAGGAGCAAACTCTGAGTGCAATGGGGCGTTGGCTTTGGTCAAAAAGATTGGAAAATATTTCAAGTGCGAATCATGCGGCTTGAAGTACGCCGACGCTAAAACTGCGGAAAAGTGCGAGACATGGTGCACCGTGCACAATTCCTGCAACCTTGAAATAACAAGACACGCAATCATTCGTATCGGCACCAAATGACTTTCCGGAACCTATCCCATGGCAACATTTAAAATAGATTATATTCATATATATGAATGTATGAATAATAGTTTGTTTAATTTGCATGCCGAACTTTGCAAGACTCTTGCCGATGCAAAGCGCTTGAAAATCATTTATCTGCTTGGCGGCAGAGAAAAATCCGTTTCTGAACTTATCAAGGATAGTGGTCTGAGGCAAGCCAATCTTTCGCAACACCTGGCAATACTGAGGCAGAAAGGCGTCGTCACAAGCAGGAGAGACGGAACAGTCATTTATTACAAAATCGCTTTCCCGAAAATGGTGAAAGCCTGCAACCTAATTAGGGGTGTTTTACTTGAGCAGATTGAAAATAAGCAAAAAATAGCCAAAGTGGTAAGAAAATGAAAATTGGCATCATCTTGGGGACAAAAGAACCCGAAAAAGCATGGAATGCATTCAGGTTCGGGCTAACCGCACTCAAATCAAACCACGAAACAAAAGTCTTTTTGATAAATGAAGGTGTTGAAATAGAAGACCTACAAAATGAAAAATACAATGTAAAAGAACAAGTCAGCTTATTCATCGAAAATAGGGGCCAGATACTGTCCTGCGGAACTTGCCTGAAATCAAGACAGAAAGAAGGCAGCAAAAATTGCCCGGTGTCAACAATGAAAGACCTGCTCAAGCTTGTCGAAGATTCGGACAAAATCCTCGCGTTCGGCTGACTAAAAAAGCAAAAAATTTACACAAAAAACCCAAGAAACAACAACTTTTTACGAAATTATTGGTCCGATGACAGGCAATTTCCCGCCAATAAAGCCAACTGCCTTCGTTTCACTGCCCCAAATATTGAACTTTGCATTCCTTTTTCGAGATATGTTTAAATAATAATGCTTTACATATCTTGTAAAGCTTTGAGGTTATTGCAATGGTAAACTGTTTTCATAATGCAGAACTTTCCGCCCAAAACCCGGCAGAAAGAACACATGCCGGGTCTGCGGACCCGTTTAAAGCAAAAATCCTGAATTCATTCAGCGGCCTTTCAGCATTCCTCTCAACCATAGGGAGTTCCTGGAGCTTATGCCACAGCATCTGCCTGGCACTAATAACAATTCTTGCAGGCATTGGCATAGTGCTCACAGGAATGCCCCTCTTATTCCTCTTTGAGTACAATCTGTACTTGTGGGGCGCGGCAGTGCTGCTGCTCATACCTTCAACAATAATGTTTTTGAAAAACCCTAAATGCATTTCCAAAAACCTCATGCTCTTCAACTTTGGCGTAATAATTGCCGGCATTCCAACGAATCTTATCAATCTTCAGCCCTTTTCCTGGATTATCGGCGGAACACTTGTTCTGGCGGCAATAGCCAGGTTCATCAAGCCAAAATTGGTAATGCCGGGGGAAAGAAAATGATTGACGAAAAAATCCTGGTTGCGTTATTTGTCGGGGCAATAGTGATTGGCGCAATGGTGCTGTACTTCTCGGCAACCATCCAGCCGAATAGACCGGAGAACACCAGATCAAATTTTGAGCAATTCACAAGCAATGAAAACCCGGACGACATTTGTGCAGTGCCTGCAGGAACCGACCCGGAGCAGTGGAAAGAGCACTTGGGGCATCACCCTGATAAATATGCGCAGTGCCTGGAAGGGGGGAATTGAATGGAAGATGAGCAAAAAATTTTCGCAGCAATAACGGTGGTAGCGGCGCTGGCGATAATCGCATTGCTTTATAGCGCGTTTTCAATTCAGGGGACGGCAGCAAAAGTAGAAGCGAGGGATATAACTCTTGCTGGGCTTAATGCAAATGGAAATGCTCCGCAACCGATCCAAGAACCTGCAGAAATTACTCTTACAACAATAACAGACTCGAATGAAGCAAAGCTTATTACCTTGGCTTCCCTTGCAGAACAGTTGCAACAGCTTCCCGAATTAAAGATAGTCTCGGAAAAAACCCTTGAAAGGAATTCCACAGAGGCAAAGCAATTGATTGAAAAATACAGGATAGAGAGAATTCCCACAATCCTTTTGCAAGGCGAGACAAAAAAAGCACAAGTGCTCGCGGAGAACTGGCCAAAAATTGGGACAACAGAAAATGATGGAACGCTAGTTCTGCGTAACATTCCACCAATATACTTTGAGGTCAGCACAGGAAAGCTGCGTGGGAAAACAACGGCAACATTTGTTTCCGTCCCTGACAAAAATGAAGTTTTTGACTCAGAAGAAGTTTACACCCAAATCCTCCAAAGCGCCTTTGGAGTGACTCCGGTGGTGCAGGAAACATTCAGCTATGATTCCAAAGAGGGAAAAGCGTTGCTTGCCAAATACAAGATGGAAAAAGTCCCGGCATTCTTCCTCTCAGGTGACCTTAATGCATATAATGGCTTCCCGCAGATCTGGCTGCAAGGCGGAAGCGTGGAATCTGACGGGAATTATGTGTTCAGGGACCTTGAAGCGATACGCGGAATAAGATACTTTGACCTGAACAAAAATGAAATCGTTCAAACAGCAGAGCAATGAACTTGCGGAGGAAAAAAACATGCTTGGAAAAATCTGGGAAGAAATCAAATCGAGCCACATTGCACAGATGGCAGTATGCTGCCTGCTGCCGGTAATCCTGATATTCGGGCTCCAGCTAGCAGGCTTTAGCGGGTTCTGGGTTTTCGGCCTGGCCATAGTACTCTGCATTGGTTCGCATCTTGTGATGGGTTACTTTGCATCAAAGGGCGGTGGAAAGCCATGCCACTAGAGTGGGAAAAATACAAGCCTTGGATAAAGAACGGGTTCTGGATGCTTGCCCTTGCAATCACATTTGTTCTAATGCAGAAGGCAATGCACCCAGGCTGGACAATATTCGGATACTAAAGGAGGAATTGAAAATGAGCAAGGAAATGATCGGAAAAATACTGCCATTTGCAGGGATAATACTTATAGTAGGGCTTGTTGGCTATGGCCTTCTGAGCGCAACAAACGCAAGCAGCGCAAGCGCCAAGGAAGGCGACAAAGCCCCCGACTTCACCCTCCCGGTAGTTGGGGGAGGCCAATTCAGCCTCTCGAATTTGCAGGGAAAGAAAAACGTCCTTCTCTATTTCCAGGAAGGAATCATGTGCCCGGCATGCTGGAGCCAGCAGGTGGACATTGAAAAGCAGCAGGCGGAATTCGATGCGCTTGACATAGAAGTTGTCATGATAACAGTTGACCCGCCGCAAGCCCTCGCCCAAGCAAAAGACCAGTATGGAATCAGGGATACTCTGCTATACGACAACAGCCTCACAGCCTCAACAAAATATGATGTGCTGCAGGACAGTATGCACCCGGGAGAGCGGCCAGGGCACGTTTTCGTTTTGGTTGGCAAAGACGGAGCAATAAAGTGGAGGTATAGCGCATACAAACCCGCCAAGACAGGCGACCGTCATGGCGGAACAGGGACAATGTATGTTCCGGTTGAGAGCATACTTGTAAGTGTTAAAAATGCATTGAATGGAACGGGTGCAGCCTGATGATAGAGGGATTCCTCGCCGCAACCATTCTTGCAGCGTTCCTCAGCGGCGCAGTGGCATTCTTTGCCCCCTGCTGCATTACATTCCTTCTCCCCGCATACTTTGCGTTTGTAATCAAGGAAAAAAAGCAGATACTCAAAATGACGCTTATTTTCATGCTCGGCCTTGCCACAATTCTCATACCGATTGGCCTTGGGCTCGCAGGGCTTGGGCAGCTTGCATCACAATTCCACACCGAGATATTCATAGCAGGTGGCCTCTTTATGCTGCTGCTTGGAATTTTTACCCTTCTGGGAAAATCCCTTGCAATGCCATTCAAAACCAAATCACCGGCAATGGACAAAGTTGACGCTATTAGCATTTACCAGCTCGGACTGTTCTCAGGCTTTGCAAGCTCATGCTGCCTTCCAGTGCTCGCAGGAGTCCTCACACTCTCCCTGATAAGCGCCTCATTCATACAAGCATTTTTGCTCGGTTGGGCATATGTACTGGGAATGGTTGTTCCGCTCGTGGTGCTGGCTCTTCTATGGGAAAAATACAAGATTGGAGAGAACCCAATAGTGAAAGGAAAGTCATTTAGCATCAATGTGCTTGTAAACAAAATTGAATTGCACTCCACAAGCGTGCTGTCCGGGACGATTTTGGTATTAATCGGCGTACTGACATTAGTTGCGGCATTCACGCATCAAATTACCGCATCAACAACTGAGCAAATGCAGCTCGCCATCTCGCTGCAGGGAATGCAAAAGGCAATACTCGAATCAACAAAAACAATCCCTGACTGGGCATTCGCAATTGCATTGATTGTAATTACACTGTATTTGGCTAAAAAAGCCTTTCTTAAAAAGTGGGTAGAAAAATGAACTGTTGCGCAGGAACAGACCACGGCCATAGCGGCAATGAACATAAAGATGCAGAGCACAACCACGGTGAGTCTGGGACAAATTGGACCCAGATAGGCGCTGTGCTGCTGATAATAGTGCTGGTCGCAGGAACGGCACTTACATTTTTAAAGTAGAAAAATGGCAAACCTTGCGGAGGTGGAAAAGTGGCAAAAGACATCGTATGCGGAATGGAAATAAATGAGTAGACTGCAAAAAAGAGCCAGCATAACGGCAAGACGTATTACTTTTGCAGCTTGCACTGCAAAAGCGGCTTTGACAGCAACCCGTCAAAATATGCAAAAACGTGATTTGTATGCAAAAGCGTGATTTGAAATGAAAATATTAATCCTCTCAACGCCCGGATGCGCGCCATGTGCAGCGGCAAAGAAAATGCTCAAGCGCATTGCAAAAGAAACGCCAATCGAAGTAGAGGAAATAAACGTTATGGGCAGGCCGGATTTGCTTGCAAAATACAAGTTCATGGCAATGCCGGGAATAGTAATAGACGGCAAGCTGGAGTTTGCCGGCTTGCCGAATGAAAAGGAGCTTCGGGGAAAAATTAATAAACAAGGAAATTAATAAGCAAAGCAAATAATGTGAATTGCAAGAATCGCAAGGAGGTTTTGACAAATGGAAAAATTGAATGTAAAATCAGCGATAATTTCAGGTGCAGTGGCATCAGGCGCATTGCACGCGCTCTTTGGATTGGCATACCTCGGAGCACCATCCATGATGAGAGGCGCATAAAGCACGATGATGTACAACAGCGTGCAGTTCGGGATGGGCACATTCTCCGCTACGGGCTGGATAGCCAACATCATATTGGGCGCAATATTTGGAGCAGTGCTCGGATGGCTAATCGCAGCCTCATACAACTGGGCTGCCGGAAAGTAAAACGCGGGGGGAGAAAAATGAAGAATGCAACAGTATTTGGGCTCAAGTTCGGGGCGCTGTTAGGTGGGCTTTCTGCTATCTGCGGGATCCTTCTCTATGTGTCACCCGGACCGAGCATGAAAATAGCAGAGTACCTAACGCATAGCACAATACAGTTTACCATAAAGCCATTTGAGCCAGCGGGCTTTGTGATTGGGGTTGCGCTGTGGGCGATTATAGGAACTGCCTTGGGCTACATCGCTGCAAAGATGTGCGCTGATTAAAATAAGCGAAAGTAGAACATGATGAATACGATTACACAGATTATTGCCTGCAGTGTAAGGATAGTTATTACAAGTTCTTGCTCTGTGAATTTTTTCATGCGCATCAAAAAGTGCGTGAGTGATCCGCCGCGCGGATCTGCTTTTAGTGTTCCGTCACTTTGTGGAATTCCGAATGATTCGCTTTGGAATTTGTGTTTTGCTTTAAAGAGAAGTTCAACCCAGTGAAGCGCGATAATGCTGATCCCAACTTTTTCCATATTCCCAATTATTGATATTGTTGCAATGCTAGCTCCGATCATTAATGTTAGAGAGTCGCCGCCAAATATTTTTGCGGGATACCAATTGTAGCGAATAAATCCAATTAGCGCGGCAATCACTGCAACACCGATTATCAGCGCTTCTGTTTTTCCGCTGAGAAGGGCAATGAATGAAAGAGTGCTAATTATTAGTAATCCAAGTCCGGCTTCAAGGCCGTTAAAACCTGCCAGCATATTGAACGCATTGCTAGCCCCGGTTATTCCTAGAGGAACTAAAATCAGAGAGTAGAGAATTCCGATTGAGGTTGCGCCAAGAAATGGCAAGATTAGATAATCAGTTCCTGCCTGCACTGCCATTAGAGGAAGAGCGGCAAAAACAGGAAATAGCGCGTGCTGCCATTGCCTAATT
Source organism: archaeon (assembly GCA_035289625.1). Lineage (GTDB taxonomy): Archaea > Iainarchaeota > Iainarchaeia > Iainarchaeales > Iainarchaeaceae > UBA10205. The sequence continues at coordinate 42,644 of DATDWP010000009.1, read as the reverse complement.
CCACTCTTCCAGCCAATAAGGTCATCAATTACTCCGATAAAACCCACAAGAAGAATTGTTAGAAATGATGCAAAAATTATAATAAGGCTCATTTGCAAATATCCGGCATACACTGCAAAAAAAATTGAGACAATTATTCCCAAAGAGAGGCCAAGTAGCGGAGCAATGCCGCCTAGTTCAGCTATTTTTGGCTTTTCAATTTTATTCATGTCGGCTCCCACTAATCCTCTTCGCAGCATTTTGCGGATTAGAACTGGGGTTACTAGGTATGTTAGAAGAAATGAGGTTATGAAAACAAGAAAGAGTGAGAGTAGCAGCTGCATTGGAATATCACTTTACTTAATTACTTTAAATATTCGAACTTCCTTGTTCGAGTAGGCAAGTTCAAAATTGGAGACGTTCTCTATGTCAAAGAAGAGTTTTGTTATGAATGTGTTGTTTGCGGGCCCGTTTAGTATAAAAAGTTTGGTTCCGGATTCGTTTCGGTATACGAACGCGCGTGATTTTTGGTCAATTATCTGGTTTGGTTCGGTTATGCGTTTGAATGGAAGCGAATTGTATTGCTGCTCGCTGATCCTGTTTCCGCCGCAGGTTACAAATGTTTGCTTTGAGAGTTCATCGGTTGTTTTAGAGCACGGCAGTTCAAATCCTTGGTGTACAAGGCGCGGGTCATTGTAGTTTGTTGTATTGTACGCATAAAGCCCGAGGGATTGCATTTTCCCCAAAAGGTCTTCGCTCAAAATCACGTAATCGGCATTGTAATCACCGAGTATTTTCACTGCATCCTCTTCAGAAGGCGCTAGTATGAAACCGGCCATGTCTGAATTTGCTTTCAGGATATAGTTACGGTTATCAGTGCTCGCGGCGCGCTCTGCAACAAACCCTATCCAGTGGCCTTCGTCCCACCAGTTGAAAAATTTTGCATCGGATGGCGTGTTCTGCTTCATCCAATAAAGGGAATCTTTCCAGCCGGTGTCCAATTCAATATGCGGGACGTTTTGTGGGACAAAGAATGTGCCTGCCGCAACCCCTACAATGAATAAAAAGCCGAGGATGAATGCGATTGTTTTTTTCTCAAATCCCTGCCTGTTCCCAATCCACTCCAATAATTCGTGCACTGTAATTCCTGCGGCTGCTGCAAGGGGAAGCCCCAATACATATGTGAACTTGAGGCGGATAAATGCCATGAACATTGCAATAAGTATCCAGAAGAGAAGAAGGGCAGTAACGTAGTCGTCTTTTTTCCTAAGAAGCCTATAGGGAATGAATACCAGAAGGGCAACTATGGGAAAGACTATAAGGGCGCTGTATTTATTGCCCCAGAACCTAAATCCCTGCTGCTCTTCGCCAACTGAAACCGAGTAAATGCTCGATGAGTCCCCTCCCTGGGTTTGGATCCTGTCAATGTTTCCGGGGGTTATTGGCAAATAGGTCCCCACATACCCGGTTGCGGTTTCGATCCAGCCCGTGCCTGTTGCAATTGTGGTTAGCACTGCAAAAATGGCGAATGCTATTGCAAAGTTTTTGCCGATTGCCTTCATTTTCTGGCTGCCATCTTTTCTAAACCACATTAAGGCAAGTGTTGAGAAAATCCATGCGACAAGTATTATCGGGATCATTATGAAAACCTGCCAGGTCCATGCCATTATAAAAAAGAAAAATCCGGCAATGGCGGCATTTATCATTGTCTCTTTTCCAAAAGTTGCGCCCTTTACCGAGCGCACAAAAAATACAAAACCTACTATCATCCACAAAAAGCCAAGCGAGTCGTCCTCAAAAAATCCTGCCATCGTCCTGTAAACAAACGCCGGGATTACCGCTGCAAATATTGCCATCGCAACCCCTGCTTTTTTGCTATACATTTCCTTCCCCAAATAATACATTGCAACCGAAGTAAGGGCCCCGAAAAGTGCAGGGAAAACCTTTACCGCAACAATCCAGGCATCTTTATTGAAAGGTGCATTGAGCGTGAATATTTTGAAAAGTATTGCGGTAAAAAACCAGAAGAAAAAATTGTTAGGAAGGGTAGCCCCGCCGGAGACTTGGTAGTATGCGAGCGGGTCGGTTGCCGGCACGGTCAAATTCTGCACTACATATTCGCCAATCCTTGCATGGAAGTAGGAATCGAATTCAAACATGAGGCCGTATACCATTAACTGAGCCCTTATTCCGAAGGCTAGTAGAAATATCAGTAGGACAAAAAAGAGCTCTAATTTATGTGAAAGTATATAGTCTTTTACTTTACCTATCATCACTATAAATTCATTCATAAAGGTTTTTAAGCACCGTTCAAAGATAAGGTTGTTTGCAAACATACCAATAAGCTTTAATTTGCCAAATTCCCCCAATCCTTGCATGGCCCTGAAAATATGCCTTGCATGCTCTGCTGGAGGGCACCTTAGTGAGATGCTCCAGCTTGAAGATTTTTACAAAAAATACCCGCATTTTTTCATAACATTTGAGCGCGCAGATACGCAAAGCCTTGCAAAATCAAAGAAGGTTTTTTTTGCCCCCCTGCCAGGAAGAAACCCGGTTGCCTCAGTGCAGTGCTTTTTGCAATCCTTTGATATTATACGAAAAGAAAACCCCGATGTTGTGATTTCAACCGGTGCAGATATTGGGCTGCTTGCCTGCGCTGCCGGAAAAATCCTTGGGAAAAAAGTGGTCTTTATTGAGAGCTTTTGCAGGCCTCTAGAACCCGGGGTTAGCGGAAAAATCGCATACCGCTTTGCCGATCTTTTCATCTACCAGTGGAGAGAACTTGAAAAATTTTATCCCAAAGGCATATTTGGCGGCAGCATTTTCTAGTGGATGTGATAGTATAAAATCAAAAAACATCCGCAGCAAAACCCTTTCAATATTTGTGTCAGTGGGAACGCACCCGCAGCAATTCAATAGGCTCTTGCGCGAAATTGACCGCTTGATTTCAGAGGGCAGGATAACCGGGAATATTTTTTGCCAAAGCGGGCATAGTGATTACTTGCCAAAAAATTTCCCTTACAAAAAATTTGTCCCGATAGATGAATTCCGGAGCCTTCTTGAAAAGTGCGACATATTCATAACCCATGCAGGAGAAGGAAATATCGGCCTTGCAAAAAATTTGGGGAAAAAATTCATTGCAATTGCGAGAAGAAAGGAATTCTCAGAACACACTAACAATCATCAGCTCGAACTTGCGCAAGTTGTTGAACAAAAAAATCTTGGGCTTGTTGCAAAAAGCGAGAGTGAGATTTTACAAAAAATAATTGAACTGGAAGATTTCAGCCCCGCAAAAATTGAGACGGGAAGAATTGTGCAGATTTTGGATGCATTTACAAAAAAACAATTGGGGGAAAAATTGTGAAGAAATCTTCAAATGCCTCAATTGTTGTTGCAACTTATAATAATAAATCAATTCTCAAAAAAACCCTAAACGCGCTAGTGGACCAGGATTTTGCGGGAAAATATGAAGTGGTTGTGGTAAACGACGGCAGCACTGATGGCACAGGGCAATTCCTAGACCCATACGCTAAAAAAAATGCAAAAATCAAAGTGTTCCACCAGAAAAATAGCGGGGTTTGCAGGGCAAGAAATGTGGGAATAGAAAATTCACAATATGAAATTATTGTCAACATGGACCATGATTGCATTGCACAAAAAAATTGGCTGCAAAAAATATGTGATGGGTTTGATGCAGAGGATGTTGGGGTTGTTAGCGCGTATGATTACTACGGCGGCACCTCAACTGCCTTTCGAAAGGATTTGCTAGAAAAAGTGGGCAGCTACGATGAAGAGTACCGCTACTATCGCGAGGACACTGACCTTACATTCAAAATAATGGATTTGGGCTTTAAATTCAAGCTTGTAAAGGCGCGGTATTTCCACGACCACACAGAGACAAAGCCAAGGGGTTTTGCCGCGCTTGTTTCACATGTTCTGCAGCGCCTCTACTACCACCAAAATGATGTTCTCTTGTACAAAAAGCACCCGACAAGGGTTTGTGAGGAATTTTTGCACATAAAATATGGGTTTCTAATTGACCCGGTGCAGGACTTTAAGGTAGCAACCGGTCTTTGGAAAAACGGGGGAAAAATGGAACTTAGCTCTCCGCGCGGGATAACATTTTTGGAAAACAAATCCCCACTGCACGCATTTTTTATAGTGCTAATTGGAATTTCGTATGTGATTGCGGTAAAAACAAGCAGGCTTATTGGAAGCGCAAGGTTTGGGAAGCTGTTGATTTAGTTGGGCAGGTTGGATTTTAAACTTTAAGGGGAGTAATGTAAACAATGGTCGGAAAAATAATGGTCACAGGAAGCAGCGGCACAATAGGTACGCGGCTTTGCGAAAAACTCATTGAAAAAAACTATGATGTGCAGGGCGTTGATAAGCGCAAAAATGCTTGGAATAAAAAAATAAATGCAATTACAACAATTGCTGATCTTACCGATGAAAAGCAGATCAAAAAACTCTCTGCAGATGCTGATATTGTAGTGCACCTTGCTGCAAATGCGCGTGTGTACAATTTGGTGATTGAGCCGCAAGGGGCGCTTGAGAACATTTCAATGCTCTTTAATATGCTCGAATTTTGCAGAAAGAATAAAATAAAGAAATTTATTTTCGCTTCCAGCAGGGAAGTTTATGGCAACTCCCAAAATATGGTCTACAAAGAAGACGATGCAAAAATTTCCGCTTCCGAGAGCCCATATAGCGCCTCAAAAGTTGCAGGGGAGGCCCTTGTGAATTCCTACAAGCACTGCTACGGGATTGATTTTATCATCACGCGTTTTTCAAACGTGTACGGGATGTATGATGATTCTGACCGTGTTGTCCCGCTATTTATCAGGTTCACGCGGCAGGGAAAAGACCTCATGGTGTTCGGGGAGCACAAGGAACTTGATTTCACCTACATTGATGACACGGTGCAGGGAATTATTTGCTGCATTGAAAAATTCGATGGCGCAAAAAACGAGGCGTACAATATTGCAACAGGGAAGGGAGTGAAAATAATTGATTGCGCAAAAATGATCCAAAAGCGCCTTAATTCATCCAGCAAAATCACTGTTGGGAACAATAGGACAGGGGAAGTTGTAAGGTTTGTTGCCGATATTTCAAAGGCAAAAAAGGCGCTTTCCTTTGAACCAACAATAGGGTTTGAAGAAGGCCTTGCAAGAACAATCGAGTGGTATTTGAAGAATACCTAAAGGCAAATTTTTCTAAAAAAAGATTTTAAAATTTATTAAATTTTACGCCTGGTTTTCCATGTGGTGCACTGGCACTTTATTGATGTCAATTTTACTAATTTCTTTCTTGATCCAAAAGTATCCGATTATTGCCGAGAGTATATTCCCAATAAGGATTGCCGTCCAGATCGAAGTTAGCGGCATTTTAAATACCTGAGTGAAAATATATGCAAGTGGAATTGAGATTACAATAAATCTTATGAAAAATATCCAAAAACCCGGCCAGGATTTCCCGATTGCCTGGAACGCGCTAGCTTCAACCATTGTCATTGCCAAAAACCCATAACTTAGCGCTACAATCCAGATATAGGAAAGAGAGTGCTCTATTACGACAGGGTCGGTTGTAAAAATTTCTATTATATTTCTTGCAAAAATAATTGCAAGAATCCCGACTGCAAGGGCTGCAATAAAACTATATTTTATGGCCTTGCTAAAAACTTCTTTTGCGCGCTCGACATTTCCCGCGCCAAGGTTTTGCCCTATCATTGCAAGCGCTGCAAACCCAAATCCGATTGCCGGTAAAAATGCAAAGAATTCTATTCTAAATCCGATGCTAAATGCAATTGTACCGATTTCCTGAAAGCCAAGTGCGGTAATAAACATTAGGGCAGCAAGGCCAATTGGATTTATTACTTGTGTTAGAGAAGCAGGTATTCCTATTACAAGGATCTCTTTTACCGAATCTAGTTTAATTGAGAGGTTTGAGAAGTGGAACCTAACTTTTCTATTTTTGCTTGAGAGCTCATTTATCCCAAGGATAATGAATATGAATTGGGAGATTAGAGTTGCAATTGCCGCGCCTGAAATCCCCCATGCAGGAAACCCAAACCAACCAAATATCATTATAGGGTCAAGCACTACATTGACAGCTGTTGAAACTGCAAAAAATTTTGTGAGGGTGAATGTATCCCCTTCGGAATTGAATGCAAACATTATTGCCATCAAAAGGAAAAATAGAATAGAGCCGCCTGCGGTTACTATAAAATACTCCATTGCGGGGGCAAATACCGCCCCCGTTGCTCCAGACCCTATTAGCAGTTCATTCCTAAAAACCAGCGAGATTGCGGTGAAGATAACGGCTGCAATTGCAGAGAGAACAAATGATTGCCCCAGCACCCGCTCGGCTTCCTTGATGTTTTTTGCGCCGATATGCATTGCCATAATAACGCCGGAACCGACAGTTAGGCCCATGCTAAGCGAAACCATTGTGAACAGGGCGATCTGGGCAATGCTGACGGCAGCTATTGCCTCGGCTGATAATTTGCTCACCCAAAAAGCATCAACAATATTGTAAAGGGTGTAAAAGAAAACCGAGAGCATTAGAGGCCAAGCTAGCGACCAGAGCTGTTTTCTGATATCCCCTTTGGTAAGATCCTGCCCATTCATCAATATCACCAAATATTCAAAGACTTCTCAAAGACTATTCAAAGTATTAGTTAGGGATTATAAATGCAAATGGATTGCTTGCAAAAAAACCACCCAAGACCATGCCAGCCTTCAAAACATTGAATTTGTACGGCTGGCCTTTCCAATCAATGAAGCCTTGACTGTGGTTTTGCTCTTATACTGGGAGCCACAATGCTGCACCAAAAGCCTTTATTTACCTAGACATTGCAATGTTATTTAAGTGGTGAAATTGGATAGGGTACTTGTAACTGGCGGATCTGGATTTATCGGAAGCAATTTTGTGCACCTTTTGATTGATGAAACCGATTTAGAAGTGGTTAACCTCGACATTTTGACATATGCCGGTAACCAAAATAATTTGAAGGGGCTTGAAAAAGAGAAAAGATACACTTTTTTAAAAGGCGATATTGCCGATAAAAAAATTGTGCAAAAAGCCCTTGACGGGGTTGACACGGTTTTTAATTTTGCGGCAGAGAGCCATGTTGATAATTCCATAAATGATGCAAGCGCGTTTGTGCACACCAATGTAATGGGCACAAAAAACATGGTTGAGTGCTCGATCAAATCCGGCGTGAAGCGCTATTTGCAGGTTAGCACTGATGAAGTTTACGGGAGCGTTGAAAAGGGATCTTCAAAAGAAACGGATAGATTAGAACCGCGGAACCCATATTCTGCTTGCAAAGCAGCCGGAGATCTTTTGGCGCTAAGCTACCACACTACATTTGGTTTTGATTTAATTGTTACTAGAAGTTCAAACAATTACGGCCCCTGCCAATACCCCGAGAAAGTGATACCGCTCTTTATTACAAATTTGCTGGAAGGCAAAAAAGTGCCGCTCTATGGAGATGGGAAGAACATCCGCGACTGGCTGCATGTGCAGGACAACTGCCGCGCGATTTTGCTCGCTGCCCAAAATGGCAAGAGCGGGGAGATCTACAATATCGGCGGCGGAAACGAGCTTGGAAACATCGACCTTACAAAAAAAATCCTCAAGCTTTTAGGCAAAGGAGAGGAAATGGTGCAAAAAGTTGCGGACAGGAAAGGGCATGACAGAAGGTATAGCCTTGATAGCTCGAAAATAAAATCGCTTGGGTGGAAACCCGAAAAGGATTTTGAGCAGGGGCTCAAAGAGACGGTTGATTGGTATGCAAAGAACGAGTGGTGGTGGAAGCCGCTCAAAACATGGGTGGAAAAATGAAGGGAGTAATTCTTGCAGGCGGAACTGGCAGCAGGCTGCTTCCGCTAACTCGGAGTACCAACAAACACTTGCTGCCAATTTATAACAAGCCAATGATCTACTACCCGATTGAGACATTAAAAAAAGCAGGCATCACAGAAATCTTAGTGGTCACAGGCACAAGCCATGCCGGCGATGTGTTCGGGCTTTTAGGTTCCGGAAAGGAATTCGGGGTGAATTTCACTTTCCGCGTGCAGGATGAGGCTGGAGGCTTGCCACAGGCAATCGCTCTTGCAGAGGAATTTGTTGGCAATGAAAAGTTTGTTTCCATAAACGGGGACAACATATTGTTTGATGATATTGGCCAGTTCGTAGAGGAATTTGAAAGAGGGAATGAGAAATCGCGCATTCTTCTATACAAAACAACAACCGAAGAGGCACGCAAGGCCGGCGTTGCCGTTATTGATGGGGAAAAGGTCACAAAGGTTATTGAAAAGCCAAAAGACCCGCCCACAAATTTTGTTGCTGTAGGGGTGTATATGTACACGCCCCACGTATTTGGAATTATAAAAAAATTAAAACCCTCTGGCCGGGGCGAACTTGAAATAACTGATATCCACAACCACTACATAAAAGATGGGTCATTGAAGGCGAGCAAATTGAAAGACCAGTGGCTCGATGCAGGTTCATTTGATGAACTCTTGCGCGCAAATGAAATAGTTTCGCAGAGCAAGAAAAAGTGATTTTGGCATGAACACCATACACTCATTCTCAAACAGCGCCGCAGGAGTCGGACATTGGACAACCGAGAGGGTAAATTCCTACAAGCCCCCGAACAGGGATTGGAAGGTTCTCGATGTTGCCTGCGGGAAGAGGAAAATGCCGGGCTCAATAGGGATTGATTATGACAATCTCTCTGATGCTGACAAACTTTGGAAAGACTCTGAAAAGATTCCGTATAAAGACAATTATTTTGATGAGGTTTTTTGCCTCAACTTTTTAGAGCACACATTTGAATTTGACAATGTTTTGACTGAGATTTATCGCGTGATGAAGCCCGGGGCAATTCTGCATGTTGAAGTGCCATATTATAATTCATATAATTTTGGCCAAACGCCGTTTCACCACATAATGTTTTGTGAAACCACCATTGCCGATTGGTATACAAGAACGGGGACATTTAGCAGGTACAGTAGGGCAAAATTCAAAATTGAGCAAACGGAACTGTTTTTCACAAAACCAGCTTTGATAATCCCTGCATTTTTGAGGCCAAAGCTTGCACACTATATACCCAACCTGTGCTACCAGATTTATTGGAAATTGCGCAAAGATTAATAGGGATTTTAAGCCGCCTTTGTACCAAAAAAGCTTTTTAAACTCAAAGACATTTATTAAAGAGATATAAGACACTAATTAATGTAATGATAATGAGTAGGGTACTACCATGAAAATCTTGATGCTAAATCCGCCGTTTTTGTTCAGGTTCTCTAGAACGTCTAGATCACCGGCAATTTCAAAAGGCGGCTGTGTGTACTATCCGATTTGGATGGGGTATGCAACAGGTGTTTTAGAGCAAGCCGGCCATGATGTGAAGCTTTTGGATTGCCCGGCCTCTGGAATGAAGCTAGAAGAAGTAGTGGAAATTGTTAAGGATTGGAAACCTGATTTGATGGTTGTTGATTCTGTCACTGCAAGTTTTAATAATGATGTTAAGGTTGTTGAAACTCTAAAAGATACAAGGCCGGAAGCATTTGCAATAATGGTAGGGACACATGTTGGAGCGCTTCCGGAACTCTCACTTCGCGCGAGTAAAAAAATCGATGCTGTTGCGCGCGGCGAATATGATTTTATAATAAGGGATCTTGCTGTTGCACTTGAAAACAAAAAGCCACTTGATAGCGTTTTGGGTATTACTTATTGGGGCGAAGATGGAAAAGTGAAATTCACCCCGAATATGCCGCCAATTGAAGAAGACGGGCTTGACTCAATGCCATTTGCGAGCGAAGTGTACAATAGGCACCTTCGCATAAGGGATTATTTTTACCCATCGGTTCTATACCCGGAGGTTACAATAATTACAGGAAGGGGCTGCAAATTCAGGTGCACGTTTTGCAAATTCCCACAAACCCTAACAGGTCACTCATACAGGGCAAGGAGTCCGAAAAATGTTGTTGATGAATTTGAATGGATTTCAAAGAATTTGCCATATGTAAAAGACATTATGATAGAAGATGATACCATGACGCAAGATAAGCAGAGAATGATTGAGATTTGCAAAGAAATCGAAACAAGAAAGCTCAATGTCACATGGACCTGCAATGCTAGGGCTGATGTTGATCTTGAAACACTGAACTGGATGAAAAAAGCCGGGTGCAGGCTTTTGTGTGTTGGATTTGAGAGCGCAGACCAGCAGATACTAAACAACATAAAGAAGGGTACGCGCATTGAGAAGATTGAGCAGTTCATGGTTGATACAAAAAAAGCAAATATCCTAGTGCACGGCTGCTTTATGCTTGGAAATAACGGCGAGACAAAAGAGACGATTAAAAAAACTGTCGAGTGGGCAAAAAAACTAGAGCCCGATACTGCGCAGTTCTTCCCCCTAATGCTCTATCCCGGAACAGAAGCTTTCAAATGGGCATCTGAAAATAAATTCCTAACAACAACCAACTGGGATGAGTGGCTAACTCCGGAAGGCACACATAGCACAATACTAAATACTGATAAATTATCAGCAAGAGATCTTGTTGAAGGATGCGACTTGGCACGAAAGGAATTCTATTGGAGACCGGAGTACATTCTAAGCAGGGTAAAATTGATGATCACCCAGCCGCGGGAAGCGCCAAGACTTATGATGGGAGCGCGCACATTTGCAAAATACCTCTTAAACGTCGACTTTTGGAAAAAAGCAGCAGCAGAAAAACAGGTTGAACCCGCAACGTAAATAAGTGCTAATTATGCAAAACCAAAGCAGGCCAAAAGCAAGACCTAAACGAACTGCTTTTCGCCCAATGCGAACAACCCCACAGCCGAAGGGGCTTTTAAGTTTGGAAAATAAGCTCATGGCCCTGCAAAAGCTCCCTTTTGATACACGAGCTGATTTTGTAAAAGAGGCTGCCTTTCTTTTGCGGGCAGTGACTGTAGCCGCAGAATCAGGGGCTACGCTAGAGTACATGTTTAGGTTTAATTTTTTGGCAAAAGAGAATTATGATTCAATAAATGAGGGATTAAAGCAGATGAGATTACCTACAATATCTAAAGAGGATCTAAAAGCATTTTTTATGAAAATGCGCAGAAAATATGAAAAGAAACATTAAGGCCTGTACCAAAACCAATATTTAAATGCCAAAAGGCATTATTTATGCTGATTTTAAAGCGGGTTTTGGAATGGACAGGGTAGAATTTGCACTGCAGAATTTGAGTGGAAAAATACTCGATGTCGGGTATAGCGTTGGCGGGATCCACCAAAAATTTTTGGAAAAATTTGGCCAAAAAAATATTTACGGGGTCGATATTGAAACTAAAAAGGACTCTGCGCACTACAAGAAGGCAAGCGCCCAAAAAATCCCCTTCAAGCCCAATTTTTTTGATTCGGTATTTGCGGGAGAATTAATAGAGCATGTGCAAAGCCCTGCAAAATTTCTCGCACAGACAAATAGGGTGCTAAAAAAGGGCGGAGTGATAATTATTACAACCCCAAATAAAGATAGCCTCGTAAACAGGATCACGCACTCATATGAAACACCGATCCACATAAGCCTTCTGAATTATAAAGAACTAAAAGAGCTTTTGGAAAAGAACGGGTTTGAAGTACAGGAGTATATTGGCATGCGCTATAGCGAGGAGAACTGCTATGGAAGCAAAAACAAATGGAGCTTTTTTTTCAGGAATTTATTGCACAACTTCTTGCCAGCATCACTACAAGAGGAAATGGTTTTCAAGGCTATAAAAGTGAACTGAATGGACGCTAGCATAATAATACCTGCATACAATAGCCAAAAAACAATCAAGGGTTGTATAGAGGCTTTGCAAAACCAAATTTTTGACGGGGATTATGAAATAATTGTAGTTGACGATGGTTCAACTGATGAGACGGCAAAAATTGCAAAAAGTAGCGGGGCAAAAGTGATTTTGCAATCAAATTCAGGCCCGGCAAAGGCAAGAAATGCAGGAGCCAGAAAAGCTAAGTGCAAAATATTTGTATTTACGGATTCTGATTGCATTGCGCAAAAAAACTGGCTTTCAGAAATGCTCTCTCCATTCAAAGACCCAAAAGTAGTCGGGGTGCAGGGGGCTTATAAAACAGAACAAAAATCACTCCTTGCAAGGTTTTCCCAAATTGAAATAGAGGAGCGATATGAACTTATGAAAAAGGCAGATCAGCTAGATTGGATCGGAAGCTACTCTGCTGCTTATAGAAAAGAGGATTTTTTTGAAGCGGGTGGTTTTGATGAATCATTCCCAAAAGCATCAGGAGAGGACCCTGAACTTAGCTATAAAATTTCAAAAAAAGGAAAAAAACTTGTATTTAACCCAAATGCAATTGTTCTGCACACCCATCCTGATACGTTGGAAAAATACCTCAAAACAAAATACTACCGGGCGTTCTACCGTGTGGACCTCTATTCAAAGCACAAGGACAAGATTGTAAAGGACTCTTACACCACATTTGAAATAAAGCTGCAGATAATTTCATCCTATGCAGGGACAATTTTTTTCTTCCTCTCACTCGCACTTATTTATTTCAGATATGAGTTTTATGGATTTGTCGCACTTGCAATTTCAACCGGTTTTACAATCATCGGGTTTGCAAGCGGCCTAAAATTCACCCTCTTTGCCATTCAACGGGATTTTTGGGCAGGGATTTTTTCACTTCTTGCAGTGCCGCTGCGGACAACTGTATTTTCATTAGGGCTAATTGCAGGGTATATACGCAAGGTGCTCAAATGAACATAGTGCAAATTTCAAACCATTTCTCCCCCTGTATTGGAGGGGTTGAGCGGGTAGTTGAGGACATATGCACATATTTTTCGTCAAAAAAGCACAAAATTGAAGTGATATGCCTAGATAGGTGCGCATACTCATCTAAGCCGCTTTTGCCTACCCAAAAACTGGGTAATATTTTTGTGAGAAGGATCCCTTTTCTTGATTTGAAATACTACAAAATCGCCCCAGGAGTTTTGGGACGGATTTTTGATGCTGACATTTTGCACGTTCATGGGATAGGGTTTTTTTCGGACCTTTTAATTCTCACAAAGCCCTTTCACAAAAAAAATGTGGTGGTTTCCACTCACGGCGGGATATTCCACACAAAAAATATAGGATTTATAAAGAACCTATATTTTTTTTGGATCCAAAAGCTCATTTTGCCACACGCAAGCAAAGTTATTGCTGTTAGTAATAATGATTATGAACTGTTCAGGAAAATTTCAAATAATGTTGTGCTCATTGAGAACGGCGTGGAAATTTCCGCCTTCAAGCAGGGGAAAAAATTAAAAAATTCTTTTTTATTTGTCGGGAGGTTTGCAAAAAATAAAAGGGTTGAAAAACTCCTGGAAGCATTTGCGCAGCTTGAAGAAAAAGATTTTACCCTGATAATTGCAGGGACTGACTGGGGAAACCTGCTTGATTTTTATAAAAGAAAAGCAAAGGAGCTAGGCATTGGGGGTTTTGTAAAATTTGCCCAAAACCCGCTCCGAGATGAGCTTGGGGCGCTTTATTCATCGTCTGAATATTTTGTTTCCGCATCAGAATACGAAGGGTTTGGGATTTCTTTAGTCGAGGCAATGGCATGTGGGTGCATTCCAATAGTTCGAAGAAATGAGGGGTTTGCAAATATAATAACTGAAGGGGTGAACGGCCTTTTTTGTGACTTTGAAAAACCCAAAATAGCTGCCGGAAATATAAAAAGCGCACTTGATATGAACTCTTCCCAAAAAAAATCCCTGTCAAAAAATGCCCAGCTCCGTTCAAAGGATTTTTCTTGGGGGGAAAAGTTCAAAATGTTGGAAAAAATTTACAGCGGGGGAAGAAATTGAGCTTGAGGGAAATATTTAGGGATGCCACCATGATTTCAGGGAGCAATATTGCAACCTCTGTTCTGAATTTTTTTGCTTTTTTGATAATGATAAATGTGCTTGGCGCGTACGGGTTTGGCCTGCTTTCCCTCTCACTTAGCATTCTTGCAATAGCAACAATCTTCCTTGACCTTGGTTTGGGAAAATTGGTGGTTTCTGATGCCGCAAAGGATTTAAATGAAGGGAAAAAAGGCACCGCAGTGAAACTATTCAACGGTTATCTGCTTTTGCAGTGCGCAGTGATGCTGATCATTGTAATAGTATCAATACTGGGGGCAGAGATTATTGCAAATCATTTCCAAAAGGATATCACGCTGATAATAAGGCTGGTGTCGGCACTTATAGTATTGGGGGCCGTGAAAAATATTTATTCGACTGAGATCCAAATTACCTCTAATTTCAAAAGATATTCAGAATTCCTCTTTTATGAGGCGGTTTTAAAAATTGGGTTTATTGCAGCCGCAGTATACTTTCTGCCAAGCGTTGAAGGGATGCTGATTGCGATGTTTGCATCCGAATTACTGACACTATGTGCCTTTTGGACAACTACCCCCCATCCATTGGCCGCCTTTTCCGGTATTGGAAGCGCGAAGGACAGTATTTTTGAAATGCTCTCAAAGCACGGGAAGTGGAGCGTGCTTTTTTCACAGCTAAGAAATATTGAATCAAATATTTCCCTCTGGATTGTTGGGTTCTTTTTGGGGGTGAGCGCAGTTGGAATTTATTCGGCCTTGCTCAAGATCCAGGTGATTGCAATAAGGATTTTTGAGCCCCTGGAGACAATATTTTACCCATTGGTAAGCAAGCTCGGAAAACTTGAGGATTCACGCAAAATTATTTTCCGCGCAACAAAATACATACTCTACCTCTCAATCCCGGGGATTTTAGTTCTAATGGTTTTTTGCGAATTTGCAATTGCCACAATACTTGGGCAGGATTTTGTCCCTTATGCAAATGTTTTGAGGGTTTTGCTTCTGACCGTATTCATATTTATATTAAACATTCCGCTAAAGCCATTTTTGTATAATTTGAAGGCGCAAAAAGAGCTGACATTCCTCTCAATTATTGTCCTTGCCTCTACTCTAATCATAGGGTCTGCACTCACATTCTATTTTGGTTTGATCGGAATAGCATTAAACCATCTTATAACCCCGCTAATCGATTTATTGCTCAAAAGGAACGCAATGATAAGAATTACAAATACAAAATATTCATTATTTGAGTTATTTGTTTTGGACAAGAATGATTTTGATTTGTTGAAAAAAATTTTGGCCGATCCCATCGGTTTTTTGGGTGGCAAAAAATGAAAATATTGATAATTACCCCATATGCCGAACCTGAAAAAGGGGCGTGCGTTGTAAGGGTTAATGCGTTTAGGGATTATTTTGCAGGGCATGGCCATGAGGTCAGTGTTTTTGCGCCAAAAAGAAGTTCCGTGGAAGTTATTACGGTTAAAAGATATTCCGGGATATTGGAACTGGGATCTTTGATTTTGCAAAATAAGTTTGATGCAATAATCGGGACTTCCCCTCCCCTCACCCACAATTTTTTTGCCCTTTTTGCGGCAAAAGCTTGCGGATCGAGGTTTTTGCTTGATGCAAAGGACCCTTTTACCGATGTAATGAAAAAAATGGATCCTGAGAAGGCAAATTCAGTGAAATTTAAAATATTCGAACTCATGGAAAGCGTTACACATAAATTTTCCGACAGGGTGGTCTTTCTCAATAAACCATACCTGGATAATGCAGTACAAAAATTTTCACTGCAAAAAGAAAAGGTGTTCCTTGCCCCGAACGGGAGCGATACCGCTAAAGTGCGCTTTGATTTAAAAGAGAGAAGGAGTGCACGCAGGGAATTCAATTTGGGCGAGGATTTTACATTTATTTATGTCGGGGGGATCGGGGATAAGGATTTGGGCGGGTTTGTAAAGGAAAGTTTCCCCGAACTTGCCAAAAAACACAATGCAAGGGTCATTTTTATTTTAAGCTTTGAAGGGACAAAAATCCAGAAAAATCTTTTATTTGAAATGCAAAAAGAACTGGGGAAAAACAATTTGACAAAAAGGTCCGAGTTCATTTTCAATGTCGAATTTGAAAAACTCTACAAGTACCTCTCTGCAGCCGACTGCGGCCTTGTTGCGTACCCTGATTTTGAAATGCAGGTGCTTGGCGCAAAGGTGTTTGACTACATTGCAGCAGGACTTCCGATTGCAGCTAAAGCCTCAAAGGGCAACACCGAGCTCAAAAATTTTGTAGGAAAAAACAAAATCGGGTTTGTGGCATCAAACTGGGGTGAATTTAATAAAATGTTTTCGGAAATGCGATCTGGCAAGAGGAAGTTTTCAAGGGAAGAAATAATAAAAGTTGCAATTGCAAATTCGCGGGAAAAGAGCTGCAAAAAAGTGCTTGAAGAAATGCAAAAAGTGGTTTTATGAAAAGCGGAATCACCATCCACATGATGGTCAGAAACGAGGAAAATTTTGTCAAGGCCTCAATTGAATCAATTTTACCTATTGCAAAACAGGTGATTGTGTTTGATACCGGTTCAACAGATAGGACAGTGGAAATTGTCAAGGGGATCAATTCAAAAAAAATAAAATTATTTGAAAAAGGCGCGCAAAACCCGATTGGCTTGGTAAAATTGAGAAATGAAATGGTCAAAACGACAAAGACCGAATGGTTTATGGTGGTTGATGGGGACGAAATATTCTACATCAAAAAGCCTACAGGGCTGCTTGGGGGGCTTGGCGGTTTGCCTGCAAATATTTCAAGGGTTGAGGTGACAGTGAGGGATTTTGTAAATGACCCGCAGCTTGTTGCAAGGGATAGGGTTAGCGGGAAAATATGGAAAACTAAAAACATAGAATTTATTGGCACATACCCGTTCGAAGGCCCGGCACTTAAGGAAAACCGCAAAGCGCCCTGGAAAACGTACTCGACAAATTCCCTTAAAGATCTGGCAATATGCTTCCACATGGTTTTTTTCCCAAGATCTCCAAGGGATGTTGATGTTGAAATAGGCAGGCACTGGCGAGGCTATCCTTTTCCGGTGCTCCCTTATTTTGGGAATTATCCCGCGCAGATAGGATTTAGGAAAAATATTCTTGTTTCACTTGTAAAATTCTTTGCCTATAATTTCAAAGGCCTTTTTGACCTTTTTTTTCATAAAAAAGAGGAAAAAAAAGATGCACGGAGCCCTCAGGTAAAATGAGGCGGTTATTTTAACGGCAATTTGATTGGGATATTGCCATTCGATTCAGATTTATACACCGCAAGTGCAAGCTCGACTGATTTTCGCGCCTCAACTGCAGTCATTTCCATCTCGCCATTGTTTTGGTATTCGCGAAGTATATCCATATAAACGTCAAGATGGTTTGGGACAGAACCCTCATAGAGGCCTTTTGCATAGACATTTGGAGTCAAACCTTTTGGAATCACGGGCTTTTCGTGCCCGCTAACACACCAATAATCCATTGTCTGCAGTGCCTTTCCCCCAAGTTTTATTGTCCCTTTTTCGCCCATTACTGTAAAGGAACACTCAAAGTTCTTATCATAAGTTAGAATATTTATTTCCAATTGGCCCATGCAGCCATTTTTGAATTTTATTATGGCCGAAGCGTAATCCTCAACTTCAACTTTCGGGTAGCGCAAGTGCCCAGTAAACCCGATTACTTCATCCGCTTCCCCCACAAGCCATTGCATAATGTCAATGTAGTGAATTCCCTGGTTTAGAATTGTGCCGCCTGCAATTTCTTTTGTCCCGTACCATTTGTCTTTAAAGTAATCTTGCGGCCTAAACCACCTTACAACCAAATTGCATGCAAGGATTTTCCCAAGCATCCCGGACTCGATGGCATTCTTTAGGGCATACACGCTCGGATTGTACCTGACCTGGTGTACAACAAAAATTTTCCTCCCGGTCTTTTTTCCGACCTCTATTAATTTGTCGATTGATTTTAGCGAAATTCCAACCGGTTTTTCTGTTAGCACGTCCTTGCCGCTCTTTAGGGCATCTATTGCAAGCGCGGTGTGGGTTGAAATGGGGGTGCAGATGCTGACTAATTGTATATCTTTTCTTGCAAGGAGTTTTGAATTTTCAGTATAGTAGTCAACTCCGTTTTCTTCTCCTGCCTTTTTTGCGGCTTTGGGGTCAATATCCGATACTGCCACTAACTTAAATTCGGAGAGCTGTTTTAGGGCTTCAAAGTGCCGAGGGGATATTGCCCCGCATCCAATTAAACCCACCCCAATTTTTTCCATCCGCTTCACAGTTCCTTTTCCAAAAATATTGCATTGTCGTTTTTTTCGGGAATGTATTTTACTTCAGTAATTTTATAACCGCTCTTTAATGAAAGGATTATCTTCTGCGCATATTTGTTAAATGTAATTGTGGTTACTGCTCTATAACCTTTTTCTGAGGCGTGTTTGTGGAACGCTTCAAGGAGCTTTTTTCCTATTCCCTTTCCCCTTTTTTGGGCAAGTACCCCAAAGAGCCAAATGTGCATTTTCTTCTCTTCGCTATAGCCTGTTATAAAGCCCACTTTTTTGCCGTTTTGGATTGCGAATAGTGCGGTAAACCCGTCTTTGCCGGTGCGTTCTTTTAGCCTCCCATTTTCCAGAGCATAATTATCAAGGCACCTTTCAGCGAGGCCTTTTAGGGATTTTAGGTCTTTTGGGTCTTCACTAATTGTTATTTTGCTATCTTGCATTATCAAAATTACCTCCCTTGTTTTTAAACTCCATTTGGTTCACGGATCGATTAGTTTATCGGCCTCTTTCCATTTTTTTGCAAACCTTTCAAATGAGAAGATTTTTTGCATGGCAGGGCGCGAATTGTAAGGTTCTTTTGAAAGCGCTTCCATTAGAGCTTTTTCAATACCCCAAGAGGTTGGTTCTGATATGAAAATATTGGGGTCTTTTATTTCGCCGGCAATGCCCGTATTCAGGGCCACTATTTTTTTGTTGCAGGCAAGGGCTTCTGGCAACACAAGCCCGAACCCTTCAAAGCGGGAAGGGAAAAGAACCACGTCGCATGCGCTATAAAAGGTCGGCAAATTCGAGTGCGCAACCGGCGGGATTATTTCAATATTTTTTATTCTGCATTCATAGGGCCTTGAGAGTATGCACTTGAAATTAATGTTCGAATTTTTAAGGGCGGCTTTTTCTATCAGGTCAAACCCCTTTGCCCTCTCCGCTCGTCCGATAAATAGCACGTTGACCCCTTTCCACCCAAGCTTGTCCCTTGCTTTTTCAAATGCAATTGGCCTGAAGTTTTCAAAATCAACCGGGGGGTAAATTATTTTGGAATCAGGCCCCAAGAAGGTCTTTACATTTTTGGAAGTAGAAGAAGAATTTACAACAACAAGTGAGGCATTTTTGGCGGCAATTTTTTCAAAATGCGAATAAATGTACCGGAGCCTGTAGAAGTCCAGGCTAAAAGGGCTTATTGCGCGCTCTGCAAACGCAGCATAGGTGCCGTGGGAGATGTTGATTTGATTTTTCCCTACAAGGTTCCAGCAGAACATCCCATTGGAAAATATCCGCGCGTCAGGGTAGTTTTTTTTGACAAATTCGCCGAGCTTTTTGGCCCTTTCAGGTTCGCGCAAAAGCGGGTTTAATGTATCCCCGAGCTCTTTTTTGTGCGAGTGGTAATCGACTATTTCAAGGCTTTTAAACACTTTTGAGAGGTGCTGCGCGTAAACTTCAACTCCGCCTCTAACTTCGCCAAGTCCTGCGTGGGATAGGAAGAGTTTCATCTTCTCGCCCCTCTATTGTAGATAAAAATAGCTCGAAAAAAACCTATAATTAAAAATTCCCAATAAATTAAATGTTTAATATAAGTTAAAAATAGAAAATATATCTCCTGAAATGTAAAATTTTTATCAAGCTTGAAGATCGATTCCTTTGAAGAAATTGTATATAATAAATATATACCTAATCCCAGGATAATTGCTATAGCCAAAAGAAACTGGAAAGATAACGAAATATTATTACTTAACAGAAAAATAAGTAAAACAAAAGGACCGTTAGCTAATAATGACTTAAACAAATTTCGAAAAATAGAATAACCAATATAATTAAAATATTTCGAATTATGCCTAAAAAGACAAACCCATTCATTATGTAAAGCAAATAAATAATTGAAAGTTGATAGTGGAGGATACTTTCGCAAGGGGTGATATATAATTGCGTCTTCTGCAAATGCAATATCCCCAAAGTCCATTGCGCGGAATGCAAATTCGCTATCTTCGCGCCAAAAATTCATTTTCTCATCATACCAGCCGGCCTTTTCAATTATTTCCTTCCTATAAGCGCTGTTTGCCCCGGTAAATTTCCCCCCGCCCAAATTCTGCGGGGCATTTGTAAATAATTTACGCCCAGTAGATGGTTTTCCGGGTTCGGCTGGGATTATTTTCCCTTCAACCCCGATAACAGTTTCATTTTCAAATTTTTCCAAAATGCCTGCAAGCCAATTTTTATCGGCAATGCAATCGTTGTCCGTAAAGGCGATTATTGGGGAGGAAGAGTTTTTTGCGCCAAGGTTTCTTCCTGCCGCAAGGCCTGAGGGGTTTTGCCGCACGTATTTTATTTGCCCAAATTTACTTTTTTTCCCTTCAACAAGCCCTTGCAAATCATCTTTTGATGAGCCGTCATCAACTATTATTATTTCATAGTCCGTTGGCTTCAGGCCCTGGTTTATGAGGGCATCTATTGAGCGTGAAAGAAGCTCAGCCCGATCCCTGCTGACAACTACAACTGAAATTTTAAGGGGCATTATCCACCAATCCATTTGTATATGCGCAGGCTGTTTGGCTCTTTTGTTTCAAAAACCAGCGACAGGCCCTGCTTGTTGTTTTTTACAAAATCCTCGATTCTCTTTCTTTCCGCATCTATTGAATCCTGCCTTGTCCCGGAGTTGTCCTCAAGGTTTGAGTAGCGCAGTTCAAGAATATAGGTGTTATTGTCAAGTTTTTCTAGCAAATTCAACTTATCGCCAGTAGGCCCGATGTCTGAAACCGGCGCTATGTTGAGGTAGCGGGTTCTTTTAAGATCCCTTGTCAGTGAATAGATACAATCATCAGAACTACCAATTACAAGCGCATCCTGTGGCACAACGGAGCGTATCTGCTCGTATGTTTGGGAGCGCGAAGTTGTAAGGTTTGAATGCATCGCAGATCCGAACACTGCGCCTGCGGCAAGAACTATTAGCGCAGCGGCAAAAACTGCATTGCGCGGTAATTTCCATTTTGAAAAAGCAGAATCGAGCATTGAAGAGTAGGGGATTATTAGGATCCCGATAAGGGGAACAAGGTAGCGAAGGCGAGCTGTGAGGGTAGTTGCTGCTGAAAAATCAAATGCCAAAAAATTTGTAAATCTGGCATTTAGTATTAAGTATGCTCCCGCAAGGAGCACAAATTGCAGCAAGTACTTGCGCTCTTTTGAAATAAAAGGCGAAGCTAGCAAAAGCGGCGGAAGCAGAAGTAAAAGCAGAGTGTATAGAATTAGGGTGTGGAGCTCTGTTGAGAAAGCCGCTACAATTGTTGAGAGTAAAAGCGATTGTCCCGCCCCATACCCTGTACTAAGCGGCCCTGAGTATGCGTAAGTATTGAAGGCCATTATTAGCACTACTACCGGGATAAATCCCGCTGCAAGTTCGAGGAGTTTTTTGCGGTCTGAAAATAATAGGGGAAGCGAAAAAGCCGCAAACCCTGCTATTGCCTCGTAACGTACAAACATTGCAAGGCCAAAGATTGCCCCTGAAATAAAATTTGAATTACGCGTGTTTTTGATGTAGAAGTAAAATGCCGCTAAAAATGCAGTGAGCACTAGGAGTTCGCTGTAGAGCGTGCGCGCTTCCCAGAGCATTACCGGCATGAAGATGTAAAGTATTGTAAAGCGCGGGTCAATTGAGAGTTTTTTTAATATTAGGTATAGGAGTATTGCGTTGAGAATATGGATTAGAAGCCCTGAGAGCATTACTCCATCTAGCCCAAAGAAGGTGAAGGGCAAAAGAAACACTGATTTGCCAAAAAATTGTGCCGCAACATAGCCCTGCTGGTTGTATATGGTTGATCTGCATGCAAGCTCCGGGTTTTGCTCCCCTATTTGCCCCTCATGCAAAAGCAGGGAATTTTTTAGAAGCGTGTGCTCGTCTATTGAAGTAAAGTAAGAGGGATAAAATGCAAAGAAAATTGCGGCAAAAACAACCAAGGCTATTGCTACATAAGATTTGTCTGCCGGAAAATCCATAGAACCACTTTTGCCCACATAATAGCCTTTTTTGGGCATATAAAGCATTTGGTACTGTGCAAGCCTGCAAAACCCCCTCAAGCCAGGCCCAGGCTTTGACGGCTCAAAAGTGCCTATGACAATTTGGGGTTTGTTTTGCAGGCTCAAATTCACAAAAGCAGGTTTTAATTTCCTCTTTCTTGCAAAAGGATCCTTTTCGCAGCCTCAAGAACATCTTTTTCCACAAAATCCGGCTGGACTGAGTACTCATTATCTTCCCCGCCATAGCCTGTTTTTACAAGTATTGTTTTGCAACCCGCATTTTTACCTGTTTGTATGTCAACTGTTTTGTCCCCCACAATATAGCTGTTCTGCAAATCTATTTTGAATTTTTTTTGAGCATCTTTTAGCATTCCAATAAGCGGCTTTCTGCAACTGCACGCTCCCGAAAAATCCGGGTGGTGGGGGCAGAAATAAATTGCGTCAATTTTTGCCTCTTTTTTTGCAAGAGTGCGCTTTATGTAATTGTTCACTTTTTCCACATCGCTCTCTTTGCACATTCCCCGCGCAACAACGGATTGGTTTGAAATTACAATTACCCTAAAACTTTTATTTAGGAGCGCTATCGCCCTTGCGGCCACAGAAATTATTTTTGCATCTTCAAATTTTGAGAGGTGCCTTGCATCTTCAATTATTACCCCGTCCCGGTCAAGGAATACCGCCTTATTTTTCAAACGTCTCACTTTCCACCATCTCGCAGATCACATGGTAGAGCACAAGGTGCATCTCCTGGACCCTCGGGGTCGAATCTGAAGGGACATGTATTGAAAGGTCTGCTAGCTTCGAACATTCATTTTTACCAGAACCCGTGAAAAGAATCGAATAAACCCCTTTTTCCTTTGCGGCTTTTAGGGCCTCTATTATATTTTTTGATTTCCCCGAAGTGCTGATTGCGATCAGGACATCGTTTTTTTTGCCAAGGGCTTCAACCTGCTTTGAGAACACCAGATCAAATGAATAATCATTTCCAATTGAAGTGATGTTTGAAGTGTTTGCGCAAAGGGAGATTGCGGCAATTGGGGCCCTCTCTTTTAGGTACCTGTTGATGAATTCTGCTGCCAAATGGTTTGCATCGGCTGCGCTTCCTCCGTTTCCGCAAATGAGCATTTTGCCGCCGGATCTTATGGAGCTTATTATTTTTTCCACAGCTTTTAGGGTTGAATCTAAAGCCTGCTTATCTGCAGAGATTTTTTTTGCAACTTCTATGTGAGAGCGAATATTTTTCTCAAAAACATTGTTATCCATCATTAAGCCTCCATGTTTCAAGCCCCTTGAATTCCAATGAAAACGGCACATTTCTTGCCCCAAGCGACTCTAACTTTTCTTTCACTGCTATTTCTTTGTCCGGATAGCAGTAAAAAAGCATATAGCCCCCTCCGCCGGCGCCGGTTATCTTCCCCCCAATCGCCCCCGCAACAAGTGCGGCATCATATAATTTGTCGATGAATGGGGTTGAAATAAGCTGGCTGTATTTTTTCTTTTCTTCCCAGCCTTTGTGCAAAAGGCCCCCAAACTCTTCCAGGTCGCACTTTTCAAGCGCGGATTTCATTTCAAGGGTTATTTGCTTGGCAGCATCAAGCGCCCCACTAACTCCCTTTTCCCCTCCAACATATGATTTTGTCTGGTCTGAGATTATATCAGATCCGTTGTTTTGCCTCTTTGAGGTGAAAACCAAAACCATGTTCTTTTCAAGTTCATTTAATGTCGGGGCGCTAAGATTTAGGGGCGATACATTCACTTCGCCTTTTTTGAATTCAATAAAATTCACCCCTCCGTATGCGGATGCGAATTGGTCCTGCTTTCCCCCCTTTACTTTTAGCTTGTTCCTCTCAAGGTCAAATGCGAGGTTTGCGATTTCATGGCGCGAGAATTTTTTCCCAAAGGCCTCTGCATATGCCCCGAGCAAAGAGACAAAGCCTGCAGCAGATGACCCAAGCCCGCTTCTTGGCGGGACGTCATTTCTGAAGAATAGTTCCATGCCGCTCTTTGGCCTCATTTCCAATAGGACAGTTTTTGCCAGGTCAAAATTCCCGTCTAAAACAATGTCTTCAATTGACTGTAAAATAAGCCCTTGGGATTCATTGGAATTTAGTTTTATGTGGTTTTTGCCGTGGGCTTTTAGGGAAGTGTAGGAGTATTGGTTAATGGTTGCGCTAAGAACGCACCCTCCTCTTTCTTCAGGGTACGGGGATACGTCTGTTCCTCCCCCCGCAAAGCTTATGCGCACAGGCGATCTGCTTCTTACCAGAACCATTGTCATTTTTGTGCTACCAATTCATTATAAACATTCAATGTGGCGGCCGAAATATTGCCCCATGAATACTTGCCCATAAGGGTTGAAGAATCGGCTGCAAGGGATGCCAAAAGGCCGGTTTTATTGAATGCAAGCGCTATTTTATCTGAAAGCTCCTCCCTGTTGCCGCTTTCAAATACCATTTTTTTGTTTAAAACAAGTTCAGGCAGGCCCCCAACATTTGAGGCTATTATTGGCTTTTCAAATGCAAGGGCGATGTTTCCCGGGCCGCTTTGCGCTGCAAATTCCTTGTATGGCAATATTACAATATCGGTTGCGGAAAAATAATATTTTATTTCAGAGGAACGGACATAACCCAAAAATGGCAAAATATGGCTATTTTGTGCAGCAGCCACGGCAAGGTATTGCTCGGTATTTTTGTCCCAGGGTTTTCCGGCAATTATTAAATATAGGTTTGGCACTTTTTCCCTAGCTTTTGCAAAGGCTACAATCAGATCCTCAACACCCTTATACTGCCTAATGTTTCCGAAAAATAAAATTACATTTGCCGCCTTCGGGATATTTAATTTCTCTCGGGCCTCTTTTTTTGGAATTTCTTTGTCCCTATAGAATGTGTAAATTCCGTGCGGGATGATTTCAATCCTTTTTTTGCTGATTTTAAATATTTCCTTCAATTGTTCTGCATTTGTTTTGGTGTGCACGATGAATTTATCAGGGAGCAAAAACATCACAGAGCACAAAAGAGCATCAAGCCACCCTGATTCGTGGCCCAGCACATTGTGCACTGTGCATACGATTTTTTTGCCGCGCAGCTTTGCAATCAGGGCAATTGGAAAGAAGATGTAAAATAGGTAGAATGTCCACCAGTGGAAGTGCAGGATGGGGCCTTTTGCCCCAAAGCCGGCTCCGATCCAGCTAAAAGGGTTCCACCACTGCAAGGTGTCGCGGATTATAATGTTTTTTGAACTTGGCCGTGAAAATACCGGGTCGTTTTCCTTTGTCCCCCCGCCTTTATACAAAAATTCCGGATAGATGTCTGAGAAGTTGTAGAAATTTATTTCAAGCGAAGAGGAAAGTGATTTGCACTGCTCTATGCAATAGTCGCTTACGCCTTTTATGGGTGGAAGCGTCCCTACCATTGTAATTGAATCCATAGGGGGTATTTTGTCCTTGCCCATAAATAAGCTTTTTGAAAATTATTTTTTGTAAAATTGCGCAATTTTAGAGCACACATACTCTATCTGATCGCCATTAATTCCGACAAACATTGGCAAGGATAGGCTTTGAGCGCAGAGCAGCTCTGAATTGGGGAAATCCCCTTTTTTATAACCAAGGCCCATGTAGGCCTTTTGCTCATGGATTGCAAGAGGGTAATTTATTGCGGTTTCAACCCCGTTATCTGAGAGGAATTTTGCAAGCTCGTCGCGCTTTTGCGCCTTAATTGTATAGAGGTGGTAGATGTGCTTTGCCCCTTTTGGCGCAATTGGAACTTGGACTTGTTCTATTCCCTTTAGAAGTGAAGCGTATTTTTGTGCGGCTTTTATGCGCTCATTATTCCACGCGTCAATGTATCCGAGTTTTGGCAATATCACTGCCGCCTGGATTTCATCAAGCCTGCTGTTCCAGCCAAGATACTCATACATGTATTTTCCGCTCTGGCCGTGGAACCTTATCTTGCGGAGTTTTTCCGAATAGCGTGTGTCGTTGACAAATACCATGCCCCCATCTCCATAGCACCCGAGGTTTTTTGTCGGGTAAAAGCTTGTGGCATTGAGCTGCCCAAACGAGCCGCATTTTTTCCCGTTAAGTTCAGCCCCGAAGGCCTGGGCGCAATCTTCAATTACAAAAAGGCCATGCTCTTTTGCAATTTCCATTATTTCTTTCATTGGCGCGGGGCAGCCAAAGAGATGGACGGGAAGGATTGCCTTTGTTTTTTTTGTTATTTTGCCCTCAATCTGCTCCGGGATAATATTGAAAGTTTCTTTGTCGACATCGGCAAAAACCGCTTTTGCGCCAACATGCGCTGTTGCTTCAACATTTGCCGCAAAAGTGAAAGGCACCGTGATTACTTCGTCCCCCTTGCCAATATCTAGGGCTGCAAGGCAGAGTTTTATTGCATCAGTGCCGTTTGCAACACCAACAGCATCAGGAGTTGTTATATAGGAGGCGATTTTTTTTTCAAGCAGGTTTACATGCTCGCCCATTATAAGGTGGCCAGAATCTATTATTTTTGAAATCGAATCCATTATTTCCTGCTTCAGAGGGGCTTCCTGTGGCCTTAAGTCTACGCGCGGGACTTTTAATTTTTCCATCAAATTGATTATTTGATGATGGATTTAAATAGCCTTTTTGGTACAAAGCAGCGTAATTCCGGGGGAGAAGAGTTGCGGAGAAATTCTCGAGAGCAAATAAGGTTTTATTTTAATTAAGGGAAGGGTGAATGCCCACTTGTGGGAATAGTCCTGCACTATTAGCCCTTTTTGTTTCAGGGAATTTTCAAGCCCAATTTTTGTGAAGAAGCGTATATGTGGGTTTGTCAATTCGGAGGAATTTTTATACCACCTTGTTTTCAAAATTCCTTTTCCTAAAATATACCCTGCAATGTCCAGTAATGTAAATTCGTTTGGAACATGCAGCAAAACAAGCCCCCCGGGTTTTGTAACACGCACAATTTCTAAAAGAAGCTGGTTGGCATTTGTTATGAATTCCAAAACATCCTTGCATACAACAAGGTCAAAATAGTTGTCCTTGAACGGAAGCGGTTTTTCAAGATCGTGCAATTTTGCCAATAGGGAGTTTTTTTTAGCCCCTTCAACGGATTTTGAATTGGAATCTATTCCGGTTACTTCGTTTTGCACGGTGTAGTGCATTGTCAGAAGGCCGGTGCCGCAGCCGACATCGAGTATTTTTTTGCCGCCCATCTGCGGCAGGATTGAGAGGAATTCTGCAAGCACGCCCTGTGTGCCTTTTTCAGTGACTTTTATGTACTGGTCGTAGATTTCGGATGCCATTTCATTTGCACCAATAAGATTAACTCTACAAATAACATGTTTAAATAAGAATCTAATGCAAAAAAATATCCGTGGTCGTATGAAAGTTGCAATTCTCTGCCCCAGAACCCCAAGGCTAAATTATGGCGGCCTTGAAAATTACACAATGCGCCTTGCTGGACGCCTTTGCTCTAAAGGCGAGCAAGTTGAAATCTATACCACTTCTAGTGACCCGAAAAATTATGTGGCCGGCAAAATCAAAGTGCGGGAATTTGGGGTTTTTGCGCCAAATGAGAGTTACTTTTTCTCCCTTCCGGCCTTTTTTGAATTGCAAAAAAGTGATGCGGATATCATCTACTCAGTTGGGTACAACAACCTTCTCACTTTTGCGGGGATTTTGGCAAAAAAGAGGGGACAGAAATTTGTTGTCTCGATAAACCTTAGCGGCGAACCACCTGGGATTAGAAAGGTGCTGAATTTTTTTTACGATGTTGCAATGAATCTGCTTGCAACAAGAATTGATGCTGTTGTGTGCGTTTCTGAATATGAACTCAGTACTTTTAGAAAAAGGCTCTGGGCAGTTGGGGCAGATAAATTCTCAATTGTCCCCATGGGAATTGATATTGAACCTATTAAAAAAGTGAAGGCGGGAAAAAAAGGGAACTACATACTCTCTGCAGGAAGGTTTGTACGGGTTAAGGAATTCCACAACCTGATCCCCTCGTTTGAAATTGTGGCAAAAAAAATCCCCGGCATAAAATTAGTGCTCCTTGGCTCCGGGCCCATGGAAGGGCAGCTGCGAGAAATGGCAAAAAAGAGCCGGGTTTCTGATAGGATCATTTTTGAAAAGAGCGTGCCGCTTGAGAGGATATCGGAGCTGCACAAAAAAATGAAGGAATCGCAAATGTTTGTGAACCTTGTTGATTGCGGCTATGAGGGGATAATTTCCTACGATGCAATTGCCTGTGAAGTGCCTGTGCTGCTCTGCGACCGGAAGGGAAAACTCGAATATGTCGAAAAGGGGTATGCGCAGGCAATTACAAACCCGCAGGATCACGTAGAGGTTGGCGCAAAAATAATCGAGATGCTGAAAAACCCCGCAAAATACACCCCAAAAAACCCCAAAATACATTCATGGGATGAAATTGCGCAAAGAATGCATTCTCTTTTCAAGGGTGTTTTGTAGAAAACTGATTTATAACTTATTCTTCTAAGCTTTCATCTATCTTTTATCCTTTTCTCAATATAATGAAACCATGCCCCGACAATTAAGAGTCATGCTTGATACAAGCGTTTATGAATTTCTGGTTCTTGATCGGTTAGATGACCTAACCAAAAAGATCGAAGAAGGGAAAATAATTGTATATGGCTGCAGCATTGTCAGAAAAGAACTTCGGGAAACTTCAAAAAGTGCAAAACTTAAAGGCAAAAGCTTTAGAAACGCCTTGTTATCAGCATACGACAGTGCCACAGATAAACATTCTTACCCTGCGGAAAGTATTGTAGACTTTATTGCTGAAGAGTACTGGAAAGAATATGAAGGCGGG
Organism: archaeon; assembly: GCA_035289625.1. Classification (GTDB taxonomy): domain Archaea; phylum Iainarchaeota; class Iainarchaeia; order Iainarchaeales; family Iainarchaeaceae; genus UBA10205. The sequence goes on along the minus strand of DATDWP010000009.1, from coordinate 13,682 downwards.
ATTTCAAAAAGAAAATTTATGAACGACTTTCGGATTGTTGCGCTCGCAAGCATTCACAACCTCGATATAATAGTTTCTGAAGACAACCACTCTATGAAATCAGGAATGGCAATTGAAACATATAGGAAAGTCAATCAGAGAAATGGCTTTAGAACCCCGGTTTTCTATTCTATAAATCAACTTCTGATTTAAGCTCAGCTTTCCTTTTTTTAAGATAAGATATAACACTGGGGCTGTTCTTAAACTTTTTAAGTTCGGCAAATGCCTTCTTAATTCTGGCAAGTTGCTCTTTGGAATATTCCTTTTCAACTGTCTTCTGATACATCAAACCACTGCACTAACACTATTGGGCTAAAAACTATATAAAAGTAACTAAGCCCCCATTGCCCCACAAGTACCAATATAAAGGTTATCAGGAACATAATTGGATAATCTTTGCAGGTTTTGAAATGGCATCTGACAAATACAGGGTTTTGACAAATTGCAGGGTCTGCGGCGGGAAAAAACTGCAACAATACCTCGACCTTGGCAAAATGCCGCTTGCAAATAATCTAATTACAAAAAATGAAATTGCTGCAGAGGAAAAATTCCCCCTGCAGGTGCTCTATTGCTCAGGTTGCTCCTTTTCCCAATTGAGCATTATCGTAAACCCGGATATCATGTTCAGGAACTATGTGTATAGGTCCTCCATTTCAAAATTTTTCCAAAACCACTGCAAAGAGTGGGCAAGCGAACTAAATGAAAAGCTGCTTACCAAAGATGACCTTGTAATAGATATCGCAAGCAATGACGGGTGCCTGCTTCAAGAGTTCAAAAGGGAAGGCAACAGGGTTTTAGGGATTGACCCTGCAATAAATCTTGCAAAAATTGCAAACGAGCAGGGGATTGAAACTCTCCCCCAGTACTGGAACCCAAAACTTGCCGAGAAAATTGTGGAAAAGTACGGAAAGGCAAAGGCAATAATTGCGGTGAACGTATTTGCCCATATCGATGATTTGCATTCAATGGTTGAGGGGGTAAATGTCGCTCTTGCAGATGGCGGGTATTTTATGATAGAATCCCCGCACCTTCTTAGCCTTATTAAAAAAACCGAATTTGACACCATTTACCACGAGCACCTCTCATACCTAATGGTGGGGCCACTGCAAAAACTAATGGAGGGGCACAAGATGAGGATTGCAAAAGTGAAAAAGTACGATATCCACGGAGGGTCGATTAGGATGTATGTGGAAAAAGAATCATCCCCTAACACTTCTGATGGGTCAGTGCAGCAAATAATCAGGGAAGAAAAAGATGCCGGGCTTTATGAATTTTCAAATTACATAAATTTCAAAAACGATGTTGAAAAAATAAAAAAAGACTTGACAACTCTGTTAAAAAAATTAAAAAAAGAGGGGAAAACAATTGCCGCCTTCGGGGCCTCGGCCAAGGGCAATACCCTGCTCAATTACTGCAACATCACAACGCAGATAGATTGCATATTTGACGACACGCCCCAAAAGATCGGAAAGCTCTATCCCGGGGTGCACATACCGATTGTTGCGGGAAGTGAACTTTTAAAAAGAAAACCTGATTATTTGCTCTTGCTTGCATGGAATTTTGCAAAGGAAATTATGCAAAAGACCTCAGAATATAAGAAGGCGGGCGGCAAATACATTATACCAATACCAAAAGTTGAAGTGGTGGAGAAATGAAAATCAGAAGCAAGGACGAGCTTGAATATATTGTGAGGGCGCAGCACGAGTACAAGGATGCGCGCGGCAGCATTGATTATTTTGTTTTGCCGCAGCCAATCCACTGGGTGGGGGTAATAAAATCAAAAAAAGGGAGCATTAGGGCAAACCACTACCACCCAAAGCAGCAGCAAAAATGCCTAATACTTTCAGGCAGCTGCATCTGCCTCTATAAGGACCTCGATGCCCCAAATTCCCCTATATACCACCACCTGGCAAAAGAGGGCGACATGGTTGTAACAGAACCACGCGTTGCGCACGCCGTAATATACCGCGAGGAGACGCTTTTCCTAAACCTTGTAAAGGGCGAGCGCGACCCGACAAATTACGGCAAGCACACAATCCCGCATGAAATAGTGACGCAGAAGGAAGCGGAAAAATACTTGGGGATGTACCGGTAAAGTAGCCACACTTACATTTACCTTCTACTTTTTCTTCTCGCCTAGTCCATTTCTATGTAATCCAATGTGTTCTTTACCTTCGATTTCTTCCAAATTTGAAATGTCATTGTTGTACTTGTCGTGATCTTTGTGGTGAATATGATATTCTGGCCGTGGCCATCGGCCATTGTATTTTTTCCAAATCCACCTATGAATTAAAGTGCCTGTATCATAATCTTCGAGTTTTATTTCCTTTTTGTAGAAACACATATATCCGCCTAAATATGGATTGATAATTGCAAGTCGGTTACCAATTGGAGTATATGGAAAAGGAATGCTTATTCTTTGCCATTCGTTTCTGATAGTTGCCTTTAATGCATCCATTTTCTTAGAATATTCTTTTTCAAAATCTGTCAATTTTTCTATTTCTTTTTTTTTCTTGTTTTGTTTTTTCTTTAATATATCTATTTCTTCACGCATTTGTTCTAGCTCAATTTGTTTATTTTTAATATCTAAACTTTTATTCTTAAGATAAAAAAACATCGCGCCTGCGACTATTACAACAAATAATAGTAGCAAGAATGTACCTGTCCCTAAAATTACAAAAATTAACGTATTGCCATCATCTATCTTTTTTTGAATAGCTTGCTCCGCCTCTATTATTTGAGCTTCATTTTTCGAGTAACATTGGTTCTGTATGCAATAGTTACTGCCACATTCAAAATCCGTATTGCAAGTTTCACCATCATTTTTTCCTTTGCATTTGTAAGTATTAACTGTGTGGATTTTTGCCTTTGATTCTTCAGAGTCATGATAAACAAATTCATAATCTGATCTGCTTAATGTCCAACTACAGGATTGGTTTGGATTAGATGGCGCAGGCAATTGAATAGAACTTCCTGCCGGAACGGTTGCTATTAAACTGCTTATTCTGGGCGTATCAACACACTTATGAAATTCTGTAAAAACTTTGACTTCTACTTTTATGGCTACTGGATTGGGGTTAGATAACTCTGCATGTACATCCCAGCCACACTTTTCACAAGTGTAAATAGGCTCCTTTAATAGATTGCCCTGATTGTCAAAAAGCATTCGCTTACTAACCGAATCAACAATTATCGATTTGTCAAGGTATTGACATTCTTCAGCCGAAACAAAAATTGAAATAAAAAGCAGAAATATTATAGTATTTTTCATGCAGTAAATATCTCCAAAACCATTTAAGAGTCTTTTTAATGAATCTAAACACATATTTGAATTAAAAAAGAGCCTTTCAACCCTTCAAAAAATAAAATACGTTGCCTCTAAACCCAACATCAATCCCTGACACGCCTCTTCTCAAGCGCGGGTATGTGTGAGGGGGTTAGGGAGTAGTACTTTTTCCCAAGGGATTCGCCGAGTGAAATTATTGCTTCTGTGTCTGCAACTGTTTGCGCGTAAAATGATTCAAAATCCCGGTCCTCAAAAGCAGATGGGTGGGTGTCCACCAGCGTTTGGGTGAGGTCGTCATAGTGCGTGGTTTTTGCATGGCCCCAATACATCCTGTCGCCCTTTTTCCTTCCGTCACAGCCGATAATATACATCTCATCAGCTCCTGATGAGGCAACAGGCAGCATCCAGCCCGTGAGGCTGTTGTTGGTAAGTGTCACATAATAGTTTTGGGGCGAAACAATGTTGGGGCCGCCCAGTATTTTGATAGGAATGCCAACAATCCGATCTTCAAGTGAAGGGTAGCGCGCAACCATTAACGGCACCACATCAAACCTTGCGATTGCAAACATTTCCCTGCACTCCTGGCGCATCTTTTCCCGAAATTTTGAAGCGTAGCGTGAAGGGCCTACATGGTAGACAAAATCCCCGAAAACTATTGCGCGCGGCTTTATGCGGCCCATTATTTTAGGGTCGTTGATTATTGTATTTGCAACAATGCCAAAGCCGTCTGAAAAATCAAAATCTTTTGCGGCGGCAATTGAAGGGCCTGTTCCGCAAAGGTATGCCTTTTTGGATTTTTTTATTTGGGTGATGAGTTTTTGGAAGTTGCTTTTTGATTTTTCAAGCAAGGAATTTAATGCCGCACGCCCCACGGTTGCATTGTAGAGCCAGATGTAGTTTCTTGATTCGGTTACAAGAAGATAGGAAGGGTCTACTATCCAGATTTTATCCAAATTCAAAAACCAATTTGGGATGCTGAAGAGTTCTTTTGCTTGCCACAAAAGGATTGCATCGGCTTTTGGGAGCAGGTGGGCTAGCTCTTTTTCTTGGGCTGTGCTAACATTTGGGTTTGTCCCGATGAAATTTTGCTGCGGTAACGGAGCTGTGAAATCCGCAATTTTGGCTTTGGAAATTTTTTGGGAGAGCGGGACAATTATTTTTGGGGCAGAGAATTTGCTTTCCGGAAAATACCAGCTCGCCCTGTTCAATAGGTCTGATGCCTGGGCTTTTGTTTGCGCTGCCGGGTAGTAGAGAAGGTTTGCGATTGGTTTTTCGCCTTTTATTTTCCTTTGGGCAGAACCAACCCCCCGGAAAATTACATCAATTCCCCGGCGGCACAGAAGGGATACTTTTTCATAATCCATTTTTCAGCACCCAGTTTTTTAGAGCTGCCCGCCATTGACATCGATTATTGCGCCGTTCACATAATTTGCTTCTTCACTTGCCAAAAATACTATCACGTTTGCGATCTGCTCCGGTTTTGCAATATAGCCAAGCGGTATTGCTTTTTTGGTGGCTTGCTCTTTTTCAGGGGTCAATACGCTTCTTAGCATCGGGGTGTCTGTTTGGCCTGGGGCAATGCAATTTACATTTATCCCAAATTCACCAAGTTCGTATGCGAGCTGGCGTGTTAGGCCGATTATTGCGGCTTTTGCGCAAACGTAATGCACGCCTGCAAACCTGCTCTTGGAGCGCCCTGCAATGGAGGAGATGTTGATTATTTTTCCCGCCCTTTGCTTTTTCATTATAGGGACGCTGTGTTTGCATGCAAGAAAGTAGCTTGTCAGGTTATTTGCAATCATAAATTCCCATTCACTGAGAGGGATTTGATCAACCTTTCCGGGCTTTACAATCCCTGCGCAGTTTACCAAAACATCTATTCCGGAGTGCTTTTTTATAATTTCCCCGCACATTTTTTTAACTTCTTGTTCGGCTGAGAGGTCGCACTTGTAGGAAAATGCGCCCTGCCCTTTTGCGCTCAATTCTTTTGTTCTTTTTTCCGAGCCGCTTCTTGAAACAAAATAAGTGATATATCCAAGTGAGCAGAATTTTTCCGCAGCAGCAAGGCCGATCCCACGGCTAGCTCCTGTAACTATTGCAACTTTTTGGCCCATGGTTTTGATCCCTTCCGACTTTGCAAATCCTGCAAAAACAAAAAATTTATTTTTTTAATTTTTAATGATTTTATTTTAGGTATATGTGCGGCATGTCGCGGCTTCCGTGGGCTAGGCGGATGCCGGGCTCTTTACTTGTGCAAACAATCATGTGCGGCGTGCCTTTTGGCAAAAACACTACATCGTTCTTTTTTGTAGAAATTACTTTTTCTGACCCGTCGGGGTTTTTTATGTGCCAATCAAAGCTCCCTTCAAGAACTATCCACCACTCATCCTTTGTTGCGTGGTAGTGGTACCTGCAGCCCTCTTCTTTTCCCTGGCAAATAAGCGCTGCCTGGTCCGAATCTGAATAGACCAAAAGGTATGACCACGGGGCCTTGCCCATTTTGTTTTTTATTTCATCTAAATTTGACAGGGTTTGGTTTGGGAGTTTCCCTTCGAATTTTGCAACCCCGTCACCTTTCATTATTTTTTCCACATCAGAATCAATGAAGGCGATCTGGTCGCTATAGTAAAAATTGGGCCTGTTTTTTAATGTGTGGCGGTGGGATAGGTAGGCTTCCACCAAATAGAGCTCTTCCCAGTTGTCAATATCGAGCCCCTCGATTTTATTTATCGGGAAAAGCCCGACTTTTCCGCAATATGTCGGCCCCTGCTCTTTGGGGTCGTCGCGCTCATAAGAATCCATAAAGCTTTTTGTCTTCCAGCACGTGAGTGCCCAGCTTGTCAGCTGTATCGGGTTTAGGCTCTGGGTGGGGACTTTTACAACAGGGTCAAAGTTCACGGGCTTTTCATCAACATAGGATTCTACGTACTCTTCAATTACCGAAAACATTGAATCGTATTTTTCCTGCTCCATTTTTTCTACAAAATTTTTTATTGTTTGGGGGGTCATCAGTGGAGAAGTTGTGTGCACCAAAAACAGGTGCTCGCATCCGACATTTTTCATAAAATCGTAAAGGAAGTGGTCGTGTGTTTGGCACCTGTCGCCGTTGCAGGTCCTTGATTTGCTCTTCATTGTGCAGGCAAGCCCGCCGTGCTTGGGGGAGCGCTTGTAGAATTTGACACCGTACTTATCTGCAATCCCCTTGAAAATATCGTGAGGGGAATTGATGTAGATTTCATCAAACACCCCGGCTTTTTTGCACGCATCAATGACATAATATACAAGCAGTTGGCCGTTTACCAAAAGCAGGTTTTTGTCCTTTATCCTCGTGCTCTCCAAAAGCAGGGGTATCATGGCGACTTTTTTTGGCATAATCAGACCTTGGGGGTTTTTAGGAGATAGTGGAACTGAGTGTTTAAAAGCTTATTTTGGGGTTTTTGTTTGCACATTGTACCAAAAAGCTTCAAGCAAAAGAAGGGGGCATTTACTAATAGGAGTATATCTACTATTATCAGTGGGTTCAATTCCAAATAAAAAGGACAAGGCGGTTGTTTGAAACTAAATATTGCTCTGCTCGGCTCTTCATTTTATTATGCGGTAAATATGCTCTCCTTGCGCCTCTTTGAGGTCCTCTCAATGTGGCTCATTATAAGGCTGCTGCCGTCCCAAGATATTGCCCTGGTGGGGGCTTCGCTTGGGTTCATTGCGCTTCTTAATGCAATAAATTTTTCGCCGTACAGAAGGATTTACAAAAGTTTTGATGCGCTCCAAAGCCGCCTCAGTGAGCACATTTCCTCTTATGTAATGTTTTGGGCAATACAATCTGCGGCAATGCTCTGCCTTGCACTTTTAGCCGGGCTCTTTTACATCTCTTTTGGCTTTGGAGCGCAAATACTTGTTGTAATGGCAGGGCTTGTTGTGGCTTATAGGTTTAACAGCCTGCAGCTGATTGTGCAGGAAGTGTTTTTTGTAAAATTCAAGCAAAAGCTTGCAACTTATTTTAATGCCGCTCTTACCGGGATTTTCCTTTTAGGCCTTGGGGTCCTTTTTATCTATCCGCAAATAGAAATTTATGTGGGGCTGATTGTTCTCAAGGCAATAATAACCGCGGTCGGGCTTTTTTTCCTCGCAGTGCCCGAACTCGGATTTAAGTTTTCAGTCCCGTCTGATTGGATTGTTCTTGTAAAAGATGCCCTAGCAGAATTTGCGCTCTATGACCATTTTATCGGAGCGGCAATTGATATCATCAACAGGGTGTTTTTATTCCTGCTTGGTTTTTTTGCGCTACATGGGGCGCTTGGGGATTATACAATTGCGCTAACGATAGCAAACTTGCTGACATTTGTCCCGCTGATAATCTACCGCACATGCATGCTTGCAATTTCAAGGTCCGAAACAAAAGAGGGGCTTGAAAAAATCCTCTCGGCATTTACAAAATACCTTGCAGTGGTTTCGATTGCCCAGTTCGCCGCCCTCTACTTTTTGCTAGGGGCAATCCTTTCAATATTGCGGCCGGGTGATGCGCAGGTGGTTTTCAATTACACATTAATGCTCTCGCTTGGGACTACAATAATGAATTCTGCCCATGCAGTGCACGCGGTTGCGCTTTTGAGGACAGATACGCGCAAGTACTTTTTGCACGTGATTGGCCCCATAACCGCATTTTCAATAGCAGGGTATTTTTTATCGGCAGCATATGAACCTGATTTGATAGGGGTTGTTTTTGTGCTCTGCGCAATTCTCTTTTGCCTGCTCTCATACACGCATGTTTTGGGCAATGCGAAAATTTCCATTAAAATGGCATTCATTTTGCAAGAGGAGAAGGAGGCAGTGGGGCATTTGCTCGGCAAATTTTTGAAAAAGAAAAGGGACAAGAAACAGCAAGCTTATTCAATGGGTAGCAAAATATTATTAGGAAAAGAGGGGCATGCTAATGCTTGAATTTGCAAAAAAAATCACGCTAAGGGCAGGGAAGATGCTCGCTTCGCACTACAAGAGCACGAATTTTGAGGTGGATTACAAGTCAAAATACGAACCTGTGATTAATAAGGACAGGGAAGTTGAGGAGTTTTTGAAAGGGCAGATCTGCAAAAAATACCCGGAACACGGGATTTTAGGCGAGGAAGGGACATCAATCGAATCAAAGTGCGAATACTCCTGGACACTCGATCCGCTTGACGGGACAATAAATTATATCCGCAGGTTTCCCTACTTTACGGTTTCGATTGCAGTCCTCAAAGACAACGAGCCCTACATAGGTGTTGTCTACAACCCTGTCAGCAAGGAACTTTTTTATTCGCAAAAAGGCAACGGGGCATTTAATAACGGCAGGAAAATACAGGTAAGCAAGGTGCAAGAGCTCGAGGGCGCATACCTCTCAACAGGGCTTCGCTACAAGCGCGGGGTCGGCCTTAAGGATTCGCTCAAAAAAATAATGAAGGTGATTGAAAGGGCGCAGGTTGTCAGAAGAACAGGCTCAGCTTCGCTTGATTTGTGCAATGTCGCGTCTGGTTCGTTTGACGGGTTTTTCATGTACGATGTGAAAAAGTGGGACATAATGGCAGGGGTGCTTTTGGTAAAAGAAGCCGGCGGGAAATATTATATGAGCGAAAAAAAGGACGGCAAGAGCATGGATGTTGTTGCGACAAACGGGTTCATACAAGATGAAGTCGAGAGGATTTTGAGGTGAAAAACATGGGGAAGCGAAAAATTTACGTCACGGATTATTTCAGGAGGCAGATAAATGTCAATGGGAAGCTGCTTGGGAAAAATATAGAGGTCATACTTCTCCAAGAGCTTGATGAAAAAAAACTTTTTCCCCAGATAGCCGATGCCGATGCAATAATTGTCGACAAAACCCCGCTTACCGGTTATACACTTTCAAGGGCCCCGAAATGCAAAATCATTGTGCGCCTCGGGGTCGGGTATGATAATGTCGACCTCAAGGCCGCAGGGGAAAACGGGATTTATGTTTGCAACGTGCCTGATTTTTGCACCCCCGAAGTTGCAGAGCACGCAGCGCTTTTGATGCTTGCGCTTTTGAGGAATTTTTCATCTTACGCAAACGCTCTAACTGGCGGAAAAACGGAAAACTGGAGCCCGCTGATTGCGCCCGATACAGTGCAGGTCCGCGGCAAAACAGCAGGAATTGTTGGGCTTGGAAGGATAGGCAGCGCATTTGCCGCAATTTGCAGAGGGCTTGGCATGCAAATAATTTACTATGACCCGCATGTGCCAAAAAATGAGGGCAAAAAATTCGGTGCTGCAAGGGCAGCGAGCCTAAAAGAGCTTTGCCAAAAATCCGACGTGGTATCTTTGCACGTCCCGCTAAATCATCAAACACAGCATTTAGCAGGCAAGAAATTTTTCAGGGATTTAAAGCGCGGCTCAGTGCTGATCAATACCAGCAGGGGGGGAGTTGTTGATACGAATGCCTTGCAGAACGCGCTTGAGAGCGGAATTGTTTCAAAAGCAGGGCTTGATGTGCTCGAAAAGGAGCCGATTGATTTTTCGCATCCCCTTTTTGCAAAGTGGCTCTCGGATAAAGAGCTGCAAAGAAGGCTCATTATAACCCCTCATGCGGCATTTTATTCGCTTGAATCGACGGAGGAAATAAAGCGCAAGATGATTGGCAACATCCAAAGGGTATTTGAAGGCAAAAAGCCGGTAAATTGCGTGAACCTGCAATATTATAAGGAAAAAAAGTGAATTGGGTTTCATTTGGGAAATTTACCTATTTAAAAAATCCACACGTCCCAGAGGCCCATAAAAATTGTGGTTTTTGGCAAATCGGGATTTTTTTGCAAAAAGGGTTTTTCAAAGCCCCCGCTTTTCTTTTTGATAGGATTGTACGGATTTTTCTATTCCCCTTTCAATTGTGGTTTTTGGCGAGTAGCCCAAAAGATCGGCCGCACGGGAAATGTCCGCGCATGTAATATGCATGTCTTCGGGGTTTTTTGCCAAAAATTTTATTTTGGCTTTTTTCCCGAGGTTTTTTTCGATTAAATTTACAACGCGCATGAGTGGGACTGTTTTTTGGCAGCCAAGGTTTATTATGTTAAAGCCGCCCTCAAGCCCTAAAGCGCGAACTATCCCGCTAACGGTATCTTCAACGTAAGTAAAATCCCTTTCCGCATCCCCCTGCCCAAAAATTTCGATTTTTCCCCCTTCTGAAATCATTTTTATAAATTTATATATTGCCATGTCCCGTCTCCCCCTCGGGCCGTACACTGTAAAGAAACGCAGGACAACTATCGGCATATTGTAGATCGCATGGTATGAGTGCGCGAGCGCTTCCATGCCGATTTTTGAAGCGGCATAGGGGCTTAGCGGAGTATTGGTTTGCATTGATTCATTGAATGGGGTTTTGTTTTTCCCATATACGCTCGAAGTTGAAGCCAGAATAACGTGCTTGATGTTTTTATCCTTTGCAAATTCCAATACATTGCTAGATCCTTCGATATTTACCCGCAGGTACTCTTTTGGGTGTTTTACAGAGTCGCGCACGCCTGTTTTTGCGGCCAGATGCACTATATGGGTGATTTTTTTATTCATTAGTTTTTCAAAAATTTTTTTATCTAGTATGTTCCCCTTTACAAAATCCCAGGAAGAGTATTTTTTTAAAAGCGCAATGTTCGAATCGTAGTATTTTTTATCATACATGCCGGAGAAGTCATCGACCCCCACCACTTCATGGCCATCTTTTAGCAAGGATTCGCATAGGTTTGAACCAATAAAACCACAGGCCCCGGTTATTAGGATTTTCATAGCAAAACACCCCTCTTCTTTACCCATTCAAGTGTTTGCGAAATTCCGCTCTCAAGGCTGCGTTTTGGCTCCCAATTGAGGAGTTTTTTTGCAAGCGAAATATCGGCAACAAGTCCCCCCATGTCACCCAAAAGGCGCTTTTCTTTTGTAAAATCTATTTTTCCCCCCTCGATTTTTTCAATAGCGCCAAGGACTTCCATCACAGTGCACTTTTTCCCGCTTGCAATATTTATTGCCGTCCCATTGCATTTTTTTGAATTTTGCATTGCAAAAAGAAATGCGCCTGCAATGTCTTTTATGTAAATGAAATCCCGGACCTGGTCACCCGAGCCGTAAATTATAGGTTTTTTCCCGCGCTCTATTGCGTCAATAAAAGCCGCAATGACACCGCCATCGGGTTTTTGCCCCGGGCCGTAGACATTGAACATTCTAAGCGAGACTGTCTCTATTCCGAAATTTTCCGAATAAATCGAGCAGTAGTGCTCTGCTGCTAATTTTGAAAGCCCGTATGGGCTTGATGGGCGAAGGTGCGAACCCTCTTTTTGGCGAAGCGTATTGTTGTTCCCGTACACGGCAGACGAGGATGCAAAAACCACTTTTTTTATTCCGTTTATCCTTGCAGCTTCCAGCACATTTACAGTCCCATTGATGTTGACACGGTTATATTCAAATGGGTTGAACATGGACTCTTTTAATGAGCGAAGGGCGGCAAGATGGACAATGCAATCAAAACCTTTTGTTGCGCCCTGCAGCGAATCTATGTCCAGGATATCGCACTTTAATTGATGCAAAGGATTTGCATTATAGCTTGGGGCCATGGCGTTTTTTGAAAGCGATACAACTTCATGCCCTGAGCGCGTGAATTCTTCACATACATAGCTTCCGATAAAACCGTTCCCTCCGGTGACCGCTATTTTCATATGATCCATTATAACTGGCAACAAAAATTGTTTTTAAGCAGTATGGGGACAAAAAGCCGCTAGGGTTGTACCAAAAAGCATGGCATTATATCTCGATTTTGGCAGGCGTCAGTAAAAAGAAGATAAAACCGACAAAGGAAACCAGCATATATCCGGAAAACAGCACAAGCAAGGAGAGGGCCACTGCGCCCTCTGCACCGATTGAAAAAAACGAGAGCAAAAATATCAGGATTGCATCGCGCGTCCCTACCCCTGAAAAACTGATCGGCAAAATTTCCGCAAGCGACATTATGGGGAAAATCATCAGCACGACCTGCAAGGGAAGGGCCATTGAAAGCGAGAGCGTGAGGATGTAGAATATAATGGAACTCAAAAACCAACAGACAAGGCCCACTAACAATGAGAGGGCAATTAGGAATTTATGGGATGAGATTGATTTGATCGAGGAAAAAACCTCCGAAAACCCGATTTTTACCCTCCCTTTTATGCTCTGGGGGACAATAATTTCAAAAAAGGGCCTCGCAGTTGCCTTCAGGTAATTTTCATTAAAGAGCAAGAACAAAAACCCAAAATAACCTATTATGGCGGCAAATAAAACCGGGAGAGGGACAACTGAGAGGTTGTATTGAAGGAAAAAAAGCAGTGCCGCGCCCGCGGAAAATGTCACAAGGATCCCCACATCAATCAGCCTGTCTAAAATTGCGCTGGCAAGCCCTGCAGGGATTCCGATTGAATCCTTTAGGTAGAATGCCTTAGAAAAATCCCCGATTTTTCCCGGGGTAACGTTCCCGATAAACAGCCCGATGGTGTAGAACCGGAAAGATTGCAGCAGGGTTATCTTCTTGCCCATTGCGCTGATGATTATTTTCCACTTGAGTGCCTTGAGGACAAGCAGGAACGCGAGAATAACCAGGGCAAGCGAATATGTCTGCAGGTTTAGCGAAAATAGCGTGGAAATTATTTTTGCAATGTTAGCATTTGCAAGTATTATTGCAAACAGGCCAAGGCCCACAAGGGCAAGCAGCGCTTTGAAATGCTTCATAGAGAATCACAACTTCAGTTCTTTGCCTTTTTTTGGTAATAGAGTATTTCTTCCTGCACCTTGCGCGACCTTTTGATAAGCTCTGCTACAAACCCGATTATGATTACCTGGAACCCGACAATTAAAAGAAGGGCCGAAAGGATTGCGCTTGGAAGGAAAGGTGCAACTGCGCCGGTTGAGAGGTAGTGCAAGAGCACGCGAAGCCCGAATATGAGCCCTACAAGAAACATCGCCCCGCCCAAAGTGAAAAATACCTTGAGGGGCTTGTAATTTAGGTATGTTTCAAGTATTGTGAATCCGACTTTTTTTGCATAGACAAATATGTTTGAGATAAGGCGGGATTTATCGGAGCGCTTCCTGAAATCAACCGGGACCTCGATTATGCGCAGGTTTTTTTCCACGGCCTCAAGTATTGTCTCCTGTGTGTAGGTGTAATCCGAAAAAATGTTTATGCGCAGGGCGGCTTCTTTTGAAAATGCCCTAAAACCTGTCTGCGAATCCGTGAGCGGCAGGCCTGTTAGCATGCGCATTATAAATGAGACGATCATGTTCCCTATTTTTTTATCAGGAGGCATGTACTCGATTTTGCCCAAAAAACGCGAGCCCAGGACAATGTCTGATTTTCCCG
>DATDWP010000008.1:0-99725 GCA_035289625.1 archaeon | reverse complement strand
TCATAATTGGTTATTGCTGATGTGTCCGCAACAGTTTGCATTAGCAAACCATTAATATAAAAATAATCATTATTGCCATCATGAACCACTACTACATGCTGCCAATTGTTAACAGAAAGTGTGGCACTTGACGACTCATGGTTGGACGTTGTAATAAAGCGCAATCTTGCTGTTGATGAAGCTACTTCCAAATACCAGCCAGCTAAATCATTTCCATGAGTGATTATTTGCTGTGTGGCTGTAACACTTGTTGGATTCACCCACGCACTTACGGTAATAATTGATGGGTCAAATGCTGCATTGTCAGCAACAGTAACCATATCATCAGCCCCATCAAAATTCACATCCGAATTTGTATAGCCAGAAAGCCATGCAGCTCCACCAATTAGAGTCCCAGTATTTCCATTCCCAGATGAATCCGCAACAATTGTCCCTGAATTTTCATCCAACTTCCAATACCCAACAAGCCCACTAGTGATATCAGCACTTGCTGGCGGAAAAAGGAAAATGAGTGAAAATAGTATGGCAAGCAGTGGCATTTGCATGCTAACCTAGTAGTAAAATCAAATATTTAAAAGGATTCGAGGCAAGGTTCAAAGGCATACGATGTGCTCATTTGGGGCGCGGTAGAGTTTAAGGGCAAAAGAGGGGTTTTGGGGGATTTTAGGAATTGAGTATTTGGGAAATTGATTTGTGTGATTGCATTGCCTGGATTGTTTGCGCAATCAATGGGGCAACCGAGATCACCGTGATTTTTTTGCCAAGGTTTTTTTGCGGCAGGCTGTTTGTTACTATCACTTCTTTGATTGGGCTTTTTTCTATTTTTTCCAGCGCGTTTGATGCAAATACTCCGTGCGAAGCCAGAACATACACTTCCTTTGCTCCATTTTTGATCGCGGCAGCTGCAGCATTTACAACTGTTCCGCCGGTATTTATTTCATCATCAACTATTATGCACACCTTGTTTTTCACATCGCCAATAAGGTTTACAACTTCGCTCTGGTTTGGTTTTGGCCTTCTTTTATCTGCTACTGCTAGTTCAGTTCCTAATATGTTTGCGTATTTGCGTGCCCTTTTTGTGCTTCCAACATCAGGCGCCATTACAATAGTATTTTTGAGGCTTTTTTTCTGGATGTATTTTGTAAGTGTGCCTGATGCGTAGATAAAATCTGCGCGGATGTCAAAAAACCCTTGTACTTGGTCTGCGTGCAGATCCATTGTAAGGACTGAATCTGCGCCTGCTGCCTGGATTAATTTTGCAACAAGTTTAGCGGTTATTGGTTCGCGGTCATTTGCCTTGCGGTCCTGCTTAGCATATCCATAGTATGGTATTACACAAGTGACCCTTTCTGCTGCAGCGCGCTTTGCCGCGTCAATCATTAGTAAAAGTTCCATCAAATTGTCGTTTTGTGGCAATCCCGTGCTCTGCAAAATATATACATGCTTTCCGCGAACACTCTCTAGATAATTCACGTAGTTTTCGCCGTCTGCAAATTTTGTGAGTTCAACTTTTCCTAGTGGGGTTTTTAGCTCTTTTGCAATTTCTTTCGCAAGCTCTGGATTGCTACTTCCTGCAAAAAAAGAGAATTCTTCGTGCATCCAATCCCAATATTACGGTGGGCGGGCGTTAATTTAAGCTTTTTGCACACAAAGTGACTGTGAAGATTCCAAAAAAGAGCATTAAAAAGACAAGCATTTTCCTGCTCTTGCAAAATGTGCTGGTGCCGGGTTCTATTCTAAAGAGCGTTCCAAAAGAAACTGCTAAAGCAATGGAGTTTTTGCAAAAACTGCAAAAGGACGGGCTTGTTGAACTCTTCCTTATTGTGGGGCAGCTAAAAGAGCCCGGCAGCAAGGTTTTGGAGAAGAGTTCTTTTGCTAGGGCATTTTCTGAAAAAAATATTTTTTTTGTAACGCAAGATTACATCAATTCAAAAGAGCCATTTGATAAAGAGCGCCATCTTGCAAGCCTTGAAAAAGACCCGGGGTTTATTGATGAATTTTTCAAGCAGAAAGTGATTTTGGATCTTATTGAAAAGGGGCGCGTGAAAAGGGAGAGCAGTGTTCTTATAGCGCATGATATGTGGCTTGATGGGTTTTACACTTCGCGTTTTTCCAAAATTGATTTTGTGCTACTAAAAGAATCACTTAGTGAGAAGAATGTCCCGGTTACAGAAAACATCCGCTGGCTTAATGTGATTTCATTTACAGAAAAAGATTTGGTAAATGTCATTTTATCAAAGCTGCCTGCCCCGGATCTTGCGCTGCTTGAGACTCGGATTTTTAACCGCATGAATAGGGAGCTTCTTAGCGGAACTGATTTTTCAGGGCTTGTCAAAAAAGTTTCGCAGGCCAAAAAAGGGCAATAAGTTAGTGTATTTTTTCATTCGTATTTTTGTGTTGTACAATTCCCAAAAACGACGTCTTTTTGTTTGAGTGTCTTTTGCAGTGCTCTAGGCATCCGGAAAGGACAAGCAAAGTTTATAGGTTTTTTTGACATCTTTATTTGAACAATACAGCACGTTGTGCAGCTGACCGCAAACCAATAAATAAAGTACTTGGCTATTCTTTGCATGGTAAAAATAATCTCGCTGCAAGCACGCCAGGTGTTAGATAGTAGGGCCCAGCCAACTGTTGAGGTTTGCCTAAAAAGCGAGAAAGGGGAATTTTGTTCAATTGTTCCAAGTGGGGCTTCGACAGGTTCATATGAAGCGCTCGAACTTCGCGATGGCGGATCTGAGTATATGGGAAAGGGAGTTTTAAAAGCGGTTAAGAATGTGAATGTTCATATTTCAAAAGCGGTGTGCGGGAAAAATTTTTCATCACAAGATGAGCTTGATAATTTATTGATTTCACTTGACGGGACATCCAACAAATCTTCGCTTGGGGCAAATGCAATTTTGCCTGTTTCAATGGCATTTTGCAGATCGCTAGCAGCGCAGGAAAATATGGAACTTTATGAATTGATTGGGAAAATTTGCGGGAATAAAAATTTCACGCTTCCTGTTCCCCAGCTAAATGTACTAAATGGTGGAAAGCATGCGGGAAAAGAGAATGATCTGCAAGAGCACATGCTAGTTCCAATTCATTTCAATTCATTTTCAGATGCGTTGCGCGCCGGGGTCGAAACATACCACGTGCTAAAAGGGATGCTTAAGAAAAAGTACGGTGAGCAGGCAATTTTACTCGGGGATGAAGGTGGGTTTGCCCCTAAAATTGAGAGCGTGCAAGAGCGTCTTGGCCTAATGCTTGCTGCAATTGAGGAAGCGGGCTATTCTGGAAAAATAAAAATTGCGCTTGATTGTGCAAGTTCGGAATTTTTTAAAGATGGGTCGTATAATATTGGTGGAAAGGATTACTCCCCTAGTGAACTAATCGATTTCTATTCAGATTTAGTGGAGAATTTTGGCGTTGTTTCAATTGAGGATGGGTTGCAGGAAGATGATTGGAAAAATTGGCGGCTATTAAATTCAAAGCTTGGCAAAAAAATCCAGATTGTCGGGGATGATTTGCTTGTAACAAACCCGCAACGCATCCAAAAGGCAATTGAATTGAAGGCCTGCAACGCGCTATTGTTGAAAGTGAACCAGATAGGCTCTGTCACTGAATCAATTAGCGCTTTTAGGATGATGGGGCAAATAAAGGGCAGAACAATTGTTTCGCACCGCTCAGGCGAGAGCGAAGATGATTTTATAGCTGACCTTGTAGTGGGCCTAGGTTGTGGCCAGAGCAAATTCGGGGCGCCTGCTAGGTCTGAGCGGGCTGCAAAGTATAATAGGCTTTTGCGCATTGAAGAAAAGCTATCTGGGCTCGGAGTCGTAAAATTTGCAGGTTCGGGTCCTTAGGGGCAGGTTTTTTAATCTAAAAGCGTAATTATCTTTTTGTGATTCTTTGTGCTCGCAACCCCTCTTATTGTTGATCTTCTAATACTTGTATTTTTGCTCGCGCTCTCGGCATTTTTTGCTTCTTCTGAAACAGCAATACTCTCGCTAAGTAAAGCAAAGGTCAAAAGGCTAGTTGATTTGAACAAAATGAATGCGCACTACCTTTTTGAAATAAAGAAAAACCCGCAGAGAATTCTAATTACAATTCTTATTGCAAATAATTTGGTGAATGTAACGGCTGCTTCAATTGCAGCAGCGCTTGCACTTGAGATTTTCCCACAAGAAATAGGGCTTGCGCTCTCAGCCGGGCTTGTCACATTTTTCATTTTAGTTTTTGGTGAGATCACTCCAAAATCAATTGCGCTAGCGCACAATGAATCAATTGCCCTTAAAGCAGCGCCTTTTTTGAAATTTTTTTCAATTCTGCTCTCTCCTCTCATATTTTTGCTGGAGGTAATAACAGGTTTTATTGCAGGGATTTTTGGCAGTGATATTAAAACTGAAATGGTCTCTGAAGAGGAAATAAAAGCAGCAGTTAGTTTGAGTGCTGAGGAAGGCTCAATTCTAAAAGAGGAGAAGGAGATGATCCAGAAAGTCTTTGAGCTAAATGACATACAGGTCAAAGAGATAATGACCCCTAAAGAGAAGATCAGCGGCCTAAAAGCAGGGACTCTTGCAAAAGATATAGCTAAGGACATTCTAAAAGAGCATTCTCGAATGCCTATATATCGCAAAAATCTTGATGATATTATTGGCGTATTTTATGTTAGGGATTATTTTGGCAGTGCAATTGAGAGCGATAAGCTCTTGCCTGTTGAAAAATTCATGAGAAAGGCGCTTTTTGTTGAGGAGAAAACTAAAATAGATTCCATTTTAAAAGAATTCCAGAAAAAGAAGGTGCAATTAGCAATTGTAATTGATCATCGTGGAAGGACTAGTGGGCTTGTTACAATTGAGGATATTTTGGCAGAAATTGTCGGGGAAATTGCAGAAGGGAAATAAATCGCAATTTATTTTATTTTATCTATTTTTGCAGCAAGAATAAAATCATTTTCGTGAAGGCCGTTTATTTTATGGGTGTAGAGTGTTAGTGCCACTTTGCTATAAGATATGGAAATATCAGGGTGATGGCCCTGTTCTTGCGCGATTTGCGCAACCTTATTAACAAATTCCATTGCCTGTAAAAAGTCCTTGAATTTGAGTTCTTTTTGTATTTTTTTTGAGCTCTCTAAAATGCTCCAGCCCTCTATTTGCTCTAACATTTTTTGTGCCTTTGGCTCTTTCATTGGAGGGATGTCGACCCGGCAGGGGACGCATTTTTCATTTGCAAGTTCCACTCATTACACTTCCATATATTTATTCTTTCAGATTGTTTTTAATTGGAACGGAACCCAAAATGTGCTGCGTAATTGTCTGCTGCTTTGATTCAAACCCTTTTATTTTTGCCCCCGTTGGTTCATTTGGGGTTAGTTCAAAATCGAGTTTGCGAAATTCCAAACCAAGCTGCTCTAAAAGTTCGCGTGCATTCTTTCTAATGTCAGGAGCTAGCAATATCCCGCGCGTTTTGATATTTTTTAATTTTTCAACTTCTTTCATATAGCGTGCGAGCTGGGTAACGCTTGCAAAATCAGCTTGCCTTCTTTTGAGTTCGATTATAACCATATTTCCATCCTTATCCTGCGCTATTATATCTGCAATTCCTTTGCGAAAGTGCTGCTGCTGGTTTATTGGAATAAGCCCGGCTTCGACCATTGAGAGGTCCTGCATTAACATTTCGTTAAGATCCTTTTCACTTCCCGAGAGGCGCAGATCATCAGTTTGTTCCATCTCATATCTTACAATGTCATGTATTGTGGAAAATTTTATTGTGAGCTTTTCAGCAGGTTTTATTTTATTTGCCCGAAGTATTAGGAATTTATCTGCAAGTTCGCATCCGATGCTTGTATTTACCATATAATTTGTGGGGCGCACCAGCCTATTTTGGTGGATTGAAATAGATCCGTCCCCTTTTAGGAGAACCATCCTCTTGCCTTCTGAAAGAGTTGACGCTGCCCTTCCGCTATATTGCGCCTCACAATTTCCGATAATTATTACCATGTCCTTATTTAGTATGCCTTTTTCTATTTCCGTTCTAAAGTCCACTAGCCCTTTCATTCTTTTCACTGCCTGCAGCAGTTATAAAAAACGTTGAAGAAATTAAAAGCTAAACTGTAGGCAAAAAATATGGCAAATGACTTATTTTCACGCTGTCCCACAATACTTTTAATCTAGTCGATGCCCTTCTAAGTATGGTGGCAAGCACTACGATTCTATCAAGGTCAAATCAGGATCTTTTTAATGAGGCAAAAAGGCTGCACGAGAACATGAAACATCTTGATTACTCAATGAATGAGTGCGCGATGTTTGCTCCCTTCACGCTTCGTATAAACCAGTTAAAAAAAGAAAAAAATGCCATCGTTTTGGCTCATAATTATCAGCGTCCTGAAATTTTATTTGGCGTTGCGGATTTTATAGGAGATAGTTTTGCGCTGAGTGAAAAGGCAAAAAATACAGATGTCAATACCATTCTTTTTTGCGGCGTGCATTTCATGGCAGAGACTGCAAAAATACTAAACCCTTCAAAAAAAGTGCTTATCCCATCACTACAAGCAGGGTGTAGCCTTGCAGAAAGCATAAGGCCGCAGGATGTTAGGCAATTAAAAGAAAAGTTCCCGCAAGCTAAAGTAATAACGTATGTGAACACTTCAGCTGATGTGAAAGCGGAAAGTGATGTGTGTTGCACAAGCGCAAATGCACTCAAAGTGATTGAGCAAACACCCGGCAGCGAAGTGATTTTTCTTCCGGATAAATTTATGGCTCAAAATCTGCAAAAACAAACCAAAAAGAAAATCCATTATTGGAATGGGGTTTGTATTGTCCATGAAACATTTAGTGCCTCGCAGATTTTAGCTTACAAAAAACAATATCCTGATTTAGTGGTTCTCTCGCATCTTGAGTGCGCTCCTGAAGTTATTGAGGTTTCTGATATGGCAGGGGGAACATCTGATATGTACAATTACATAAAAAATAGCAGCGCAAAAAGGTTCATGTTAGTAACTGAGTGCGGAATGTCTGATCTTTTGAAGCAGAGATTTCCCGAAAAAGAATTCATAAATCCGTGCAGTATATGCCCTTACATGAAAAAAATAAATCTGGAAAATATACAAGAGGCGCTTGAAAAGGAGCAATTTGAAGTAATTGTTCCGGGGCAAATTCGAGCAAGGGCACAAAAGGCGCTTGATAGAATGCTCGAAATTGGGAAATGATCAAATAGTCCTATAATGCGCCCCAATACTCTCTTTGCGCAAAATCGCAGCTTCGATTGTTTTTTCACAAACAAGTAAAGAGTCGCGCGCAATAATTGATTCAATTGTCTCATTTATTTCTATTTTTTGTACTAGATTTTTTATTCCAGCAAGCCCGTCCTTTAAATTCGCCTGATCACGAATTACTCCGCAGCATCTCCACATTATTTTTTTCATTGCTTCAAATGCTATTTTTGTGCCGGTCCCTTCGCGCTCTTTTTCTGTAGGTATAGTTTCAAGTTCAGTTCTTTTTGCAACTGCTGTAGCATTTCTTCCTGCAATTTTTCCCATTACAAGTCCTTCTAGAAGTGAATTGGAAGCTAACCTATTTGCTCCGTGCATAAGAGAATTTGCGCACTCCCCTGCTGCAAATATTCCTCTTACATTTGTGAGGCAATTGATATCTGTTTTTATTCCGCCGATTGTATAGTGCGCTGCGGTTTCAATTGGAATTAGGTTTTTTTCCGGATTGATTTTATTTTTCAAAAGCTCTTTGAATACTGATGGGAATCTCTCTTTGAAAAATCCTGCCTCGAGTTTCCGGCAATCCAAAAATGCCTTTCCTCCACTTTGTATTTGTTTATAGATTGCAATGCTAACCTTATCGCGCGTATCTAGCGGGTTTACTATTGCTCTTCCATTTTCATCAACTATTTTTCCGCCCTCGCCGCGCACGGCTTCGCTTACAAGATAATTTCCCCCAATATCTGCTCGAAGTGTTGTTGGGTGGAATTGGATAAATTCCATGCCTTTTAGTTCGCATCCCGCCCTATTCGCAATTGCAATTCCGCTTCCAAGAGTTCCTTGGGGGTTTGTGGTTTTTTCAAAAACCGCCGCATAGCCGCCTGTTGCAACTACAAGTGATGAGCCTGCAATTTGTGTTTGTGATCCTTTGCAAAAAACCCCGTAAAATTGGTTGTCATTAATTGAAACATTTTGCGCAAATGTCCTGTCAATTATGCTAACATTCCCTTTTTCAGAAACTATTTTTCTCATAAATGAAGTGAGTTCTTTTCCTGTCTGGTCGCCTTTTATGTGCAGTACGCGATTTTTGCAATGCCCTCCTTCAAGTCCGAGGTCCGGGTTTTTTCCTCCGTCAAATTCAAGTCCGAGATCTTGGAGTTCTTTTATTGCAATGGGGCCATTTTTTGTTATAAGTTCAACGATCTGTTCATTGCAAAGCCCGCACCCTGCTGCAATTGTATCTTCGTAGTGCTTTTTCCACGAGTCATTTTTTCCGATAGCGGCAGCTATTCCCCCCTGCGCAAAGTAGCTGTTTGAATCTTTACTATCAGATTTTTCAATTAGTGCAATTGATGACCTTCTGCTGCGCGAGGCCTCATATGCTGCAGAAAGCCCGGCAATTCCAGACCCTACAATAATAATGTCAAATCGCTCTGGCATATTGGTACCTATTTTTCAAAATAATTTTTTGTCGGTCTGGTTGCGTGAATTGCGGCTACTTTGGCCTTGTTTAATTTGAGAAGAAATCTTAAAGTTGTTTCAGGATCAAAATTATCCAACATTATTTTTTCCAATTCATAGTTTTTTTGTTCGACACTTCTTTTTAAAACCTCGTTATTGGGGGAGCCGTAGGTCAAGTAAAATTCTATTTCCCATATTTCCCTGACAATATGAAGGACTTTGCCCCTTAAAGTTTTCGTGGCTTTTAATTTGCCTAATTCCATTTCTGTTGCATGTTTTATGGCAATGTCGGTAACACGCTTGATTATGATTTCATGGGTGGCATCTTTGCTTTTGAGCATATCATTGCCCAGGATATTTAGCGCATAGGTTTGCGCTTTTGTTTTTGCATTTTTAATTATTTTGCTGAGCGGCAAGCGAGTTTTCCTATTCATTGCTTCACTTCATCTTTTAGTATTGATTCAACCCTTTTTTTGGCGTTAATTTTTTTCAAAAACACTTCAACCCCTTTTGGGACCCACCCTGTAAGTGGTTCGCCTTTTAGTATTCTTTGCCGTGCATGTGTAGAATCAATGTTTTTGTTGTTGCTTACAAGTTTTTCGACTTTATATCCATCTGCTTCAAAGAGTTCTTTTACAAGCGGGTTGTTTGTGAATACGATATCAAATTTTGGGCAGTAGCTCTTTATGCGCTGTGTCCAGAGGGCATATTCTGAAATGTCATCAACTGCAATGATATAGCACTTTGCAAAAATCCCTTCCTCTTTTAGGGCTTGTGAAATCATTTCAATTCTCTCCCCTGCAGTGAATGGGTTTTGTGCAAGGAATGATTCGCGCGCGCTTCCAACAACAATTACCATTTCATCAACTTTTTTGAAAGCGTTCATTAGTGCGTTGTGGTGGCCCAAGTGGTATGGCTGGAATCTTCCGACAAAAAGTCCGCGTTTCATTTTTGCACCCTTTCAATATCGAGGCTAAAATCAATTATTTTTGCGCTCTTTGTTAATTCTCCCATAGAGATCACATCAGCCCCTAGATTAGAGTACTTTTTGAGGTTTTTTAATGTAATCCCCCCTGAGAGTTCTATTTTTCCTTTGAATCTTTTGCGCAGATCCTGAATTGTTTTTCTTGCAACTTCTGGGGGAAAATTGTCCAAAAGTATCATGTGGGGATTTTGCTCTGCTGCTGCAAGTGCTTGCCAGCGCGTTTCCACTTCTATTTCAATTTTTTTTCCGCTTCTTTTTGCAGCTGCAAAAGCTTGCTCTATTGAGGAGAAGAATTTGAGGTGGTTTTCCTTGATTAGTATCATTTCAGATAGGTCCTTGCGGTGTGTCCAGGCCCCTGCTTTTTGTGCGGCCTTTTTATCAAAAAGTTGAAAACCCGGGGAAGTTTTTCTTGTAACTGCAATTGTTGTTGCAGGTGATTTTTTTGTTGCTTGGGAGCAAAGTGTTGCAACTCCGCTCATTCTTCCCAAAATATTGAGGCATACACGTTCGAGTGTTAGTATTTTTCTATTCTGCCCGTTCAAAACCAAAATCCGGGTGCCATTCAATATTTTTGAGCCGTCTTTTTTTAGTTTTTTTACCCTCACATTATAGTGGGAGCAGAGAAATTGTACTTGTTCAATTCCTGCGAGGGTGCATTTTTCATTTGCCGATATTGATGCGCTGCATTGCGTTTTGGGGGTGATTGCGCTTGTAATATCCCCTTGCCCAATATCTTCTTGCAGGTATGAGAGCAGGCGCCTTTTTTCTTTCTGACTTAACATAGTGTATTTTGGCGTTGATTACATTTTAATTACCATATTCTCTTACAATATTCAATTGATTTAGATGGGTTTTGACCGAAAGGTGATTGCAGTGGCAAAAGATGTGAAAAAGGCTATTACAGGTACTCGGAAACTAAAGGAAGGTTTTGCTCAAATGCTAAAGGGCGGCTGCATTATGGATGTTACTAATGCAAAACAGGCAAAAATAGCCGAAAAGTCAGGCGCTTGCGCTGTAATGGCACTTGAGAGGGTTCCTGCCGATATTAGGGCGCAGGGCGGGGTTGCCCGCATGGCTGATCCTAAAAAAGTCAAAGAGATAATGAAGGCTGTTTCTATTCCGGTAATGGCAAAGTGCAGGATTGGCCACTTTGCAGAAGCCCAAATACTCCAAGAGCTCGGTGTTGATTTTATTGATGAGAGCGAGGTCCTAACTCCTGCTGATTCGCAGTTCCATATTGAAAAGAAAAAATTTGCAGTTCCGTTTGTTTGCGGGGCGCGCGATTTAGGGCAGGCCCTTCGCAGGATAAATGAAGGGGCAGCTATGATTAGAACAAAAGGGGAAGCTGGAACTGGGGATGTGGTAGAAGCAGTTCGTCACGCCCATGCGATAAATTCGCAAATAAAATCCCTCTCACATGTGCATGCGGATAAATTGGAGCAGAAGGCAAATGAGATGAGAGTGCCGCTAGAACTTGTGCAGCAAACAATTTCTCTTGGAAAAGTGAGCGTTGTAAATTTTGCAGCTGGCGGAATTGCAACCCCTGCTGATGCGTCCCTTATGATGCAGCTTGGCTTTGATGGGGTATTTGTGGGTTCCGGAATATTCAAATCCTCAAATCCGCAAAAGGTGGCAGCTGCAATTGTTCAGGCAACCACGCACTTTAATGATCCCGCCCTTTTGGCAAAGATCTCCTCAGGCCTAGGTGAACCAATGTCCGGGCTTGAAATAGCAAAACTTGAGACAAGGTTGCAGGAGAGGGGCAAATAGTGCAACATAAAAAAAAATCCGTAGTTAAACAAAGTGCTGCGCGAAGTGCCCTTCCTGCCATGAGAATGGAATTAGTGAAGAAAACCAGGGCAGCTTCAATTGCTGTTATGCTAAATATATTCCATGAATATACAGGGCTTAGATTAAGAAGATTAACTAATTCAATTCCAAAAGATTTTAAATATCCAGTGCAAAAAACCCAGCATAGGAAAAATTCCAAAAATGAAGTTATTTCCAATGAAAACTTTTACCTAACACATAGAGGCAAAATTCTTGTCCCATGCAACTTTTCCATTTACAAAGCAAACGAACTGAAGGATATTTTTACTATAGGTTATTCTCCTGAAATTGGGTGCCTTATGTGTATTACGGGCAATGGCATGTATGCAGAGGTTAGAAAAGGGGGTTATATCCAGCTTTTTACAGGAAAGATGGAAGTAGGTTTGTCCAATGAAAACCAGTAAACCTATCGGCGTACTTGCCCTGCAGGGGGATTTTGCCGAGCATATTTCTCTTTTACGCTCGCATGAAATTGAAGCCCTTGAAGTGCGCAGCAAAAACGATCTTGATAAGTGCTGCGCGCTAATAATTCCGGGTGGAGAGAGCACGGCAATTTCGCATCTAATGTCAACTACCGGGCTTGATGTTGAAATTAAAAAAAGGGTAAAGGGCGGAATGGGTTTTTATGGTACCTGTGCCGGGGCAATAGTTGCCGCAAAAAAAATTATTGGCGAAGAGAGGTTTTTGCCGCTTGGGCTAATTGATGTTGAACTTGAACGCAATGCATTTGGCAGGCAGATAGATTCATTTGAAGCGCAAATTGATGTAAAAGGTGTTGGGCAGATAAAGGGAATTTTTATTCGCGCGCCTAAAATTGTAAAGGTGGGGAAGAATGTTGAGGTGCTAGCTGAACTTGATGGAAAACCGGTGCTGGTTCGCAGCTGGAATGTAATTCTTGGCTCATTCCATCCTGAAATTGAAAATAATTTCTTTGCGCACAAGATGCTTCTTGAGATGCCATAGGGTGTATTTAGATTTTTAATGAATTGTGCCCTTTTTATTGGCATGTATGATTTGCGCATTTTCAGTAAAAATGTGATGTATTTTCTTGCGGCAACAAGGGGTGGGCCGACGCGGGCAAAAATAATGCGCGAAATTATTTTACGGCCCATGAATGCAAACAAGCTTGCACAAAAGCTCGGGGTTGATTACAAGACCATTGTTCACCATGTGGGAATTTTGCGCAAAAATAATTGGGTCATTGGCAGTTCACCGGGTTATGGGGAAGTGTATTCATGTGCCTTTAGCACGGATCAAAAGGTTGTATTTGAGCAGATTTTGTCAAAATTGGGAAAAGATTTTTAAGAAGGCGAATGCCAATTTGATGTGAGAGTATGGAACTTACGGTAGTAGTTGAACTGGTCAATATAATTTTGCTCGCTTTTCTTCTGATAGTATATGCGAACAATTATAGGCAGATGAGGAGCGCGTTGGGCCTTGGGCTTGTAGTATTTGCCGCGTTTTTGCTCGCTCAAAACCTTATTGCGGTATATTTCCACTTTTCAATGATAGATTACTACTCTAATGAAGTAATGCAGCACGCGTTCATATTGAGTTCTGTGCAGACGGTTGCGCTTGCAGCCCTTGCATGGGTCACTTGGAAAGAATGAAATTGGAAAAAAGCTTTTAAAGCCCAATTGAGAGAGTGCTTTAGGTTTGATTTTTTGGAGGCATGTATTTGATTTCAAAATATTTGGCAATCTCTTTTTTGGCGATAACCCTCCTGCTGTCCGGTTGCACGCAGGTGCAGGTAAATGATGCGATGCAAAAGGACAGTGGTGAAATGAATGGGCCAAGTAAAGACGTGATACAAAATGATTCAATGGAAAAATCCGATTCAATGCAAAAGCCGGATTCAATGGAAAAAGATTCAGGGGAGATAGCAAACTCGTCTTATAAGCCATTTACAAAGGCAGAATACAATGCTGCAAGGGGGAGTGGGAAAATTATTTTTCTTGAATTTTATGCAAATTGGTGCCCGTATTGCGCGCGGCAAAAGCCCATAAATGAAAGCGTATTTTCAGCTTCGACTGCGCCGCAAAATGTTGCCGGTTTCCAGGTAAATTACAATGATTCCGAGACTGAGGCTTCTGAACAGGAACTGGCCCGCGAGTTCAATATCACTTACCAGCACACGCGTGTAATACTAAAACAGGACGGTTCGATTTTCAAAAAATCAATAGGTGAGGAGAGCAAGGATCAGATAATTGCAAACCTATCTTTGGCAGGGGCATAATCTTTTAGGGTGTGTGGTAGGGGAAATGGCGGATATTGGGATTGCAACGGTTGTTCCGGCATTTTTCGTAGGGCTTGCATCGTTTTTCCTGAGCCTTTGCATCCTGCCTCTTGTGCCGGCATTTTTAACTTTCATTGCGGGGACAAGCATTAGTGAAGTGAAATCCGACCCGCTGCGTGCACGGGTGCAAATAGTGCTCAATTCAGTTGCGTTTGTTCTTGGCCTTGCGTTCTTTTTCTCGTTGCTGGGGGTCCTTTTCCAGAGCATCCTTTCAACTGTGGCATATGACCTGCAGGTTTACTTAAATTATTTTTTTGGCGCGGTGATAATTATTTTTGGCCTCATTATGATGGGTCTTCTTCGCATCCCCTTCCTTGAGCAGGAGCATAAAATGAGGATAAACCCAAAGGAAAAGTCCCTTGTCCAATCATTCATTTTTGGCGCGGCATTTGCGGTTGGTTGGACACCTTGTGCCTCCCCGTTCCTGGGGCTTATTTTGGGTTTTGCCGCGACAAATCCGCTCCAGGCATTCCCGATTCTCTTTTCATACTCCCTGGGCCTTGGGGTGCCTTTCATAGTCACGGCCTTTTTCATTTCCCGTGCAAAGGATTTTTTTAAGGCAATTTCCCCGCATATGGCAAGGCTCAATTTTGTATTCGGGGCGGTTTTCGTAGTTTTAGGGATTTTGATTTTTACAGCAAAGCTCTCCGGGATTGTTAATTCCCTGATACCGCAAGACCTTGCGCTCTATCTTGCTGACTTGCAGTCAATGATTTTTAGATGATTTTATGGTAGAAAAAAACATCCAACTCATAATTGCGTTATTTTTGATTGTTGGCGCGATAGCATTTTTAGGCACGCCGCAACCATCTGGCAATCCGCTCTCAGAGGGCTCTGCACTTTGTGTGGGGTCCAATTCATGTCCTGGGGATCCGGTAAAAACCGGAAAGAGCAATTTCAGGCAAGCCCCAGAACTCATAGGCCTTAGTGGATTCATCAATACCGACAAGTCAATTAGCCTTGCAGCTCTTCGCGGAAAAGTGGTGATAGTCGATTTCTGGACATATAGCTGCATTAATTGCATCCGTACAATCCCATACCTTAATTCCTGGCATGAAAAATATGCAGGCAAAGGTCTTGTGATAATCGGTGTGCATTCCCCGGAATTTGAATTTGAAAAAAATTATCAGAATGTGAAAAGTGCGGTTGAAAAATTTAATATCAAATACCCGGTGGTGCAGGATAATGATTTTGCGACCTGGCGCTCATACAATAACCGCTACTGGCCGCACAAATTCCTAATTGATCCTCAAGGGTATATCCGTTATGACCATATTGGTGAAGGTGGCTATGAAGAAACCGAAACAAAAATTGTCGAACTTCTCAATGAAAGGGATTCTAGCCTTGAAATTGAAAATGCCAAAACCACTTTGGATCAAAATACCGATTTTTCCAAAATCAGAACCCCAGAACTTTACTTAGGGTATGAATTTGCAAGGGCGCCCCTTGGAAATGAAGAAGGGTTTTCCCCGGGCCGGATAGTTTCATATTCCCTGCCGGATTCATTTGTCCCGAATTTGGTTTATTTGGAAGGCAAGTGGGAAAATAGCGCAGATTATATGCGCCTCTCTTCTCCAAAAGGGAAGGTTGTGCTATTGTTTAGCGCAAAAAATGTAAATATTGTTGCGGGGAGCCCTACCGGGTCAAAAGTAATTCCTTTGCTAGAACGCTTGCCATTGGGTGCAAATGAAAAAGGCACCGACGTTTATTTTGTCGATGGGAATTTTTCAGTGGATGTTAAAGGGCAGCGTCTATATAATGTAGTTTCACTTCCTGATTATTCCTTAAAGAGGCTAGAGCTTGATGTTGAAGGTGAAGGGTTTGAATTATACACTTTCACTTTCGGATAAATTCAATAAAGCCCTGTTGAAATTCTTTTAAGGTTCATTTCACTGAGCGCAATTTGCGGTGTTATTACAATCTCTTCTTGGCCCCATGCCTGTATTGCTTTCTGTTCTTTTCCAATCGCGATAATATTTTTCATGAAATTATCAAAGCTATCTAGTACGCGCATTGTATTTGGGGTGAGCGCGCCAACTATTTTGCCATTTTCAATTATATATGAATCTCCCCGAATTGTAGATGTAAAATCAGGGCTAGCATATCCGTTCACCGGGTAGGTGTACCAGAGCCTTCCTACAAATATGCCATTTTTAACTTCTGAAATGAGTTCTTCTTGTGAGTGCTTCCCTTTTGCAACTACAATATTTGTTGCGCCAATTCCAACATCAGAATTGTAGTTGCGCTCGGTTCCTGACCTGAATCCGTGCAACGGTGCATATTTTGCCCACTCGTTCTTTTTTTTGCTATAATAATCATTTGATAAATAATTGACCAAAACCCCGTCTTTGATTAGATCAACTTTGCGTGTTGGAATACCTTCATCGCTTACAATTTTTGAACCCATTGCGCCTTTAAGGGTCGGGTCATCAGTTACGCTAAATTGTTCGGATGCGATTTTTTTGTCCATTCTCTCTTCTGGGAATGCAGTTGCATGATAGTCAACTGAGGATAGGTCAAGATCAAACCTACTATAAAAAAGTTCAGCAACAACGCTCTCACTTAGGACTACTTTGTATTTTCCGCTCTCCATGTGGCGTGGGTTTTGCATTGCAAGTGCTTTTTGAACAGATTCTTGCCCTGCTATTTTCGTATTTAATTTGGAAATGTGTGAGGATGATTCAAATGATGTCCCTGTTGCATTTTGTTCTGCTTCAAGGCTAGTTGTAAGGGTGCAAAAAGTGCTCGTATTCTCATCTGCTGCAAAAATTCCATTTGAATTTGCAACGCAAAACCTTGATGCAAGAAGGTCTAGTTCTCCTGTAATATTTGTGGGGTGGGAAAATGCGCTTTTTTTTATTTCTGAAAATGCCCCTTCTAGCATTTCATAAGCTTTTGCAACCCCTTTCTTCTCATCTGTTTTGATTATTTTTGGATCTATTCTGGATTTGCTTTTCATTTTTCCGGCTGGGCTTGCAAGGGAGTGAAAATCGGTGTCAAGTACTCGCGATGCAAATGCTTTTGAGTAGGCTTCCCTAAATCCTTCTTTTGAAAGGTTTGAATCAGATGTTCCCATCCCATATTTCCCGTCCTTGAACAAAATTCTAAGGCTTAGCCCAAAATTTTCATCGCTTTTTGGCTCTTCTAGCCCATTGCTTGGGATTTTTGAGTGGTATGCAATCCTATACACGTTTAGTGTGTTGCATGAGACATAAGCTTCAGCCTCTTTTACTTCGCTTTGTTTTTGGGTAAATTCCAAAAGTTCTTGGCACGTCCCTTTGATTGTTTTTAGGTCTATCATTTAGTCCCTCTTTCCTGTAATATTTGCAACTGCGCGAAGGTGCGGCCCGCCGTTTCCGACCCTCATTGTTTGCATCGGCGTTCCTTTTCCGCAATTTGGAACATT
Source organism: archaeon (assembly GCA_035289625.1). Lineage (GTDB taxonomy): Archaea > Iainarchaeota > Iainarchaeia > Iainarchaeales > Iainarchaeaceae > UBA10205. The sequence continues at coordinate 82,558 of DATDWP010000008.1, read as the reverse complement.
GAAATGTTTCACATCATCAGCTGCTTCAATTGTTTTAAAAAATTTTGAGGAATCATATTCAATTCCTGCGTTTCTATAAAGTTGCCCTATTTCCCCGTTTGTTATTTTGAAGCACTTCCAGCATGTGATGTTAAAGTTCTGGCGGCTCTCGCCAATTGATGGGGTTTTTTCCCCCACAATATAATATCCATCACGTGTCTCTTCGATTAATTCTTGCGCCTTAAATGATCCTGCTTCAAAATAAGTATTGCTCATGCGAATTAGCGGCATGTGCGAAGCGCTTGTTGCGCGCATATGGCCATTTGCTCCCTGCCCTAGAATTTGTGAAGTTTCGCGCGAATTCATAAATGCGCGCAAAATCCCTTTTTCAATATTGACAACTTTTTTGCCCTCGGTCCCTTCATCATCATATTTGTAATTTCCATACCCTTCAATTTCCGGGTTTGAAGAAATTGTCATCTCTTGTGAACCCACTTCTTTTCCAAATTGATTGTCTTGTAAATTATTAAACCACCAAGCCCTTCCTGCCCATGCTGTTTCGCGCTTTAATGCCCTATCAGCTTCGCTAGGGTGTCCGCACACTTCGTGGCTAAGAAGTGTATTAAACCACGGGTCAGTTACTACTGTTGCATCTTTTATAAAATCAATTGAAGGGGCATTTGATAGTTCAACTGTTCCGGTTGCAAGGTAGTGGGCAAATTCTTCAAGGCTCTTGCCGTGGGAGTTTTCCCCTTCAAGGGCTTCTAGCCCTTTTGCTTCTGCAATCCACTCATGGTAAGTTTCGCTCTGTTTTCCTTTTGCGGCAATATAAATAGAGGGTTCTGTTATTGCACGGGTTTGCTCGATTATTGTCCCTTCGCTGCTCACAAATATTTTGCGGTCAAGCCCCGATGCTATTGCAATGCTATTTGCGCTAATTCCCCGGATTTTTGAAATTTCACCTGAAAGTTCTTCTGACCTTTTTATAAATTCGGAAATATCGGCATCAAGCGGGTTTTTTTTGTAAGGTTTTGTCCACTCATCATCGACAATTTTAACTTGTGCAAATTTTGTCGAGTAGAGGCCCGAGCCTTCTTTTTTGAATTTTTTCATCTCTTTTTCTTTTATAGCTGAGTTGTATTTTGCCCTCTTCAAGGAAAGTTGAAGTAGTGATTGTGCGACTTTTTCAATGTCATTAAAATCAGCTAAGCCAAGGCTCTTTCCGGCAAACCCGCCTGCAACAACCTTTTTTCCGTAAAATACCCTAACGCCAATATCTGCCCCATAATCGCGTGTTGCCCCTTTTACATTTCCGTTGAGTGCGGATGCTGCTAAAACATTTGAAACTTCAAGGCGCAAATCAGCTAGTAGGGGTTTTGAAGTGGATGAAAATTTTCCGATACATTTTGAAAGGGAATCTTTTACTTCGGTTGCTTTCTCTATTGGGAGCAGTATTTTATCTTGCATAACCTCAAATAGAAATAAAAAAGTGCACTTAAATGTTGCGTTGCTCCAAAATTCGCCTCGATTTCTTGCCGATGGAAAAAATCTGCCCCGACTGCTTGTCAATTGCCGGTCAATTGCTTGGGAATTGAGTCAAGGCAGGCCTTCAAAACCGCAACAAAACCCTTCAATGGCACAAGAAAGGTCTTTTGCCTCAATTTTGCCAAAAAACAAGATTGCAAAAATCATTTCTTCTTGAGTATTGGCAATTTTGTGAGGGGGCTTTCAACTACAATAAAGCCTTCCGGCATTTCTATTCCCTCTGCTGGATCCTTACTAAAGAAATATATTGGCATTTTGTTCTTTCCCCCTAGTTTTGAGTGCAGGTAGTACTTGATTCCCTTGGTGTTGACGTGTTCATATCCCATATAGCACTTTACGTTTTATGTTTATAAAAATCCTTCGTAATCGGCAATTGAAGAACGACGCTTTGGCAATTGTTGTTCGTGAAATTTAATTAGAGAGATAAATTTGATAGCGGGCTATGGTTCAAAAAATAATATTTCAAATCAACTTTTCTTTCTTAAATTTTGAGCCCTTTGCCTAAGAGCTGTTGCTTGATTTTCCAGATTTCTTTTTTTCATGACTTTGTTTGGATTATGCCAGGTGTCTTTATTTCTGGGTGCTCCTTTTGCTTCAAAATATGGGCCAACATTTATTCTTCCGGATACAGTGTCTATTTTTTTGGCCTCTCTTTCCATGCTTTTGGCATGTTTTTCAAGCCACCAGGCTTCAAGCCTAGGATACTTTCCTGCCAAAAACTTTGGATATGGGATTCTCATAAATTATAGAAAGCTGCTTTGAATATTAAAATGTTTCCGCCTATTTCCCGCCTATTTTTAATCCTTGCACCCAATTATTCCTTCATGCTTTTGGAAAATTCCGATCTCAAAAGGTTTGATTCTTTCGTAAAGGGCATTTCAGGGCAAGATAGGATTGCAATATGCCACGACCTTGATGCGGACGGAATATCCTCAGGCGTTATTACTTTTCTTGCAATAAAATTGCTGCGCAAAAAAGAACCGGATCTTGTAATAACCCAGCGCTACAAAACAGTTGAACTTTTGGACAAAACCATAAGTCTTCTTGAAGAGAATAAAATAAATAAATTAATTATTGTTGATTTTGCAGCTGACCAGAAAAAAGATTCCATTAAAGCAGCTGAAAAAGTGGCGGACGAAATTTTGGTAATTGACCACCACAAAAATTACAATTATAAGGGCAAAAAGAGTACATTCATTCTCAAGGTGCAGATGGTAAGTAAAATAGAGCCAAGCAAATACCCTACTGCAAAATTCACTTATGATCTATTTTCACGCCACGTTGATCTTCATTCACATTCATGGGTCGCGTGCGCCGGATTAATGGGTGATAACCAGCTAGAGCAGTGGCGAGATTTTGTTAGCAAAGAAGTTAAAGCGCACAATTGCAGCATTAATGATATTTGGAATGTCACGCAGACAATTTCTGCAATAGAAGTGCTCGCCCCTGAAAAATTGCACGAACTTTTGTATTTTATCGCCTCTTCAACTTCGCCGCGGGATGTATTTTCCTCGAGTTTTGCAAAATATAGGGGGGCTCTTGATGAGGATTTGGACAAGTATTTCCGCGAGTTTAAAAAAAAGGCAGAGTTTTTTGAAAAAGAAGAGCTTGTGTGGTTTGAATTTGTAGCAAAGAGCAATATCAAATCCGCGCTCATAAATAGGGTTACAAACGAGCTCTATCCAAATAAAACTGTAATAGTTGTGCAGCACAAGGGCGATGGGTTTGTTAGTTTTTCTTGCCGCAGACAGGATTTTAAGGTAAAGACAAATGAATTGCTAGAAAATGCCGTGAAAGGGTTTGAAAATGCAGGCGCTGGCGGTCACGTACCTGCTTCAGCCGGAAGGATAAAAAAAGAGGATTTGAAGGAATTTAAAAAAAGAATATTAAAGGCGCTTGCAGTCAAATGAAAAGAATGGTAAATAGTGCTAAGCGCAGTCGAATACAAAAACAAAACAAAATTTGACCCACTTTCGGGCAAAGGCCTCTTTTCTAGGGGGATTTGCTCTTGCCTTATTTTTTCAGATAAGAAAACGCATTCTCAAATATTTTAATTCCCTCTCCTTTTGCCCCGGGTTTGAGGCTATCGCTTTGCGGGGAATTGATTGCAAAAAGGTTGCGCTCAGGGTGGGGCATCATTCCAAGCACTCTTCCGCTAGAATCGCAAATCCCTGCAATTGAATCAGTTGTACCTGTTGGGTTTTGTACGTATTTGAACACCACTTGGCTGTTTTCATAGAGGCGCTGCAGAACACTTTGGTCTTTTACAATAAACCTTCCTTCTCCGTGTGCTATTGGAACATCCATTTCATCAATTCCTTTTGTGAATATGCAATTGCTCTTTTGCGCTTTAATTCTAACCCAGCGGCACTGAAAACCCAATGGTTCGTTGAGGGTTAGCGTTGTTAGCTGCTCTTTATAATTTCCCAAAAATCCGGGTAAAATTCCGGCCTTTACCATCACTTGGAAGCCATTGCAAAGCCCGATTGCGAGGTTTCCCGATTTTATAAATTCGGGCACCTGGTCTTTCAATTTGAAGAGCAATTTATTTGCATACACTTTTCCAGAGCCCAAATAATCCCCTGCGCTAAATCCTCCTGGGAGCGCAAGAAGCCTATATTCTGAGAGTTTTTTATCTCCCCTTATTAGTTCATTTATATGAACACTTTCCACTGCAAACCCCGAGCTTTTGAGGGCAAATTCTGTTTCATAGTTGCAGTTTGTTCCTGCTGCGCGAAGTGAAATTGCCTTGATTGCCATTTTTACCATCCCAGTGTTTTTTTCCACGCGGCTTTTAGCGTGGAAATTTGTTCATCAATTATTTTAGTTCCTGCTAGGCCAGTTATTTGTAGTTTGCCATTTTTTGTAACTGTTCCTATTTGGGAAAATACAACTCCTTTCATTGCATCTTCAAATTTCTTTTTTTGCGAAATGTCAACTTCGACAATAAATCTTGAAGGGGATTCTGAAAATAAAATGAAATCCTCCCTAGAAGTTCTCTCCCCGACCCTCATTTTTCTCAAATCTATCTGGGCCCCAAGGGTATTTGAAAATGCCATTTCAGAAATTGCAACTGCAATTCCACCTTCGCTACAATCATGGCACGCTTTTATTATTTTAGAATTCGGGTTTTGTTTTTTTAGAAGCGCTGAGAGTTTTGAAAATGTCTTTACTGCATCTTTGAACCTGACTTTTGGGATTGAACCGGCAGTTGAACCGATTAGTTTTCCAAAGTGGCTAGCGCCAAGTTCGCAGTATGTGTTGCCCAAAATATAAATCGGATTTGCTGCATGTTTGAATGGCATTGAAACCTTCTTTTTGCTATCAGTAATTATTCCGAGTGCAGAAATCAGAAGAGTTCCCGGGATTGCAATTTTGCTATTTTCTGAATTATATTCGTTGTAGAGGCTATCTTTTCCTGAAATGAATGGGGTTTTGAATGCAACTGAGGCGTCATAGCAGCCCATGCACGCGCGGACAAGTTCTCCGAGGGTTTCTTCGCGCTCAGGGTTTGCCCAGCAAAAATTATCAAGAAGGACAATGCTTTCAAAGTGCGCTCCCACACAAAGGGCATTTCTTATTGCCTCATCAATTGAAAGTGTTGCCATATGGTAAGGGTCTAGTTTTGAATAGAGTGGGTTTATCCCGTTTGAAATAACTGCTCCGGCCCAATCATCAAGAAGCGGGCGAACAATTGCTGCATCTGCCGGGCAATCATTTTGCTCCCCGACAAACGGCTTTCCAACAGTTCCGCCACCAACTTCGTGGTCATATTTTCTAACTGTGCTCTCTTTGCTTGCAATATTTGGCATTGCAAGAAGTTGCTTTAAAATTTGCCCGTAATTTGTGGGCGGTAAATTCCTTATTTCTTTTTGCGCTTTCGTGTTCCATTTTGCGTTCATTTGTTTTTGTGGAAGGCCTTGGTGCAAAAATTCCATTTTAATTTCGCCTAAAAGTTCATTATTGTAGAATAGTTCAAGTTTTTTTGTATTTGTAAATTCCCCTATTACTGCCATTTGCGTGCCTTCAATTTCACAAATTTCTGAAAGTTTTTGCAAATTTTTTTCAGGAACGCTAAGTACCATTCTCTCTTGTGATTCAGAGACCCATATTTCCCACGCGCTAAGACCCTTATATTTGAGCGGCGCTTTTTCAAGGTCCACGCGCGCTCCAATTTGGCAGCCCATTTCCCCGATTGCTGAAGAAAACCCCCCTGCCCCGCAATCAGTTATTGCGCTGTAGAGTTTTTGGTCGCGCGCTTTGATTAGAGCATCCATCATTTTCCTCTCTTCAATTGGGTTTCCTATTTGTACTGCGCTAGACGATGCCGATTCGTTAAGATCAATTGAGGAAAATGTTGCTCCATGTATTCCATCCCTTCCGGTGCGAGCTCCTAGAACTACTATTTTGTCGCCCGGTTTTGCCTTCTTTTTTTCCATTCCTTTGGGTATTAGGCCAACTGTTCCGCAGTACACCAACGGGTTTGCAACATAGCCTTCATCAAATATTATTGCGCCATTTACAGTAGGTATTCCAATTCTATTGCCATAGTCGGCAACTCCGCTTCTAACTCCTTTGAAAATCCTTTTAGGGTGCAAAACTCCTCTTGGGACTTTCTCTTTTTGCATATCGTGTGGGGCAAAGCAGAACACATCTGTATTTGCAAATGGTTTTGCGCCAAGCCCTGCGCCTAAAATATCGCGTATCACTCCTCCAACCCCTGTATTTGCTCCGCCATATGGGTCAAGTGCGGATGGGTGGTTGTGGGTTTCTGCTTTCATTGCAATGTTATATTTTGAATTGAATTTTATAATGCCGGCATTATCTGAAAATACCGAGACAAGCCATGTCTTTTTTGATTTTTCTGTAGCGGCTTTTATGTAGGTTTTAAAGAGGCTGTTGATTTTTTTGTTCTCCCCATTCTCGGCGTAATTTATTTGCGCGTTGAATGTTTTGTGCTTGCAGTGCTCGCTCCATGTTTGGGCAAGTGTTTCGATTTCTATTCGGGTAGGCTCTCTTGCAAGTTTTTTATAGTAGGTTTTAATTGTTTTCATTTCATTTAAGTCAAGTGAGAGCAGCATTTTTTTGCTGAGCAAGAGCAGTTCTTGGTCTTGGAGGTTTGAGATTTTTATTTCATCCACTTTTTACCACCTTGTAAGTTTCTATTATTTCATTTGCAAGGTATTCTTTTGCGATCCTCTCAATATCTTGCGGTGAAATTTTTGCCTTGAAATAAAATCTTTTTGCACTGCGGATTTCCCCATTGATTTTTTCCCCGAGATAGTCCTCTATTCCTTCATGGGCAATAATTCCTAAATTGTCAGTAACGTCTCTGTGCAGCTCAACTTCGATATAGAAATCAAAATCAGGAATTAGGTTATTGCCGGTTGAGTATTTTTGCACAAGCGGGTCAGTGAACACGTTTGAGGCTATTTGTTCGATTGTTTTTTCATCCAGTTCAAAATCTAGGTAGTAGAGTTCAGAAAAGCTGACATTTTCAATGCCAGAAATCAAAAGGTCGTCTTTGATATCGGTTTTTGCAAAAATGCCTACAGAATCAAGTTTTGAATCGGAGAATGCGACCTCAATTTTTCGCATGGGGCACACAATAAGATCAGTGAAGAAACGTTTATATTCTCTCTTGAGCCCTATTGGTTTATGCCTGGTGAGGTGAAAGATGAATGTGGCGTTGCCGCAGTATATCTTCCCCAAAAGCCTGAAAAATACCCTCTTGGGGGTTCTGCTTTTTATCTCTATAATATGCTCTTGCAGATGCAAAACCGCGGTCAATTAAGCGCGGGGATTACTACATTTAACCCATCTCGACAGCAGCTAATTGACACATTTAAGCGCGTGGGAACAGTAAGCGAGGCCTTTTCGACTAAAATAAAGCCAAAGGCCCAGAACATAATGAGAAAGTATGCAGGCACCCGCGGAATTGGGCATGTTCGCTACAGTACCTTTGGTTCAGATGACCAAGGTTCAGCCCAGCCGTTTGAGCGCCACCATGGAAGGAAGTGGAAGTGGTTTTCTTTTGCATTCAACGGGAATATTGCTAATTTTTCGGAATTAAAAAAACAGCTTGAAGAAAAGCAGTACCATCTTGTCCGCAACCTTGATACTGAACTGATTTTGCACTTTTTGGAAAAAGAGCAGGTAGGGGGAAAGAAGACCCCGCTTGATAGTGCATTCCACAATATTTCAAAGGTATTTGATGGGGCGTATAATATTGTCTACATTGATGCCGAAGGCACGCTTGCAGCAATTCGCGACCCGATTGGAAATCGCCCGCTCTGCTATAGCGTTTCAGATGAATTTGTAGGAGTTGCTTCAGAAAGTGTTGCGCTTGCAAATTTTGTAAATAATGAAATTGAATCAGTTAAACCGGGTGAGATGATTTTAGTAAAGGATGATTCGGTTGAAATCAAAAAGTATGCGACAAGCAAAAAAAGCGCGCACTGCATGTTCGAGTGGGTGTATTTTTCAAATGCAGCATCTGTTATTGAGGGCAAATCAGTCTACCAGGTGCGCTGGAATTTAGGAACCGAACTAGCTCGCCAGGAAAAACTTGAAGTGAATGGAAGTGATTGGGTTGTTTGTCCAGTTCCAGATACTGCTAAACCTGCAGCGGATGCGTACGCGCATGAAATGGGAGTTCCTGCAATGGAAGGGCTTATTCGAAATAGGTATGTTGGAAGGACATTTATTGAGAGCAAGGACCGCAATAGGAAAATAAAGGAAAAGTTCAATGTTAACCCTAGCGTTCTTCGCGGCAAAAAAGTGATTCTTGTTGATGATTCAATTGTTCGCGGGACAACTTCAAAGGCGCTTATTGATTATATGAAAGAGAAAGGAAAAGTAAAGGAGATCCATATGCGCATCTCATGCCCTCCTGTTAGAAGCCCATGTTTTTATGGTATTGATATGTCAACTGTTGGAGAGCTTATTGCAAATCGCCACTCAACTAAAGACCAAATAGAACGCACGGGCTTTATTAATTTGGAACAGGAAACCGTGGATAAGATTGCAAGTGATATTGGTGTTGATTCTTTGCAGTACATGACCCTTGAAGGGCTTGTAAAATCAATAGGGATTGATAAAAAGAGTTTGTGCATGGCCTGCCTTACAGGTGAATACCCCACTGAGTGGGGCAATAAGCTTCGCGTCAAAGCGCTTGATAGGTTTGAGCGCGGCCTTGAGAGTTCTAGAACTTATGAATGAAAACCGGGTGGAATTGGAATGAGTCTTTTTTCAATTCGCATGCTCTTTAATGCAGCTTTTGCAATTGTAAATCTCTGCCTAATAATTCTTCTCTATTCTAATCCGCTTCTACTAGCAGTTCTTCTTGCACTAATTTCAATTGTAGCCCTCTATTTTTGGAAGTCAAAAACAACTATAATTCTCTTTGCGCTCGGCGCAGTTATTGGAACTTTTGGGGAAACAATTGCAATAAATTCAGGGGCATGGCAGTACGCTTATACAAACATTGCAAATATTCCGTTCTGGGTAATACTTATTTGGGGAAATATTGTGGCATTTTCATACCAGGCGGGAAATGATATTGCAAAAGAGTTTAAGTTTGAAAGCTAACAAATAGCATTTTATTAGTATTTTATTTATTTTCTAGTGGTTGCAATGAAGGTTCTTGTAATAGGTTCTGGAGGGAGGGAGCATGCTATTTGCTGGAAAATAGCACAGAGTAAAAAAGTACAAAATATTTTTTGCGCCCCGGGAAACGGCGGGACGTCCCAAATTGCTCAGAATGTAAATATCGAGGCAGAGGATGTGCAGGGCCTAGCTGATTTTGCAACGAGGGAAAAAATTGATCTTACTGTTGTTGGGCCGGAAGGATCTTTAGCTGTAGGGGTTGTTGATGAATTTGAATCTCGCGGCCTTAGAATTTTTGGGCCAAGTTCGAATGCTGCAATGCTTGAAGCGAGCAAATCATTTGCAAAGCAAATAATGGTTGCAGCAAAAGTTCCAACAGCAAGATTTGAAGTGATTTCAAATATAGATGAAGCGCAAATGATTGTTGAAAATTTCCCAAATGGCGCTGCAGTAAAAGCAGATGGGCTTGCAGCAGGAAAGGGAGTTATAATTTGCCATAACCGCAGCGAAATAATGGGCGCGGTGAACAGGTTGATGCAGGATTCGATTTTTTCCGATGCTGCAAAGCGCATTGTAATTGAAGAGCTCTTGGAAGGCCAGGAAGCCAGTGTTCTTGCCTTTTGTGATGGAAAAAGCGCAAAGCTCATGGTATCTGCCCAGGACCACAAGGCAATTTTTGATGGCGATAGGGGCGCGAATACGGGCGGAATGGGCGCATATGCCCCGGCGCCGATTACAAAGGGCCTTGAGGGAAAAATCCATAAAAGTGTTTTTGTTCCGGTTCTAAAAGAAATGCAAAAACGAAAAATTCCTTTCAAGGGGATTTTGTACGCAGGGCTAATGGTTAGGGGGGATAAAATTTATGTCATTGAATTCAATGCACGGTTTGGCGACCCTGAAACACAAGTAATACTGCCGCTTCTTGAAAATGATCTAATTGAAGTAATTGATGCGTGCATTGATGGAACGCTTGATGAAATTGATCTTAAGTGGAAAAAAGGGGCTGCGTGCTGCGTTGTAATCGCTTCAAAAGGGTATCCTGAAAAATATGAAAAAGGCCAAATCATTTCAGGGCTAGATGAGGCTTCTAAATCAAAAAATGTCTCCGTGTTCCATGCAGGGACAAAAAAAGAAAATGGAAATATAACAACAAATGGCGGAAGGGTGCTTGGCGTTATTGGAGTTGGGGTTGACATCAGATCCGCAATTGAAAATTCATATGCTGGAGTTGCAAAAATTAAATTTGCCGGGATGCAATATAGAAATGATATTGGAAAAAAGGCTTTGAAGGGGTAGTTGGAAAATGGATAAATCCTTTTTGCGAAAACAACTTCTTGAGAAGCGAAATAGCATGCAGGATGATGAGGCCTCTTATAAGAGCTCGCAGATTGCAAAAAAATTGCTTGCTCTAAAGCAAATAAAAAGTGCAAAAATAGTTGCGCTATATCATCAATTCAAAACCGAAGTTGCAACAGACCAGATAATTCAATCCCTTCTTTTGCAAGGAAAAACCATCCTTTTGCCGTTTATGGATTTGGATAATATAAAATTTTCAAAAATAAATTCTCTGCAAGGCCTTGTAAAATCAAAAAACGGGATACTAGAGCCTTCACAAAAAGTTGCGGTTGATCCAAATTCAATTGATGTTTTTATTGTCCCGGCTCTTGGGTTTGACCCTTCCGGGTATAGGGTGGGCTCAGGAAAGGGGTATTATGACAAATTTTTTAATGAAACAAAAGCTGCTGGGCAAAAAATAGGGCTTGCATTTGATTTCCAGGTTGTAAAAAAAGTCCCAAATGAACCGCATGATGTGAAAATGGATTTGGTGGTTTCGGAAAAAAGAATTTATAGGCCACTTGAAATTTAGTGCTTAAAGTGCCTAATGCCGCTAAAATAGAGGGCAATGGATTTTTCTTTTGCAAATGCAACTACTTCCTCATCTTTTAAGCTTCCGCCGGGTTCAACTATTGCAATAATTCCAGCACTAGCAGCGGTTTGTATACTGTCTTTGAATGGGAAAAACCCGTCAGATGCAAGGGAGGCGCCTTTTGCGTTCTTTGCAGCTTTTTTTATTGCAAGTTCTGTAGCATCAATGCGAGAAGTAAGCCCGCCTCCGATTCCTATTGTTGCTCCGTTCTTTGCAATAACTATAGCATTGCTCTTTACATGCGCTGCCACTTTATTTGCAAATTTTAAATCGGAAAAGGAATCTTTTTGCGCTTTTATTCCGCTTGCATTTTTCCACTCGCTCTCATTAGTTGAATCTGCCAGTTGGGCTAGTAGCCCGCCCTCAATATATTTATAGTCCATTTGATCTTTCGTTTTTTCCACTTTGAGTTCTAGCACGCGCAAATTCTTTTTTGTGCAAAGTTCTGTTAGCGCGTCCTTTTCATATGCTGGGGCAATTACCACTTCATTGAAAAAAGAAGTTATTTGCTTAGCAGTTTTCAGGTCACATTTTTTATTCAGTGCAATAATTCCGCCAAATGCGCTAGTGCTATCGCACTCAAAAGCTTTTTTGAAAGCTTCTGAAATATCTTTTGCGATTGCAACTCCACAAGGGTTTGCGTGTTTTATTATTGCAGCGCAGGGTTCATCAAATTCACGCACTATTTGTATTGCTGCATTTGCATCCAAATAATTATTGAATGAGAGCTCTTTGCCGTTCAGTTGCCTAGTTTGGATTAGAGATCCATTTGCTAGCAGGGGATTTTTGTATAGCACTGCTAGTTGATGTGGATTTTCCCCATATCTTAATGATTGCAATTTCTCAAACCCCAGCGTTAGTTTTGAGGGGAATTGATCTCCATTAAATTCTCTGCGCAGATGCGCGCAAACAAGCGAATCATAAAATGCAGTGTGTTCAAACGCTTCAATGCATAGTTCTTTTTTCATTTTTTCTGATAGCTCAAATTTATTTGCTTTCAAATCCTCAAGAACTTTTGGGTACTGTGTTGGGTCAACAATTACTCCCACGCTCTCAAAATTTTTTGCAGCGGCGCGTATTAGTGCTGGGCCGCCAATATCAATATTTTCAATTGCCTCGTCTATTTTTGACCCTTTTAGAACCGTGTCTTTGAAAGGATAGAGGTTCACAACAACAAGATCTATTTGTTCAATTCCTTGTGCTTTTAGTTGCCCTAGGTGATCTTTATTTCTTTTTGCTAAAATTCCTCCGTGTAGTTTTGGGTGAAGGGTCTTTAGCCTTCCTTCCAGCATTTCCGGAAAACCTGTAACATCTTCAACTTTTGTGCAGGGAATCCCTGCCTTTTCAAGGGCTGCGAAGGTGCCCCCTGAAGAGATGATTTTTACGCCATTTTTTGAGAGCTCTTTGGCAAAATCAACAATGCCTGTTTTATCGGAAACAGAAATCAGTGCGGTTTTGATTTTCACTTTTGCTCACCAATATGTATCTTGCCCTCTATAACACTTTTAATTGCTTCCAAAAGGCATTCTTGCTCGAGTTTTTGCACTTTTTCCTTTAAGCTCTGCGCGGTTTCGTTTGGGGTAATTTTGAGCTTTTTTTGCAAAATTATCCTTCCAGTATCAACTTCTTCGCTAACTTCATGCAAGGTGCAGCCGCTCTCTTTTTCCTTATTTTTCAAAACCTCAGAGTGCACATCCATATTCATGCCCCCAGCATATTTTGGGAGAAGGCTTGGGTGGATGTTCCAAATCCGCTGCCGGAATTCAGTGACAAAATAGGGGGAGAGTATTTTCATAAAACCAATAAGCAGAACAAGGCCTACTTTTTTGGAATTTAATTTTTTTACAATTTCTTTCTCCGCGTCATCTCTTTTGTCATATTTTTTATAATCAACAACAAAAGTGTCAATCTTATGGCTTTTTGCCCTATCTAAAATTAAGGCGTCTTTTTTATCAGAAACAACAAGTACAATTTGAGCGTCCAGTTGCTTTTTTTCAATCGCATCAATTATTGCTAGCATATCGGTCCCTTTTGTTGAACCGAGCACTGCGATATTGAGCTTGCTCCCCATGATAAATTCTTATAGGGAAATGCTTTTATAAGAAACAAGCATACTTTTTGCATGCGTATCCACAAATCCGGGAAACACAATTATTCCCCTTCAAAAAAATTCGACCGCTTGAAGTTCAAAAAGAAGATAACCTCAAGAATAGAGAAACGTTATTCCGAGCTTAAAGAGAAATTATCCTCGTTGGGGGGGGAATTTGAAAAATATTCCACAGTTGAGCCAACTTCGGAAAAGCTCAAATTGATGAATGAAAGGCTGGAAATTCTTGATAAAATGGCGTCTGATTTTTTTGCTTCCACTATTGAATTGGAAAATTATGGCCTGAAAACACAAGCAGATGATATGAGACATGAAATCATTAATATCCTCCATGCAATTGTTTCATGGAGATATGTTATAAAAAATAAACTTGAAATTATTAAGAGAACCCCCCATCTAAAGTCTGCACTTTTCCCAAGGCAATGACTCTATTTATTTTCCTGCTCCCCGCACGCTTTTAGGGTGTTTTGCACAAGGCTTGCAATTGTAAGGGGCCCAACGCCCCCGGGAACCGGAGTGATCCAGCCTGCTTTCTTTTTCACTTTTTCAAATTCAACATCTCCGGAAATTTTCCCGCTCTTTTGCCTGCTGATTCCAACATCAATTACAATTGCGCCATTTTTGACCATTTTTTCTTTTACAAGTTTTGCTTTTCCGGTAGCGCAAATCAAAATATCGGCTTTTTTTGTAAAATCAGAAAGGTTTTTGGTTTTGCTGTTGGCAACAGTCACAGTGCACCCTGCGTTTATTAGCATGAGTGCGATCGGTTTTCCGACAATGTTGCTCCTTCCGATAACCACTGCATATTTGCCTTCAAGTTTTGCTTTTGTTGTTTCCAAAAGTTTCATTATCCCTTTAGGGGTTGCCGGCTGCAGGCCTTCTTTTCCCAGTAAATTTTTACCGTGGTTGAATGGGTGGAATCCGTCTACGTCCTTTTGCACAGAAATTGTTTCATACACCTGCTTGTGGGAGAGGTGTTCTGGAAGGGGGGATTGTACAAGTATTCCGTGCACGCTTTTATCGGAATTGAGTTTTTTTATTTCTTCAATGAATTTGTCGTATTCAATTTTCTCTGGGTATCTTTTGATTTCTGATTCAATTCCTATCTCTTTGCATGTTTTGTGTTTTTTTTCAACATATATAGTAGAAGCCGGGTCGGAGCCGATCTGTATTACAACAAGTTTTGGTACTATTCCGCGCCCGCGCAATTGAATGATTTGTGATTTTGCATCCTCAAGGATTTCTTTTGCGATTTTGTTTCCGTCAAGGATTTTTGCTGCCATTATATCACAAGTGTCATTTTGAGTGCAATGGGAATTTTTTGCACAATTTTAAGACGTCTTTTTTTAGATCTTCTAATTCCTTATCTTCTTCAATGCCATTTTTTGCGCTAGCAATTGCCGCTTCGCGTTTTTCTTTTTCTTGCGGGAATTCGTATTTGCAGCAGCGCTGCAGGGTTTTTGCAATTATTTGCCCGATTAGTTCCATTTCCTTCTCCTTCATCCCCCGAGTGGTAATTGCTGGCGTCCCTAATCTAATTCCGCTTGGGTAGAACGGCGAACTTGGATCAAAGGGAATTGTATTTTTGTTTACGGTAATTCCTGCCTGCTCAAGGCCAAGCTGGCCATAGAGGCCTTTTCCTTTTCCAAAGGAAGTGAGATCGATTAGAAGGAGGTGGTTATCGGTTCCTGATGTTACTAGTTTTATTCCATTTTCCATTAGGGTTTTTGCCAGAGCTTTTGAATTCTTCACTATTTGCTCTGCGTACTTTTTAAATGATGGGTCAAGTGCTTCTTTTAGCGCAACTGCAATTGCGGCAGTTTGATGGTCATGCGGCCCGCCCTGCAAGCCCGGAAAAACCGCCTTGTCTATTTTTGAAGGGAGTTCTGGGTCTTTTTCTAGGCCTTTTTTTGTAACCATTATCATTGCCCCGCGCGGCCCTCTTAGCGTTTTGTGGGTGGTAGTGGTTACAATGTGTGCAAAGGGCACAGGGCTCTTGTGCGCGCCTCCTGCAACTAGCCCGGCTATGTGAGAAATATCTGCTGCAAGATATGCGCCGACTTCATTTGCAATTTTTGCAAATTCTTCGAATTGGAATTCGCGCGGGTATGCTGTTGCTCCGCACCATATAAGTTTTGGTTTGTGTTCAATGGCTAGTTTTCTCACTTCTTCAAAATCAATATATCCATTGGGGGCAACATTGTATTGTACGCTATTATATGTTCTTCCGGAAAAATTCACTTTCCATCCGTGGGTTAGGTGCCCGCCGGCTAGCAGGTTGTGGCCCATTACAGTGTCCCCTGCATTTAAAAGAGCAAAATATACTGCCTGATTAGCCGGGCTTCCTGAGTAGGGTTGGACATTTACGTGCTCAACTCCGAAGAGTTCTTTTGCCCGGGAAATTGCAAGGCTTTCCACTTGGTCTACAAATTCCTGGCCGCCATAATACCTCTTGTAGGGGTAGCCTTCTGAATATTTATCGGTAAAAACAGATCCGAGAGCTTCTCTTATTGCAATACTGGAGTGGTTTTCAGAAGGGATCATTTCAAGGCCGCTCTCTTGCCTCTCTGTTTCCTTTTCGACTAAATCAAAAATTTGCTTATCGGTACTTTTCAACGCTTTTCCAACCAACTTAGCCCACCTCGCTAAAAGTCCAATAGAATTGGGAATTAATCTTTATTAAAGGTTGCGAATGAGCAGTCTATACAAATATTGGTTATTCCTAAACTAGATTAGTTTCTCGAACTCTTCTCTTGTGATCTTCAGTTCTTTTTTGATGATTTTAAGCAAAAGGCCACGGTCAATTTTACTGCCTGAATGGATTGGTATTACAACTATTTTTCCTTGAAGATTAGTAAAAGTTGCATGGCTGCCTTTTTGACGAGCAAACCGATAACCTAGTTTTTGCACGACTTTTATCAGTTGATTAGGAGTAATCGGCTTGAGCTTAGGCATTTACTACAACTTCTTTTATTCCAACAAAATTTTTCGAAGGTTTTTTGCTCAATTCTTGCATTGTTTCCAAGTAAACTTCTATTGCTTCCTTTATATTTTTCAAGAGCTCTTTTTGTGTTTTTCCCTGCGAGTAGCACCCCGGAAGCTCTGGTACTTCCCCTATAAAGTAGCCATCCTGCCCTTTTTCAATAAGAACACTAAATTTTTTCATTAATGATCACGACAATATTATTGTCAAAGCCAAATAAAAATGTTTTGAGTTCTAGTTTTGATCCTTTATTTGCTAAAAATTAATCTTTATTAAAGCTTTGCACTTTTATTGAAGTTATGCAAATATCTAGTGAAGAACTGGTACAAAAGGCAAGGCAAATCAACGACTCAATTTATGGCACTGAGAGGAAAAATAAGGTGGAAATTGCAGATGTCATAAAAATCCATGTGACCGAAGGGGCCAAATTTGCCCTTGAAAAGGCGCTAGGCGCAAAAGGGGTTTCGCTAGCCGAGCGATCGGCTTTTGTTGCCGTGCTAAAAGAGCAAAAGGATGCTGTGAATATTTTGCTTGTTGGAAATGACCAAAAGCAGAAAGCAATTGATATGCTAAAGCCTATTTTTGGCTACAAGAGCGAGGAATTCATTGACAATTTCCAAACTGTTTTCAAAAAAATCGAACAGGAAATTGAAAGCGATCGGAAAAAGTTTTTGTCCGCCTAATTTTTAGCAAGAGCAATTCACTTCATTATAGTTTCATCTCGCCCCGGGCCGA
This sequence comes from archaeon, assembly GCA_035289625.1. Lineage (GTDB taxonomy): Archaea > Iainarchaeota > Iainarchaeia > Iainarchaeales > Iainarchaeaceae > UBA10205. Next base: position 65,674 of record DATDWP010000008.1, on the reverse strand, counting down.
TTGAGACGATTTTTATCGGGGCTCCGATTTCTTTTTCTATGAATTCTAAATATTTGCGCGCGTTCTTGTCAAGATCTGAGTATTTCTTCTCTTTTCCGCTGATTTTAAAGCCATCAAATTCAACATAGTTTGCTTTTGCATTTTCAATCCCCTTGTTGCTATAAGGGAAAAACATTATTTCCTTTCCATTCACGCTATAGCTCTTTGCGATTTTTATTTTTTCAAGGCCGGATAGTACGTCAAGTTTTGTAATAGAGATTTCAGTAAAACCATTCAGCCTCATTGAGGTGCGAAGCATTGGAAGATCAAACCATCCAACCCTTCTCTTCCTTCCTGTGGTAGTGCCAAATTCATGCCCCTGCTCTGTTAAATGGTCACCGACCTTATCTGTTAGTTCGGTTGGGAATGGCCCGAATCCAACGCGTGTTGTATAAGCTTTTACAATTCCAATAACGCGCGTGATTTTATTAAGAGGCATTCCCACCCCAATTGAAACCCCCCCTGAAATCGGGTGGGAGCTTGTAACAAATGGGTAGGTTCCAAAATCATTGTCAAGAAATGTGCCCTGCGCGCCTTCGAAGAGCACGTTTTTGCCATCAATACCTTCGCACACTTCAAGGCTGACATCGCATAAATATTTTTTGAATTTCTCCCCGAGTTTTGTGTACTCTTCAAGTACTTCTTTTTCGCTAAATGGCACATCTATTCCGTACACTTTTTCCAAAATCGCTTTTTTGAGCGGGTAATTTTCAGAAATTTTTTGGGCCAGCCTTTTTGGTTCAACTAAATCCTCAAACCTGATCCCTATCCTTTCGGCTTTATCGGCATAACACGGCCCGATCCCCCTTTTTGTTGTGCCTATTTTATTTGCGCTCCTCTTCTCTTCCCGCCCTTCATCTAAAAGGTTGTGCCAGGGCATTATTATGTGAGCGCGCGGATCAATCCCCAAATCAAATTTTTTGCTCTTTAATTCAGAGAGCTCTTTTTCTAAAACGCGTGGGTCTAGTACTACCCCTGCTGCAATTAGTATTCTTTTTCCCTGTACAACTCCGCTTGGGAGCAGGTGGAATTTCAAAACTTCTTTCCCGACAACAACAGTGTGCCCGGCATTGTTTCCGCCCTGGTAGCGCACAACTAAATCAGCTTTATCTGATAAAAAGTCGGTTATTTTCCCTTTGCCCTCATCGCCAAACTGCGAACCTATTACAACTGAACCCGGCATTTAAAACCCCTAGGATTTATTGGGTGCAGTTTTTTTAAAGGAATGGATTATTGCGGCAAGTATTCAGGGCTTGTTTAAAAAGTATTTTCAAATAAAACAAATCCTAAATTGGCTGTCCTTTTGAGTCGTCATAGGGGCAGGGTCGGTTTTTGGTTTTTTGAACAAGGCTAAGATTCAACAAGTATTATTACTGGGTTTTGCGATCTTCAATTATGAAAAAGAAAAGGAGTAGTCGCTCAATTGGCAATGGCTTTTCTGCGTATACTGTTGAAGGGAGAAGGGGGTTTAACCCAGTATATAGTGAGGGCCCGCGCCACGGTTCGAGATTATTTTTGCTAAAAGGGCTTCACACGGTAGTTGAAGCTTATATGCTAGATAATCCGGGTAAGAGGCTTCCATCAAAACAATTGGCAACAAGATTTCGCACTTCTACCAATGTCATCAGGTCAATTGCAAAAAGAGTGGAGAGAAAACATAAACTTCCTAAAAGAGGGCCTGGTGGGGCACCTGATTCTTCTCCGCGCCTTGACGGAAAAATAAGGCCGCGTAGAACGATTATTCCGGAATTTTGATTTCTCCATCTTCACCGTTTTTAAATCCAACCCTATAAATTTCTATTTGGTGGTTGTTTTGGGTTCTGTTAAAAATTTGGTTATTGAGCGCGAGCCAACAGAGGAGCGCTTGGGGATTGGGGTTTTTGAATTCACTGATGATTATAGTGTTTTTGATTTTGGCAAAATGCCGGATACAATCCCCGGAAAAGGCGAATCTTTAGCGCGAATGGCCTCTTATAATTTCAAAGAGCTTGAGCAAAAATTTTCAATTAGAACCCATTTTAAAAAATTCACTGCCCCGAATAAAATGCATGTTGAATTAGTGCGCGTTCTAATGCCGCAGGATAACCAGATTTTCGAAGAAACCCGCAACTATTTAGTTCCGCTTGAAATAATTTTTAGAAATTCGCTTCCCGAAGGCAGCTCTGTTCTAAAAAGGCTTGAAGCCGGGGAGATTTCACTAGATGATCTTGGTGTATCTCAAGTTCCGGCAGCAGGCTTTAAATTCGAAAAGCCGTTTTTGGATGTTAGCACAAAGCTAGAGCCTATTGATCGCTATCTATCATGGGACGAGGCAATGGATATTGCAAAAATTTCAGAAGACCAGCTCTATGAACTAAAAGAAGTAGCGCTAAATATCAATGATTATATTACGGAAAAAGCGGCAGCAATCGGGTTAGAGCACGCTGACGGAAAGGTCGAGTTTGCAATAACCCCCAAAAATGAGCTGATGCTAGTTGATGTGTGCGGCACACTAGATGAGGATAGGTTTTTGTGGAATGGGATTCATGTAAGTAAGCAGGTTGCAAGGGATTATTACAAGACAACTCCTTGGTTTGCTGAACTTGAAAGCGCAAAAAAGGCAAATGTGGAAAAAGCCGATTGGCCAAAGCCGCAACCCCTGCCAACTGAACTAAAAGATATTATTTCAAACATGTACAGAAGCGTATGCGACGCGTGGACGGGACAAAAAGTGTTCGGTTCCCCTTCAATTGAAGAAGTAATGAACTCCTACAAGGCCTTTTTGGACAAGGGAAAGCAATAAAAATCACTTAACTCATTCAACTAATATATGGGTTCATATAAAATTCGTACTCACACCCCGCTTCCGGAATCCATGTTTACCACAGTTGCTAGTTTTAATGAATTTCTAGTGCATGAATCCCAATTCTATCCCTACCAACTAGGCACTAGAAGAAAAACTGTCAATATCTCGCCAAAAGTTGTAGCACTTGCTATTTTTGCTTATCTAAATGAGAATATGGGTGCAAAATCTGGAATGGAAGTGACTGATAAAATTATAGCCGATCTTCGAAAAAGTGGTTTTGTTGCTAATTCTGAGTCTTTGAATAAAATGGTAACCCCGGAATTTCGATCAATTCACCACGATAGCGGTTGGGGAGGCAACAAGAAGGTAAAACCTACTGCAAAACGCAAGGATAAAGCGGGGGTAAAAGACAAATCAATTCCTGCTTTAACCGACGATGAAAGGTTAAGGGCTAATAATGCATTTAAACAATTTGTTGCCAAAAGAGAAAAGAAAATGAGTAGTGCTATTCCCCCAAGTCAATTTAGAAAAAAGGTATTTGTGAAATTCGTGCCACGAAGACCACGTTAATTTTTCCTCGCAACAACCCCTGTTGATTTTCCATCAATTTGCACCCCTATAAATCCAGCTTCTTCAAGTTTTTTTGCAATATTTAAACCAAGTTTTTTTGGGTCTTTTTTTACTCCGGCTTTTCCGGGTTCTGCTGCGTAGTGCCAGAGCGTTCCGGATTTTTTTAGCACGCGAAAGAGTTCAGAGTAGAATTTAGGCGTGTAGAGCTCAGTTGCCATTGTAAAGGTTGGCGGGTCGCTAATAATGCAATCAAATTCAAAATCTGCAAAGTTGGAAATTTCTAGGGCCGCATCTCCTATTATTTGTGCAATTTTTTTATTTTCAAATAGCGCTTTACTTGCTTGGTTCATCTTTGCAATTGCAATGACCTGCTCATCGATTTCAATTGTAACAACTTTTCGCACCTCATTTTTTTTAGCGCACGCAATTGCGCTATAGCCAAGCCCGGTACAAATGTCAAGCACTTTTCCGTGTGGTTTTGCAGCTTCAATTATTCTTGCGGTGTGCTCTTTGGGGTCAATTTTTGCAAACCTGTGCATGGGCACTGCATTTATGCGCAGCGCAGGGACAGTTCTGGTGGGCAGGAGTTGGTAGAATTTGCCTGTTCCTTCGGAGAAGAACTGGGTTTTCTCCGCCTTCTTTTTCATTATAGATGAGTGGGTGAATAGGTTTTTATTGTAGGATCGCCACATTTGAATGTAAAAATGGAAAACAAAAAGTGAAAGAAAAACTTTCGCACGGGAATTATTCCGGCTAATGGAAGAACAACTGCAGGGATAGGCCAAAATCGCTATTTCGCTATCCTTTAAAAATCTTTAATCCTTAAATTATTTGTGAGCTCTTTGGACAAATTCTCCCTTTTTTCACCGCTAGATTATAGGTATATTGATGGGGATTTGCAAAAGCTTTGCGAAAAGTACTTTTCTGAAAATGCACGTGTCCTCTACCAGGCAAGGGTTGAGGCTGCTCTTGTAAAAGCCCTTTCAAAGCAAGGGATTGGCAGCAAAAAGATCGCAAGTGAAGTTGCCGCTGCTGCAAAGAAAGTCACTGCCGCGCAGGTGTATAAAGAGGAGCTTAAGATCAAGCACGATGTGCGCGCCCTTGTAAATGTTTTGCGATTCAAAGTTTCAAAAGAGGCAAAACCCCTCATCCACTTCTCTGCAACATCGTATGATATTGTAGATACTGCAAGCGCGCTGCGGTATAAAGAGGCGTGCGAGCAGCTTGTTGTTCCTGAATTAAAAAAACTTTTGCGCATTTGGATAAAAATTGCGCTGCGTGAAAAAAGCACAGTACAGATCGGAAGAACACATGGCCAACACGCAGAGCCCATCACATTTGGTTTTACAATGTGCTCCTACATAAACCGCCTAGGGAAATGCATCTCCTCAATTGAGTGGTGCTCGAGTAAACTTGAAGGGAAATTTTCAGGGGCAGTGGGTGCATATAACGCTTCATCGCTTTTGCTAAAGGATCCAATAAAACTCGAAAATGACATAATGGGTGAACTTGGCCTTGAAGTGGGGTTGCACTCAACTCAAATAGTTGAACCAGAGTCGCTTCTTGATCTATTGCACAGTGTGCAGGCAGGTTTTGATGTTTTGGCAAATTTTAGCGATGATATGAGGCATTTGCAGCGCTCGGAAATTGCGGAAATTGCAGAAGGGTTTGCAAAATTGCAGGTGGGGTCTAGCACAATGCCACACAAGCGCAACCCTATTAGTTTTGAGAATGTAAAGAGCCTCTGGAAAGAGTTCACTCCTAGGATTTTGACATTCCACTTGGATTCAATTTCAGAGCACCAGCGCGATCTTACAAATAGTGCGAGCGCAAGATTTATTCCGGAGTTCTTCTTGGGGTTTTTGGTTGCAACAAGAAGGCTTGCAAGTGTTTGTGAGAACCTTGTAGTTGATAGGGTTTCAATGCAGAGGAATTTTGAGAGCTGCGAGCAATCAATTGTAGCAGAACCGCTCTATATACTGCTCTCAAAATATGGGCATCAAAATGCGCATGAGCAGGTGCGAAAGCTCACTTTAAAATCCGAACAAAATGGGGTTGGCGTATTTGAACTTGCTCTAAATGATCCAAATCTTGCAGAGTATATTTCACAATTCTCAAAATCCGAGCTTTCAATTCTTGCAAACCCGCAAAAATATGTAGGGTTTTGTGGAAAAAAGGTTCAGCAGATTTGCGCGCATTGGAAGAAGAGGTTTTTCTAAAATGGATTACAAAAGTTCCGGCGTTGATATTGATGCGGGAAACAGTGCAGAAAATTTAATCGGAAAAGCGGTAAAAAAAACCTACAATGCCCAAGTTGTTAGCGGAGTTGGGGGGTTTGGGGCGGTTTTTTCTTTAGCAAAAGTTACAAAAATGAAAAACCCGCTGCTTGTTAGCACTGTTGATGGGGTTGGCACGAAAGTGAAGATTGCGGCTGCAAGCGGCAAGTGGGATAGTGTTGGCGCTGATATTGTAAATCACTGCTCGAATGATATTTTGGCAATGGGGGCTAGGCCGCTTTTTTTTCTAGATTATATTGCCTCTTCAAAAATTTCTCCTGGGCAAGTAAATTCTATTATACAGGGAATGGCGCAGGCGTGTAAAGACCTTGATTGCCCTCTAATTGGTGGCGAAACAGCTGAAATGCCCGCAGTGTATATGCCGGGTGAGAGCGATATTGCAGGGTGCATGATAGGGGTTGTTGAAAAGGGGAAAATGATTGACTACTCGAAAATAAAACCGGGGGATGTAATGATCGGATTGCAATCAAGCGGCTTGCACACAAATGGCTATAGCCTTGCAAGAAAAGTGCTGTTTGAAAAAGCGGGCTATAAGATTGATGATTATGTCCAGGAAGCGGGAGGATATTTGGGGGAAATTCTTCTGCGCGTGCATAAGAGCTATTCAAATAGCGTGCTTGCGCTTTTGCAAAAAGTGAAAGTGAAAGGGATTGCGCACATTACAGGCGGCGGGCTTGAAGAGAATGTGCCGCGCATTCTTCCGCCTGGCGCTATTGCAAAATATGATTATTCCTCAATTAAAGTGCCGGGGATTTTCAAACTAATTGAACAAAAAGGGCAAATTCCAAATGAGGAAATGTTTCGCGTGTTCAATATGGGAGTGGGGCTTGTTGTTGTAGTTTCCCAAAAAGATGTCGATGAAACGCTGCAGCTTCTTAAAATGAAAGGCGAAGAGCCCTGGGTTTTGGGCAAAATTGTTAGCCGCGGCAAGTGAATGGTTTATATATTTCGTATTCCAATTAAATGGCATGCCTCAGATTAATTCTAAAGAGCAACTTCCCCAAAAGGATAAAGAAGCAGAAGTGAAAAAAAAGCCACAGGATAGCTTTGAACCTGTTGAAGAGGATGAGGATAGCGAATCAAAAAGGGCCCAAGAAGTCTTTTCGACCTGGAAGCCACAAGTTCCGCGCCGCAAGCAAGAGAGCCTTGCCCTTGATATTGTTGTTGCAATTTTGATAATTTTAGGCATTATTGCCCTATTCTTTATTTTGCAATATATTGGCAAATAGGCGAATAAGAGGCTTAAGGCCCATGCAAACCCATTTTGTCCAAATAGCATTTAAGGCCCCTAATGTCCGGATTTTTTAGGGTTAATCAAGCTTAATGTCTTAGTGGAAAATGCTTCAAATAGCCAATTAAATGCAAAATATCGCTACCCCGCAAGATAGCAAAGGCAATTGTCGGTTTTTTTCTTGACACTTAACGTAATCTTTAAATAGTATACTCGTTACCTATTGTTAGTCATGAAAGAAATCAGGCTACACGCAAGGGCAGGCCAGGGAATGGTCACAGGGGCCGAATTAATCGCTCTTGCATCCAATTTTGAGGGCAAATACAGCCAGGCATTCCCGTTTTTTGGTTCAGAAAAGCGCGGGCCACCGGTTGAGGCTTACTGCAGGATTGATGAAAAGCCCATAACAATCCATGAAGAGATAGCAGAACCTGATGTTGTTATTGTTGGCGACCCTTCAATTATGGATTCGGTTGATGTGTGCGCCGGCCTTAAAAAAAACGGTATTGTAATTGTAAATACTACAAAGGGTGCAAAGGATCTGAATTTGAAAGCAAAGAGGGTTTTTACTATAGATGCAACAGAAGTTGCGCTTAAAAATTTTAACGGAAAAATGGTCCTGAATACTGTAATGCTCGGGGCATTTTGCAAGGTCACTGATATTGTAAAAATAGAATCTATAAAAAGGGCGATTTCAGAATCGTTCCCCAAAAAATTCTCAAAAGCAATAGTTGATGCAAATATTAATGCTGTACAGGAAGTGTATGATAAGATGCAGGTTTCAAAAGGTGTTGCAAAATGATAATCCCACACGCAAAGCCGGGGTCTAGTACTGAAAATCTAACCGGCGAGTGGAAAGCATACATGCCGGTTGTTACCGGGGATAAATGCATAAAGTGCGGAATTTGCCAGAATTTTTGCCCTGAAGGGATAATGGGCGAAGTTAAAAAAATCCCGGAAATTGATTATGAGTACTGTAAGGGCTGTAGTATTTGCGCAAATGAGTGCCCGGTAAAATGCATTGCAATGGAGCGCGTTGAGGAAGATTAAAAATGCTTCGAACAAAAGAAGGCGCACGGGTAATTGGGGAAATGGCTGCTAATTGCAAGCCGCAAGTTGTAGCATGCTACCCAATAACCCCGACAACCCATCTCACTGAAGAATTAAACAAGTACTACACTGATGGCAAGATCCCGGAGTATATTACTGTTGAAGCTGAGTTCTCTGCAATTTCAGCGCTAATTGGCGCAAGCGCAGCAGGTTCTCGCACCTTTACAACAACAGGCGGGCAGGGCCTTTTGTACATGCACGAGCCGCTTTTTAGCGCTGCAGGAATGAGGCTTCCCATTGTAATGCTTGTTGGTAACAGGGCGGTTAGTTCGCCTCTTAATATTTGGAATGATGAGCAGGATTCTATTAGCCAAAGGGACACCGGCTGGATCCAGATTTATTGTAAAAATAACCAAGAAGCAGTCGATACTATCCCCCAGGCATTTTATGTTGCCGAAAAAATCCTTCTTCCGGTAATGGTTTGCGTTGATGGGCACTATCTCACCCACGCAGTTGAGCAAGTGGATGTTGCAGATGAGAGTGTTGTTGCAAAATTTTTGCCGGAGTACAAATATCCGTTAAAACTAGACCCGCAAAACCCTGTGAGCCTTGGAGTTTATGCAAACCCGACCCACTACCAAATTTTCCGCCAAGATTTAGTTTCAGATATGGAAGCTGCAAAAGAACTTCTAATTGAAGCGGGAAAAAAATGGGGAGAACTAACCGGTAGGGAATATGGGCTTATTCGCGAGTACAAAACAAAAGATGCAAAAAGAATTATTGTGGGCCTTGGCTCAGTTATGGATAATGTAATTACTGTTGTTGATGAATTGAGGGCGCAGGGAGAAAAAGTCGGGGCGCTGCACTTGCGGGTGTATAGGCCATTTCCGCACGAAGAATTGCGCAAGGCGCTTGCAGGAAAGCAGATCGGAGTAATTGATAGGGATATTAGTATTGGCGGTTCAGCCCCGGTATATGTGGAAGTTTCAGAAGCGCTTTCCGGAACAAAAGGGACTAAGGTTTCAAGCTTTTATGGAGGGCTTGGCGGAAGGGGAATTAAAAGAAACCATATTAAAGAGATGTTTGAAAAATTAAAAAAAGGTCCAGTGAAGGAATGGATCGCAAAAGAAGCGCCCAAAGCGGCGATGAGCGGGTGAAAAAATGAGCAAGCAAAGTGAAATGCATTTATACGCCCCGGGCCACTCGGGCTGCCCAGGTTGCGGGCCATCTAATGCGCTAATTCAAGTCTGCGACACGCTCGGAAAAGATATTATAATTGTACAAGCAACTGGGTGTATGGAAATAACTTCAAGCCAGTATCCCCAAACTGCTTGGAGAGTTCCATATATCCACTCGCTATTCCAAAACGCCCCGGCAGTAGCCTCAGGTGTTGCGGCAGCGCTAAAAGCCCAAGGAAATGACCATACTAAAGTTGTTGTAATTGCAGGTGACGGAGCAACTTATGATATTGGGTTTGGAGCGCTCTCAGGCATGCTTGAGCGCGGAGATAATATTTTGTATGTTTGCTACGATAACCAGCTCTATGCAAATACCGGAGTGCAAAAATCTAGTGCAACTCCATACGGCGCTGCAACAACAACTACTACTGTTGGGAAAGTACATAAGGGAAAGGAGACTGAAAGAAAACCGATTGTAGAAATAATTGCAGCCCACGGAGTGCAGTATGTTGCTTCAGCTTCAATTGCATATTATGCCGATTTGCAGATGAAATTGAAAAAGGCTAAAGCTGTAAAGGGCCCATCGTTTGTTGTAATTGATGCTCCGTGCTGTCTGGGAGCAGGTTTTGATGGGGCAATTACAATGAAAGTTTCAAAACTCTCGGTGCAATCAAGACTTTGGTATTTGTATGAAATTGAAAACGGGCAGTATAAGATGAATTTCAATCCAGCAAACCCAAAACCTGTAAAAGAGGTTCTTGAAATGCAAAAGAGATTCAAGCATTTAGATGAGGCTCAGCTAGAGCATATACAGCAGTACGCAAATCTTACTTATGAAGAACTCGTAAGAAAGTGCGCTCTTGCACAAAAGCCACCTGCTCCTCAAATAGCGCCTTCTACTTCGCAGCAGCCATCTGTGCCTGCGCAGCCAGCAAGCCCGCAAGCCCCGGCAGCAGCTCCTACTGCGCCAGCTCCAAAGCCACAATAGTGCATTTTGTACCCTTTGAGCTAGTTTTTGGCTTTTAAATATTTTTTTATTACTTCCCCTTCCTAAATTGCTCGATGAAAGAAAAATTTGGGGTCACTGGGGTCATTTTTGATGAAAAAAATGGCAAGCGCTATTTTCTAATTCTTCACAGGGTCTTAAATTGGAAAGGCTGGGAATTTGTAAAGGGCGGAATTGATGGGGAAGAATTACCCGAAGAAGCAGTGTTGCGCGAAATTGATGAGGAAGCCGGTTTAATGGGCGTTGAAATAATTTCAAGGCTTTCCCAAAAAGCTTCGTGGATTGCAAAAGGTGTTAAGTATAATTACACTCCGTTTATTTTGCGCGCTGATATGGGCGCAAAAATTGATTTGGAGCAGGAAATTATAGAGCATGATGGTTTCAAATGGGTAGAGCAGCAAAACGTCGAATCATATCTAACCCATGAGGATAATAAAAAAATTTTCCGGGAAGTTCTCAAGATTTTGGGATAATAAAAATTAGAGGTTTTTTATTTGGCAAAAAAGCGTCTTGAAGCGGTTGTGATAGGAAAGGTACAGGGCGTGGGTTTTCGTAATTATGTTCTTGAAAAGGGAACAAAGCTAGGGCTTTGCGGCTATGCAAAAAACCTCTCTGATGGAACTGTTGAAATTATTGCAGAAGGCGATCTTACTAGGCTTGTTGATTTTCTTAGTGCAATAGTAGATGGGCCAATGCTCTCACGCGTTGATAGGGTGAAAAAGAATTGGGCAGAGCACACCGGAACATTTGCAAATTTTTCGATTAGATAATTATTCCTGCACTGTTAGGATTGTTTCTTTTTCATAATCAATTTGATTCATTTTGGTTTTTGCAACAATTACATATGTTCCCGGAAGTATTGTTCCAACAGGGTTTATCACATAGGCAATTTCGCGCGAAGTCCCTTTTGAGAGGTTTGTAATGGTGCCATCAAACCCTTCATTTAGGGCATAGATGTCAAACTCCGTATTCTCTTTTGATTCTACTACAAGGGGAACATTTGATAGGTCAACTTGTGAGATGTTTGTAACATTGACATATAGTTTTGTCATCTCTGCCGGTTTTATTGGATTTTTTTCAAAACGAAATTGCAAGGGTGATGGTTTTGTTGCATCTGAAATTAAAAATACTATTGCGCCAATTATTGCAATTGCAGCAATTGCAACTAGTAAATAGAGCACAATTTTGTTGCGCGAAGGGTTAAACCCAAGGTCAATTGAGCCGTCATATATTCCCATTTAGATCACTCAACTATTGTGCGGGGAACTATTATTTATTGATTGCTGCAAATTTGGCTCAAAATCCTCCTATCAAGTATTATATAGGGGCTTAAAGATTTCTCCTATATGAGGCATCCAAATCAGCATTCACAGCCGCATCCTGACCGCAGAAGGCCAAAATTTCCTGTGGGTTTGCAAAGTCTTATGAAAACCAGATTGCCTCAAAAAAAATCTAGGCTAAAATGGACTATTCTGCCTGCCCAGAGGAGAAAAAAACCCCATGGGCCGATACTTAATGCAGATCATTCACTTTTTGGACATGTAAATCAGGCTCTTGCAAAGGCTGATATGGGCGCTAGATTTACAACAATGCCACATCTGGAAATATTTAATGTTAAGGAAAATTTAATTGGCTTGAAACTTTCTATCACGAGTAAAAAAATGCTTGCAAAAGTATATTCTATTCCAAGATATGGCAGGGCAGGAAAAGAATTTTGCTATGGAGTTCGTAGGGCACTCATAGATTTGCAGGAGAAGGCACGTGAAAAAATAGGCGAGGATGTTTTGAAAGGAGTTGAAAATCACACTTATGCTAAAAGAAGAGTACTCCGGCTTATGGCAGAATTTGGGGAAATGCCAGTTGTAATAACCACTTTTGAAAAGGTGGGCTCAGCTAAATACGTGACAGTCCAAAGCAAGTTGATCAAGTTCAAAAATATGGATGTAAATAAAATAGGCGATCTGCACTAAGGAAGTGTAAATAGCTTATCATCGCCCTTGCCATCCAGTACTCCAATTCTAACTCCCGCATCAATCCATGCGTGCGCGTAACTGTATGCTGCAAGCGCAGTGAGCGGCTTTGCTTCTTTTTCAAAATATTGCGCGTCACTAAAATATGAATTTGCCATTTCAAGCAGTTTTTTTGCAATAGCGAGTTCTTTTTCCCCTTGTGAAGGGAATGGATGGGCTTTTTCAAGTGCTTTTTTTGTGAGTTCGCGGTATTTTTTCAACTTTTTAGAAAGATCCTCTTTGCTTTTCATACAAGATCACTAAGATTTCGCAGCGCTTCGATTTCCTTTTCATTGAGCTTTCCGCAAACAATAAGGCACTGGGGGTAGGAGGTGAAATTGTAACTTTTTAGCTGATCAAGGGTCCCTGCTTTTATTTGGCAATCATCTGAACCGGCCCCTGCAATCCCCACTCCAATACTTTCCGAAAGCGCGCTCATCTCGCGCTTTTCCTCAATTACTTCAAGAACAGATATTGCATGGCTAATGCTCATCATCTTCTCTTCTTCTTTTTTAATGTCAAGTAAACAGAGGGTGTGGAGCCCGAGTTTTTTGTTCTCAATTATTGCATCATAAAAGCTCTCGGGTTCGTAATCTTCTATGTGGAAAACAATGCTTGTGGTCCTGCCGAATTTGTAGCGCTCAAGCCCTGTGAATGCAACAAATTCAAATATGCTGATTCCTGCAATTGCGCGCGCCTTTATCCCTTTTTCTTTTGCATCAAGAAGTATTTGCAGATGGGTTGTAGCGTTTAGTGGGTTACCATATACTGCAAGGGCGATATTTTCCGCTCGTGCCTGTTCTAAAATTATCCCAAATTCCTCTTCAACTTGCTTTCGCATAAGTGAAACAACAGGTTTTGCGATGATTTGCTCAAGCTCTTTTGCACTAGAGCTTGGGTAGCGCGAGGTGTATTCTTCAATGTATATTTTTTCACATCCCTTTAGTATTTCTAGCGCTTCAAGGGTTAATTGCTGGGCTGATAGTCCGATTCCTACAATATAGAGCATGAATATCAATTCTTTTCCATTTTTTTAAATTCAGCTATGAACATGTCCCGACCCCTAGGGTCAGAAGGTCGCGGGTGCCTGTTGCAAACCCAAGGATTATTACGGCAAGTTTTACGAAATTTCTAAAGTTCTCATCTTTTATATCGCTGTCTGCTGCATGGATTATTAGGAGCGCGATTATGATTTTTACAACTATAAATAAGGCAGGGTTTACTCCTAGAATTGTTGCGCTCAAAGGGTGCTGCTCACCGCAATTGAAAATATGTGTTGCAACAAATGTTGCGCTGCCATCAAGAACTTGACCTGCCACAACTAAAATATTTGCTTTATTTGAAAAGAAATTTTTGTATTTTAATTCTACTGCAAATTTGGTTGCAAAAGTTATTGCTGTGCTGAGGGCAACTACAATTGCAGCCCCTTGCCACTCTTCAAAAATACTAAGTTCAAAAATCACTACCGGCAGGGCAAAAAGAAGCCCAAGTCCTCCAAAATAGAGGGGAAATTGCTCTTCATTTTTAGCAAGCTTTTTTGCAATAAGAAGGGATATTATTGTAATTGCGGCAGTTAATAGCCAAATTCCCGGGGTGAATGTGTAAAAGCCAAATTCGAGCGGGCTACAGGTTTTGGAAAATATGCCAATATCGTTTAGCACCCGGAAAGCCGAGCCGAAAACAACAAATGGTATAAGTGCTAGTATGAACTTAAAATCGACTGCTATTTTATTCTTTTTTAGAAGAGGATAAACAAAATATACTGTGAGTAAAAAGAGGATTAGGGCATAGAGGGCTGTATTGTAGATATTATAGCCCTGAACTGTCGTGTCGATTGCCGGCCTGCAGAAATTTTCATAAACGAACTCAAACATTCGATTTATATTTGTTCCAAGGTTATTTAATTTTATGCAAAGTAGAGGTATTGAAGTTGAGGGCAAAAAGGCGCAAAAACTGCATGTTTTTCTGCTGGACAATAACTTGTTAGATAGGGGCAAAAAACCCATTGGTAAAAATGGGCTTGTAATATTTCCTGTGCTAAAAATCCCCGCCAAAAAAATGTTGCAGCTAAAAAAAATTGCAAAAGGCACAAAGGGCAGGCGAATTGAATTTGAACAGCATGCAAAAAACCCGTCCACTCTAAAAGATGCACTTGCCTCAAAATTTTCAAAAAAAGAAATAGAGCACGTACGAGGCTCATTTGACCTTTTAGGGGACTGCGCAATAGTTGAAATTCCTGGTGAATTAGTTGCAAAACAAGCCCAGATCGGCAAAGCGCTAATGTCGGTTAATAAATCGGTAAAATCAGTATTTGCAAAAACCGGCGCCCATGCAGGTATATTTAGAAATGAACCGGTTCGCCTAATAGCTGGTAAAAAAACAAAATTTGCGACCTATAAAGAACACGGATGCACTTTTAGAATAAGTATAGGGGAAGTATTTTTCTCTCCTCGCCTCTCAACTGAGAGAAAGAGAATATGCGGCCAGATAAAAAAAGGGGAAGTTGTTGCGGCACTTTTTGCAGGGGTTGGGCCGTTTCCTATAATATTTGCAAAAAATTCACAAATGAAAAAAGCCATTGCAATAGAATTGAATCCAGTTGCTGTGCAGGATATGCGGCACAATATTGATCTCAATAAAGTGCAGGATAGGGTTGAACCAATTTTAGGGGACGTTTCTTTACTTTCAAAAAAGTTTGAAGGGCTATGCGATAGGGCAGTAATGCCTCTTCCAAAAGGAGGGGAGAGTTTTCTTGAAGATGCAATCCGTTTCATAAAACCAGAGGGGGGAGTTGTGCACTACTACCAATTTGCGGATAGGCAAAACCCTTTTGATGTTCCGACTTCGCAAATAGCTGCTGCTTGCAAAAAATTGGGTCGCAAATTCAAGGTTATTTTCAAAAGAAAAGTAAGGGACTACGCTCCTGATATTGTGCAGGTCGTAGTCGATTTTGAGGTGTGGGAATAATTATCGTAATGGACGTGCGTGTCTAATGGATTCATACATCCGATGAACTGCCACATGCCAGTAATACCCGAGGCTTTTTTTAAGTTCAGGCTTTTCCATATCCATTTTTCTCAAATATTCTGGCTTAACAATTTTCTGAAGTTTTTTATTTTTTGCCTCGATTTCCTTTCTTAGCCCGTCAAGTTTGCCTAATATATCTTCAATTTCAGGACGTGTCACTTCAACTCCTCTAACTCTATCCCAATAAAAAAAATTAAAAACATTGTTTGCCCGTTCTGCGAGGTCTCTAAACTGCTCAGTTAGTGAGGTAAGCATCCTGTCTTGTTTTTCAGCAGGCAAGCGCAAAAATTGTCCCCTGAAACACTCCGCGGGCTCAAACCCTTCCATTCTGGATAATGCCAGCAGTTCTTTTCCGATTTGTATTGGCCGTGGCGAATTTCCGGGATTTGCTTTCTTTTTTCTGATCTCTCCGGCAAGGGATCTGAATTGGTGCCTTTCTTTGGGCCTTAATGTGTGCGGCATTGAAGGGATTTTGCGCTTTCCCACTAATTTGAGTACCCGTCTACTTAGCGCCATTGTGATATTTAGCCCTCACACTTAATAAATTTTCTTCTACTCTCTTCTTTTGTAATAGTTATGAAACTTGTTCTTCTAGGGCCGCCGGGTACCGGAAAAGGCACTATTGCAAAATTCATTGAAGTGCGCTTTGGCTGCGTGCACATTTCAACCGGGGATCTTTTGCGAGATGAAGTTGTGCAGGCAACATCGATCGGTAAAGAAATAGAGCCTTTGATGAATTCAGGAAAACTCGTTGATGATGATATCGTCCTAAAGATTTTGAAAAAAAAACTGCTTTCAATCAAGGGCAAATCATTTGTTCTTGATGGTTTTCCTCGAAACCTAAACCAAGGGAAGCTTTTGGAAAATCTTCTAGATGATGCGCTAGGATCAAAACTTGATCTTGTTGTTGAAATTGATTCTTCTAAAGAAATAATTGTAAAAAGGCTCTCGGCAAGAAGGCAATGTGTTTCGTGCAAGAGAATATACGGGCTTGATGTCCCTTCAAAAAAAGTCGGGGTTTGCGATGAGTGCGGATCTGAAACAGTATTACGCAAAGACGATGAAGCTGACATTGTGATGGCAAGGCTTTATTTGTACGAGCAGATAACAAAGCCGCTTAGTGATTTTTATGAAAAGAAGGGGATTTTGAAAAAAATAGATGGCAACAGGTCGCTCCAGGATATTTTTGCAGAAGTCGAAGTTGCCCTTTCAAAATTTGAGAAAAGTGATTAGATGGTAGATGTTGTTGTCATAGGTTCGCTAGCCCTAGATGATGTATCAACTCCATTTGGAACAGTTAAGGGTGCTCTTGGTGGCTCAGCTACATATGCTTCGATTGCCTGCTCGCTTTTTAGTTCACCTGGGGTTGTCGGGGTAGTGGGTTCTGATTTTCCGCAAAAATACATTGATCAAATGAAATCTAAAGGAGTAGATTTGCGCGGGCTTGAAATTGAAAAGGGCGGCAAGACATTTAGGTGGAGCGGGGAATATGGGCTTGATCTAAACAGCGCAAAAACCCTTAAAACAGAACTCAATGTTTTTGAAAAATTTGATCCAAAAATCCCTAGTGATTATGCTGGCGTGGATTTTCTTTTTTTGGGAAATATTGACCCATCTTTGCAGCTTGATGTTTTATCGAAGATGAAAAAGAGGCCAAAACTTGTTGTTGCAGATACTATGAATCTTTGGATTGAAAAAAAGAGGGAGGAAGTTTTAGAAGTTGTAGAGCAAGTTGATGTTGCGCTAATGAATGATGCCGAGGCGCGTGAACTCTTCAGAACAAGCAGCATAGTGAAGGCTGCGCGTGAAATCCTAAAGCGGGATTCTGAAGTTGCGATAATAAAAAAAGGCGAGCATGGCTGCGTGCTCTTTACAGATAGTTCCTATTTTGCATGTCCTGGCTATCCTTTGGAAAATGTAAAAGACCCAACAGGGGCCGGGGATTCATTTGGAGGGAGCTTAATTGGTTATTTGGCAAAAACGCAAGATTTTTCATTTGGGAATATGAAAAAGGGAATTGTCTATGCTTCAAGTGTTGCCTCATTTAATGCGGAAGGGTTTTCTGTGCAAAGGCTTTGTGAAATAAATATGCGTGATGTTACAAAAAGGTATGGGGAATTTAGTGAATTCGTGAAGTTTTAAAACAAGTATGTCCTACTTCTAGTCGGTTAAAATGGCCGAAAAAAAGCCCGTCGCCCAAAAAGAGGATTTTCAGGTCTGTTCGCGCTGTGGCTCTGAAAAACTTGTAAAGGAAAAGCTAAAGGATGGTTCAACACAATTTAGCTGCTCTGTTTGTAAATATGTAGGTCGGCCAACTGTTGTAAATGAAGAGCAGCAGGCCAAAATCAAAGCCGGGTATGAGGCTCAAAATGCAAACATGAAAGATGCGCGTACAGAGAGGTTTAGGCGGGTTTTAGAGAGAATAATTGCCCTTCTTGCAATACTTGCTCTTTTGTTTTTTCTTGCAATTGCAGCACTCATTTCAATTTTTGGATATGGGGTTTGAACCGATTTTGAATCCTGCTTTTGTACCATTGGGTTTGAGCAACCCTTTTAAATGGTTGCAGATCCATTTTTCTACGATTGTATGGGTTACAAGGTAGCTGATATCAAGCTTGCGTCAGATGGGGTAAACCAGATTGAATGGGCGCAAGAGCAGATGGGCGCTTTACTTGAAGTGCAAAAGCATTTCAAGAAATCAAAGCCATTTAAAGGAGAGCGCGTGGGCATGGCATTGCACGTGACAAAAGAAACTGCTGTTCTTGTTCGAACTCTAATTGCAGGCGGGGCAAAGGTTGCAATCACGGGCTGCAATCCTTTGAGTACGCAAGATGATGTGGCGGCAGCGCTTGCGCAGGAGGGCGTGCATGTTTTTGCAAAAAAAGGGGAAACAAAAGAAGAGTATTATGAATACCTAAACAAGGTTTTGGATTTTTTACCAACCTGTACAATTGATGACGGGCTTGATTTGGTAACAGAGGTCCACACAAAGCGCCCTGAACTTTTGAAAAATTTAAAAGTAGGAACCGAGGAGACAACAACAGGGGTAATTAGGCTTGCTGCAATGGCACGCGAGAAGGCACTAAAATACCCGGTGATTGCGGTAAATGATAATAAAACAAAGCACTTATTTGACAACTACTACGGGACTGGACAGAGCACAATTGATGGGATATTGCGCGCTACCAATATTTTATTTGCAGGAAAAACAGTTGTAGTTTTGGGTTATGGGGATTGTGGCAAGGGTGTTGCATTGCGCGCTAGCGGGCTTGGAAGCAATGTAATTGTAACAGAAGTTGACCCGGTAAAAGCTCTGCAGGCAAAAATGGACGGGTACTTAGTAATGCCGCTTGAAAAGGCACTTTCTTCGGGGGATATTTTTATTACAGTCACCGGAAATAAACACGTTATTGCAAAGCCTGATTTTAGGAAAATGAAAAACGGCGCAATACTTGCAAATTCCGGGCACTTTGATGTTGAAATTGATGTTGTAGGCCTTGAGGAAATCTCTTCAAAAAAGAGAAGGATAAGATGGCAACTAGATGAGTACAAATTGCGCTCCGGGAAAAAATTGTACTTGTGCGCGCAGGGCAGGCTTGTGAATTTAGGGTCGGCTGAAGGCCATCCTTCTGCTGTAATGTCACTTAGTTTTTGCGGCCAGGCACTGGCTTTAGAGTATGGGCTCTCACACGACCTTTCCCCCGGCCTGCATGTGCTGCCGTCTCAAATTGATGGGCATATTGCAAAGCTACAATTGCACGCAATGGGCATTCACATTGATAGCCTAACAAAAGAGCAGCAAAAATACCTTTCGAGTTGGAAAGAAGGGACTTAATTCTACATAAGCATATTGCAATTGCCAATTATTAGCATTTAAAGCCACTTATAGTCAAATTCTTCAATTGGTATAAAACCCCAAATTATATATTCCCTGCCCTACTATTATTGGATATGAAATTTTTAGAAGAGGATGATTTAACAGCACTTGCCCAAGGATCAGACGAATCTTCGATTATAGAGCTTCCGGATAAAGTTGATCTTGTTGATTTGATAGAGCAGCCAGCTTGGAAGAGCATTTTAATCGAACTTGTAAAAAAAGAGCGCATGGACCCTTGGGAGATTGATATTTCACAGCTTGCAAATAAGTATTTGCACAAAATTAATTCTATTTCAGGAACCGATCTTCGAATTCCTGCTAATGCACTTTTGGCATGCGCGATTTTACTAAAATTCAAGGCAAATGTTTTGCGCCTCTCGGAAATTGAGGATGAGGATGAATTTTTAGAGCAAAAAAGGCAGATGAGCCCTGATGAGAGGGCAGAATTTGAAGCTCTCTTGCCGGACCTTAAAAATATCCGCAAAATAAAAGAGGGCAAGGTCTCGCTTGAGGATCTTGTTTCAAGCATTGAAAAAATGCTGGAATCGACAAAAAAGAAAACCGACAAATCTATCTTGGGGCGCGAGCGCACAAAATTCACAATCCCTGCACATGATTTTGATATTGATAAGGCAATGGAAAAAGTGTATAAAATAATTACAAAAAATGTCGATTCACAAGGCCTAGTGCTATTCTCGCGCCTTCTAAAAGAGCAGGACAGTAGAGAGCAAATCGTGCGCACATTCATTCCATGCCTCTTTCTCACAAACAAGGGCAGAATAAACATGTGGCAGGACGTGTTCTTCGGAGAGATTTTCATTTCCATGAATTCTGCTGAAAAAACCGCATCCTCAAAAGGGGCTGACTAGGTCGGGGTTGCATAATTTTAATGCATGGATTTGCAAAAATTAAATTTGTAGTTGATGCCAAATGAGTATTGCCCATAAATTTAAAACTATTGTAGAGGAACTTGATACAAATAGGGATCTATTCTCACCTGTGGAGAAAGCTAAACATTTTGCGAGGTGGTTTGTTGCATCTGCTGCAAAAAATGCCGGATTCAAAAACTACCGTGTCATTCATACTGCAAAGCTCAAGCATCGCATAAATGGTAGGCCAATAAGGATATCTTTTAGGGTAGAAGCTGATGAGGGTGTTCTTCGGGAAATTTTTGTGAGAAATTTCTACCAAATTGATAGGGAAGTGAAAGTTGAAAGTGTCCTTGATATTGGATCAAACATAGGGTGTTCAGCACTCTATTTTGCCGCAAGGTTTCCGGGCGCAAGAATTGTGTGCAATGAGCCTGTAAGGGAAAACTTTGAATTGTTGGAAAGAAATATTGTGCAAAATGGGCTTGGGAAAACTGTTACTGCACAAATGCAGGCAGTTGCAGACAGAAATGGCGATGCGATTATTTCTTTATCGGATTTCCATGACTCGCATACGTTAATGCCAGTTCATGGTGCAAAGACTAGGTCTGTGCAAGTCAAAGACATATGCTCATTTGGGAAATTTGACCTAATAAAATTTGATATTGAAGGTTCAGAAGACGCCATTTTCACGCGCGGCAAAAATGTTTTACTTGGCGCAAAAGTTTTGGCGGGGGAGATACATTCAGATATGATAGGTGCCGTAAAAGCAAAAGAAATACTGGGTTGGCTCAATAAACATTTTGATGTTGAAATTAAAACAAAAGATCCGGCTATTCATTTTGTGGCTTATAGGAAAATTCAGCCTTAAGATGCTTTTAACTCTTAGATGATTAGGATTATAAATTCCGGATTTGTTATTATTGCATGGCAGATTTAAGTGAAAAAGATAAAAATAAAAAAATGGTTCTTGACGATTATTTTGCGAAAATTGATAAATCTATGAATTTAGCTGATGCTGCGGCTGCTCTTTATGGAAAGTTCAGGCATTTAGGTTTCACCTATACTCAAATTCATGCATGGTTAAAGACTGAAAGTAAGCCAAAGTCACGCCACAAAGTTGATAGAAGGGGCGGGGCGCATAATATTGCACAAATTACAGTAGAACAAGCAACGGGGAAAATCTTGAAAATAATGTCAGGGCGTTCAATTTCCGAAGCTGATTTTATTAGCAGAGTTGAAAGTGCAATGCGAAAAAAAGTTTTACCTCAAACAATTATGCATGCCGCGCGTAGATTAAATGCTACTTTAAAAAAGCCGGTTATAATAATAAGAGATGGAGTTCCACTGAGAAATGTTAAATTAGAAGTAAAAAGAGGTTTGGCTGCATTTGGGAAAACTCGCCCTGAGCTAGATATAGGAAAAAGAACCTTTAATGTCCATCATAGATAATTTTTATGCAAGATAAAATTGAGACAAGCGATAGTGCGAAATGGAAAGAAAAGCTCAGCTCAGAGCAATATCATGTCTGCTTTGAGGGCGGCACTGAAATTCCATTCACCGGAAAATATGTTCACAATAAAGAGACCGGGATGTATCAGTGTGTTGCGTGCGGGAATGTGCTGTTTGATTCTAAGACAAAATTTGATTCAGGTACAGGTTGGCCTAGTTTTTATGATGTTGCAAAAACCGGTTCAGTTAAACTCAAAGAAGATAATAGCCTTTTTATGAAGCGCACTGAAGTTGTGTGCGCAAAGTGCGGCTCGCACTTGGGGCATATATTTGATGACGGCCCAAACCCGACAGGAAAACGCTATTGCATAAATTCGGCGGCTCTCAATTTCAAGCCCAAAAAATAAATGTTTAATTTTCAAATTTTTTGAATTGTCTAAATCAAGTTGCTTGGCCTGTAGGGCAAATTGGGCCTAAAAATTGACAAAAAATCCATGACTGGAAAAGGACAGGGGGCCTTATGGGTTAAGGTTTGCCTTTACAGCAAGAATAGAATCAAAAGCTATTTATTGTACCTATTCCATCTTCTTGTCTATGGATTTTGAAAAGGGAAAAGAAAGGGCGTTTTGGGTTTTGCAAAAATGCTCCACAAAATATGGCCTTTATGCTTCCGGGGATAAAGATGGCTATACCCAGGTTTGGTCCCGCGATTCTAATATTTCATTAATGGGAGCAACGCTTCTCTACCAGAATTTTAAGGATGTTTTCAAAAAAAGCCTGCAAACACTTGCAAAAGCGCAGAGCAGCAAAGGGCAGATCCCTAATGCAGTTGATTTTATTGGTTCGATTGATAAGCCTGCTACTTTTGCAACTATTGATTCGAGCCTCTGGTTCATTTTAGGTGAGCACTTCTATAAAAAAAGATTTGGGCCAGCACTTTGGAAATTGCACAAAAAGAAAATAAGTGCAGCATTGCAGTGGGTCCAATACCAAGATGCCGGGGAAGATTTACTCCCTGAGCAGCTCCCTACATCTGATTGGCAGGATTGCTTTCCGCACAAATACGGGCATACAATAAATACGCAAGCGCTCTACTATGCTGCGCTCAAGGCAACAGGGGCCAAAAGCGCACAATTAAAAAAATTCAAAAAAGCTGTTGATTATTATTTGTGGTCAGATGATTTAGGTTATTTTTTGCCCTGGCACTGGAAAGATCATGGGAAATACAGCGAGCATGAGCATTGGTTTGATTCGCTTGGCAACGTACTTGCAATTGTTTTTGGACTTGCAAGCAAAGCGCAGGCAAATTCAATTCTTGATTATATTGAAAGGAAAAATATTGCAACCCCCTACCCATTGCGCTCAATATACCCGCCCATTAAAGAGGGAGATAGTGAGTGGAAAGATTATTTTAATGAGTGCCTTGCAAAAAATGCACACTCATATCTAAATGGGGGAATCTGGCCATTTATTGGAGCATTTTATATATGCGCTCTTCTTAGTGCAAATAGAAAAGAGTATGCTCTGCAGCAGTTCAGATTGCTCTCATCTGCATGCTCATTAGGAAAACCAGAGTGGGAATTTAATGAGTGGATTAGCCCAATTACAAAAATGCCGGCTGGCGGAAGGTTCCAGGCATGGAGCGCGGGTGGGTATCTTTTGGCATACGCGGCAATAAGGAGAGGGAAGAACCCTTTAGAGATTTAATTTTTGCTCAATTATTCTTGCAAACTGCAGGGAAGTTTTTTTGTAATCAAAATTTTTTACTGCATGCTCTCGCGCACTTTTTCCTAATTGTGCGGAAAATTCATTATCTTCTAAGAGTTTGAGAAGGTGCACTGCAAGATCGTCAATATCTGCGCGCACTGCAAAGGTTTTTGGTTTGTCAAATTTTATTATGTGGTTTTTTTCAAAACCCATATCCTTGTAAGCCCATTCCTGTTCAAGTTCTATAGTTTCCCCGACTTTTGTGCAAAGCCCGCTCTTTCCATGGATTATTGTATCCTTTAGCCCCATTGCATCAATTCCGAGCACAGGAACCTCGCAGCACATTGCCTCAACTTGCAGCATCCCAAATCCTTCGATTCTACTGGGCGCTGCATAAATATCAGCTGAGTTCAAAAGCACGCGAAGAGTTTCACGAGATATCGCGCCATCAATGTATTTTATTTTTTTACGAAAGCCAAATTCTTTGATTATCTGCGCCTCTGCCTTGTAGTGATAATTAGGCTCTTTGTTCTCCCAGCTCTTGCCTACATATTTCCAATTGGTAAATTTATTTCCTATTTTGCCAAGCGCCCTTAGTACTTCTTGGAACCCCTTGCTAGTAGTATCCCCGCCAATTGTAAGAATCATTTTCTCATCAGGTTTTACTCCAAGATATTCTCTCATTGCTACTATGCGAGGATCAGATTTTGGAATTGGGCTCATTTGATCTGTGTCAATTCCAATTGGCATTGGCACAATGTTCTTGCCGGAAAACCCATCACGGATATAAGTTTGTTTTACCCAATTGCTTGTTGTAAAAATCAAAGGGAGCGATTCTAGTATTTCATGGTAGTTTGCAACCCATCCATCTGCATTTAGCCAAGGCACCGGAGTAATGCCGTGCTCTTTTGGATGCGTTACAATATCCGGGGTATCTCCCCAAAATCCAACTCCTATTGCAACATCTGGTTTTTGGCTTTTGTATATGAATTCTTTTTCAAAATTTGCCTTTCTGCTTGCCGGAAATATAGTATAGCCATTATAAACAAGGCCCTGGCGCAAAAATTCCCCCTGCAAGCTAACGCCGTCAAGTTCTGGGGGATAGGGGTAGAGCAGTGCTGCGGTGAATTTTCCATTTTTCCCATTTTGTAATTTCATTATAGCACTTTCCTAAAATTTTCAATAGGGCAGCAACTTATATATTCAAAGCCGCCTTTCTCAAAACCATATACTTTGTGGATTAAATATTTTTTCCTCTCGTATTCTTCATCTGAAAGTTCAAATTTTATAGTGGCTTTTGGGTTTGGTTCGCAGCGAAAAGGGTTTTCTTTTCTTATATAATCAAATACAAAAAGTTCCTTGCACTTTAACATTCCGCCTTCTATGAGTTCAAGTACAGATCTGTGCACTTCTTTGTGCCTATTATGCCCATATTCTCCTTTTTCTCCGTGCGTAAAAACAATATCAAATTCCTTATCTGCACAAATAGGTTCAATTCTTGCCGATACTTCGCTAAGATCTTTTAGAGGATCTTGAGGGTGGTCATCGTCAAGGTCTGAAATAAATCCACGCGCGCCAAGTTCTGTGCACACGCGCAAAAATTTTGGCTTTCTATCAGGATCGTCCTTGCGGCAAAGGCTAAGTATTGTCCACTCCAAATTTTTTTCGCGGATTATTTTGCCGCCCATCCAAATTGTTTCATCATCAGGGTGGGCAACTATTACAAGTGCCTTTGGCATAAGAAATAGATGGTGCTAGCAAAAGAATAAATACCAAGCCTTCGCAATAGTGCTCGGCAGGATATGCTAGTGGTATGATGTTATGGGCAGAGTTTTTGCAATTGGAGATATCAACATTGATTTTTTTTCACATCTTACCTTGCCGATAAATTTTGGCGAGGAACACAAAACAGATTTTTATTACACTCTTGGCGGGAATGCTGCAAATTTTTCAGTGGGAATTTGCCGTCTTGGGGTTGAAGGGGCAATTGTTGCAAATATTGGCAGTGATATTTTCACTTCTTTTTTGCAAAATGAAATTTCAAGGGAAGGAGTAAAAAATTTACTGATGAAATCTTCCGGGGGGAATGGCATTTCAAATATTTTGGTCCAAAAGCTTGGCGAGCGCGCAATACTTTCCCAAAAAGGGGCTGTTGCGCAATTGGATTGCAAAAAGGTTGCACGTACAATTCTTCCAAAGATTCGCAGCGGCGACATTGTCTATTTTGGGGCATTTTTCCATCTTCCTAAATTGAGAAAGGGTTTTGCCAATCTTTTGCGGTCTATTAAAAGGCGCAAAGCAAAGGTATTTTTTGATGCGTGTTTTGATACGTATGGTAATTGGGGAGTTAAAAGTTTTTTGCCGCTAATAGATGTATTTTTTGCAAATGAAATTGAATTGCAACATATAAGTGGAAAAAAACCAGAAACAAAAGGGATAAATTGGCTCTTTTCAAAAGGGGCAACTGAAGTTGTTCTCAAAAAAGGCAAAAAGGGAGCTTCATATTTTTCAAAAAATATTTCCTGCCATATGCCTGCTTTGGATGTAACTGCTTTCAATTCTACTGGCGCGGGGGATTTTTTTGATGCAGGCTTTACTTATGGTTATCTAAATAATTTTAGCCCTAAAAATTGCCTGCTTGCAGGTTCGTTTGTTGCTTCCAAAAAGATAAGTTCGAAAAACTATTTTTCGCCAAATGAAAGTTCACTCAAAAAGTTTTTAGGGCAGAGGAATTTGGAAGAAATTGTGGAAGTGAAAAACTATAACGCTCTTTCAAAAAAAGCGGCCAAAATTATTGCAGCGCAGCTGCAAAAAAATCCTAGTTCAACTCTATGCCTTGCTGCTGGCAAAACTCCAATAGGGGTTTACAAAAACCTTGTACAGATATATAGGCGTGGGGAAGTAGATTTTTCCGGTGCAAAATTTTTAGAACTCGATGAATATATTGGAGTTTTAGCAAATGAGAGTTTTGGGGATTTTTTAAAAAAATCATTTATTGAAAAAGTGAATTTCAAACCCGAAAATGTCTTTTTATTCAATCAAGTAAAAAATCCACAAAAAGAGTCATCGCGCCTTGCGCGAGTTGCCCGTAGAGGAATTGATCTGCTGCTCTTAGGAATTGGGGAAAATGGTCATATTGCATTCAACGAACCCGGAAGTTCATTTTTTTCAAAAACTCGAATAGTGAAAATACCAAAAGGGGTGCTTAAAAGAAGGGGTGTAAGGCTATCAAAAAATCCTTCACATGCTTTTACAATCGGAATGGATCAAATTTCTAGGTCAAAAAAAGTAATTTTGATTGCGAGCACAAAGAAAAAATCGAGCGCGCTTTATGGTGCGGTTTGCAAAAAACCTTATACAAAAGTTCCTGCAAGTATTTTGCAGCGCCATCCAAATTCAATTATACTGGGGGACAGGGCAGCGCTCTTTAGGGCAATGAAAAATTTAAAGGGCTAATTTGAATTATTTGAAATTAAAAGCCTTGCAAATAGATATGAAATAGTTGATTCTGCTCCCTGGTTTGCATTTACACCTTTTCTTGTAAGGCCATCAAAGCAACCGCCAGTAGATTCATCATATAGTACCTGGTTACCTGAGTTTTTGCCCAAAAACCAATCAAAGGAGGCACGTGCTTTTTTGAGGTATTGCTCCTCACCGGTTTTTTCAAATGCTTTAAGATATGCAGTTGTCATTCCTGCTGCTTCTATTGGTTGTTGGTCATAAATCGATCTCACTTTGCCCTTTACATACCAGTTCTCTTGTCCAATGGGGACAAGTTTTCCTCCGATAAAGAGCGTTTTTGTAAGAAAATCCATCGATTCGCGGGCAATGCGCTCTGCTATTCCGCTCTTATCATGCTGTTTTGCCTCAAAGAGCGCTTCAGGAATTCTGCTATTTCCGTAAGTGAGGTAGTTTTCAAACCAATTCCATTTTCCATCTTTGCTATTTTCGTAATGGGAAATAAGAGAGTCCAAAAGCTTGCCACTTGAGATGGCGCTTGTGTTATTTCCAAGATAGCTATGTGAATTTATCATGCCAATTAGTGTTTCGGCTTGCGCGCGTGGAGATGTTATTTCTGTTTCATTTGTCATTGTCCTTTCAAGCATTTTTTTTGCCTGCAACCTATACTGATCTGGTACTGTGCTATTTAGTGCTAGGCTAAGGGCCCAGATCGTGCGCCCAAAACTATCCTCGCTGCCAATTTCATCTGCAAATTCGCGGTTCCCATCAAGTACATTGTGGAATTTGCCGTCATTGGTTTGGCATTTTTCTATAAAATCCATGTATGTTTTTGTAAATTTTAGCATTTTTTTGGTCGGGGATTTTTCATAAGCTTTAAGTGCAACTGCAAGGGCGCGCGAATTATCATCAAGAGTATATCCGCTCTCTTTGTCAGGGGTTGAGTAGCGGCAAAATTGTATTATGCCAAAATCGTCGGTAAGTTCGCTAAAGTGGCTAAAATTTATTCGCGGTAGGTTGCTAAATGCTGTTGAATCAAAATCGGAAAGGTTGCAGAATATATCAAAATATTGTGTGGAAACATTTGGCCAGGTCATGCTCCTGCTGTATTCAAAGGCATTTTTTTCAAAAGTCTCACGCATTTTTTTATTGCTAAGTACCTCTAATATGTTTGAGGAGAATTCCTCGGGGGAATTTTGTGTAAGTACTATTCCTCTGCCTTGCGAGAGCACTTCGCTGTTGTATTTATTGTTCGAGGCAATTATTGCTTTTCCGGCGCCCATTGCATAGCTTATTGTTCCACTGCAAATCTGCCTAGGGTCAAGTGAAGGCGAAACATACACGCTTGCAAGGCGAAGGCATTCTATGATTTCTTTTAAAGTGAGGAACTTGTCTAAAAATTTGACATTGCCTCCAACTTTGAGCTTTTTTGCAAGTTCAATTAGTTCTGTTCTATAGCTTTCCCCTTCATGTTCGCGAACGCGCGGATGGGTTTCTCCAACTATTAAATAAGTGGTATCCGGATAGCGTGCAAGTACTTGGGGAAGGGAGTTTATTACATTTTCAATTCCTTTGCCCCTACTAAGCATTCCGAATGTTAAAAGGATATTTGAATTTGTAATCCCGTACTTTTTTTTGAGTTTTTCTGAATGGCCAAATTTTATTGTAGGGACTCCGTGGGCAATCACTTCTATTTTTCGATTCGATATACCGTAGCGATCCGAGAGCAATTGCTTTGCTGTTTTTGTCATTACAACAACTTTATTGCTCATCGAGCATATTTGTTGCACTACTGATTTCATTTTTTCAGATGGGTCATCTAGTACGGTATGAAGTGTTGTCACTTTGCTCTTTTTTAGCTCTGACATGAATTTTAACAAATGCTCTCCACACTCTCCTCCAAAAATACCAAATTCGTGCTGGATATTCACTACACCAACATTTTTCATGGAGTTTAGTTTTTGCGCTGCCAGTTCATAGCTTGGGATTTCCTGCTCTGTAATTGAATCGAGGACTTTTTTTGGGTATTTGTAGAGCCGAGATTCAGATTCATTGAGTGCGACAATGTTTGCGCTAAGCACGTTCCCGAATTTTTTCTGGATAGATTCGGATAGATCTTTTGTAAAAGTTGCAATGCCGCATTCTCGCGGCGGATAAGTTGACAGGAAAACTACTTTTGTGGACATTCAAATCTCTGTGCGTTTATTTTTTTTAAAAATATTTGTAGAGATATGCCTTGAAGTTCTTTATTAGGATTTTGTTTGGGGGATTTTTGAGAAATTGTCGCATTAATTGCAAATTGCAAATTTTTTTGAGCTAAAATTTTCAAGAAAGCGAATTGAGAATGTCTTTGATTGCAATTTTTCGCACTTCGATATTCGAATCTGCCGCCCCGCAGTAGATGAGTGCGGATTTTTTGTCAAGTGATTGCACAAGTGAACTTGGGAATACGACTCCTTTTACAAACCCATTTTTTTCAAATTCATATTCTGGGGAAAAAAGCGGTTCTTTGGATGGTGTTATTCCAATAATTTTTTGAGGGTTTTTTTTGTCAAATAGAACGGCCCCTGCGCTATAAATTTTCGGGGATTCCTCATTTCCGATTTCGCTGTGCCGGACTC
This sequence comes from archaeon, assembly GCA_035289625.1. Lineage (GTDB taxonomy): Archaea > Iainarchaeota > Iainarchaeia > Iainarchaeales > Iainarchaeaceae > UBA10205. Next base: position 36,497 of record DATDWP010000008.1, on the reverse strand, counting down.
CGTGGTATATCATAAGCCAGCCTTCGCTCGTTAGAATTGGCACGGTTCCTGCACCGATTCGCACCTGCTCCCATGAGTTTTTGCGCGGGCTCATAATGGGCCTGTCTTTTCCCCAAAAAAGAAGGTCTTTTGAATATGAAATCCATATCCGAGGTTTATCAAATATCATTGTGCCCTCAGGGCGGTGCAGCGCGGCGAAGTAACCATTGAATTTTTGTGGGTATATTACAACATCTTTGTTTTGCTGGCGGAAAATTATCCCCTTGCGCTGCCAGTTATTTAGATCAGAAGAGAGTGCTAGTGAAGTTGAAACCCCGCTTGACATTGAAACCGAGACATAGGTCATTGCATATTTTTTTTCTTTTTCAAAATATGTAATTCGTGCATCTTCAACGCCAAAGTCCCCATCTTCTTCTCTTCCTGCAAAATCTGGCTTTTTGCTAATTTTTTCAACTTCAAGTCCGGATTCATCTAGTGTTATTTTGCGAAAGTGTGATATTGTTGGCAACCGGGAGATATCTTCGTGGATTACAAAACAATCCTTGTTCCATCTGCATATATGGCGCGGTATTTTGTCCACTACTATTTTTGTTGAGTTTTTTCCGCTAAATCTTGGGGCAAGAAAGTATTTGTCACCGTGGTGCGGGGTCTCTGCAACGCGCGCAAAAAGAACTATTTTTCCGCTTCCAAGTCTCACTGCCCCGGGGTTTAGGGCTCCGCGCACCCGAAAATTTGCAAGTGTTGGCTCTATGTCGCGAGGCCGCAAAAGCAGAGTGGTTTGCATTTTCATGTTTATTTTAAAGGCAAGATTGCTATTTATACCTTACTTGGGCTTTTGATATCTTGCCATATTTTGGGAATTATCAAATATCAACTCTGTTTTGCTGCTTTGCGCTTAAAAGTGAGCTTTTTATACCCGATTTGCCAAATATTAGCGGCAAATGGGGTTTGTGGCGATGATTGAGCCTCTGAAACAATTTTACTATTCTCTTGAAGACAAGTACTACGAAGTGCTGGATAAAATCGATGAGAAGGTTCCGGTCTATTCAGTAATTGATCCTATTGATAAGTACGTTCCAAGCTTTTTGCTTTTTTTGCTCCTAGTGCTAGCACTTCTTGTAGGGCTTTTTTTTGCAATTGCTGGCGATTCACTTTTTTCCACACAAAAGAGTGCCGATTTTGTAGTATTGGACCCAAATGGAGACCCGCTACCGGAAGTAGAGGTATTGTTAACGCATGGATCTGTAACTGATGTGCAAGTTAGTGATGCATTCGGGGAATTTTCAATTTTGATTGATGGCAATAGCGCCCTTGTAGAAATTGATGAAGGGGATTCGTTTGAGCATTTTTCACAAACAATTGAAATTGAGCCGGGGATTGTAAATGAAATAAGGCTTTCTGCAAAAGAAGCGCAAGTGCTTGAGAGGTTTTTGGAAATAAAAGATGAAAATGGACGGCCATTTGAAGGGGCAAGCATAAGATTTACTTGCAGTAAAGGTCTACTGCCTCCAAACACAATTACAAATGCAAAAAGCACTGAGCGAATCTTGGCATCAACCGATTGTGGTATACTCTCGGCAGTTGTAACCGCATTTGGCTATGAAGAAGTCAGAAAAGATCTAACAGTCACGCGAACAGTAATAGTACTAACTCCAATAAGTTCAGGGGATGAATTGAATTCAGAAGTAGTAGTGTTTGTTGAAGATAAAGCTACAGGGAATGCCGCAGCAGGAATTGACCTAAAGCTCTATACAAAAGATAATGTCTGGGCAGGCCAGGGCCAATCTGACAATTCCGGGGCTTATATATTTGAAGCCTCGCCGGGAGAGTATTTTATTCGGGCATCTGATCTTAGCCCAGTTCCTAGCTACAAAAATTCTGATAGTGAGTTTTTTATTTTAGAAGAAGCGCAGAGTAAAAATATTTCAATTTCACTTGAAAAAATAATTGCATCTGAGGCGCGCAATATAGTTGTAAAATACATTGACAAATCATCAAAGCAGCCGATTGCCGGCGTAATGGGGGTTTTGCACGATGGCAATGTAATTGCGCAGCAAGATTCATCAAAGCAGGATGGGATAATTCCATTTTACAATGTCGAGCAAAGAAGGCTCTATTCGCTAATATCAACCCACGCCGAGTATGTGCTCAAGGTTTCAAAAGATATCCCGCTAAAATCCGGCACTGATTCCAACCCGTTTGTAGTAGAGCTTGAAAAGGCAACTGCACAGAATTCCGGCAAAGTGGTTGTTAGTGTAAAAGGGTTTGACTCAAAGCCTGTTTCTGATGCTAAAGTTGAAATCTATAGCAGCGATCATAACTTCTCCTTGCTCTCATCACTGACTTCCCAAGAAGGGAGCGCAATATTTTCAAATATGCCTCTTGGAAAATACCACGCGCAGGCAAGTGCTTCGGGGCAGAACGGAAAATCTGACGAAGGCGCCCTTGTTGCAGGGTCTGATTTATTGCTCTCAATTGTGCTGGTTTTAGAAAACGGGTCAATTGAACTTGAAGCTGTTGATCGAAATAATAATCCGGTAGCAGATGCAAAGGTTAGTTTTTTTGATGCAATTGTTGGGAAAATTGGGCAGAGCCAGACTGCGCAGAACGGAATTGCCCCAAAAGCAGAATTTAAGGTCAACCTAAAACCCTACGCCCTTGTTGAAAAGCAGGGGTTTTTGCCACACCAAACAATAGCTTTACAGCTATCTGCAAACCAGACAACAAAAGTGAGGGCGGTTTTGCGTGAGGAGATGGATAACACCGGGCTTGTGTGCGATTCAAATAGTTCGGTTTGCATTGGGCTTTTATCTATTCTAAAAACCAATAGGCAGCGCGCTACAATTCTAAATGATAATTCATCTTACATTTTGGTTTTTGAAGTAAAATCAGATGGCAATCTCTCTGAAACAAAAGCGGTTGTACGAACAGGGCTTGATTCGCAGCTTACCGCAAATGATTCTTTAGTGGTTGTAAAAAAAGTGAATACACCACTAGCTTCTGCAGTGAAGTTCTCCAATTTCAATGCAACAGACCCATATGCTGATGCAGAAGTTACTCCAAATGATGGCAAGCAGGCAAAAGTTAGCTTTGGCAACTTAGGCCGCGGGACCTATATTTTTGAAGTTGAAGTTTTCATAAAAAGCACTGAACAAGAAGACGCCCCGATTGAAATAAGGTACGGGGCAAGCGCCAAAAAAAATGGCACGACAATATTTGCTCCGCCACAGGGCCTCTTTTTGGAAAAGTTCATACTCAATAAGCCGCTTGAGTGCGACCCTTCAAAAGATGGCTGTAATAATTTCATTTTCCAGGCAACCCTATCTGAAGCTGCAAAAACCCATCTTCTGACCCCGGTAGTTCTAAGTGCCACGGAGCGCCAGCAGTTGCGAGAGGATGTTGCATATAATTTAGGCCTTGTAATACACAACACCCACACAGGCAAAAAGACATTTTCAAATGTTGTGCTAAAAGTTGAAACTGATAACGGGGCAGTATCTACGACTCCAGCTAGTATTCCAATTTCCCAATTTGCATTTGGCACAAGTTCCGGGTTTGATGTTGCGCTATCGGCTATTCGGCCATCTGCTGCAACGCTTTTGAAAATTTCTCTAGGGCTCCAAGAGCAGGATGCCAATATTTCTTTCCCGCTAAGCGTTGCAGAAAAGGGGATATTTTTAGTTGAAGCGCTTCCACAAACGCTAACTGCCGGAGTTGCGACAAACCTTGTAATAAAGCTCTCTGATTCAGTTTCAAAAGAAGCAGTAAGGGGCGCTATTGTAAAGTGGTATTCGACTAGAGTTGATGCTGAAGGAAAAATCAATTCAATAAGCGCGCTTGAAGCAACACATCTCGGGAATGGTTTTTACACTGCCCAAATACCTGCAAGAAGTGCTGGGCAAAATATTTTCATAACTGCAGAAAAAGCAGGCTACCAGACATCTTCAATTCTTGAAATTATTTCGCAAAATGTAACATTTCCCGTACTAACCTCCGGATTTGATTGTATTTCAATTGATAAGGAAAAATTGCAGTTAGCAAGAGGCGGATCTTCACAATTCACCCTCTCATCAAATAATTGCCCATCGGATGTAGAGGTCTCACTCTTTGTCCCTTCAGCTAGCAATATTTTGCCAAACCTTTTGCAAAGCGGGCCGATAACCCTTAAGGGCGGCTCATCCACAATCACGCAATGTGAAGCCTGTGTCTCATCCACACTCAGAAAAGGCGCAAACCTTACAATTACTGCTCTTGGGGACAAACTCTCAGGACACTATGATGTATATGTTAGGGCAAGATATGTTGGGGAGCAGCAGTTTTCACAGTTCAAGGTTGTTGAAGTTGAGGTAATGCCACTTGCAACTGATAATTTTGATCTGAGCAAATCAACATTTGATATTTTTGCGGCTAAAGACAGCGCATTTGCAACAAATCGCAATGATGTTGCCATTGGCGACTTTTGGATACCAAAAGTATCATTCGATCTAGAATCGAGGGGCAAATATAGTGCGGTGCAGCAGAGATTTGAAACAATCGCGCCGGTGAGTTTTAGTTGGACAGTGAATGCAAAGATTGCAGATTTTGAGCCAAAATATGTGAAAAAATCAACGTTCATAATTTTCGGCAATCCTCCTGCAACTACTCCATTATGTGAAGGGTGTACATTGCTCTGCAGGAGTGACAAAATAGTACCAGGTGGAAAGTGTGAAAATATTTTCTCATTCAAGCGCTCGGATTATGGGCTCGAAAAAATATCAGGGGCCCAGGATCCAAAACTTTATTTAGAGGAAATATGGTATAATCGTTTCACACGGATTATACTAAATACCAGCATTTTATTTCAAGATTTTAATGAAGCCGACTGCTCCACATCAGATCCTCTGCGCCATGAGAATTTCAACGGAACTCCAATAGATATCACCGAATTTTTGAAAAATGACAATTCGCAAAATGACCTTTTGGCAATTTCTTGGCCAAACAAAGGTTGCTCTAAGCAAATAGTTGCAAAATTCCGTGTCGACTATATGGATATAGATTCAGCTAGCAAAGGCCCTTTAGTAGAAAGGGAAGTGACAAAATCTGAAGATGAAATAATAATTCCGGAAGAGGGGAAAATTTATGACCTTGGCACCATTTTGCCGCAGGATTTGGGGCAAATAAATAACCTTGACCCTACATTTGATTTTATTGAATTGAATGTCACAAATACTTCAGGTGGATTATTTGAAACATGGCTAGAAGGCACTGTTGCAACCGGAATTTCTGTAAAGGGCAGATATGTAGGAGACCCGCGCGTCTTATCTTCGAGCATTAATTTTGATGTGGTGAATTCCTCCCTTTCAGGAAGGGACTATGGGATTTTGGAAGTAAAGGATTATATTTCTGCAACCCAGGTACCAAATTTTACCGATGTCGCCTTTGCATATACAATCGAATCAAGATCGGCAACATCATCCCAAACCCAAGTGCAGCAATCTAGCGTGCGCGCAAATGGCCTTGAAAAAGAGCTTGGTAAAATTTCACCTTCACTAAAAGGCCCCGGAGTCACTTACATAATAAGTGATGATAGCGAATTTGCAGTCACTTATTTTAAGGATGCCCAAGGCAAGGTTACTTTTAGAACAGCAGACCCGCAAGCAACAGTGTATGTGCGCACCGCATTCAATATGATCGCTGCAAGAACACTAGATATTGCATTCCTCTTTGATACATCAGGCAGCATGGACAACGAATGGATAACCCTGTGCGCCCGCAGGGATGAAATACTTACAGATTTGCGCTCAAAAGGATTTGATGTACAATACTCAGCTTTCGGAATGCTTAATGCAAGAAATTCGCCATCCGGACAGCCTTGCACAACCGCTACTGCAACTTGGCCTTCGGCTGCGGGAATTTCATCCCAACCAAATCCATTTACTGACAGCCTTGATGAGAGCTGGGGCCCTGACGGGGTTGATGCAATCAATAAGTTTGGATGGCGGCCAGATTCGCGAAGGGTACTTGTAGTAATAGGTGATAATGCGCCATCCGGAAGGAATAATTTTGCACTCTCATGTAGCCCATATGTTGAAGGTTCGTGCTATTGGAGAGCAGGGGTTGAGGAGAAATTAGCGGATGATCTAATAACTGCTGCAAAGGCAAAAAACATTTCAGTATTCTTCTTCTACCCAAGCGATATGGAATCAACTGTAACAAATCTTCTCGGGGCAACTAATGAAGGTGGGCCGCGCTGGGATAGTACACGAAATGATGCTGTTGAATTAATGGAATATGTAGCGGCGCAAACCGGAGGAGTTGTTGAAACATATGAAAGCGAAGTGGATCAAACAGCTGATCCTATAGATAGGTTCATTTTACTCATACAAAAATCAACACACCCAATAGTTTCTGAGTACTTCCATGTAAGGGTTGACTCGGGAAAAGAAGGAGTGTGCTATGGCCCAGGAGGAATTGAAGGCGCAACAGGCAGGGCTGCAGTGCCACGCATATTACCATCTTGGAATTGGAATGTTATCACTACTGATACTTGCGATGCATTCAAATTCGATTCAGGTGCTGCAAATTCAGAATTTGTTTACTGCGATGCAACGCAATTTACAACGGAAATTGTAAGAAAACTAGAAAGGGTCAAAAGGGATACTGCTGCCGGGAATTTTTCAAGTTCAGCAAAAATTGCAAAATTCAATGCATACTTGATGCGCGATGGTTACTCTTCAGACTTTTTACAAGACTATTTAGTTGCAATGACACAGCTTAGTTTTTTCAATACCCCGACTTCATTTACAAATGATGCTGATGGGTTCAAGAAAATTTTTAGTGATGCAAAAATAAAATTCATCGGAAAGAATCATTCAGTTACGCCTCTACCGGCTTCAGGATTATATGAAGTTAGCGTTTCATTAAAATTCGGGTCAGCTGGCCAGTGGGTATTTTTCACCCAGCAAGGATCCAATGTTGAAGTGGACGTTACACTCGAATTAAAGGACGAACTCGATTCAACCAATGCCCTCTACTACATGCCAATTGATGGGATGGTTGGGGCAACACCGGCTAATGTAAATGTTGTAGATAGGGTTGGCTATGGAACAGGGTTTTCCGGGCAGGGGGATTCTCTAAAGCTCTATAGTTCAGTTGGCGGCGGAGAGATTACAATAAGCGGTGTTTCACCGGCTTCGCAGCCAATAGCCTCAGTTGCACTCTCCAAAAAAACTGATTTTGTAATTACAAACCAATTAGCAAGGTCAAAAATACTCTCGATTGCAAAAACAGGCCAAGGGCAATTTGATCTCACGTACGCCCCGAGCAATGCAACTCCTTTAATGGTGCAAATAACAAAGCCTTCCTCTTCAACTGACGCCCCATTATTTTTGCAAATAAAACAAGGGGCGGTTGCGATTACAGGGCTTGATTATTTATCGGTGTGGAATGGGGTTGGGTCTGATCTTTCACAGTGCCGCTCATTTGATGGCCAAGCACTAATTAAAGCAAAGCAGGACCTGAGATATTCATCCTATTCAGTGCCTTCTCAATCATGCAAGATAGCAGATCCGCAAAATTCATTTGGTTTCTACTGGGCTGGGCTTAATAGTGGAATCATTCAGAACAATTATTACCAGACAGTGATATACACTCCAAACAAGAATTTTAGCATTTTAAATGCATGTGAAGCTACAAATTTGAGAATAGTAACCCCAGGCGCTGATATTAGTGGCACAACCCCGGTACTACTAGACTATGGGCAGAGTGTAAATTCACTTTCTGAGATTTTCAAATTGGTTGAAGATGGCAAGGTTTGCGTTTCTAGTAGAGTTGAAAACAATACCGAGCGCACAGAGTTTTGGTGGAATGAACAAAAAATAGCCGGCGAACTTGCAAATGCAAGAAAGCAGCTCTTTTGCACATCTGCATCAGCTGCATTGTGTGCATATCCTCTTCCATCGCAGTTCCAGTGCACCTGAATCGCCCTTAAAGACATGGTATCAGACGGGCAAAATTTGTCATTGCTTTATTGTTTTGCCCATTTCAAATATAAAAATGGCTGGGCTCTTGAATATTGTGGCAGGCCTTATGAGAAGGTTTATTTACTTGCGCATTTTATTTAATCCATGGGTAGTAAATCAGAGCCACATAGTAATCAAATTTTGAGGCTTGGCGTTCTTGCCGCTCTCTTGCTTGCACTTTTGTTTGCACTTGTTTTTTTCAATATACTTTCATGCGCTGCTATTCATCCATCTGGTTGTGATGTGTACTATTCGATTTTTTCAGGCGGCAAACCAAAAATACTTATAGTATATGGGGATAGTGGCCTTGGCGACCCACAAGCGCTCGAAGGTGTTTTAAGGTCGCCTCGAATAGGCGCGCGGGTTAGTTCAAAGCACCTTGACACTGTTTCTTTGCCAAACCTAATGGATAGCCAGCTTGTAATTGTTGAGCGGGCAAGAAAAATGGACATCAAAGACATCCGCATGTTCCAAGATTATGTTACGCGTGGCGGAAAGCTTGTCTGGATTGGCGATGCGGGTTCGCTTGGTGAGCGCGAAACCGATTTGACTTATTTTTTGAAATATTCGGAACGAAAAGAGGGCGGGAGCGCAGATTACATTGGCCCTTGGGCTAGAAAATCCGGGGACAGGCAGGTTTCGCTTGATTATCTTCTGGGGGTGAATTTCCGTGCTAACTATTGTGAGATTTCACAGTGCAAAGATGGTACTCTTATTGGTCATTTTGACATTGCAAACAGCGATAAGCAGCTTGTATATGGACTAGCTGATTCTGTCCCATTTTATGGGGATTTTTCACTAGTTGCAATCAATGAATCTTCATACCAAACAACCCTTGCATATTTAGACTATGGCGCCCCGCTCACAGGAAAGCCCCCTGCGCAAAACTTCTGGCTAAGAGGAGAGAGGGTTGATTTTGGCCAAAGTTTGCCGATTATTGTTTCAAGCGGGGTTGGTTCAAGGGTTGCCTATTATGCGTTTGCGCCGGAGTATTTTGTCGGTGAGAACATGCCGTTTGATAAAAACAATGAGCGGATTGCGTATTGGGGGATAATTGAGAACCTCTACTTCGGAATGCTCTACAAATAAATTTTAACAATTTAAAAACTTTTAAAAAAATTAAAAATGCCTCGGGGCTTCAGTTGTGCCTAAGCCATAATGTCGTTGTTTTATGTCTTTGTTTTGTAGTGTGGCAAATTTTTTATAAGCAGCCGACAGATGAAAAATCGTTTGCCTTAAGGTCATATGTGTACTCGATATACTTATTATCCGGCAGATCAATTGTGAGTTTTGTCGGCTCCACTTGGTTTCCTAAAAACACCACCATGTACTGGGCACTAGTTCTTGTTGTGTTGGTTCCATAAATATCGAGTAGCTTGCCGGATTTTATTGAAAATTTGAATGCATTGTTTGTAGTAACTGTATCGGTTGTATTTGCGGTTGTTGCACTTATTTTGCCATTTCCGGTTGCTGAAAAATCAGAGCTCGAATCATTCTTTAGCCTGATGATCTTTACTCCAAGGCCTTTTTTGCCTTCAAAATCAGGCACGCAGGTAAATGTTAGCTTTTCAACTTTTATATCGCTAAGAAGTGTTTTCTCTACAGGGGGGAGATCTTGGCATTTACAGGCACTGCATTGCTGATTTGACCCGCAATCAGAATTTGCCTCGCATATTTCCCCGTTCTCCTTTTTCCCATTCCCGCAAACGGCTGCTGGTGTGGCAACTGGCTCTTCTTCTTGCTCTTCTAGTTGAGTTGAATTCTCAGTTGAATCGACATTAATATCAATAATACTTGAAGTTGCATCTTGCTCCAAAATTGATTTGGTGTCCTTTTGCAAAGTAGGAGAGGTAGTAAAATCAGAATTTAAGAGCACAAATCCGGTTATTGCAACAATTCCAAGGGTTGCTAGCAATAGGAATGCAAAGCCGACCACAAGGCAAACTGCAATTATTTTATCTCTATCCATCTCAAAGTAGTAAATGCAAATAAGTATTTAAATCGGATTCTTCACACTACCTGCCAATTGGCAAAATAGTAGTTCTTAAAGATTTGCAGGCATCTACTTTTAGCGCCCCTATAGTATAGTCTGGATAGAATACTGGCTTCCGGCAATCATTTTGGAGGCAAATATAACCAAAACGATTGGAAAGAGCCAAAGACCTGGGTTCAAATCCCAGTAGGGGCGATAAATTCTTTAACTGCCTTTACTTTTTTGAGGGGGCAAATGTGCCATCTATAATTTCAGACCTTATCTTTTTTATCAAATTTTGCAGGAAAAAAATATTGTGGTAAGTTAAATATTTTCCGGCATTCTCCTCTTTTGTCCTGAAGAGATGGTGAAGATATGAGCGCGAATATTTTTCGCACACAAAGCACTCGCACTGAGTATCAAGTGGTGAGAGGTCGAATTTGTTACCAGCTGCATCTATATTGATGTTGCCTTTTCCACTAAATGCCCTGCCATGGCGCGCGGTACGAGAGGCATAGCACGAATCAAAACAGTCAATCCCTAGTGAAATTGCTTTTACTATCTGGTCGGCTGACCCAACACCCATCATATATCTGGGTTTTTCTTGTGGCAAAAATGGGATGCACGCCTCTACTGCCGGAAATGTTTTGCTCTGCTCCTCTCCTATTACAAGGCCACCGATTGCATAACCATCAAAATCAATTGAGGCAATTTGCTTTGCACTCTTTTGTCGAAGCGCTAAATCAGTTCCGCCCTGGCATATTCCAAAGAGCATTTGTTTTTTGTTCAAGTGCGCTTCTTTACATCTTTTTGCCCAATCGGTAGTTCGTTGCACGGCTTCTTGCAATCTTGCAGAGGTTACATTTGCAGTGGGCACATCATCAAGGCACATTGCAACATCGCTTCCAAGGGAGTTTTGGATTTTTATGGATTCTTCTGGGGTGAAGAGCATTTCTTTTCCGCTAAATGGGTTGCGAAATTTCACTCCATCTTCAGATACTCCCAAGCAAAATTCTTCACTCAGGACTTGAAAGCCCCCGGAATCAGTAAATAAGCCGCCTTGCCAATTCATGAATTTGTGCAATCCCCCGTGCTTTTTAATTACATCAACCCCTGGGCGCATTGAGAGGATAAAGCCATTACTAATAAGGCACTCTGTTCCAGTACTTTGGACTTCCTCATTTGATAGGAGTTTTACCGATCCTTTGGTTGCAACCGGCATTAGAAACGGGGTCTTTATTTTACCATGTGCGGTATTAAGAATTCCTGCCCGCGCGCCTGCAGATTGCCCTATTATTTTGAAATTTTGCATATCTAGCCTTTTTGCAAAGTAATTAAATTCCCCATTGCAAATTCGCCTTGGGCCATGCAACTGTATAACTAGCCAAAAAAAGCACAAAATGGCCTTTCATGTCCTGATGCCTCATTAAGTTGCGAGTAAATGAGTGAAGAATTAAAAATGCAACGCAGCTTTTCTTATTTGATGGCATCACAACTTCATTTTGGCGAACCGAAAAATTGCCTTTCTGTGCATTTTGTTTTTGAAGGGGAGCCAAAATTATTCAATTCAATCCCTGATTCATTCAAAGGCAAAAAATTCGAATCAATTTTCCTTGCAGAAAAAAAGGCATTTGTAATAAGCCTTGGGCAAAAAGACACTGTGCAACTTGATTACTACAGAAGGGCAGCGGCAAGGGCAACAAAAATTGCCTCATCTTACAAAATAGCGGAAGTTTACTTTTCTTCTACTGGTTTATCAGCTGAGCAGTGCAGCGCAATAGTTGAAGGGGCACTGCTTGCGAATTATTCTTTTGATAAATACAAGCAAGAACAGGAGAAAATATTTAGGGTTAGTAGGTTCACTTTTCCGTTATATGCAAAGAAATTTTCTTACTCTCTAACAGATGTAGAATTTGTGTGCCGCAATGTATTTATGGTGCGAGACCTTGTTTCAGATAATAGCAATGTTGTAACTTCTGAACTTTTGGAAAAACTATCAAAAGATATTGCCCGCAAAAACAAGTTCAAAATCACTGTCCTGCACGAAAAGGATCTAAAACGCCTTGGCATGAACATGATTTTGAGCGTAGGGAGCGCATCGCTTGTGCCACCGCGAATAATAATTCTTGAGTATAGCGGCAATAGTGCCTCAAAAGAACGAGCCCTTCTTGTTGGAAAAGGAATTACATTTGATACCGGTGGGCTTGACATAAAATTTGGGGCAGCGCGCATGAAGGATATGAGAATGGATATGGCAGGGGCCGCCACTGTTCTTGGGATAATGAAGAGCGCAGCTGAAATTGGCATGAAAAGAAATCTTATTGGGATTTTAGCATGTTCTGAAAATCTGGTTGACCGAAAATCATATCGCGCGGGCGATATAATAAAATCTTATTCAGGACTAACTGTTGAAAACCTAAATACAGATGCCGAAGGAAGGCTTGTTTTGGGGGACGCAATATCTTACGGCGTGAAAAAGTATAACCCAAAATTCGTTTTGGAATTCTCAACTCTTACAGGTTCAATTGTAGCAGCCCTAGGGTCTCATTGCGCGGGATTATTTTCAACCGATAAGGCCCTTGGGGATAAGATGTATGAAGCTGGGCTTTCCACTTATGAGCGCGTGTGGCCAATGCCATTATTTGAAGAGTATTTGGATGAGACAAAAGGAGAGCGATCCGATCTTCGGTCTTTAGGAAAGAGCAATTATAATGGCGCAATATTTGCGGCTGCATTTTTGACTAAATTTGCGGGGGGCAAACCAATAGTGCACCTTGATGTTGCGGGGACTGCAACTCTAGATGAAGCAAAAGATTACATGCCAAAAGACGGCTCCGGGTTTGGAGTGCGGCTTGCAATTGAATTTTTGAGAAAAGTGTAACATTTCAATTTAGTGCTTTGTCCTTTTTGACCTAATAAGTCCGTGTTTATCTTTAATTCGTTCTTTTAACCTATCAGCCTCAGATGCTAAATGAGTATAATAGCGACTTGTTGAACGATCCCTAATATTTTGTGCAGCCTTTGCCCTATATTTTATTGCTGCACTGCTCAAATGTGTTGCCGCTTTTGAGGCGCTGAATGCCGCAAGAAATTTACCCCAACGAATACCCATATTCAAAGCCCCTGCACTACATTTTCTATTTTATTGAACCATTTGCGCGAGTCCTTTTCAATCATCTCATCACTCTCTTTTGGCCCAAAGGTTCCTTTTGCATATTTTTGTATAGGGATTTTCTTCTTTATTACCTTATCTGTAACTTTCCAGGAGTGCTCTATTTCATCAGAGCGAATGAATGCAGATTGGTCGCCGCACAGAGCTTCATAGAGAAGTGTTTCATATGCCTGGGGTGTATTGGGGCCAAATGCGCACTCGTGGCAAAAGGTCATTTTCACGGGTTGTATTTTCATCTTCTCACCCGGGACTTTGCCATTTAGCTGTACAAGCATCCCATCATCTGGTTGGATTTGTATCACTAAATAATTTTGGTTTAGTGTCTGGCTCTCAAACACCGTGTAATTTGGGTCTTTGAATTGGATATAAATTGAGGCAAATTTTTTTGCAAGGTTTTTTCCGGAGCGCAAATAAAATGGCACGCCTTTCCATCGCTTGTTATTAATCAATGCTTTTAGCGCAAAAAATGTTTCGGTTTTAGAATTTTTTGAAACGCCATCTTCTGAAGTGTAGCCTTCATACTGGCCTAGCACTGCATCATTTGTTGCGAATTTGACTTTTTTTAGAACTTTTACTTTCTCATTTCTTATGCATTTTTCATCAAATTTGGAAGGTATTTCCATTGCAACAAGACATAGAAGTTGTAAAAGATGGTTTTGGCCAACATCACGAAGTGCCCCTTGCCCATCATAAAAATTGCCCCTGCCTTCAACCCCAAAATCTTCAATGAGGTTTATTTGTACATGGTCAATGTTTTCCTTGTTCCAGAGCGGGGAAAAAATCCTGTTTCCGGCGCGAAGTATCCCAATGCTTTGCACAAGTTCTTTTCCCAAGTAGTGGTCTATTCTGTAAATTTGTTTTTCATCAAAAACTTTGCTAATTTCCAAATTCAATTCCTTTGCGCTTTTTTCATCATGGCCAAATGGCTTTTCAAAAACAACCCTGCACCACCCTGAAGTTTCAGCAAGCCCGTGCAGGCGAATGTTTGCCGCAATATTTTTGAAGTGCGATGGAAGTGTTGCTAAATAGAATAACCTATTTTGGTTTGTTTGGTGCTTTTGCTCAAGTTCTTTTAAAAAAGATTCTAATTTTTTAAATCCGCCATTAGTCTCATTAAAATCAAGGTCAAAGTAGTAGAGTTTTTCTTCAAGTTTTTTCCAGGAATCTTCATGGATTTTTGGGATTGCACTTTTTACGTGCTGCCTGAATTCTTCATTTGAAAATTGCTTTCTTCCAACAGCAACAACATAAAAGTTACCGTCAATTCGATTCATTTTCAACAATCCGTGAAGCGCGGGAAAGAGCTTTTTTTGGGCAAGGTCCCCAGTTGCCCCCATTATAATAAATCCGAAATTATTTTGCATCAAGTCCACCAAATACGCTAAAAACAATTGTCCTTTTGGCTTTTAAGGCTATTTTTGCAGGGCACTCGGATTCGCTCACTTTCTTATCCATGAATTTTTCATATGCTGCTTTCTTATTTTCTGAAGCAAATAGCAATATTACTGTTTTTGCATTCTCGATTGCATTCGGAGAGAGGCTAATTCGCTCAGCCGGGGGTTTTGGCGCGTTGTGCACCTGAATATATCCTCTTGCCTTGCTCTTGATTACTTCCATATTTGGGAAAAGTGAAGCGATGTGCCCATCTTCTCCTACGCCTAAAATAACAATATCAAATTCGCCTTTTGTTATTTGCATGAATTTTTCATTATAATCAGAAATCCCTTTTTCAATTTCAAATGGGTTTACATGGATCCCATCAACTTTGGAAAATAGCATCTCTTGTGCCTGCTTGTAGTTGCTCTCTGGGCTTGTGATTGGAACAAACCTCTCATCAGAAAGGAATACATTTACCATTTGCCAGCTTATTTTGCGTATAGAGAGTTCTTTGAAAATTCCATGCACCGATGTCCCGCCGGGAAAGGCAATTGAGAATTGTTTTTTGGAATTTTTGATTTCACTTTCAATAAAATCAGCAGTCCTTTTGCTCATTTCTTCGAAACTTTGATAATTTATTATTTGTGGCATAGTATTGCTCAAACTCACTTCTTGAGATCTTCATGCCCGCCGAATTCATATCTTAGGGCCGCTGCAATTTTTGTGGAAAAGTCGGGATTTTGCTGGGATTTTTTTCTAGCAAATATCGCTTTTTCAAGTATCGGCATTTCAATGCCAAGTTCTTTTGCAGTTTGCATTGTCCACTCCCCGGTGCTTCCGCCCCCAATTACACCACTTATTTTTTCCAAGTGAGGATCTTTTTTTAGCGCGTGTGCAATCAGATCAACAAGCCAGCTGCGTATCACTGAGCCATTTTGGTAAACTTTAGTGACTTCTTCGAGGTCTAATTTGTAATCGCTCTTCTCTAAAAGTGCATACCCTTCCCCATATGCTTGCAAAAGCGAATACTCTATCCCGTTGTGCACCATTTTCACAAAATGCCCGGCCCCGGATTTTCCCATATGCCCGTAACCATTTTTCGTGGCAAGCACTTTGAAAACCCATTCGCATTTTTTGTAAATTTCCTCTTTTCCGCCAACCATTATCGAGGCTCCGTTGCGTGCCCCATCAAGCCCACCTGAAACACCGACATCTAAAAATTCTATTCCTTTGGCAGAAAGTTCTTGGTTTCTGCGCGCAGAATCTTTGTAAAATGAATTTCCGCCATCAATTAGTATATCGCCTGCTACTAAGTGAGGCAAAAGCGATGCGATTACATCGTCAACCGGTTTTCCGTGAGTTATCATGAGGAAAATGATTTTATTTTTCCCAAGTTTTTTGGAAAATTCATCATATGAATTTGTTGCAATTGCCCCTTTTCGGGAAAGTGGTTTCATTGCATCTGCATTGCGGGCATACAAAACAAGGTTAGTTTTCTTTTCAAGCAGGTGTTCGCACATGCGAAAACCCATTTTTCCAAGGCCGATAAAACCGATTTTCATTCAATCACTCACTTTAAGGCGTGGGACTTTCCCTTTTCCGGTATTAATTCTATAGATTTCTGCATTTGCAAATTCAATATCTCTAAGAACATTTTTTAATTCAAGTTCTTTTATCACATCATCATTTTCTTCCAATTCCCTCAATAACTTTTTCTTTTGGATTTTTAGTATGTCCCAGCGTGAGCGCAGGTCTTCAATGGTTTGTTTTTTTAAAAAGCCAAGCGCATTTAATCTTTTATAATATCTGGTTTCATTTATAGTGGAAATTTTAGTTTTTTTTATTTTCCTTGTTTGCATTCAATTACACCAATTTCTTGAACTCTTCGGGCGTATCCTGCGTGAACTTTTTCATCCCCTCAAGTGTTAATTTGTGATTTACTACTTCTTTGAATACGCTAAATGGCATTGTTGCAATATCGGCGCCAACAATTGCGGCTTCTCTAACCTGGTGGCCATTGCGAAGCGATGCTGCAAGCACTTCTGTTTTGATATTATATTTTCTAAAAATGCTGACTGTTTGGGCTACAAGGTCAATTCCTGAGGCTATGCCGTTATCTTCTATCAATTTCCCATCATGCACATGCCCATTTAGTGGATAATAATCGCTTTTTGAAAAGTTCGTAAATTCCTCGCCGTGCTCTTTTCGCAGCATGTCATCAATTCTTCCTGCAAATGGGCTGACAAAATTTGCCCCGGCTTTTGCTGCTGCAAGCGCTTGCTCTGGTGTAAAAACAAGGGTGCAATTTATCGGTATTTTTGCTTTGGAAAGAGTCTTTATTGCAAGCAGGCCATCAAATTCTTTTCCACTGTCCCCTTCCATTGAAGGGTTTACAGGGATTTTAATATAGACATTTTTTGCAACCGGGTTGAATTTTTTGAATAATTTTCTTCCCTGTGCAATCATTCCAATAGCATCAGTTTCGGTAACTTCAAGGCTAACCGGGGTTCCTTTTGCAATCTTTAGCGCCTTTTTAATATAGCTCTCAAGGCTCACCTTTTCACCTTTTTCTTTGAGCGAATCAACAGCGGTTTTTAGAAGCGAGGGATTCATTGTAATTCCATCACAAATCCCGGCATTGTATACATATTCTATTTCGGATAGGATTGCAGAATCGAGGAAGAATTTCATCAAATAGAATTAATGGCTATTTGGTTATAAAAGTTGCTTTGGCACGGGATATGCATGCTACGGGAAAGCCAATTATTAGATAATACAAAGCATTATATTTATGGGGAAATTAATCAGTATATGGTTCCGGAAAAAGGCGCTCCTAAAAGCAAGTGGATGGAAGTGCGTGCACAAAAAGTCCCTAAAAATTTTGATGAAGCATTAAAACAAATGCCGCCGGAATTAAAAGAAAGAAATGCCAGGGATCTAATTCCAAGAGCTAGAATCTGTGAACTTGCAGTTTTTCTTGTGGATTCATGTCTTGTCAGTGGTCATTATGCTAGAGAAGGGGCAGAGGATGTGAAAATGACTTTCAGGCATGCCTTTTCTACTGAAGAAACTATTGCAAGTCTTTTTAGGGCAAGGCTAAAAGTCAGAAGACTAAATATAGAGCCGCCAAGACCACATAAAGTGCCCCCGTCAAAATATGTAAAAGTTGTACGAAGTAAAACATCGGGAAAAGGGAGAGATTTTTCTCCTATGGCATTACATCTTTCAAGACGATATTAAATTTTTAGGTATTCAAAATGAAACGTGTTCCGAAAGTGTTGCATAATAAAAGAGTTGTAAGGTGGATGAAAGGCAAAGGCAATAACCTTTCTTGGAAGATGGCAAATGCTTCTGATCAAAAATTATTAATTTCAGAAGTAGAAAAATCTATTTTGCGCCCGCCCCATATAGCCCCCTTGGGCGAGTTAATGTTTCTTAGCAATTATGCTGAAGGGACGTTAAAGACTTTGATTACTCATACACGAAGAACTCTTATTAGAAAAGGTTTGATCCCTGAAGAAACTCACTTTAGAGGTGGACCAAGATTTTCCCTGGCAGGTATGCAAACCATCATGGTAAGAACTGAGTGCGATCGCGCACTTAAAAATGGCGGTAAATTGGATGTTCTAAAAATTCTCAATAGAATACGTCCGCCAAAAAAGATGTGGAATAGTGCAAGAGCAACAGTTGTGCAAGAAGTGATTAAATTTAATAGAGGGCGTCCAAAAAGTGATAGGGTTTACCCAGTAACAGCACCTGCCGGCGGAATATTAAAATAAGCGGCAAAGAATTACTTCTTCGCCTTTGAGTAGAGTTCCTCGACTTTTTTCCAATTGATTATATTGAAGAACTGGTCAAGGTATTCTGCCCTCTTGTTTTGGTATTTCAAATAATATGCATGTTCCCAAACATCAACTCCGAGTATTGGGGTTTTACCCTGCGAAATCGGGTTATCTTGGTTTGGAAGCGCTATCACTTCAAGCTTGCCGTTATTTACAATAAGCCAAACCCAGCCCGAACCAAATAGGTTTAACCCTGCGGTTTTGAGTTTTTCCTTAAACGATTCAAACGAGCCAAAGTCCTTGTCAATTGCAGTTGCAATTTCTCCGGTTGGTTTTCCTCCGGATTTAGGGCCGATCATTTCCCAAAAGAGTGAGTGATTGTAGTGGCCTCCGCCATTGTTTCGAACAGCCATTCTAATTGGCTCGGGAACAGAATTGAGATTAGAGAGCAAGGCCTCAATTGTTTTGCTGCGATGTTCTGTATTTCCATCAAGCGCAGTATTTACTTTGTCTACATAAGCTTGGTGGTGCCTGTCGTGATGAGTCCTCATTGTCTGCTCATCAATATATGGTTCTAGTGAATTGTAATCATACTTTAACTTTGGTACTTCAAATGGCATTATTCCCCTCCTAAAAAGTGGTAAATATATATGGAATTAAATGTTTAATAACCAGCAGGTGGGCAAGGCTTATATTTTACAAATCAATACCACTAATATGAAGCCTAGAAAAACAACTACGCGACGCGATTTTTTGCTAGGGGGAGCTACAATATTGAGCGGCGCTGCAATTTTGAAAATATTCCACAATATGGTAAAAGCAGATAGAAATATTATTTGGTCACAGCCACTTATAAAAACAGGCGGTAGAAGAGGCGAAGTGAAAAAAGCAATTGAAAATTATCCCGATGTTTCAAACCTAGAGATAGGGTTTTACAAGGACAAGACAATGCCGGGACATTTGAAGGTAGGTTCTCTGAAACGATATCCGGATAGAACATCTCTTCACATTGTACTTCCTGAGTACAAATCCGAAATCCACACACATCCGTTGCGAACGGCTCTTTCCGAACCCAATGTTTCAACTAAAAACGCACTGAAATGGGTTTCTTACCCTTCATCAACCGATATTTTGCATTTTATAAAAAAACCAAAAAGCTCTAATATCAAATTTATGCACGTAATACCGGTAGATACAAAAGGCAAGGTAATGGGATCAACTACTGTATTTGCTACAAAAAAATTCAAGGAAAATCTTGAAAGCTCTGAAGAGCTCAAAAAACTCATTAAACAGATCGAGGGTTTTAGGGCAAAAGAAATAAATGGTTCATCGCTTGAACATTATTTTTCCCTCTTTGGGCAGTTGCCAAAATTTGGCCTCAAAGTAAAGCTTGTCCCTTCTGCAGAATATGAATGCAAATTAGGGTATTTTAGAAAAAGAGAAGTATAAATTATATTTCCAATTTTGATTTAGTTTTGAAATGTCATTGATTTCTTGGCGAGCCGCTTTTACTCAATTCTCTGTTAAGTTTTTCCAAGACCCTTCTGAGGCTTTCACGCTGTGTTTCTATTTCAGCATTTTCAGATTTTTCAATCAATTTTTTTAAGTACCTGAGCCTTCTGAGCAATATTTTTACATACGGCAAATACCTCTGGGGTTTTGCATGAATTAGGGTTCTAGACAGTAAGAGATTTCTGGCCCCGGACCACTCTTGAATGAGTTCTTCTATTTGATTAATAGTTGGCTTTTTTGCCATGGCGGTTTGGAGTCTTGTTACCATTTCATTTGTGACAATCGGTTTTTTGGAAGCGGCAAATTTTATATTAGCAGGTATTCTGCGCATCTTTGCAACAAATGATTTGGCCTTAGGCGATATTTTTGCAAACCCGCGCATTATATCTCAACCCGCGTTTGGTTCAAATAGCGTTCAAGTTCAATTTTAACATTTCGCGAGCACACATGGTCGTGGTGGCGAAATCCGCCCCCAAATGTTTTTGGGATGTGCATTAGTTCATGTATTATTGTTTCAACTTGGTCTCGCATTGGCTGTTTATCAAATTTTTCTGAAATCAATTCTATTACATAAAAGCTCTTTTTATGGCCCATCCCAAGCATCATCACTTTACCAATACAGTGTATGCGTGCAATTGTCCTGCGCGTTTTCGAGCCCCAGGATCGCACAACAGTGAGGCGCTCCGGGTTTACCCATTTATACCCTAGTGAAGTTGCAATTGTGTGCGCGGTTTGCGTCCATTTGGGGTCTAATTCATATTTCATTTTGCCACCCTTTTTCTTAAATATTTGTAATGTAATAGGATGCTCTGCTTATTTAGTTTTTTTGCCTGGATTAATTTAAAGTTTTTAGTAGGAACGCTTTTTCCAAATATTGAAAGCCCGGAACCAAAAGCAAGAGGTTCAATTGTTAGATAGAGATCATCTATTAGTCCTTTTTGAAGCATGTGCCCATATACAAATGTGCCGCCAAGAATGCACACTTCCCTAAAGCCGCGCGATCTAACATACCGGTCAATGCTGGAGTTTTTAACATTTAGAAATGTCAGTTTTGGGTTTTTCTCTTTTATTGATTTTACGCTGCGTGTTATTACAATGCAGTGTTTTTTGCGGGAGCGGTCTGCATGTGAATATCCACTTCGTGTTAGAATTATCGCATCGGCTAAATCAATCATTGCAAAAAGGTGCTTTTTATCCTCTTTACTTGTCCAAGTTGAGCGATGGCTTCTATTGCGCGCAATAAACCCATCAATTGTTGTTGCAACAACTGCAAAATAATGAGGCTTCATTGCAATGTATTTGTTTTTCCTTTGTAATAAAACTTTTGTTATTGAATTTTTTTGCGAAAATGAAAGTTTGCCAAGAAGCGAAGTGAGGCTTTTGCCAAGAGGTTTTATGAATAGCCTTGGAGCAATAGAGGCAAGTGGGACTAGCACATAGGCTTTTTTTTCAAAATCCTTGTATGGCAGATTTAGATTTTTATCAACAAGATCGTTGAAGAGCAAAAGGTCAATATCTAGGGTTCTTTGTGAATCTTTTCTACCACTTCTTTGCCGCCCAAAAAAAGCCTCAATTGTGCGAAAAAGTTTTTTCAGCTGCGGAGCTGTTTTTGTTGTTGTTATTTTTGCGCAGAAATTCAAATAATCTGGTTGGTGGCCTTTTCCAAAAAATGGAGTATTGTAAATTGGGGAAACTTTTATTTTTGGGAATTTATTTTTCAAAAGAGCAACTGCGCCAATGATATTTTTTTCCCTTTCTATATTAGAGCCAACTGAGATGAATGCAGTGTTTAGTTTTTGCATTCATTTCACCCAAAAATCCCAATATTTGTTCTACTTGAGAAGCGAGAGCAATTCGTTGCGGGTTTGCGCCCTGTCTTTAAATGCCCCGAGCATTGTTGAAGTAATTGTTTTGGAGTTGACTTTTTGAACTCCGCGAATTATCATGCAGCTATGTATTCCTTCTGCAACAACTGCCACTCCTTTTGGTTTTAGCACCTTATTTATTGCATTTGCAATCTGGGAGCACATCCTCTCCTGCACCTGTAGCCTGCGCGCGTACATTTCAACTATGCGTGGGATTTTTGAAAGGCCGATTATTTTTTTATTCGGGATATAGGCAACGTGCACTTTTCCAAAAAAAGGCAAGAGGTGGTGCTCGCAGGTTGAGAAAAAATCAATGTCTTTTACAATTATCATGTTGCTATCCTCTGCGCTAAATAAGGCGTCATTGACAATTGCCTTGAGGTCTTTTTTGTATCCTGAAGCCATATGGGTCCAGGATTTGATAAAGCGCTGTGGTGTTTTTTTGAGGCCTTCACGCTCTGGGTCTTCACCAATGCATTCAATCATTTCTATTACACTTTTTTCTTCCATATAGGTGTCCTCACTATGATTGCTAAATTTGCAAAATAATTCTAGTGCTTAACTCATTTTAAGGTTTTCATATCCTAAAATAGTCGCATATGCCACAAGATAACATAGGCGAGCAAAAAATGAGAGAGGTTCTTGCTAAATTAAAAGTTCTCTATCCAAATGATGGGACTGCACTAAAATTTGGTTCTATTTTCCAGCTCTCGGTGGCAGTTATACTTTCTGCACAGTGCACTGATGTTCGCGTGAATATGGTTACCAAAGAATTGTTCAAAAAATACAAGAGGCCGCAAGATTTTGTGCAAATTCCACAAAAAAAACTCGAGAAATTGATCTATAGCACGGGATTTTATCGCGCAAAGGCAAAAAACATCAAAGGCCTTGCAAGAATTGTAGTTGAAAAGTATGGCGGAGTAGTTCCTAAAAAAATGGATGAGCTAATTGCGCTACCTGGAATTGGCAGAAAGACAGCAAATATAATTTTAAGTGAAGGCTATGGAATAATTGAGGGAATCGCGGTTGATACGCATGTAAAAAGGTTATCAAACCGCTTAGGGTTTACAAAGAGCCAAAACCCACAAGTTATAGAGCGCGAGCTAATGGAATTAGCCCCATCGCAGGAGTGGTGGTTTTTATCAAACGCTCTTATTTGGCATGGGAGGAGGGTGTGCTTTGCAAGATCGCCAAATTGTGAAGGGTGCGAACTCAATAAGCTGTGCCCTAGCGCATTTGTTGTAAAAAATACATCAATTCAATACTCCGAAAAATGACGTCTTTTTGTCTTGTGGGCCTTCATGGCGTCTGGTTGATTTGTAGTCGCAAAGACAAGCCGGGATTTTAGGTCTTTTGTGGCTTTCTTATTGTGCAATTGAGGCAAAAAACGCTCCAAAAATAACTGCAATTGACGATTAAGAACCCTTTAAATACCTTAACAGGTGTTAATTAGATATCTTATTATTTGGTGAAAACGTGGAAACAACTGTAAAAAAAGAGCAAAAAGTCGAGCACACTTCAACTAGTTCAGCTACTATTACAAAGGACATGACGATTGGAGAAGTAGTGGCAAAATGGCCGGAGACAGCAGAAATCATGCTAGGCTATGGGCTTCATTGCATCGGTTGCCATGTAAACCCTTATGAGAGCATAGAGGGTGGGGCATACGGGCATGGGATGAGCAAAGAAACAGTCGAGCAGCTTGTAAAAGAAATGAATGAAGCAGTTGAAAGCCACGAAGATAAGGATATTGCACTTTCTGATTCAGCGATAAAAAAGTTTGCAGAATTAATGGAAAAAGAAGGAAAAGCAGGTTGGGGCCTCAAATTCTCAGTTGAACCCGGCGGATGCTCCGGATTTAGCTATGTAATGGATTTTGCACAAAAACCGGAAGAATCTGAACAAGTGGTCACTGAAAAAGGCATGAAGATATTTGTGGATAAATCAGTTCTCTCAATGGTAAAGGGAGTTCGCATTGACTTCACTGATGGCTTGCAAGGGTCCGGTTTTAAGATTTCAAACCCAAATGCGCACGGTAGCTGCGGATGCGGAAAATCTTTCCACTAAAATTGCAGCCACTTATTTTTTAGGCAAATTTTGAATGGTTTTTATGCCAATAGAGCTAACTCCAATAATTCCGGTTTCAAAAACCCCAAGGCCGGCGCCGCAAAATCAAAATCCATTTGAAGTTCAAAGGAAACTTTCTGAAGAAAATTTAAAGGAAGTCGGAAAAGTAATTGCAGTGCACTCTGGCAAAGGCGGGGTTGGGAAGAGCACATTTTCAGTAAACCTTGCGGCAACCCTTTCAAAATTGGGTTTTAGTGTTGGGCTTTTAGATGCTGATGTTGATTGCCCAACTTGCCATAAAATGCTAGGGAGTACTGAGCGAGTATTTGCAGGAAAAGATGAGCGGCTTGTCCCTCTCAATCCTCATGGAATAAAATTGCTCTCTGTCGGGAATATGGTAGAAAGTGAAAACCTTGCAAATATAATGCGCGGGCCAATAATGTTCAAATTGATTAGTGAAATGCTCTACAAAACAAATTGGGGAAAACTTGATTATTTGATAATTGACCTTCCTCCGGGAACCGGGGACAACCCACTTACAATTATGCAAATTGCCCCTTTGTACGGAATGCTAATTGTAACGCAGCCCCAAGAAGTTGCGCTAGTTGATGCAAAAAAATCAGCGGATATGGCAGGTAGGTTAAATGTTCCTGTGATTGGGATTGTTGAAAATATGTCCGGCGATATTTTTGGTTCTGGAGGGGCAGAGAAGTGCGCACAGGAAATTGAAAAGATTTATTTGGGTTCAATTCCCCTAAATAAAAAAATAAGAGAGCTTTCAGATAAGGGAGTGCCGGTGGTTTTTGAAGATAAGGAAATTTTTGAAATTTTCAAAAACATAATTACCGAGGCTGCGATTTAGGTGGAAAAATGGACTATTTAATTATTGGAATGGTGGCAGGCGCGCTAACAACTCTGGCTTCAGTTCCGCAGCTTCTAAAAGCATACAGGACAAAATCAACCGATGACATATCAATGGGAATGGCGATTTTTTTATTTTGCGGGCTGTCGCTGTGGCTTATTTATGGGATTTTATCAGAAGATCTGCCACTCATTTTTTCAAACATTTTAACGCTTCTTGTATGGGTTGCAATTATTGCTCTAAAGCTAAAATATGACAGCAAGAGAAGGGGCGCTGCAACGCTTTAAAAATCCTAAGCAGCACTTGTGAATTCTATGAAAGTGAAAATGAAACTTACGCAAAAAAAATGCGAAACACATGACACCTGCACGCTCACTTATAGTAGCGAGGAGCGCCCTGATTTTAAGCCGGGGCAATTTTTCATGATTGAATTTTTGCGCGAACAAAAAATCCCAAAGCGCTCCTATTCTGTTTCGTCTTCACCTACAAGAAAAGGAATTCTAGAACTTACTGTAAAACAAATGCCTGAAGGGTGGATTTCAAAACTTTTAAATGAAGCAGAGCCAGGCGAAGAATTTATGCTAGATGGACCTTGGGGGCATTTTGTATTTGATGAAACAAAAATGAAACAAATTGTTCTAATTGGAGCAGGCTCCGGCATTGCCCCATTTAGGTGCTTTTGCCAATATATAATCGACAAAAAACTTGATACGAAAATTACATTTGTCTACAGCAACAAAACCGAAGAGGACATAATTTGCAAGGATGATATTTTGGAATTTGCAAAGCAAATAAACGGGCTTGATTTGACACTAACACTCTCGCGAGAGCAAAAGGATGGCTACCAAGTCGGAAGGGTTGATGATGCTCTTATAAAAAAAATAATTTCAAAACAAGCCGGTGCTGATGCATTTTATTTTATCTGCGGCCCGCCTACAATGGTTGCTGACACTGAAAAGCTTTTGCTCGAAAACGGGATTGTAAAAGATAAAATCAAAACCGAAAAATATGGCTAAATACAAAAAAAGTTATCCCTACAATTTTACAAAAATACGATTTTTGTAGGTATAACTAATAGGCAAGCATTTACGAATTTGTCTCAACTTTTGGGGTTCCATGCAATATTTTTGCAATTAGTTCAATCCCGGGAACTATATTTTGGCTCGGAGTGTTAAAATAGGAATCATCTATTGCAAATATTTTGTCTTGCGCAATTGCAGCAATAATACTCCAGCCATCCCTTTTTTTGAGAAGCGAGATATCGGCATTTTTCCCAATCCCACACCAATTCAAGATTATCTTTTCAGGGTTGAATTTTTCAACTTCAGTTAGTGTTACTTCCCTGCTGCGCTCACCTTGTGTTAGAATGCCAATGCCACCTGCTAGTTCAATCATTTGTACAACCCAGTTTCCGGCAGCCATTGGAGGACGTGGCCACTCTTCAACATACACTTTTACTTTTGGCAAATCTTGCACGCTTTTTTGAATTGCGGCTATTTCATTTTGCATTGTTTGTGCAAGTTTACTAGCCTTATCCCACTCTCCAATTACTCTACCGCAGGAGAGTATATTTTGGATTATATCATCAACGCAGATCGGGTCAAAGTGCACTACTTCAATTCCTTGTTCTTCAAATTGCTCTACGTATTTTTGCTGCAAAAAAGTGGAGCTGAAAACAATATCGGGCTGCAAGGAAACCGCCATTTCTACATCAATATCAGTATAGGAGCCAACTACTGCAACTCCGGGTAGCATTTTAGTGTCATATGAGGTTGCGCCCACTATTTTTTCATCCTGCCCAAGAAAATGCAGTATTTCGGTGTTACTTTTTGCGATTGAGCAAATGCGCATGCACAGTAATTTATATTAATTGTTTTTAACTTCTATTTTGCACCATTATGGACAATAAAGAAGCAAAAAGGGTAATAGAGGCAGCGCTGTTTACATCTCCCGGGAATGTATCTATTCGGGAGCTTGCAACAATTGTGAATGTAAATGTTGCGCAAACAAGAGTGCTTGTTAGCGAATTGATCCATGATTATGAGGCAAAGGATACTGCCCTTGAAATCCGGGATGAGGCAACCGGCATTAGAATGACTGTAAAGGCAAAATATGAGGATTTTGTTTCTCACATGGCAGCTGCCCCGGAACTTCATAAGGGAATTATGAAAACCCTTGCATATATTGCATATAAGCAGCCGGTGCGCCAATCTGAAGTCATTAATTTTAGAAATAGCAAGGCCTACGAGCACATCAAAATACTTCGCGAAAAGGGTTTTGTGAAAAAGGAAAAGAAAGGGATCACGTATGTTCTCTATACTACTGCAAAATTTAGGGAGTATTTTGGCAAAGGCGCGCAGGGGGCAAATTCACAACCCGTAGCACAAAAAGTAGATGAAAAAGTTGAAAAGCCGCAGCAACTTGGCCAAGTAGAAGAGTGAAAAAAATTTTGAATTTATTTGTGGGTTTCTAAATCCGTAATAGGATTATTTTTAGGGAGCCTAATTTCTAGCACCCCGTTGTTAAAATTCGTATTTACCGCATTCCCGTGCACTTTACATGGGAAGTGGACTTTTTTTAGGAATTTTTTTGAATTGTGGTTTGTTACTATCATTGAACTTTCAAGCACTTTAACATCAATATCGCTCTCAGGTAGGCTTGTAGTCTCAACAACAACCAAAAGCTCCTTTCCAAGGTCGATTACTTCAACTAATGGCTCATCTTTTTTGTTGTCTTCAAGATTTGACTCACTTAGCATGCCAAATTCATCAACGCGGATGCATCCATCAGTTCCAAGTGAGAGTGAAAAGCCTAATTTTACCGGTTTTGTAAAATCCACCCCATCCTTTTCAAATTCTTCGAGCATTTCTGAAAATATATCTTCAAGTGTCTCAAAATCTATTGAGTAATCTGCAGACTTTCTCTTTTTCCACCCGGTCATTTCACCCAACTCTTTTAGAATAATTTTTTCTGGAACTTTTCTTCTTGCAAGTCGCTTATTGTTTGCCACGATTTCCTGACAAATTTTGGCAAATCATTATTCTGTAGCAAATAATTCTTTAAAAACTTAATTGTGATTTCATCTGCCGGGTATCCTGAGCCAATTTGACCAAATTGTGCTGAAATTTTTTTTATTTCACCATCTCTTTCAACTTTTGCAATCACTGAAGCGGCGGATACGATTGGGTAATTCACATCTGCCTTGTGTTCTGAGACTATTTTTGTTTTAAATGAGATGTATTTTTCAATTCTTTTTGCAAATTCGATCGCTACTGTATCCGGCGAATCCACATATACTACATCCGGCTTTGTAGAAAGCGCGTTCAGAAGGTCTGCTGCGTGCATTGCCTCTATTTCATTGAGGCTTTTTCTTTTCATGAGTTCGTCAATTTGCTCAGCGCCTATATGCACGCTCTTGTACTCTTTTACTATTTTTTTTATTTGAGGCTCCTGGCGCTCGCGCTCTTTTACCGAGAGCATTTTTGAGTCTTTTACCCCAAGTTCAATTAGCTTTTGCTCATCTTTTTTATCAATTAGGGTAATTGCCATTACAAGTGGCCCCATACAAGGCCCTCTTCCTGCTTCATCAATACCTGCAATCAGCATTACTGAAAAAGAGGCGAGGATATTAAAAAGAAATTTATTGAAAATTAAAACTTTAAACTTTCAAATTCCAAAAAACAATGAGGCCTTATTTATTCCACTGCCTCATGTCAATTCAAAAATATCTTTGAGGTCTGAGTGAGATTTTGTGAAATTGAATTCATTTGAGCTGCGCTAGCGACCTATTTGCAAAATCAGTTTCCCTGCCACAACTCTTGCAGCCATCAATTACATCAAGAACAAATCTCTTGTTTGTTGCTGCATTCTGGATTTTCTCTGCAGTGGAATTTAATTTGCGCAAAAGTTCATATTTTTCCTGGTAAGTTCCATAAAGGTCCTGCAATGAGTTTAGCACAACGCCTTTTTCCGGGTTTTTTTCAGCCCTATTAGTGTGCAGTCTTGATCTGCCCATGCAAAGAAGGCAATTTTTGTGGATTTCCTTTCTCAAAAAGTCCTCGCGCGAATTTAGATCATCAAGCTCATCTGAATACATAATAGGATGGAAGTATGAGCTGGTATTTAAGCATTCGGGCACAAAAACGCCCTTAAAGATTTAAAAAGAGGCATTTAAACAATACCGGGTTAGTGGTTTTTGCAGTTTAATTTTTCCTTATTATTAGTCTTCCTAGTTTTTGGATTATTAGTTGGTGGCGGTTTGTGGCTTTTATTCGTAGGATTGCTTTTTTTGTGGGTTGCAATTCTACTCCGCTGCTTGAAAGAATTGTTAGTGAGCCGTTGCGTAAATCAAAATTGTTTCCAACCCGTGCAACCATTGTGTCTTTGTACAAATTATTGACATCGGTTGCGGTGAGCGCGCGGTTATAGATGCGCACGTCGTCGAGTTGGCCTGAAAAAGGTAACAAAAGATTGGATGAAACTGTGTATATTCCAATTTGTACCGGATTAGACCCGCTGTTTGGGTCTGTTTCATTAGTTGTCCCGTCCGCAACACCATTCACATAGTACGTGCCTGTTCCGCCGGCATTATGCACGACAACGACATGGTACCAAGTGTTACTACTAAGGGCGGTTGAACTTTCTTGACCATCCCCTTGATATGCACCAACCTGGAAATTTAATCTTGATCTATAAAATTCTAACAAATAATCAGGATTATCGCCAGATATTTTTGAAACAATTATTTGTTCTGTTGCAATACTACTACTTTTTACCCATGCGCTAATAGTTAAATTACCAGTAATATCTAGAGATGACTGATATGGGACATTCACATAATCATTCACCCCGTCAAAATTCAAATCTCCACCAAATTTGCCTGTTTGGTGTGTTGCTCCGTTGATTGTTCCTGCATTTCCATTCCCACTAAAATCTTTTGCTACGTTTCCTCTGCCTTCGTCAAATTTCCACTGCCCAACAAGATTTTGGTCATAGTTGGTTCCGAGTTCGCAGGTAGTGTTGCCATCAATTATCCAATCAGTTCCCGAAGCACTTGGTGGCTGGCAAAAATAAAGTTGGTTGACATCGCCGGCGCTAAGAGCGCGATTGTATATACGTATTTCATCAATGCTTCCAAGAAAAACTTCGCCACCAGCAATTCCGCCCAAATAAAGGTTTTGGTCATTAGTGACTATGTTCCCACTTTGGCTACCGATTGACGATTGTACTCCATTTACATAAAAAATTATATTTGTACCATTATAGACAGTAACTAAATGTTGCCATTGGCCGAATGAAGCGGTATTGGCACTTCGAATTTCCGCAAAACCATTGCTATCCGTTTTTATGGCTGTATAAAAATAGTCATTTGTATATAATTGTATATCCCATGGCATGTTGGTTGATACTATATTTAACTTTGTTATTATTTGCCCGTAATTTGTAGATGTAGGTTTTACCCATGCAGACATTGTAATTGCGGTTCCATTTATATCAAGTGAATTGGAATCACTTGTAGTAACATATTTGTCTGAACTACCATCAAAAGAAATGCCACTATTTGTATAGCTGTCTAACCAAGTTCCACCAACATTCGTGCCAGTATTCCCCCTACCACTAGAATCCGCAACAATTGTCCCAGAATTCTCATCCAACTTCCAATACCCAACAAGCCCACTAGTGATATCAGCACTTGCTGGCGGAAAAAGGAAAATGACTGAAAATAGTATGGCAAGCAGTGGCATTTGCATGCTAACCTAGTAGTAAAATCAAATATTTAAAAGGATTCGAGGACCGCTGCAACATATACCATTGGTTATTTGAGCCGTCGACGGATCTTTTCCGATATAGCGGATTTTTTTGGTTTATTTTGCCGTGTGAAATGTTTGTAAATTGATTTTTTTTCTGCTGCAAATTGCCGACCTTCTTTCACTGCCAATTTGCGCACTTCTGAATAATACTCTTCTAAGTTAGAATACTTAGCCCCGATCACTGAACAGTGGTATTTCCCAAACCCATTCAAGATCATGTGCTTTGCACTTTTGAGAAGGATCATGCGCCCTATTCCTGATTTGTGTACTATATCTGGAGCTGTAGTTGGGTAGCCAACACTTAGGTATCTGGCATTTTTATCAATTGTATATACTATTTGCCCAAATGTATATGACCCTTGAGAATTCACATATTCTAAAGTTGCTTTATGTGCAGGAAGATGGATGCGCAATTCAAGTTCTGGAGAGGTAATAAGAAGCCTTGCGGGATAATTTTTTGCAGCGCTTCTTTTTGTGACTATTAAATTGAAAATTATTTTACTGCCATAGTCTACCGGCTCGAGTTTTATGCAATAATCATGCGAGCGCATTAGAGAAGTAGAAAAAAGAAGTATTTAAGAGTGGCACTTAAACAATTTCAAGGTGCAATTCTTCGTGGCTGCATTTTAGCACCTTTTGTTTTTGCAATGTGGCGCGAAAGAACAGAATGGGCTTGCGCTACACTGAAAGGAACCCTTATTTTCAAACCAACTTTACGTACAAAGGAAAAGGAGTGATTATCAAAAAGAAAGTGCCCATATTTCTTTTTCAGCTGTCTGAGGATCTTATTTTCCACAATAGCTTGCAATCTAGGCGGATATTCATTTAAGTGCATTTTTTTAAGAAGTTCTGATTCGCGTTGTCTTACTGAAATAAAATTGTGTGCTACATGGTAGACCATAATGCCGGCAAATATTGGCTTTTCAAAATTTCGCGGGGCCAATTTTGCCAAATCTTTGTCCAATTTAATTTCAATGCTGCCTTTTCCAACAAGGGAATGTTTTGTGAGATAAAGTTGAAAACTAAGCTCGCGCAAGGTCATTACATCAGCTGCCGCCCCTATATAATCTGGTTCTGAAGCCGGCTTTATTTCAAAGCAAAAATAATCCGCTCTTGAATATTTACCCATTTACAAACCTAATAGAATTAGCTTGCCAAATATTTATTTGCTTGCCTTGAAATTTAAAAAAAGTAATTGAAGGGTCGCCTTTTAGGCAACCACTTCTATGTTGAGCCTCTTTTTGAGCTCCCTATACCTGTTTCTTATTGTAACTTCTGTTACTCCTGCAACATTTGCAACTTCTTTTTGGGTCCTTCTCTCGCCCTTCAAAAGACCTGCAATGTATACTGCAGCTGCGGCAACCCCTGTTGGACCCCTTCCTGAAATAAGACCGTTTTTGATTGCCTCTTCGAGTATTTTGCGTCCCTCTTCTTGCACTTCACCTGAAAGGTTTAATTCTGAGGCAAACCTTGGGATGTAGTGGATTGGGTTTGTTAGTGGTATGTCGAGTTTTAGTTCGCGCACCAAAAACCTATAGGTCCTTCCGATTTCTTTTTTTGTAAGGCCTGAAGCTTCTGCCATTTCATTTAGTGTTCTTGGGACATTGTAGTTCCTGCAAACAGTATAGAGTACTGCTGCAACCACTGCTTCAATGAGCCTTCCTCTAATGAGGCCTTTTTTTACTGTCTTTCTGTAAAGAAGTGCTGCTGCTTCAATTAATTGCTCCGGAGTATTAAGATAGCTTGCTATCCTTCTAAGTTCAGTTAATGCAATTGATAAGTTTCTTTGCATTGAAGAGCTAATTGATGCCCTTTTGTGCCATTTTATGAGCCTATACATTTGCGCCCTTGATTTACTGGAGAGCTTATTGCCGCGAAGATCAGTTCCGCGTCTATCGATCATTGTTACAAGCCCTTTGTTGAGCTTTACATATTTCATTGGAGAACCAGTTCTTGCCCTCTCTTCCATTTGGTCAGAGTCAAAACTCCTCCATTCCTTGCCGAAATCAACCTCGTCTTCAGAGATTATAAGGCCACAATTATTGCAGACAATTTCGCCTTTTTCATCATCCCTGCTCACCTTATTGCTGCCACATTCCGGACATTTGACCTCTGTCATTAAACCACGCTCCATCCTAGGTTTTGGCTTTTTGCCCCCACAGCTAAAGCCTGCCTCAATACCGCAAAGTTCTATAAAGAGAACGCGTATGAGAACTAATATACTTGCTACCCACATCATTTATAAACTTTGTGGTATGGGCCTAAAAATCAGGGCTATTTCTTTTCTTCTTTTTCTCTCGGTTTATGGGCTTTCTGA
This sequence comes from archaeon, assembly GCA_035289625.1. Classification (GTDB taxonomy): domain Archaea; phylum Iainarchaeota; class Iainarchaeia; order Iainarchaeales; family Iainarchaeaceae; genus UBA10205. Next base: position 3,761 of record DATDWP010000008.1, on the reverse strand, counting down.
GGCGATTTGGCCTTCTTTGATTCTTTTTTTGCCTTCACTTTCTCTTCGCGCTCTTTATGGAAATCTTTAAGAATAATACCGCTGATAATCCCGTTCTGGCCGGGCCTTGAAGTGACTTTTACAAACCCCTCAGAACTTCCATCGTTAACCTTTAGCACAGCCCCTTTAGTGATGATATTTCTTCTTGCAAATTGTTCATCCGCTGCGTTGTCTACAACTGATAATATTTCTAGCTTGCGGGCCTTATTTTTGCCTCCGTCGGTTGTAAGGACATATTTGCCAAGACGCAACTTCACTTTTGTGGTATTCCCAAGCCCAGCTACGCTCTGGTTTTGAATTCCTTCATCATCTTGGGCAATTGTTGTATGGGTTGGATCTGACCCTTTCCAGGCAAGCCTTTTATCAGAGCGTCTAAATGTTGTTCTTCTGCCGCCTGAGATCTTTGTCCCGCCTTTCATATGCCACTGTGTCATTAGCAATAACCTCTTAACCACAAATATACAATTTTAAAACCATGATTTGCGCAAAAATAGGGGACCAATTCTTTGCCATATCCTGCGGCAAAATCAATAATGATTCTTACAGCGCGACCATTAAAAAGCTAACTGTTGCCCAAAGGGGGAATTTTGTCCAAATCGTCCCGCAAAGGTTTTGCGCCGGCAAAAACCATTTCCTAATCGCCCTCGAGCACGCTACTTCGGCGCTCCAAAGCAACCAAGCAATTACAAAAAATCTTCTCCTTGAATTTCTGGTGCACTTTTTTGGAAAGAGGCAATTGGATCAAGTCTTTGAAGATGCAAAATTTGAACAGGGAGAGGACTTAATTGCAATTACGGATGCAAAAGAAAAAGAACATAAGAAAATTTTGCAAAATTTGGGATTTGAAGAGAACAAAAGCGAAAAAATGAACCTGCAGGGGCAAAAAAAAGAATTAATGCAGTTTTATGGAATCGGAAAAGAAGAACTTGGGACTCTCTCTGATAAGAAAAATGCGCTCGAAGAACTAGTAATTGAAAAAATCTCATTTGTTGCGCTGCAAAATTAGCTAGGTTATAATTTTAGTAAAATTCTTCCCGTGGCTTTCCTGTTTGCTTAATGATATGCTGGATTACAAATATACTTACTTCTTTATGATGTGGAACCCAGGTTGTGAGGACGTTTCCACTAGATTCGGTCTTCTTGAAAGTTATATGCTTACTCGATCGTGTTTGAACAAAGCCATTTGATTCAAGTATTTTTATTACTTCATTCTGTTTTAACTGTCGTAACTTTCCCACGTAAAACCCTCACATTAACAGGCATGTTTATTACAGAAACAGATGTAGACATCATGTCGTTAAAAGAGGGTTTTGGAGTATCAGGGTCTTCAAAATATTCTATAATGAGTTCTTCCATGTTTTCCCGGACTTCCTTTTCTGTTTTGCCCTGTGTTGCAATATCGAGAAGCGGGCAGACTGCAATAAACCATTTGCCTTCTCTACTTGTAACAATCGGAAGTGAAACCGGCATTGTTTTTTTGCTTTCCATAAATTTCATACATCCAAAACTTATCTTAAAACTATCCTAGGGCTTCAATTTTTATTCTTGCTCATTATAGTACGCATTCAGAACTTCGTGTATTTTTTTGGCTTTGATCGGCCCCATTTTTTCAACTTCCTGCATCTCCTTTACAGTTGCGTTCACAATTGCCCTGATGCTCCCGAATTTTTTCAAAAGCGCTTTTGCTAGTGAGGGACCAACTAATGGAAAGCCTTCGAGCACAAATTGTTGCTGCTCTTTTGTGGTAAGGCCCTTTCTTCCCATGCGAAGGCGGATTTCACTATTCTTTCCAAGCTGCTCGCGCTTTGCTATTTGGTAGATGTATTTTGCGCTCTCCTCAATTCCGCTTGAGTAGAGTATTGGAACCCTATAGTTGAGGGCAATTGAAGCTAGCACTCCGCGGATTGCATTTTCGTGGATGTTTCGCGTTGTAAAAATCTCATCATGCGCCCCTTCCAGAATTAGTAGCGGAGAGGAGTAATTAGTTGACATTGAAGTTAATTGCCCAAAAAGTCTACCATCTATAATTGAACCCAAAAAATCCTCAATTGTCTTGCGCTCAACTACAACATCATCACTTAGAACATAGTCCCCGACTTCGAGCTGCTTTACTTGAATAATTGCATCATCGTAAGCTTTTAGTTTTACAACCGCGCTCGATGCCTGCTCGCGTGAATCAACATAAATCACAACCTTTTCTTGCGCTCCGGGAGTAAATTTTAGAAGCGTTGTTTGCAAATTTAGTTTTTTTCCGGAATCTGATGCAATCAAATCCATACCCTCAAGTCCTTGGCTTTGAGTCCCTAAAGTGCCGGCATAGTCGTCTTGAATTGTATTATTTGTTATTTGTTCATCTTGCAATGAATTATTGTCGCGCGAAGAAGAGGATGAGTAGCTTTGCATCTCACGCAAGGTAGCATGCATTTGCCTCTCTTTTGCAAGGCTTGCATAATAAAAAGCCTCATCGCGTGTGTTGCGTGCCATTAAAATTATTGCCCGCCCCTCACTTTTTCTTCCCGTTCGCCCTCTTCTCTGGATCATTCGGATTTCAGATGGCACGGGTTCATAAAATACCACCAAATCAACTTGCGGGATGTCAAGGCCTTCTTCTGCTACGCTTGAAGCTAGAAGGCAGTTGTATTTTCCGCTCTTTAAATCAGCTATTATTTGCCCCTGTTCTTTTTGTGATAGGCCCTTATCCTCTCCTTTTGTTGCCTGGCCAACAAATCTGCTTGCACGTATTTGCTTTTCATCTTGCAAATAGTGCTCAATTGAGCGGATGTTGTCTCGGTAGTGGTTGAATACAATCACTTTACTCTGAGGGTTTTTTCCAAATTGCTCTATTAGGATTTCTTTTAATTTTTCAAGCTTTGGGTGGACAACTTTTTGTTTTACTAGTTCACTTGATAATTTTGCAGCCTTGCCTATGTCTTCATTTGCTATTATTTGCTTTACTGCTTTACTAGAGCCGCTCTTCTCGCTCTCAGATGCCATTTTTTGCATATACTCATTGAGAGCATATGTCCCCTGCGTTTCAAGTAGTGTTAGCGCGTGCGCAACTTTTAGAAGCGCGGCAACCCTTGAAGAAGCAGAATAGAGCGAAGGGGCTGTTCTTCCCCTTGTAATTAGCTCGCGGCGGATTTGGATTTGCATTGCAAGCATATCTTTTCGTGATAAATATTTTCTCCCAAGCCCAAAACCCAATTTTTTGAGGGCTTCGATTTGTTCTTTTTGGAATTTTTCCAAATTTACTTTAATTTCCAAAAATTTAGGCGGAAGATCAACGCGTAGCCACTGCACTTTCACTTCATTTATATATTCTTTTACATCCTCATCTTCGTGGGTTTTGATTTCGACATTTTTTATAAAAAGGTTCTCGCAAACTGTTTGGATTTTTTCCTCTTCGCCCCCGGGGGAAGCAGTGAGCGCTAGTATTAGTGGGTTTTGGCACTCTTTTAGGTAGCGCTGCGCAATAAAAACGTAACTATAATCTCCAACCGCGCGGTGGCTCTCATCAAAAATAACAAGCCCAAAATCGCGAAGTGAAATTTCCCCGGACACTAAATCATTTTGTATGCTCTGTGGCGTTGCCGATATCACCCTTGCGCTGTCAAATTCAGCTCTTCTAATCTGTGCTGCTGTTGTTCCTGTCATTATTGCAATTTCCTTTTCCGGAATATTTAAGAATTTTAAAATGCTCTGCTGATGTTGCTGGGCTAGAG
>DATDWP010000007.1:0-41698 GCA_035289625.1 archaeon | reverse complement strand
AACAAGGTGATTTATGCAGACGATTCGATAGAAGTTGAGGGCGGAATAGTTGTGCAGAGGTTTTTGATCTGGAGACTTGTTAGGGCCGGGGCGGGGGCTACAGCTTCATATTTTAGTTTTTTTGTGAACATAAAAAACACTTCAACAAATGATTATGGGGCCGTTACTATTAGGGAGGATGTGCCGGCAGACATTTCAACGCAAATCAAAAGATTAACATTCTACCCGGAACCCGATAACATCCTGAGCAGCGAACCGCCTTCATTTGAGTGGCGCCTTGAAAATTTTGCGGCAGGCTCTGATGTGAACATGCTCTATATAATGAACGGGATCAGCAACAAGAATGTGTTCATAAATATTGATGCATTCGAATCCTACTTCAAGGCAATACCGGATCCGCAGGCATTGATTGAAAAAAAAGACCCTCTAACATGCACGGAAATTAGCTGTGATGACCTGAACGTGTGCACCCAGGATTCTTGTGAAAATGCAGTATGCTCCCACACGCCGCGCAACGGGGTTAGCTGCGGGGCAAATATGGTATGCGAGGACTCGCAGTGCGTAAAAAAAGATGATACTACGGTGGGGGCAATTGTTCTTCCGCAAATAGATCTTCCTAATGAAACTGAATTTGTAACTGCAGGAATTGTTATAACAGTGCTTGTTGCATGGGCGCTCTCAACCCTCTTCTTCCTCCTCTACCGCAAGAAGAAAAACGCCCCATGGAAACCCTAAAAGCCTCCATGACCGGCACTCTTTGCCGATTGGCTTATTTTATATAAAAATATGAGGTTGTGAATTTTACCCAAAACCCCCTTTATTCATTAAGCGCGCGATAGTTAGGCGGAGGTGTTTTTCAGCAAAAATCCTTACAGACCCTAATTTATCCATGCCGGAGCATTTCCATTGTTTCAGTTACTGTATCGTCATAGCTTGGCACATTTTTGAGGAACTGCTGCAGGTCCTGCTTCCACCTGGCCTCAAAGCCCTTGATTTTTTCTTCCAGCTTGCCAAGGTCAAATTGTTCGTTGTAGAAAGCAAATTTTTTGTTTACTAAACCCATGTCCAATTTTACATTGTGTTTGAGCAAATACCAGGTGTCGTAGAGATCCCTTGCCACTGTCCTTGACAATAACGCCTGTGTTTTTTCGGCAAATATTTCTTCCAACTCCATTACCATCACCGAACTTTTTCCAAGCGAATAGGAATCAATCACTTCCCTTTTAACGGGTTTTAACACCAGGTTATCTCGAAAGCTTATATCAAATTTTATTTTTTGGGAATGATTCAAAAAGGACGTGAATTTGGCCATGAGGCGCAAGCCTGCACTGGTTTTTTCCCTTGCCAATTTGGAAAAACTTACACCCAATATAGTTTTGTTTTCGAACATGTCCCGTAATTTGCCCTCTATTTCTTCCTGTTTTTGCATTTCTGCGCGCTGGCTGGGGTGCGCCCCATCCAAGCCGTCCCTTGATTTTGTAGCGGTAAAATCCAAATCTTCTGAAAACCTTGCCTGTCCAAAATAAATTTTCTTTATTGCCGTGCCACCTTTGAACACTAATCGATTATTGAGGTCAGAATTTGCCAATTCTTTGAGAACAACCGAGAGGACATAATCCCTTTCCAACGTGCCCTGTGGCATGCTTTGTTTTGTAGACTGGCTCTTTAGGGTTTTGGCGTCCATTTTCAATGCACTTCCATAAATTCAAGGAGTTCCTGTCTTGAAAGATTTATTTTAAGGCCCCATTTTTTGGAGTAAGACACATTTTTTCCGGGCACTCGGGGGTCTAGCAATGCAAAGCCATTGAAATTTTCCTCGAGCCCTTTTGCCTTCCTTCCCAGACCCAATTGTTCAAGTATATACCCAAGCCTCCTTTTCACGACGCTTTTGCCTTTTTTTGCAAGGGCCACCAACTTTTCAAAATCAAGCGCGTCCCTTGAAGCGTTAATCGCCTTGGCTACCTCCGAAACACCAAGGCAGTATTTGGGGAACTCAAGCCCATCAATTATTGTCTGCTCCTGTGAAGAAAACCGTATTTCCTCAGCCCCAATCTTTTCCAAAACAGTTTCACCAAGTGCCTTCTTTTTTATGAAAACAAACTTCACCGAAACCGCCTCAACAGGCTTTTTTTGCCTTTCTAGGGCAACATGGACAACTACCGGAATTTGCTCGGTCATGCCAAAGTGGTTCATGGCAGAAAGAAAACCTATGGAATAATTTTCCTTTCCCACCAAATGTTTTGCCACAATGAAAGCGTCCTCGCTCCAAAAGCCCTCCTTCCCGCTCTTCAAAGGAGCGAACAAGTACAGCCCTTTTTGCAAATGCATTACCCTCTTTTTTTTCCTAAGCCTCTTTAGCACATTCTTAACCGATGCCAAAGAACCACCCAACGCTTCCCTAGCTTCCGAAAAGGTGAAAACTGATTTTTCGTTTTCCTCTAACCAGAAAAGAAGCTTGGTTTCCTTGCCCCCAAAACCAATTAATTTTTGTATAGTCAAAGTATCGCCTAATGATACTATCACCATACGAAATATATAAGCGTTCCGTTACAACCGTAACTGCTAATAGGAATTTTTTCGACTTGCAGTAAATTTTCAAATTTGAAACCGGTTTGATACTCGCACCCTTTTCATTCCCCGCAGATTACTTCAAAATGGTTGCCAGTGAGTACAACTTCTCCAAAGACAAACGCCGCTTTGGAGGCAAAGACATGCCTGCGCGAGCGCATCATAACGTAGCTTTCAGCAGAGCAACCTTACATAACTACTCGGCAAACCACACGAACATCTAAGTTTTGTCCCAAAGCCCTAAAACCACAAATGCCAGCAGTGCCTTTGCTAGCTAAGGGCTTAGGAATTTATACACAATTGCCGCAAATTGGATATGGTGGAAATATTATTTTTAGGCCCGCTACTGACAATACTGCTTTTGGTAGTTGTAATAATTGCAGTGGTAAAGCTTGGAAGGACAATAGCTGAACTTGCCCTAAACAGCATAATTGGGCTGGTGATACTAACAGTGCTCAATTTCCTTCCGTTCATAAATATTACAATCAATATCTGGAGCATACTAATAGTTGCAATTGCAGGCGTTGTGGGAATAATACTACTTGTGCTGCTTGATCTTCTTGGCATTGCGTTTTGAGGGCATACTATAAAAGTTACAATTTGGAATTTCGCCTTAGCGTTTTTTGTACTTCATCCTCTTGTCATAAGTTGGGTGATCCGAAATTTCAAGTATGAATGCTATGATTTCTATTTTACCAGCATTGTTTGTTAGCGTATAGAACATCCTCCAATAATTTGGCAGTTCTACCCGGAAGAGGTTTGTAATGCCGTATTTTTGGATATATTCTTTGGGAATGAGTTCGTGTGAAATCGGGTTTCCATAATGAGGGTTCTGTTTTATGAGTTCGGACTTTTTGTTTATCGCATTCAGAATTGACTTTTCAATTTTTGATTTAGCAGCCTCATTCGCGAGATATTTGTAGACTTGCTCAGCTTCCGGGGAAAGAATAACCTTTACCGGTTTCATAATTCAAGTCCTGATGAAACCAATTTTTTAAGTTTTGGATTTGTATTATGGATCCAGGTTATTCCTTTCATAGTGACTGCTATTTTGTTGCTCTCTTCAAGATATTCAAGAATTGTTTTCAATGTATTGTGGTTTATTTTCCTTGGGAGCTTTTTTTTAATTTCTGCAACTTTTATGATGCTCTCTTTCATGTTCTTGAGCAGGTTTTCAACCATTATGACAGTGTTAAGGGTTGGCGAATGCTCCAATTTCCGAAGTTGCTTTTGTTCATACATAAATATAACCATTAGTTATGAAATAATAATTAATAGTTACTAATATGTATTTAAAAGGCTTGTTTTTGCTAGGGGTTGTCGCGTAATTCGATTCAATTAATGTGGTGACTTGGCAATCTGAACAAAATTGGCAAAGAGACCTCAACTTTCTGTATGAATTGTCTGCCCTTTTAGGCCATTAATCCAAACTAACGACCCAATTCGGCGACAAGCCCGTTTTACTACTCTTTCATTTATTTGCCAATTTCAAGTATTTCAATTAATGCCCTACCCAGGCATAGAAAAGACCCAAGTTACTATATAAAATGTTAATGGTTACTAACCAATAGCTTTTTATAAATGTACATGGTTAGTATACTATATGGAAACAGAGCAGATAAAGAGGGTAATTGAGAGCCAGCGTGAAGAGGTAGATGAAAAATTCTCTAAAGAAGAAATACTTGAAAGGGAAGGGTTAGATGTTGCAAAAAGATACCTTTCCGCCCCGAATGTGCTTGTGGTTCTTGGCATTCGCAGGAGCGGCAAATCCATTTTTTCGCTTTTGCTTGCGCGGGAGCTAAAACAGAAAGCGGCTTACATAAATTTTGTCGATGAGCGCCTTATAAGCATGAAAACCGAAGACCTCGAAAGGGTGCTTGAGGCATTTTACGAGCTCTACGGCGATGTTGAATTTATAATCCTTGATGAAATACAGCAGGTGCATGGCTGGGAGATGTTTGCAAACAGGCTGCGCAGGACAAAAAAAGTAATTGTTACCGGAAGTGATTCTAAACTCCTTAGCGGCGAACTTGCAACGCATCTTACCGGCAGGCATATTGATTTTACATTGTACCCATTTTCATTCAAGGAAATTGCCGGGGACAAAACCAATATTTATTCTACTCGGGAAATTGCGAGGGCAAAAAACGAACTGAAAAAATATGCCGAAGGCAGCGGACTACCCGAATTCTACAAATTTGGAAGGGAAATAGTGAGGGAAATTTATGGGGACATTCTCACAAAGGACTGTGTTCAAAGACATGGCATAAGAGAAGAGAAAAGCTTTCGTGAACTTGCAGGCTATCTTGTGTCTAATTTTTCCTCAGAGTTCACGTATTCAAAACTTGCAAAAATAGTCGGCTTAAAAGATATAAATACCGCCAAAAACTATGTCCACTACCTGCAAGAAGCCTACATGATTGCAGTAATTGAGAGGTACTCTGCAAAGCTCAAGCAGCAGATAATTGCCCCGAAAAAAGCTTATTGCATTGACCAGGGCTTTTGCAACTTTGTCAGCTTCAATATTTCAAAAAACCAGGGCAGGGTTTACGAAAATATCGTGTGCATTGAGCTTTTGAGGGAAAAAGCCAAAAACCCCGGACTCGAAGTTTATTATTGGAAAAACCACCAGCAAAATGAAGTGGATTTTGTGACCAAAGAGGGCAGCAAGGTCAAAGAACTCATACAGGTCTGTTACAACCCTATTGATGAAATTGTTAGGGAGCGGGAAACCAAACCCTTGATCAAAGCCGCACAAGAACTCAAGTGTAAAAACCTGCGCATAATAACTTCAGATTATGAGGCAACGCACAAAAAAGGAAAGTACAAAATACAATATACCCCGCTCTGGAAATGGCTGCTTGGCAAAGCCTGATTGCAGGCATTGGAAAGGGCAACTCCCCTACCCAGATATATTTATATTATAATTTACTATATAGTATTAAACTGTGATATGAATGAGATTCAGGGTTTTAGTGCGCAAACTGCTACTGAGGAAGGATAGATATATTTCAAGAGGAGAACTAAAGGCTATCTGTGAGGGCCTAAATTTGCCTTACAATACAGCTCTTATGTATCTCTTCACCAACAAGTACCTGAATAGGATAGTCAGGGGTTTTTTTTATATACCAAGCGCGGAGGAACGCAGACTCAAATCTAATATCCCTTCAATCTATGAAGCCATTGGAAAGGCAATGGAATACAAGAAAATAACCGACTGGTACTTTGGCCTCGAATCAGCCATCAAACTAAACAACATCACTCACGAGGTTTTCACAATCGATTACGTAGTTTCAGACAAAATATTCAGGCCAAAACCAATCAAGATACTGGGGCATAGCGTAAAATTTGTGAAGCTAAACAAAAAGCTCTTTGGGTTTGGAATAAAGATGGAGGGAGATATAATCTACTCCGACCTGGAAAAAACACTGCTTGACCTAATCCATATACGAAAATACAACAGCAGGACCAATGACTCGATCTGGAACGAACTCATAGAATGGGCCGAGCACGCCGACCATAAAAAAATGTTAAAATATGCGAAAAGGTATACAAAATCAGTAATGGAACTGGCGGGAAAACTCAAATGATCCCAAAAGACATGATAACCAAAATTGCAGCCGAAATGAAAACACAAAACATTACACATATAGAAAAGGACCTCTACCTGCAAGGCCTGCTCATAGAACTTGAGAAGTCGGAATATTTCAAGGAAAACTTCACCTTCAAAGGCGGAACATGCCTAACCAAGGCATACTTTGGATACTACCGCTTTTCCGAAGACCTTGATTTCACATGGATAAAACAGGAAGAATTCCAAGGCAAGTCCGAAAAAACCGTGAGGAAAATACTTTCAAAAGAAATAACCAAGCTCCTGGAAATATTTGAATCTTCTGCAAAATCCCTAGATCTTGACTTTAAACCCAATAAATCCGACAGGCACTACATAGAATTTGGCGCAAGCAACAGATTTGCAACATTCAAATTCTGGTACTCGCCCACATCTACCGAACAAAAAACAACCTTCATAAAAATACAGATAAATTTCCTGGAAAAACTCTCCCATAGCCCCACAAAAATGCAACTCATGCCAATAACACCACAACTGGAAAAATACCTTGCACTTGAATACCCAATATACTCGGCACTGGCAACAAAGGCAACAGAACTTTACACATATGATCTCAAGGAAATTGCCGCGGAGAAAGCAAGGGCAATACTTACAAGAAGGGGTTTTAAGGCAAGGGACATTGTTGACCTCTATTATATCTCAAAAAGGGGAATCACCATACAAACAGAAAAGGCAACAATCATCAAAAAAACCATTTTCATGCTCAAATACCTCAAGTATGCAGAAAACCTCAAGAACAAAAAATTCCCAGAAAAGCTGGATTTTGGGGCAGAGACCGGCCTGATAATAACCGCATTGCCAAAAGGCTTCGACAAATTCGCGCGCAAAACACTAAAAGAACTAAACAAATTGGCGGAGTGGATAAGAAAATCGGGGATTGGAATGTAGGGGATTTTATTGAAACTTTTTAGTTGGAAGCGCAGTACCATAACCCTTGATTTTGTGAATTTTCACCAAAAATCTCCCCCCCCGTTTTCGTCAGTTTTTTAAAGGGGTTCTGCCTTTATCTAAGCGAGAATTTGCTATGCAGAATAAACCCAATTCCTGTTCAATACATATCCATTTTGTCCCCGCCCTTTGTGCCCTTTTAGTTTTATTGTTTTTTTGTTCTGGTGTTTTTGCCGTTGCGCAACTAGTTGCGTTGCATGGGCGGATAGCACAATCAGGTTCTTCACTTTCCACAGGAGATTTAAGAGTTTACATTTACGATGCGAATGTTAACGGGAATTTAGTGTACGATTCCGGGTCAGATTTTAACAACGCAATAACCGACGGAGTAGTGGACGTAGTACTCGGGAGTAATACACAACTCGACCTCAACTACGGTGGGTATTATTACATTGACCTCAGCATCAACGGAACAGACCTCGACTTCAACGGCTCAGAAAGAAAACAATTTGAGTCAAGCCACGGAGTGGTAAAAACAGGATCAATTTTAGACGCGACAATTACAAATTCTGATATTTCTAGTACTGCTAGTATTGATTGGACAAAAATTTCCAAAACCGGTGCCGATCTGAACGCCCTCAAATGGGGCTCGGACTTCAATTCACAATACGCAAGAAAAACCGCAGACGACAATGTAACCGGAGCCTGGAACTTCGCAAACACACTCACAACACAAGGAGGCTTTGGTTTAGGCGGAGTAACCATCTCCAATGGAGTACTCTACACACAATCACTCGTAATCCTAAACGATTTGAACGCAGCGACGGTTACCGCAATTGATGTAAACGGAAACTACACACCATTCCTTGATGTCACTTGGAGTTTAGGATCCTCATCCAACAGATGGCTCGGAATATTCACACGCGACCTAAACACAACAGACATCAACTCAACACGCGCATCCATTGGAACACTGGGAATTGGGACAAATAGCCCTGCGAGTTTGCTTTCAGTTAGAGGTAGTGGGAGTGCTAGCAGTATAGTGGATTTGGTAAAATTAACCCAACCAAATGGTGGAAACGGCGGAGTTGGCATACTCTTTTCAGGCTCATCTACTTCCGACACAGATTTTGCGCGCATAACAGGATATGATGCTGCAGACTCTTGGGGAGGAAAATTAGGATTCTACACCCATCCAGCAGACAACACAGCAGGAACAGCACCATCACTACGAATGACAATAAACCACGACGGCAACGTCGGGATCGGAACAGCAACGCCTAAAAGGACGCTCAATGTTGTTGGGGACGCTAACGTGACAAATAACCTCTACCTTGATGGCGGCTCAACAACACGACTACAATTTACACTCGGCAGTGGTCATCTTGCAGGTTTTATCAATGCCGGAAACTTCCAATCAGGTTACGCAGAAAACTTTTACTCAAACTGGCAAGGCTCAACAAGAATAGCAATGCAGCAAACAATTGATAATGACGGCAACGGCGGACTTTACGCCCCGGGAAATCTCGGAGTTTACGGCGTAAACGGGTTAAGACTAGCAACCAACAAAACCGGAAGCGCCGCCGCCCTCAGAATCATCACAGGAACAAGCTCATCAGGAAATACATTCGTAGGAGGCACAACCGTACTAACAATCCTCGGGGACGGAAACACAGGAATCGCAACAACACTCCCTACACAAAAACTGGATGTGAACGGCAACACAAGAATTACAGGCGATCTCAACGTCACTGGAACATCTTATTTAGGAAACATAATTTTGAACGCCACTGATTTGAATGTTACTAACATCAATCCAGGCGACCAAAACATCATTTTCAAAAACACAAGCGGAGGAGAAATCGCAAGAATAGTAGGCGCTGGAGGAACATCAGGAAACGTGGGGATTGGGACAAATGCCCCTAATTACGCACTCAGTGTATTTAAAGAGACTTCAGCGGGGCCAATAGGATATTTTGAAAATCGCTCAACAGGCGGCTCTGTGCCAGTTTTAGATTTGAGAACGGCTAATCAGGGAAAGCAATTGCGAGTAGGGGACTATGCGGGAGATCAATACACTTATGATATCGGCAGGCTTTCTACTGATAAGCTTCAATTTTATGCCAATCAAGGAGGAGGTGCTGATATTGGTTATATATTCGGGGGAGTCTTAGGAACATACATGACTATTGATGATACTGGCTATGTCGGCATCGCAACAAGCACACCGCAAAACAAGCTCAATATAGTCGGTGACCTAAACATCCAATACTATAATTCAACAGGGAACGCCCTAAGAGTGGACGCTAACACTGTTGCCTCGCCAGTCACAGGACTAATAGTAGACAAAAACGGAAACGTGGGGATTGGAGTGACTACTCCTGGGTCGAAATTGGAACTAGATGGGAATTTAATGTTCACTGCCGGAACTGCCAGAATAATTTCACTTGGCGTCTCTTCACAGGGGCAAACACTGACCCTTCTGGGCGCGACATCTTCTGGAAATAACCACGGCGGGCAAATAGCGATTACCGGCGGCACCGGCGGCCCCAATGGCGCAAATAATGGCGGCGCCGTAAGTATTACTGGTGGCGGAGGTAATGGGTGTTGCAATGCTGGTGGTGGCGCTGTTAACATTGCTGGTGGTGATGGTTTAGGTAGCCATGCAAGTCAAAGCTTGGGTGGCTCCATCTATATAATCGGAGGTTCTGCAGATTTGGGTCCAACCGCAAATATCGGCAATATTCTCTTGGGCATTAATTCATCAGGGACAATACGCAGCAATATCGCAATTGCAACACTTAGCCCCGTATACAAACTTGACATAAACGGCATGACACGCATCACCGCAGGAACATCCGACACCAACATCCTAAGAGTGAACAAAAGCTCTGGAGACCCGGCACTAATAATAATGAGCGACGGCAACGTAGGAATCGGCACAGCAACCCCTGCCAGCACCCTTGAAATTTCAAGCGTTATGAAGCTCACACCAACCGATTCTCCCGGCCAGTGCGCCTCAACCGATGAGGGCAGGATGTATATGGATAATAATATGAATGAACCCTGTTTTTGCAGCGGATCGGCCTGGACACAGTTTGATGGCGGCGGGGCATGCACATAAATACTAAATGTGAAATAATAATATGCAAAATAATGGTGACTTTATGATGGAAACAAAAAATATGAATTTTATTTTGGTTCTTTTTTTATCAGCACTCTTTGCAGGCACTGCTTTTGCATTCACTGTTTCGGGCGGGACATTTGACGGGAATTTTTTCGAAACGCCCCTTGATGTTGCGGACGGCAATGTTTCGGGGGGCACGTATTCGGGCGATTTCATTCTCCCGGAAACAGTCACAGGGCAAGTTAGCGGAGGAGTGTACTCCGGCCAGCTTGGTGTTTATTTTGATGCAAACCGCCCCGTAGTTACAATCAGTTCACCTGCAAGCGGGGCAAGCGTTGAATCTTCTTCAGTGACGGTGGAATACTCCGGTTCCTCGCTGGGAAACCCGATCACGAGGTATTTTTTGCGCCTTGATTCCGGCTCCTGGATTGATAATGGCCTTGCAACAAACTACACTTTCACAGGGTTCGATTATGGCTCTCACACAATCAGCATTATTGCAATGGATACATTTGATATAAATTCATCAACCGCAAGCGTGACTTTTACTTTTCCCCAGCCTGCCGCTGCCGCCTCCACATCGACACCCACTCTTATAGGAAGCATCTTCTACGGGCTTGGGGGGAGCATTGTTGTGAATACGATGGTTTCTCCCGAGCAGCTCTCAACCGACCGGATACAGGACACTGCGCTCAATAAACTCGAAGGGGATAGCGCAAAGGAAGTGCAGCAAGAGGAAACAAGGCTTGCCGTGCAAAATGAAGTCCTGCTAACAAGGCAAGTGTCGGGAAGGCTTAGCCAGAACGGAGTGGATTTGGCATTTGTGCTCATTGCAAAAAATGTTTCCGGAAAAGACCTTGAAGGAGTGAAAGTAATAGAATACATCCCAAAGGAAGTCGCATCCACTGCTTCAATTGTTGTATTCAAACCGGAACCGACAAAAATATTATTGGACGACCCGGTGGTTTTATGGGAAGTTGGGCCCATGAAAGATGGCGAACACTCAAGGTTTGAATATCGTGTTGAAAGAGAGGCAATGGCAAATGATTACATGCTAAATGATGAGTTTTTCCAAAACCAACCAACCGCCACTGCAATTTTGCGCGATGAGATGCTCTCATGCAGTACGGTTATTTGTACAGATAATAACCCGTGCACAAGGGATTATTGCTCGCAAGGGAGATGCTATTTTTCATCACTAAATAATGTCTCATGCGGTGATGGGCTTACTTGCAAGAGCGGGTATTGTGCTCCGGAAAAAACCACTTCGCAAGGCCAGGTGCCCCTATTAGGCACTGATTTGAGCAAGCAAGAAAACCAGCTGCCTATATTTTTGCTAGCAATTGTTGCCGCAATTGCACTAATCTTTGCACTCACGCACGGGCGCAGTAAAATCTTTGGGAAAAAATAGTTTCTAAGAAGGCACAAAAACTATACAGAATACTAAAATTCGCTTTTATAATGCAATTTGCAATCAATCAAGCATCCACTTCCACACAGGGAGCACCTTGATTTTCCTGCCTTTGAAAGTGAAGTCATCATGCTGGTTGTAGGTTAAAATTAGCCCTTCTTTTAAATTGAATTTTTCCAATGCCTCCGCCATCCCTTCTAGCTCCCTTTCCTTGTTTTCCTCGGTGAGTTGATAGCAAACTTGTATTGCTTTCACAATTTTGTTCTTTTCCTTTACAACAAAATCGCACTCCTTATGGCCCTTGAAATAAAATATTTCCCCATTATCTTTTCGAAGCTTCAGAAAAACACAGTTTTCAAGCATTTTCCCGCGATCCTGGGAGAAAGAGGCCGAGCTGGAGTTCGCAAGCCCGTTGTCAATGCAATAAATTTTTTTTGGGCTAATAGCCTGCTTTTTGAGCGAATAGTCAAACTTTGGCACAGTAAAGAACAGGTAGCTGTCTTCGAGATAGGCAACAAAATTAATTATAGAGTTTGTCGACCCAAGGCCGAATGTCTTGCGCAGGCCATTGTATGAAAACTCCTTCGAGGAATTTGAAATAAGGTATGTTGCAAGCCCCCTTATCTGTGAGGCGCTCTTTAGCCTATGCCTTACAACAATATCCCTTGAAATTATGTCATCCATAAGTGTGTGCAAAATTTCCTCTTTTCCCTCTCTCAAATATTCCGGAAACCCACCATTGAGGAAATATTGTTCAAAAGATTTCAATTCACCTTTCTTGCCGGTAAATTTGAGCATTTCCCTAAATGAAAAAGGGAAGAGTTCATATGGAAGGTGCCTGCCGGTGAGTTTTGTCCCCAACTCTCTGCTGAGCAGGGAAGCATTCGAACCGGTTATTACAAATTTTTTTCCGGCATCAAGCCTTGAGCGAACAAAAATCTCCCATCCTGGAACATTCTGGACCTCGTCAAAAAAATAATGCTGCAACGCCCCATATTCCTCACTAAAAACCTCGTCAAGCTTCTGGAAATCAGCAATTTCAAAACCTGCAATGCGCGGATCCTCAAAATTGAAATAATAAAACCCTTTGACTTTTTTCATGAGCTGGCGCATGAGGGTGCTCTTGCCACATCTCCTAATGCCGCACAGTACAATGGCTAAATGCATATCCGGGTCAATCTGTGGCAACACTTCCCTTAAAATACCCTCTTTAAGCCGTGCAAGGTCTTCCCTCTGCGCAATAACCGCGCCCCTTATTGTTTCCGTTAGTAGCATACTAACAATACAGCCAACCCCCTATATAAATGTGTGCACTGTCAATGCACACTAGTGTGCATTGTGAAAATACACTATGTAGCCTTACAAAAACCAACTATGCAGAATAGTAAAATCTACGCTGCTATTTTTAGAGCAGGTGCTCTGCTATTTCTTTGATTTTTTCTGATCTTCTTAGGATTTGTTTTGCAACGCCTTCAGATAGCTCTGCCCCGTAATCTGCCTGGCTCTTGTGGGCTACCAAGAAAGCGTATGCATCCCTATATTTGCCAAAATCCGGCCCAAGAAACTCTCTTAGCTCATTGAAGTAACCTGTGTCGGAGTGTTGCTTGTGGCTTGGTATTTTTGCGAGGAATTTTTGGCAAATTGCATTATGGTAATTAATTGCGGCGTTGATGAACAGGTGAGCCGCAGTATGGAACTTTTCCTCCCTGAATTGCTCTTGTGCAGTTTGGAACCTTTCATTTGCCAAATCAAGATGATGCTTGTACACTGCCAATCCAACTCCCCCCTTTGAGCACTTTTCCTTCGGCTAATATGTTTGATAGGAGCTTGTCTTTTTCTTTGAGCCTGTTTTGGAAATCCTCTTTGTCAATTAGCAGGGGGGAGAACCTTATTCCGGTTTTCGCGCTTGCCTGCACGAAACCCTCGACAATTTTTTCCGAAATACCGCTCTTTTTCTCCTTTAGAACTATTAGGACATCAAGGTCGGATGAATTTGTATAATCATTTCGCATGCGTGAACCGAATGCAATTATTGCAACGACGTTGTGGCTTTTGAGTGCATGCATCAAACCCAATTCTTTTAGCAGTGGCTTTTGGAAATCCTTTGTTTTCTTAAAAATTTTTTTCAATTCAGGCAGCAAGTAAAAATTGGAATTTAGAACCACAAGTTTGTTTCTTCCCTGCCACTTTGACTCTACAAGCCCTATTTGCTCCCACTCTGAGACTATATTAGACACAGATGCTTTTGGCAAATCCGATAGCCTGCCAAGTTCTGAAACGGAAAAAGATGAATTTGGCCGCTCCAGCAAATAGTTGAGCAGTTTTGTCTTTGAATCGGTATCAATAACCCTTAACATTTGCATAAAACCACCGTTCATAAACTATGAACATATGTTCATTAATAATGAACTATTTAAAATACCTATGAGGCCCTACTTTTTGGAAACGGAAAGGTAAATGTCTCACTACCCACTTACACCCTATTAAGACCACATAAAAAGAACACGCCTGCTT
Source organism: archaeon (assembly GCA_035289625.1). Classification (GTDB taxonomy): domain Archaea; phylum Iainarchaeota; class Iainarchaeia; order Iainarchaeales; family Iainarchaeaceae; genus UBA10205. The sequence goes on along the minus strand of DATDWP010000007.1, from coordinate 27,559 downwards.
AAAACCGCCTCAAAAAGGCAACAGAACGCATTTAGAGCAAATCCTGCTTCCCTTTATTTAATTAGATTAATATATTAGTTGCCACTTTAGAGTTATGCGAGTTCTAGGCAGGTTGGTTTTTATGGGCGTCTCCGAGAGCATTGGGGAGATTTATTCTAAAATTGAGGAAAAATTCTACGGTGCAATGGATTTTTTGCAGGACAAGGGAGTCCCTGTATATTCTGTAATTGACCCTCTGGAAGAGCATGGGATACCGTTTTTGCCGTTTGCAGCAGCCGGCGCAATTGCACTCATTTTGATTTTATACGGCGTTTTTTTCCTCTCAACTTCAGAAAGTTCAATGAAGCTCTCAATTATTGACAGCACCGGGAATTCGCTTAGCGGGGTTTCAATAAAATTAATTGATGAGAAAAGTGGAAAAGAGATTGAGACAGGCTCTGATGTGTTCCGTGACGGCCAAGAAGTTGTAATTGCACGTGGGATCGGCACAAAAGTTTTGCTTGAAGCTTCAAAAGAAGGGTATGCTACTACAACCCGAAGGGTTTATTTTGAAAAGGCGCAAACCGATGTTGAAATACGCCTAACAAAAGAACAAGAGCAAATCGAAGGGAGCTTGCGCCTTGTTGATCTGCAAACCGGGGATTCCATTTCACAGGCAAGTGTTGTTGCAAATTTTGCGGGCGCAAGTGTTGAATGCACTGAAACGCAGGATGGGGAATATGTGTGCCCCGGGGTTTTTTCGGATGAGCAAACAGACCTTACAATAACGCAGGCAAATTATGAGCAAAAAAATTTGCAGACAAAATTTGCGCAAGGCGCTGTAAACGAAATAAGCCTTGCGCCAAAACCGGGGGCGGCTTCCGGAAAAACAAGTATAATAGTGAGGGTATTTGATTTTGATACAAAAGGGAGGATAGGCAATTTTTCACTTAGCATATTTGACGCAAAGGACAATGAACTCATTAGCAAGAGAAATGAAACAGATGGTGACGGAGAGCAGGTTGAAAAAATTGCAAAAGGCACATCGGTTAGAATTGTTGTGCAAAAAGAAAATTACCTAACCTATGATTCCGGCACCGGCTCTGAAAACCAAACACTGCGAGATGAAGAGCTTGTGCGTGAAATTTATCTGCACCCCGGAAAAAATGCACTGACTGTGGGAGTAGTTGATGTCACCGGAAGGCCCTTGCCACAAGTTGGCGTTCTATTGTTCAATTCAGTCGGGGATCTGTTAGGGCAAAAAGAATCGGCCCTTGCCGGGGAAGTAATTTTTGAAAACCTCTCAACCGATGAAACTTATTTTGTGAGCGCGTGGCAGGATAATTTTGTACCTGCTGTTCAGAGAATAATACTTTCTGAAAAGAACCGCTTGAACCTTGTTTTGGAGCGCGGCACTGCGACAAATTCTGGTTCACTTACAATTTATGCTGTTGATGAAAAGAGTATTGCGCTAAATGATGTCACTTTGAATTTTTTGCAAGAAGATGCAAACGGCACCAAACCATTAGGGGTTCCGGCACAAAAAACAGATGTTAGCGGAAAAGTTGTGCTACTAGCCCCTCTCAATTCCACAATTATTGTAAAAGCTACAAAAGGGGATCTTTATGCCGAAGGGAAAGTGCAGGTGCTTGAAACTTTCCGAAACGAACTCCTGCTAACTCTAAGGGAGCCATTCTCGCAAGTTTTGCTAAAAATTTTAAATGAAAGTGGCACAGAGGTTGATTCGGGTATTGTTTCAATTGTTGCGGGAAATGAGGTGCTATTAGAAGATGAATACTCCTCCGGCGGGGTTGTATTTGATCCGGCCGGAAATAATTATGTTACTGTAAAGTATAGCGCGGATGATGGTTATGGGTTTGAAGAAGAAGTTTTTGTACAGGACCAGAACACCATTACGGTTTCAAAGGGCGGGCAGAAGAGTGCCGGCACTACCCCTATTGTTGAATACCTCGGGATATTTAGCGTTGATGGGCAAAAAGTAGGTGGCCTTTCAAAAGGGATTGATTATTTTTTAAAATTCAGGGTAGTATATCCGCAAGGTAGCTCGCAAAATGGGTTACATGTGCGGCTCGGAGAGGACAATGTAGGGTTTGTTGATTCGCAAGACGCCGGGATTTTAGGGTTTTCTGCAAGCGGTGCCGCCAGCTTTTATGGAAGAAGTTACTCCCCAGCTCCATCCCCGGGGTTTGAGGCACTTGATTTTGAAAATTCAGGTTCGGAAGGATTGTATAATAAGTGGGCTGAATTGTATTTTTCCTCAGGCGATGAAAGAATCGTAAAAATCCGCGCGCGCGCAAAAGAAACGGCAAAAGCGCAAGATATTGAATTGCACTACAGGGCCTGGTCTTCAATTGCCGGCAAGCATTATAGGGCGCCTCTTGATAGCGAACTTGGGCTAGATGAGTACTCACAGGGCAAAACTGCACTGTACGCTACAACAAATGTTGAGAAAATAAAAATCCTGCAGGCAAGTTCTGTGTGCCTTGAAGAGCTGTGCGCCTCATATAAGTTTGTGAGGTCTGATGGATCTGAATTTAGCGTTGATAATTTCAGGCCGGTGATTGCAGGATTGTACGCGCTCGATATCACGCTCTCCCCAACAGAGGCGAGCAAGGTTACAATAAAGGCATCAACTGCAAAGCAAAAACCAAAAATTTCATTCCAAGGTTTTGGCATTGATAATTTTTCACAATTCCCCGATATTAATAGCAGCGACACTTCAATAGAGGTGCAAAATGTTTCAGCAGCACAAGATGGGCAAACAAATGTGAGGCTCTATTTTAAGGCAAATGAAATTGAAAATAGTACAATAACACTCCAACTAATATCCGGGGAGAGCACAATCAATAAGCAGTTCCATTTCTCCATATATCGCGAGCGCTCTTTTGCGCTAAAAACACTCCCTGAAAATATTGTGTTCGGGCAGGACTTTGTAATACTCTTGCAAGATAGCACTGGGCTTGCTTCGGAAAACGCGCAAATTGTGCTCTCAAATAGTAGTGGGCCGCTGCAAACAATTGTGGGAAATGCAAAACCCGGAAACGGGGCCCTTGGAAGGTATAGTGTAAAGAACACTTTTGATTCTGGTACGGTTAATTATGAAGTGAGCGCAGATCTCTTCTCACCGCTTGCAGGGACAATTGACATTACAAAATCCGGGATTTTAGAATGGAGCCTTGCTGAAAATTACATTGTAATACAAAAGTCGGAAAAAATAGGCGAGAAGTTCATTGAAATAAAAAATAATTCGCGCCAAAATATTGAAAAGCTCTCATTTGAAATTGAACCTGTAGGAACACTGCCGGCGGATATGGAAATAAAAGTGACACCGCTCTCAAACCTTGGCCCCAATTCATCGCAGCGCATTGTGCTCTCGGCGCAATATGAGGGAGAAAATGAGAGCGCGCACGGGCAGGTTAGGATAACCGCAAAGGGAAGAACAGAGAGCGGCTTTAGCGCAATTGCAACAACAAACCTTGTTGCAGATTACAACCCAAAAATCAGCGCCGAATGTGTGGAGTTCTCAAAGCAAAAGCTCTCGGTTTTTGTTGCCTCGGGTTTTGAGGATAGGGGATTTTACGAATCGCAATATACAAAAAATACAACCGAAACAGGAACTGATCTAAACCCTATTTCCCCAACTGATCCAAGTAAATATTACAAATACAGCGGATTTAGCGCGGCCACAACAGAAAGTTTTACGGCAAAATTAGCTGAAAGCGCAAATTGCCAAGTCGAACTCGAACTCACCGCCCAAATTGTAAGAAGGGGCAAGAAGAGCGATGGAATTGAAGTGGAAGCGGAAAAAATTTCACTCTCGCCGCAAATAACTGATGCGCAAGGGGCAAGAAGGAGCAGCGATGAGATCGCAATAAATATTACAAATAGGATGATTAGGAATTATCCCGGAAAAGAAAAGTTTGACTTCGACATAATATTTAAGGGCGAGGGGTTTGAAAAAACCATTCCCCTTGAAGTATTTGTATGGAACCCGCGCTACGCTTTGCAGGTTAGCAGAAATATTGAACTCTATTTAGGGCCATATGAACCAAATAGGGCGGATATCACTCCCCTTGGCCCGGATTTCGGGGTTGACCCATCAGTTAGATATGATTCGCAATATTCGGCGCAGGTCCCGCTTTTTGTTAGAAATGTAGGGGAAGCTGATATTGAAAATGTTTCATTTAGGGTTGCTAGCAGGACAAGCTCTGGAAATGTGGATGTGCGTGTTGCGCCTGACTTTCCAATTCAATTTTTGAAAAAAGGGCAATCAATTGACCCGCCAAAAACCCTTCTTGCAACGGCTACTCGAAATGAAAAAACAACACTTCTGGATGTCAAGGAGCTCGATATTACAGGGGTAATTGATGGGACGACCTTTAGCTTTGGGCCTGTTATTATCACTTCGCACATTTCAGCTGCCCAGTGCCTTAGCGCAATACCCGGAAATGTTGCATTCATCAGCACAAAAACTGAAGGGGCGATTTCGCAACCAATTACTCTGAAAAATACATGCGCCGAGGAAGTTAGGATTCTGGATATTTCAAAGCCGCCAATTGGAAACAATGCCCTAACTCTAGCTCCTGCAAATGCAATAGTTCCTCCGGGAAGGGAAGCTACATTCAGCTTGATTTTGGAAAAACGCGAAAATTTCAATGGGAACCCTGTGCCGATATATGTGCACGCGTTCTTGCCGCGAAGCGGGACACCAATTGAATCTTCCCCGATTATTGTTGATGTAAAGATCGGAAAAGATGTTGCAAAAGGCGCAGCTGCTACAGAGCAGATAACACTTGCTGTTTGTGAAGGCACCGGAAAAACAAAAACATTAAGATTCCCGGTGATTGCTTCCGGAAATTCGCCGCTTTGCGATAGCGCGTATTGTGACGCATCGCAGCTCTCGAATTATTTAGCGGACAGGCTTGATGAGAAAATAAGGGATGCTGAAAAGCAAATACAAAACAGGAGCGCGGAGATACAAAAATCGGATTGCTCGCAACAAGACCTCGTGCGGGGCTTTTGTACGTTTGATGGGCTCGGGGTTAAGAAGGAAACTTTCTTTGTTTATTTTTCACACGACAATTTATCCCCTGCGATTTTGCAAAAATCACTCGAGGGCAAAAACAGTACAGTGCGAAGCTATCGCGTGGACTTTTTTGAAGGAAAAAGCGGCGGGGAGTATTTGGGAGGGTTTGGAAAGCAGATCTACCTAAACAGCAACCTGCGCGGCTGCGGAAGATATACAGTAACCCTTCGCGGCTTTGTAACTGTGCAAGGGTCTCGGATTGTTCCTGATTTAATGAATATTGTAGTGGATATTGCTCCCGATGAGGATGGGGCGAGCGCTAGGCAGATAACGGAGCAGTGCTTGCCAAATATACAAAATGTAATGAACTATTTGCCGCGCGATGAAGGCCTTACAAAGAGCCAGAAATATGATAGCTGGGCCGGAATGGTTGAACCAAAAGATGCTTCACTTGAAACCCTTGCAAAGGATAGCGCAAAGAGCCTATTTGGTTCAGAGCAGCGCGCAATACAAGGTTCAATCGGGACAAATACACTAACCCTTGACCTTGCCCCAACTGAAGGTTATATTGTAAGGGTTGAAATGGATAAAGTGCAAAGTGATAACCCGGTAAATGTGAAGGGATTTGTGCGCCAGAGCTTAGGAGCAGATGAGCAGCTGCAAAAAGATATTTTAAGCGAAGCTACGCAAGCGCTCCGTGACCTTCGCGAGAGCGCCGGAAATATCGAAGGGTGCATTGGCGATGATGAATCCTACATGCTATTGAAGAGTTCAAAAGACCTTGGCAAGATCGCGCTTGAAACAAAAGAACCGATACCCGTGCAGTTCGAACTCGAAGCGTGCACTGATTTTAACGTAACAAGTAATATCCGCGAAACAGTTTCGATTTTCTCACGCAAGGCCTCTCAATTTGATGGGATTACATTAGATAGCCCGTTCTTCAAACCCGCGCTTTCGCAAGGGCAACCTGAGAGTTCAGAGCGCATTACAACTGTGCAAATTGAAAAACTTGATGAGAAGAAGAATAGGTTTTATGCAACAGTGCGCGCGTGTGTAACCGGAAATTCGCAACTCCAGCAAGCGCAGGGCAAAACTGTTGTGCTCGAGGCAAAAAGAATTGAAGGGGAAGCCAAAAAGCCGGTGGAAGCGCAAGTTGGCCTTGAAGTTTGCGGAATTCATCCGGTTGAATTTTTGGAAAAATCGAAAACACTTGCAGAGAACCAAAAAGGCGAATATTATTACGCAACATTTGTCTGGAAAGGTGAACCAAATAGCATCCTCTTGTCAGATTTTAGCAAAATATCAAATGCGCAAGGGCTTGTAAATAAGGCAGATGAAATAATAGACGGGAAGAGGCAGATAAATAAATCAGATTCGCCGGAAATTGTTGCTGCAAAAACAAAAGCAGGATGGAGCTATCTTGGCGGATGCGCTGCAACTAATGTAGTAACAGGGCTATTGCGCCCGCTAATTGGCTGGAACCCGGCAACCATTGCGCTCAATGTATTAGCAGATTGCGGAATACCGTTTATCCACCTGATGGCAGATGTTTATAGCTGGGCAAAAGTTGTGGATGATATTGGAAAAGCAGTACTCAGTGGAATTGGGCAAATATTTAGTTGGCCATTTAAGCAACTATTTGGCTCAGCCGGAATTGATGCAGAAAAAGCCCAAGGCCAGGCAATTGAATTTTCAACACAAGATGCAGCAGCAGATATATTCATAGCTTTTGGCCTGGAAGCTGCAATAAAGGATAGTATAATTGCATACAACCGTGTCGGGGATGGAATTTATGAGAATTCCAGCACGCGCCTGCAGAGCTTTTCAAAGGCAAGGATTGTTTCAGAAAATGTTGCAGAAGCAATGGTGCAAAAAATACGCGCGGAAGCATTTGGCGGGTCATTTGATCCTGTGGTTGATGATTTTATGGATGATTTCAGGGCAAAGTTCCTAGCGCAAGTAGACCATGATGTATCTGAAGCTGCAATTCACATGCGCCCTGTTAGGGGAGGGTTTTTCAATGATGATCAGCTAAAGGAAATAATTTCAAAATCCGCGCAAAAAGTCGGCCAGGACCCAATTGTTTTGCAAAACTTTGCGCAAGCAAGAAATTTCCTCAACACCACTACGCCAAATACATTTGTTGACAAGGAGGCGATTTCCAAACAGATATTTGATGAAGTCGATAAAATCCCTTCTGAAATTCCGACAAGCGATAGATTAGGGCCGGTAAATCTTGTTGAGGCAACTAAAGATCCTGCCAAACTGAGGTTGCAAACAGAAGTAATTAACGACCTTAAAAGAAAAGCAACAGAAGCATACGCTGCAAAAATGGGAATTACAGTAACGGATGCGCAAGCGGCAATTGGCACAAGGCTTGATGGAATAACTGTAACTGCAACCGAAGATTTCGGGCCCCAGAGGGCAACAATAGCAACAACTGAAATTGCTGCTGTAAGCGACACTGTGAGAAAGGAAGTTCTCCCAAATATTGAAAAGAGCCTCACACAAAAGATTTCCGAAAACGCATCCACCAATTCTGAGATTACAGGGAAAATAATATCAGAAGAGCTGCAAGGCCTTGATGGGAAGATTAAAAATGACCTCACAAATTTTTCTGCAATAAACCCATCAGACATATCAGTGCCTACGATTTTGGAAATGAAAGAGGAGACATATAAGGTTCTAGCCGAGAAAATGGGCGTAAGAGTTGATGATGTCAAGACCCTTTTCGGTGCAGAGCTTGAAGGAATAATAAGTTCACACCCAACGGAAACTGCCCCGCAGATACGTGAAAGGCTAATAGAATTCTATACTAAAAAAACCGGAATAAGCTTTTCAGAAGCAACTGAACTCCTAGATTTCCATTTTAGCGCTGCCGGGGAGAGATCACTAGAAGGGGTGCTTGGAAAGAAATGGGGAAATATTCGCGGAAGCTTATTTGATGAATTGCAGAAGAGAAAGGAAAACATAGCACAAAAGCTAAAGGCTAATTCGTCAAAAACAATTGATGAACTAAGAAATATAGTCGAGGAACAGTTGCGCGGCGTTGAGGCGCAAATAAATGAAAAAATTACGGGGAGCATAAATGAAACTGTTACAACTGCCGCAGGAAGGAGGGCCACTACAATCACCAATACCGCAGAGCACTATTTCAAAGTGCAGGTTAGTAAAGCAGAACAGGAACAGGCCCTATCCCAAATGAGAAGAAATCTAAGCGAACTTACAAAAGAGGCAATAGATAATCCGGGACGTGTTCCGGAGCTTGAAAATGGGATTGCAAAGAAATTCCAGAAAAGCGGAGTGCCAAAACTAACCGAGGCAATAAAAGGCAAAATAGATTTGAAGGAAGGAATACCGAGCATATGGGGCAAGGGAGGATTACTCTTCCTCAAAAACCTACTAAAAGAAGGTGCATTCGGAGCTCTTTCCAACTATGTCGGCCTTGTACTTTATGATAATGTATTGGATTCAGCCCTCAAAAATGCAAATTATACCCCGGATCTTGTAGGAAGGGATGAAGAACTAAAAAAAGCAGGTGTTGGGTTTTTTGGGCAGACATTTGAAGCAGAGGCAGGAACTGAAGGCAAGATACTAAAGTATAGAACATATAGGGTTAGTGTCACAAACCTCTCTGATGGAAGAAAAGCGCTAAAAGTAGGGCTTGCGAGTATACCGGCGCACACCAAAAAAGAATTGGTGCTAAATAATTGTAAAAACGCAGGCTTTGATAGAGAAGTTGGAGCATCCTTACCCGGACTTTTGCCGATAGTTGATAATGAGGAGAAATTCCCGGATATTTTCAAGCAAAATGATGCTGCAAGAAAGATGCATGTAAAGATTGCAAGAAATTACTTAGCGCCACAGCCAAATGGCGAGAGGTTCGGGGCGCAGATAAATGCCGCAGTAGCCGGAACGCCAAACCTTGCAAAAGAATTTAATGCGCAGAACTCAATGAACCTTGAAGCCCTTGTTGTTTCAATCGGAATAGTAAAAAGCAGGCTCGGAAACGACCCCAATACAAAAAGCCTCTATATGTTCGGATGCAATGTCGGGGATAAACCGCGCGAGGGAGTATATGCAAATGCAAGATGCGCTGCTGAAAAGATGGTAAAATACACCCCCACGTGTAAAGCAGCGCCAAATAAACCGGCATGCTTTTTGCACGCTTACGAAAATGACAAAACCACTCCCCAAAACCAAAAAACATCGCTAGAAAATGTTAGCGATGAGCAGTTCAAAAACCTCTATGAAACATGGGCATCGGCCGATTATGCATGGAAAGTAGTGTAAGATTTAGACAGTTAGCAGTCGCTTTTAAATAAAACAATCTACTTTTATGATACCATGTCTTTGCCAAGGCCTTCACGATTAAGCAGACTCCAGGATAAAGCAGGCAAAATATTGAGCGCTGCAGAAGCAAAGGCAAGAAGAGAATCCGCACGCAAAATTGCTACTTTATCCAAATCATTAGAAAGGCAAAAGCAGGCAAGAGCACAGGCTAGTGCAACTATACGCCAGTTAAGAGAAGAGCTTGTAAGGGCGCGACAGCAGAGCGAGAGTGCCGGGGGAAGATTACCAGATATTGCAGCAGAGCTTGAACGCAAAAAAGGGATGTTAGAGCATGCACTGCGGGAAAATGGGATTCTCACACAAAATTTGGAACAGGAGCAACGGGCACATTTAGGTACAACCGGACAAAAAGTTGCGGCAGGATTTTCAGCAAGAGAAGCGCAGCAAAGAGCAAGAAGGGCGCAGGAAAAAGCAAGCAGGCTTACAACAAGAACTACAGTAATGCAAAGCGTAATAAATTCTCTCACAGCACTGCTTCGTGGAAGAAGTAAGGATTTAGCTAATACGCGAGCTAATTTAGCTAATACGCGAGATGAGCTTGGAATACAAACGGCTACGGCAAAACAAAAGGCAGAGCAGATTGAAAGTATGAGAGTTCAAAGCCAAAGGCTACAGTCAGAAATTCAAACTTTCCAATCACAAATATCTAATTTACAAAATGAAAGGGCAAATGCCCAAAGAGAAAGTAATGAGGCAAATTTAAAAGTTGCAGATCTGACAAATAGGCTAAGTGGAGCGCAATCACAATTCCAGGCAGCAACAGAAACAATTAATCGTCTGAGTCAGTCGCTCACAACTGAACAACAAAGGCACCAATTAACAAGAGAAGAACTCGCAAGGGCCGCAGGTGAACTTGCTGCAGAAAAAACAACTACAAATAAGCAAAGAGATCAGTTGGACAGAAAAAGCAGAGTTTTGGGCCAGAGAAATGCAACAATAAAAAGTTTGGTGGAAAGGGTTAGGGCAAGAGGGTCGGCTGCCCCAGCAAGGGTTGAAGAAGAGAGATCATTTGTTAGCGCAACTGAAATGAAAATGCCGGTTGGAGCGGTGCAAAAACTTGAAGCTGACCGTTATATGCAAAAATTTATTAACAAAACTTTGCGCCCAAATACTGCCGGAATTGTTAGTGCATATGCAGCTGAATATGCAAGGGCAGCTCCAGAAGTTCAGGCAACGCTTCCAAGGCCAGCAGACGCCGGACAAATAATTTCTGATTTCCAAAAAACCACGTTTCGCAATTTGGGGGATCTTGATGATTGGAGAGTTGGGCGCAGACAAGGCTCTGCAATCAGGATACTTAACGCCTACAATGCAGCACGAGGGCTCGAAGTAATATTTGCAGATGGGTTAAGGGCAAGCACAGCTAACCCACAACCGGCAATCACAATAATGAGAAGGATCTCTAAACTGCAAAATCAATGAGCCCTTAATAAGAGCAACTAACTTCTACATAGCACTAACAATCACTTTTAAATATGGCAAAAGAGTTTATCATAAACAATGCCGGCACCAAGAATTCCGAGAAAACCAAGAACAGGGCCATACCAAACCCCGATTCGCAATGTTGTAAGGGAAGCACACGTACTTGGAAGGGAGAGGGCAATTTCTAAAGTCAGACGACTTGTGGTCCCTAAAATAAAAAGTCGGATTAAAGACAGAGATGCACAAATAAAAAATTTACAAGAGTCTCAGAAAAGAGCAGCAGAGGAATTGGCTCAATCTAATAGAGATCTTGTTGCCAAACAACAAAAATTAGCAGAGGCATTAGCGGAAGCTGAAAGGTTAAGAAGAGAGATTGGGGGAGCAGAACAAAGGGGCGGGGAAAAAGCAGGGAAAAGGTCTGCATTAAGAAGAAAAGCAATGGAAAGGCTTGCCGGGCAGATTAAAAAATTAAGGGTACAGCTCCAAGAAAGCCAAAAAGCGCATGCTGCAACAATGCGTGAATATCAAGAATTACAAGCTGGTCTGCATGAAGATCTTCAAAGGTTGCAAAGGTTACACTCACCGGAAAGCAAAGCACTTGCGGAAGCAGAAGCCGAGTTTGCGGAAAAGCCTGCATATAAGAAAATCGAATTGGCAATATATGGTGCAGAGGGCCGAGCAGTTCCAGGAAAATTAGCTAATAGTATTCGACGTGCTTTTTCTTTACATAATGAGGGAGGAAAAATTACTCCAATCAGAGTCAATCTTTCCGAATACGCCCCAACTAATACCATAGATACCCTAGTCACTGGTATCCTCGAAAAAAGAGGAGAAACAAAGCAGCATATAGACGAACTTGATAATTTTACAACAAGACTTGATGAAATGGATAAAATTATTGGACAATTACGCGGCCACCACGAAGTAAGCCAGATATTTAGACAAAATGTTGATCGCAGCGAACCCTTTAAATCACACCTCGAAGCTCTAAAAAAATTAGCACACTAAGCTGGCCGAAAATAAAACCTTATCACAACTTAATTATACTACAATGCAATAACTAATTCTAAATGAAACGATTTGGACAAAAAGGCTTTACCCTCTTCACAGCCCTTGTGGCATTCATTTTGATAGTGCTTGCAATGCTTCTTGTGCAATCAATGATTTCAACCGAGCGCACAACTTCTGACATTATTTCGGATATTTCAGAGCAGCAGGAGATGCAGGCAATAGCAGATCTTGCGCGCGCGGACGCGCTGCAGGTCTTTAATTTCGGGATACGCTACACAATCGAGGATTTTTCAACACGCGATAGCGAGCCGCAGGATGGATTGCCTGAAAATGTGTATGTTGTTTTTGCATCTGATGCGCAGGATTGGGAAACATTGCAGCAAAGATTTGTAAAGGAAAGATTTGGGGTCGGGGAGAATTCTTCGGGGAACGCTTTTGCGCTCCTTGCGGCAAGGCATCTTATTTCCCTTCTTGATAGGTCTGATGATGCAAGAGGATATGATATTGAACTTGTAAACCCGGATGAAGCCACAATGTCAACAATTTTAAAAGATACTTTCAATGGGCAGGTGGATGAAGACGGGTCTTTAGATGAATTTTTCCAAGTGATTAGGTGTGAAGATAATTCTGAATTTGGATCTGTCTCGGGGCATTTTGATAATTGCACTGGAAGTTTTTATGTCACAATGGATCTTAGCAAAGATGCAATGAGTGATGAGCAGTATGAAAAGTTCCCGCAGGTGAGGGTGCAAAATAAGCAAACATCAAGGGTTCTAAAAGAACCGATTTTGCCGCGCGGAAAATTCAGAATATATGTGCCCGTGCGACTTTTCAAAGCGCTAGCCGGCGCGCGGGAGATAGCTGACCCATTAGGTGGCGGGCTTCTTAGCGATTCATTTTTAGCGGAACTTCCAAAAGAGGGACAAAATATTAGAAGCAGCGCTGCGCGCGATATTACAAAAGCCCTTGAAGACCGCATAGTTTTAAAGGGCATGGGACAAGGGTCAGGTCTCACTTTCAAGGGAACCGAGCGCGATGGGTTCTTGCTAAAAAGCTACAAGGTTGATGTTACTGCAACGCGCGATGTTGAGGAGAATGAAAAACTTCTCGATTATAAGATCACGCTATATTTTGAGGAAAAAAATGACAAGTACAGGGTGAGTACAAAGGGCTCTAACATTTACGGGATCACGCTTGTGAAATTCAACAATTGAAATGTGGGTGAATTGTGAAACAGCGATTGCCCGAACGGCAGATGCCTCTTTACACCGGCAAATCCACGTTATAAAGAAAATTTTAATATCATTTTTTTGTTTAACAATACTACTTAATTTTACTAATACCAGGTACATTAATAAACAATTTAGCTAGTATTGTTTTAGCCTATTTTCATTATCAATATACCAATTACTTTATAATAAGTTACGTTTTATAATGTTAATGATACTATGGAGCCTGAAGGGTTTAATCAAGTTGCAGGGATAGTTTCAATATCGTCCAAAGGCGTTTACTACACATTTAATCCAAATTTTCTGCCATCCAAAATCAAATTCGATGAACCCCTTATTGCTATACTATCCGAAGCGTCAATGAATCTTGGTAACTTAAATGGCCTTGGGTTTCTCCTATCAAACCCACATATCTTCATTATGCCATACCTGAAAAAAGAGGCGGTGTGGAGCTCAAGAATTGAGGGCACCAGAACATCCCTCTCGGAAGTTTTCCTTTTCGAGGCAAAAGATGAAAAAGAAATGGATTTTGACCTGCAAGAAGTAATAAACCACATCAATGCAACGGAACATGGCCTTAAAAAAATCAAAACACAAGAACTCAATTTGGAACTAATCCTAGAACTGCATAAAATACTCCTCAAAGGTGTCCGTGGCGAGCAAAAAGAGCCCGGCCAAATAAGAACAACCCAAAATTGGATAGGGAATAGAGACTCTTCCATAAATGATGCGACATTTGTGCCGCCAGAACCTGAAAAAGTAAAGGCCCTTCTGGAAAACCTTTTTGCATACCTCAATGCAGAGGATAACACCCCGCCGCTGATAAAAATTGGCATCGCCCACTACCAATTTGAAGCGATACACCCATTCAGGGATGGGAATGGGAGGATTGGCAGATTGCTAATAACACTCTACCTTTGCAAAAAAAATATCCTGCCGCTGCCATTGCTCTATATCAGCGGATACTTCGAAAAAAACAGGGATGCGTATTACGACTTGCTTTTGGATATGAGCAAAAAAGGCAACTATAGTGATTGGCTTAAATTCTTCCTAAAAGCCGTAATAGCCCAATCAAAAGATGCAATAGAACGCGCGGCAAAACTCGAAAAATACTCGAAAGAATGCAAGGAAAAATTATTGGAGAAATCAAGCACGAACGCACTCAAAATATTTGAAAGCCTGCTTGGAAACCCATATATTACAATTCCAAATGCAAAAAAAATTCTGGAAAAAGAATATCCTACTGCAAAAAGGGCAATACAAAAACTAACAGAAGTCGGAATACTAAAGGAAATAACCGGAAAAAAGAGAAATACGGTATTTGTCGCAGAAAAAATAAGGCAAATACTCGAATAATGCTTCAGGCTGGCCACAAATTTGAGATACATGAACACCCAGTGAATTGCTGGCCGGGATTAAACACCCACTTTGCATCTGAGGCCGGCATATTAATACATTTGAATACAATATTTCCATATGCCAAAATTAATTAGGCTTGCAGATGAGAACCTACGGGACCTCAAATATGTTGAGAACGCACTGGCAAGATATAGTAATGGGTCGCTAACGCTCTCGCTTGCTGCAAAAAAGGCGCGGTTGTCGATTTGGGAGCTTCTTGGAGAAATGAAGGCACGCGGTATTTTTGTTAGGACCGATGAAGATAACCTTGAAGCAAATCTAAAGCAATTAGGGTGAAGTGTGCCTATTCTATCCTGCCCTAAAAAGCCTTGGGCGAAGGTTTAAATGCAGGATTCACTTTATTTAATTACAAATTTGCTTTAATTTAGGCTTAGTGGTTTTAGATGGCGCAGAAGGGGCTGTACGAATCTTTGGAGGAGAAATATTACTCTTTTCTTGACGTGCTTGAGGAAAAAGGGATCCCGGTCTATAAAGTAGTTGACGCGCTAGAGCAGCAAAATATCCCTTCTTTTCCGGTTGCGGTAATTTTTTCAGTTGCCCTAGTTGCGCTTTTGCTCTTTGGAATAAGTTCGGCCTTTGCATCTTCTTCTATTGAAGTGATTGTGCAAGATTCCGACACGGCCCTGCTTGAAGGCGTTGTTGTTAGCGCAATTGCAAATGGATTGGAAATTGATTCAAAGACAACTGATTCGACCGGAAAAGCGGTTTTGAATGTGCCGCTAAATTCGGAAATTGAAATCCGTGCAACAAAGGGCGGGTTTGAAGATTATAGCGCAAGTTTTATTGCGCAAAAAGGGCAGGAGACAAAAACACTTGTGCTCGGAAGTGAAATTGTCACGCTGCACAAGACAATAAGTTTTTTAGAGCAGGGAACTAGCAGGGTCTACCAAGATGAAATAGAGGCGCTCTTCTCCTGTACCGGAAATGATTTTGAGAGTACCCAAGTTGTGCGCAATGGGAGCATTGACCTTGAAATTGAAAGTGATTGTGACACCCTACTTGTAAAAATTACAGGTTCGCAAACCTCTGAGCAGATCTCTTTATCTTCAGATGAAGGCGCGCAGGTATTTGTTGCAAAAGAGCTTGCAGCAAAGGGCAGCGTTGTTGTTACTGTAAATTCATCCGATGGACAGGGAATTGCAGGGGTTGATGTAACACTTTATAGCGTAGCGGAGAATAATGTGCCAGGAAGCGCATTTGAAACAAAACAAACAAGCGCTAGTTCTGTTGCAACATTTTCCGCAGTTAGCACCGGGACATATTACATTATTGCATATGATCGCAGCGGGAATTTTGCCGAATATGATGGCCTAAAAGAAGGCATCCGCCAACAAGTCCGGGCAAATGAGGTTACGTCTTTTGCAATTGTTATGCAAAAAAGCGTTGCAGGAAAAATAAAATTGCTCCTAAAGGATTCTAAAACTTCTGAACCTATTGGAGGCGCAATTGTTTCACTTGCAAAATCAGGCACACAAATAACAACTTCGAATAGTTTAGCTGACGGCAAAGTTGAATTTAATGTAGGGGAGGATGTGCAATACGCAATTACAATAGATAAGCCATTATATCTTATAAAAAATATTACCGCAAAGCCATCGCAAGATTCTCTTGAAGTCCTACTTGAACAGGCAACAATTGAAAACAGCGAGAGTTTACTGGTAACAGTTACTGATGAAAAGGATTTACCTGTTGAAAATGTAAAACTCAAATTGAAGGCAAGTTCAGATGGGGCGCAAATTGGCGCTGAAATTGTAACAGGGGCTGACGGAAGGGCAATATTTGAGCGGGTTTCGGGCGGGTCTTATTTTGTATATGGAGTAAAGCCTGGGCACGGGGAGAAGACAAGCGAAACTTTTGCAATTAGCAACAGGCAGCAAAATACCCTCAAATTGCGAATACCAATCGGCTCTGGAAAAATAGAAGTGAGTGTTGTTGATAGCGCAGGAAACCCGGTTGCGGGCGCTGAAATAAAAGCTGTTGATTATGGCGCTTTGCAGACATTGCAAGAAGTGACAACTGACCCGGATGGTAAAAAGGAAATTGTCCTGCGCGCCGATAAGAAAGTGTTTTTGATAGTTAGCGCTGATGGGTTTGTTAGTACAACTACTGTTCCTTTGCAAATGCAAAGGGATTCAACGCTGCAAAGAAGCGTAGAGCTCTCAAAAGATGCGCGCACATTCCAAATCGAATTTGAGGAATTATATTTTGGAAATGAATTAGTTTCAGATAGCGGGTCAATTAGCCCGGGTTCACTTTATAGCGCAAAATTTAGGCTAATAGTTCCTGCAAATGCAACATTTGATGAAGCCCTGGCACATATCCGCACAGGAAAGGAGCAAAATAATTCTTCTGAAAAAGATTCCATCTATATTAGCGATGTAAGGGCAGCATATAGCACCCTTGCACAGGGGGCAACCTATAACCCGCCGCTCGGCCAAGCCCAGGATCTGCAAAGAAGCGCTGCTGCAAATTCAAAGTGGGCAAATGTTATTTTCAAAAAAGCCCAGGGCGGAGTGTATGAAATCGAAACCGACCTGCAGGTCCGCAATGAGGCAAGGATCGGGTCTTTACTGGAAATTTGGTATCGCGCAGCTGCAAAAAGCGGAGGGTATATAAGATCGCCAAATGATGCGGCACTAGGGTCAAGTGAAGGAGCGCCACAAAAAAATGGGCTCTATGCAAATGCCCTCAAAAAAACATTCAGTATAGGCCCAACAAGCCTTTGCTCGGATGATTTTTGCGCAAGCTACTCCTCACAGGATTTAAGGGATAGTTTGACTTCAAGTGTAGTTGATAGCATTAGCGCACTTTCTAGTGTTAAGTATAAATTGCTCTTTGAAATTTCCAGTATTTCAAATGCCCCATTTAGTGCCGGCCAACTTGCAGTAAAAGATAGGACAAGCAGCATTGCAATTGATTCTTACAATATAAAGACCGCATCAGGGGAAAATAAAGGCGCCCAGAGGGTTGGGTCTGAATTTTCGGTTGCGGTCGGGGAAATTACAAAAGATTCAGTGGTATCGGGTGAAATTGTATTTGAGGCAAAAAAAGAAGGCACAATACCAATTGAAGTAAGTTTGATTTCGGCAAGCGGCAGCGCAACGCAAATTTATTCTAAAGTGATCTATGTCAAGGTTTTGCCATCAAAAGAACTTAGCGTTGATATTTTGCCAAGGGTCATTGTGCCTCTTATAAACAACAACATTTTAGTGCGGGTAACTGATGGGAATTCCCTTAGTAGCCCGATTTCAAATGCACAAATAAGTTTCAAAAAAGACGGGCAGGTAATTGCCGGCGGGAGCAGTGACATTGAAGGAATAGTTGCATTCACACTACTCTCACCTTCAGAAGGAAGTACATTTGGAGTTAGCGTTGATAAGAGCGGATATAGGGAAGTTGAAAAGGAAATAAAAATCACAGGCAATATTTTAGCAACCGACCCGCAATCAATAAAATTATTGCTAAGCGTTGGCGGGGAAGAATTCAAAACAATTGATGCGGCAATTTTGAACCACTCGCAAATACCGCTAGAAATTGAAAAAATTGCGGCAAGCAAGGACTTTTCCGATTACGTGCAAATTAATTTCACCAGCCCGGTGCAAGGGACTGTACTGACACCAGATGGAAATGCAGCCCTTAGCGCAACACTTAGGCTAAGTGAAAAAGCGCTGCAGATAACAAAACCTACAAGGATTTTAGGCACGGTGCACGTGCATCTTACAAACCCCAATTTTTCGCAGCGCTGGCTAGCTTCAATCCCCCTTGAATTGACATTTGGTTTTGGGGATGAACTTGATAGCACTGAGTGCTTTGAATTAACCCCAACGGAATGGAAAGCAACAGGGTCACCGACACAGGTTCATCAAGTGAGTATAACAATTATAAACAATTGTGAAGTTGCAGGGCAAAAAATTAACCTTAGAAATATTTCAGCAAGAATTGTACCGGGTTCAGCGCCACTTGAAGGCGCAATCAGGGCAACAAGTTCACTTGACACTTCAAGGTCGGTTCTTCTTGACAAATCATTCAGGACAATTCTTGATAGCTTAAGATCGGATAGTGAAGGCACAATAAAACTTGAATTGCAGCCAGGCGGGGTTGTTAGTAGCTCCGGGGAAGCAAAAATTGAATTGCAGGCAACACATTTTACATCAAGCGGCGAGCAGAAGATCACGCGCAAAATTGATTTTTCAGAAAGTTTAAATGATCTATCACAATGTGTTGAAGTGCTGACAAATAGGGACATTACAGTGCAAAGCTGCCCTTACAATACAGGATTTGGGCAATATGGAAATAGGTTCTCGCAATTTAGCAATTCACGCTATGCCCAATTTGACCCCTACGCTTCACGAAATGGCTACGGAACAGGGGTGCCGCCATATCTTGGTTCAGCGCTCCCGCAACAAAACCTCCCGGGCTCTAGCTATTATGATTATGGAAATCAGGGGTACATGAATTCATATCAGAATTCATACTATCCAAATACATCCTACACCCAGCCATTCTATCCGGCTGAAGGGGTTTCAAATTCATTTAATACCTCATGGAACTGCGGCTCCGGGGGATTTGCAATAAGGAATAGTTGTAGCAGCGCAGTTGATTTGGCATTTGACCCACAACCCGGAATTAATGTAAAGGACAAAACAATTACAATTGAACCAAATTCAGAAGCGGAAGTGGTAGTTGAACCGACAAACTTTTTTGGAAGGTACGCGCTTGGGATAAAGGCAAAGCCCTCGCAGAGCAACCGGAAGACAACCGATATTAGAACTGTTTATGTAAATGTTACAAATGAACTGGCAAAGAACTACAAGGATTGTATTTCAATTAGCCCATCAAGAAATCTTTCATTCAATAACTTTGTCGGAAAACCGGTGGAATTGCAAATAATCAACACATGCTATGACCAGGGAGTGTTTTTGGAAGCTAGCAATAACACAATAAATTTTTCAGGGACCTCAATAGCAACCCCTACAAATACGGCATCCGGATTTAAGGAAATGATTGAGAGCTGGACATTTTTGGATGAGCAGATAACCCCGCAGGCAAATGGGAAAGTTAGGCAAGTTTTGACATTTGAAATAGTGAAGGCCCTCAAAGAATACCAAAACAAGGCTCCTGCGGCAAAATTTTTCGAGCAAAATAAATTTGCAGATGTCGGGAATTTAAGGTACTTTTTAACGTCAGGGTTTTTCGCAGCAGAAGGCAGGACCAATCTTGTAGTGCTCTTCTCCTCCCCCAGCGGAGGTGTTAGGACAACCCACTTCCCGGTAACTGTGCAGGATTATTGGCCTTTGGTTGAATTTGCAGAGCAGATTTCAAATAGGTTTACAACATATGGGAACCCTTCAGTAAAGCCATCCCAGTGCATAAATGATGATGCACTAAATTTTGCAAAAATTGGAGAACTACCGCTTGATAGGTATTCAACATCTGAGAATGGCAGATTATTCAAAATTGATGAAAAGAACGGCTGCGGAAGCGCCGATTCTATTTCAGCCCCATTTAACCCGGCAGTATTTGAAAAGAACGGGTTGCGCATGACAATTTCACATGACGGCCACGAAGCAACAATTAGCTTTGATGCAACTAATTGGACGGGCGCAAAAACACAATTCAATGAATCAATGACAAGTAAAGTTACAAGAGTGTCTCCTGCAGGAACCGAGATACGAAGATTCAATGTCTCATTTATAGTAAAAGCCGACCCCACAAGGCCCGGCGGAAAAACACCAATACCCGGTGGAAGCGGCAATACAGGGACATTTGCATGCACCGCCGGCGAATCTGGCCCAGAAGCGTACAAGAAATTCGGGTTACACCAAATTAGTTATGATTGGAGAACCCCAAGCGATGGAAAAGGAGTTGCAAAGAATGCGTGCGATGTACTAATGCCAAGCGGAACAATTGCAAGGGAATTAAAGAACACAAGCGCTGCCCCGTGGTTTTGCGATGCAACACAGAGTTCAATTGCACTTGCACAAAAAGCCGCGGAAATAAAGAAAGTTACAGGATCGATAAATGATGCGGCAAAAATAGGCAATTGTTCAGTAACAGATGACCCGTTCAAGTGCTCCGAGGAGAGTAGCAAGAATTCACAAGAACTCTTCCGCTACGTCCTAAAACAGAGCTCAAATGCGGGGTATTTCATGTCAGGAAACGGAGTAGTGGATTTATTTGAAGAGAATTCAAAACTCAAATTTATACAAGTATCAAGCAGCCTTGAAAATGATTTGAAAGGCAAGAGCCCGATGCCGGAAACTAGCGAGGCAAATATAAGGAACAATATTTTCATAATCAACAAGACAATTGAGATCATGGAACAAATAAACAGCAAGATAGATAGCGAGCCACGCCTCAAAGGCCTGCAACTTGTTTATGAGATCAACGGCTGGGACGCCACAAAGATCAAAGACCCCAAGTCAGTGAATAGGCCATCAGACATTAGCGGTGTTGATCTTGGCAACCAGAAGGACTATGCAATACCGGCAATTGGTTTTATCCAATTCCAAAAGCAGATTGTCGACCAGATGAATAAATGCCTGCCAAACAGCTGCGCATCTTTTACCCTGCAATCTGGCCAGAGCGTTTCAAAAGAGTTCATGCAAGAACTAGCAAAAGGCAAATGGAAGCTCACTGCAAGAAACCTCAATAGCTCGGCACAATTTGTGGAAGAATTGGTGATGAGAAATTCGGAGTGGACGATCGGAAAGCAGGCAGGATATAATAATTTCTTTGAATTCCACAAAGCAAACATTGACACCAACATGTTCCTCATAAAAGATAGCTATAGCGCTGATTTTGCACAAAAGTTCAATGACCACACCACGTACAAATCAATTGCCGCAACACCACTCGAATTTGCGCAGGATAAGATTGATGCTGCCGGAGATTACCAAGTTAGAGTTGAATATAATTGGGCTGCTGCAAACCCGAAAGCAAAGGTTTCCCTAAAACTAATTCGCGACCTAAAGGCAATTGATGCGGACAATGCAAAAGCTAGCTTCCAGTCACAATATGCAAATAATTTGCTCTTCACTTTCCCGGTAAACGGAGCCCGGAGCGGCGCGATGAGCGGGACTAATACCGGAAATTTCTATTTCAACTACTACGGAGTTGAGGACCCTTCACTTGCAATAGCAAACCCAACCGCAACAAATAGTGTTGGCCCAACTTCAACATTCACATTCAATTCAAGCTATAGCGCAACAAAGAGTACACAAATACTTTCAATTGGCCAGAACGCAATTGCATACACGCCTTCAGACCCAGTACTTTTACAGGCAACAATTGCAAAGGGACAGCAGGCAAATGCAGCCGGAGTGCTCTTTGAATTCTCAACAGTGCAAAATAGGCAACGCAGCGTGCAACCACTTGAAGCACAGTGGAAAGTTTCTAGTAGCGGACTTGGAAGCAATGTAGGTGAGGTGTTGGTAACACAAAGGCACAGGGGTTCAGCGCTTTGCTCTGATAAATTGGGCGGGCTTGATGGGGAGTATGATGGGATACTTATAAACAACTCGCAGTCAGGTACACTTGGGCTCAATGCGGTAGTATTTACCCCGGCGCGCGTTGATGAGACAACCTCATCTGAAATTTCAACAAAATGTACACAGGATTCCTCAACAACAATTGGCTCTAGCGATCCACTTAGTTCAAGGGCAATTACTTCGCCGCTAAAAGGAATAGGAGTTGTTAGCCTCAATAGGGACAAGGCACTAGGCTCAGTTAGGACTGAGTATAATTTGCAAAGCCTTGTGCAAAAAGTTAATGGCGGAAGCGTGTGTGTGAAAGCCGATCCTTCTACATTTAACCTCTACTGGAACGAAGGGTATTTTGTAAAGTGAGCACATGCTTGGAAAAACCGGAAATGTAATCCTTGGAACAATCCTCTATCTTCTTGGAATACTTGTAGTGAATGTTTTTAGCGGGCCGATTGATCGCAGCTTTTTTTTAGGGCCTGAACTAGAACTTGTGCTTGTGGTAATTGCAATCTTGATACTCTCTTCGCTTTTTTACGGGAACACTTCCTTTTTGCTCCTCTTTTTTGCAGGGGTATTTTTTGGAAGCGGATTTTCTGACCACTCAGTGTACGCTCTTGCAGCACTAGTGCCACTTCACTGGGCCCTTCTTGCCGGAAGTGAAATGGGCGGGATTGCATTTTTGGACCTTCGCGGAAAGGCAAATTTTTTTGATTATAGGAACGTATATTTGCAAAAAGTGGTTGGGATAATCATCCTCTGCGTACTCATCGGGTATTTTTTGAGTTCGATTACCGCAATGCAACTACTTGAAAGCGTGGCCTCATCCGCACCTTACCAATTCGTCAAAAACCTCATTGAAACGGGGTATTGGTAGGATAGAGTTAGCAGCCCACTGAGGCATTATTTGAACAATTTTGGTTCCCTCCCTTAAACACAATATAAATCCCCCTGAAGTGATACAAAAATAGTATCACTTTTGATTAAAAGCGATACAATAAAACCACCACCTATAGCCAATGAAGTTTCTAAAAAAGCCGACATTCGCCCCGGTTTTTTCAGCCCCGCATAAAATCGTTTAAATTGACAAATTAAGCCATATCAAAAAATAGCAGGCAGAAGGTACGCCTCAACGAAATGTTTATAAGTATCACCAGCATTATACTTATTATGATTATAGATAGGCCAATGGATACAAGGAAAATAGCAGACTCAAAAAAGTGGGTTCTGGTTTATGGAAGGCGCAAGACCGGGAAAACTTTTCTTGTAAACAACTTCATTAAATACGATGAATATTTTTTTGTAAAAAACACAGGGAGCATTCTCACAAAAAACAATGATTCTATTAGCTATGAGTCATTCATTCAGATTTTCAGCAGGGCGCTACAAGACAATAAGACGGTGGTTGTCGACGAATTCCACAGGCTTGGAAAAGACTTCTTTGACTACCTGCATTTTATGAAAAAGAGCGGAAAACTAATCCTGATTTCATCCACCCTTTTCCTTTCAAAAAAGCTAATATCAGCAAAATCCGCCCTGCTGGGGCTTTTCACGGAAATGCCGATAGGGTTAATTAGGCTGGAGGACTGCCTTAGCGCCTTGAAAAAAATCGATCTCTCAAAAAAAGAAAAACTCGAACTTGCAGTACTGCTAAGGGAGCCAATAGCAATAGATTATTTTGAACCCAAAGAGGGGGCAAGAAAGACAATCGCCAAAATTATTTCAGGTTCGGTAAAAACAATACCCGCACTGATAGGTGAAATATTTTTAGAGGAGGAGAGGGAAATATCGGCAGTCTATGAAGGCATATTGCGCTCAATAGCTTCCGGGAAGGTAGGCTCGGGGGAAATATCTAGCTACCTCTTCTCAAAAAAGCTCATAAAAAAAGACGATCCAAGCATAATACAGCAGTACCTCAATAATCTCTGTGCATTTGGGATAATCAGAAGGATAGGTGTTTTTAGCAAAAAAAGATACATATACAAACTAACATCCCCCCTTGCAAGGATATACTATTACGCGGACGAAAAATACAATCTTTCCGAAAGAAAAATGTCGGACGGGGAATTATTGAGGATCATAGACGAACTGATGCCGCGCATAATAGAGGATTCGGCTAGGGAAGCGCTTGCCGAAAAAAACGGCCTTACCGAAACAGTGATAGAGGCAAAAGACTTTGAAATAGACGGGCTACTGCTCAAATTCAAAAAGCCCGAAATAGCCCTCGAAGTGAAATGGGGAAAAATCGGGGAAAAAGAAATAAGAAGGGTGGAAGAAAAACTCGGCAAAACCCAGGCAAAAAACAAAATACTCTTTGTACAGGACAAAACTAAAATCAGATCCAACATCCAAACAATGGACGTAGAGGGATTGTATTGAATTTTACTAAAACCCCATTAGTTCGTTAAGAGCAGTCGGGGCAGGTTGAATACGACAAGCCCGATTTGAACGATTTTAAGCAAGGCCTAACCCTAGGGGAATAGGTTCTAAAAGGACTATAAACAAATTGGCGGAGTGGATAAGAAAAGCGGGGATTGGAAGGCAGGGGATTTTATTGAAACTTCTTAGTTAGAAGCGCATTACCATAACCCGGATTTTGTGGATTTTCACCAAAAATCTCCCCCCCCGTTTTCAACAGTTTTTTAAAGGGGTTCTGCCTTTATCTAAGCGAGAATTTACCATGCAAAATAAACCCCTTACCCCCCCCCATACCCATTATCCAAGCCCTTTCCCTTCTCCTCATTTTACTCTTTTTCTCTTCAAGCGTTTTTGCCGTTGCGCAACTAGTTGCATTGCACGGGCGGATTGCGCAGAGTGGTTCTTCACTCTCCACCGGGGATCTAAGAGTTTTGATTTATGATGCGAATGTTAGCGGGAATTTGGTTTATGATTCAGGTTCTGATTTTAACAACGCAATAAACGACGGAGTAGTGGACGTAGTGCTCGGAAGCAACACACAACTCGATTTGAACTACGGCGGGTACTACTACATTGATCTCAGCATCAACGGAACAGATTTAGATTTTAACGGTTCAGAGAGAAAACAATTCGAATCCTCCCACGGAGTAGTAAAAACAGGATCAATCCTAGACGCTACTATAACCAACTCTGATATTTCTAGCACTGCGAGTATTGATTGGACAAAAATCTCAAAAACCGGTGCCGATCTAAACGCTTTGAAATGGGGTTCGGATTTCAATTCACAATACGCAAGAAAAACCGCAGACGACAACGTAACCGGAGCATGGAACTTTGCAAACACCACCACCTGGAACGGCGGATTCGGCCAGGGAGGAATAACCATCCAAAACGGAGTACTCTACACACAATCACTCGTAATTTTGAATGACTTGAACGCAGCAACAGTCACAGCAATAGACGTCAATGGTAACTACACACCATTCCTCGATGTTACATGGAGTTTAGGATCCTCAACCAACCGCTGGCTCGGAATATTCACAAGAGATTTGAACGCAACAGACATAAACTCAACACGCGCATCAATTGGAACACTCACCCTTGGAACTCCGCTTGCAAAATCGCAAGGTGGAACAGGAACAACCGACTTCAACTCAAACGGAATAGTTTTCTATAACGGTTCGGCACTGCAGAATAGGAGCAACTTCGTAGTAGCTGCTGACGGAAACGTCGGAATCGGAACAACAACACCCACAAAAACACTCCATGTTGTAGGAGATGCCAACATCACGGGCAACACCTACCTAAACGGAAACGTCGGCATAGGGACGACGGAGCCAAGTGGAAAGTTGGATATCAAGGGTGCATCCACTGGTGATATTTTTCAACTTGTTCTTTCTTCGGCCAGGAATATAGGCGGACTTAATAGGAATTGGCTTATGTCTCTCGACCGAGGAGTCGAAGGAAATTTTGAAATTACGCCAAGTACGCTTTTGGGCGGTTACACATTTAACACTCCAGCTTTGGCAATAAATACTGCTGGCAACGTCGGCATCGGGGAAACGTCACCAGGGTCAAAGTTGAGCGTCTCTGGCGGTGGAAGTTTTGGAGCGTCTTACGACACCACAGCGGCTCCGACAAATGGGTTAATAATAGAGGGCAACGTAGGAATCGGCGTTAGCTCTCCTAGCAATAAACTTGATGTCAACGGCAACACAAGAATTACAGGCGATCTCAACGTCACGGGCACATCCTATTTGGGAAACATAATTTTGAACGCCACTGATTTGAATGTCACCAACATCAACCCCCGCGACCAAAACATAATAATCAAAAACACAAGCGGAGGAGAAATCGCAAGAATAATAGGCGCAGGAACAACCTCAGGAAACGTGGGGATTGGGACGACAACGCCGGGAGCGAAATTGGAAATTGCAGGCGGCGGGATATCAATAGCATCTCCACAATCACCACAAAATGACAATTATCTTGAATTTAGAAGCGACTATCCGGGCCACACAGATTGGCGGCTTTATCACTCGCCCAACACTCACACAACATTGTCTATACAAGCAGACCAAGCAAGTGTGATAGATATTACAAGTACTCAAATTAACCTTTTAAAGAACCATGAGGCATTTGGATCGCAACGCATATTTACAAATGGCGCAACAAACCCAGTATTGACTTTAAAAGGACACATAAACGAACAAACAGCTACCATACTCTCTGTTTTAAAAGGAACCAATCAAGCTGCTACAGTACCCACAATTTATACCGATGGCTACGTTGGCATAGTAGACCCAACCCCAGATGCAATTCTTGATGTGAATGGAATCAACAAAGACACAAACGTATTGAGAGTAGACTCCAATACAACAGCTTCGCCTGTAACCGGATTGATTGTAGATAAGAACGGAAATGTTGGTGTTGGAACTTCATCGCCATCCTCTGGAAGATTAGTTATTGATGGAGGGCACTTGACATTTGCAACAGATGCAACATACACTATAGGAGCGCCAGGGGCAAATAGGCCGATATATGGATATTTCAGCAGCGCGGTACGAGCAGACAATTTTTATACATACCATGATTGCGCCTCAGGAATAGGATGCTCTGGAACCCTTCATGGCCTTGTAACAATTAGCGGGGGCACTGCAATGCAGGCAGTCAGCTCCGACGCCCAAGCAGGAATAACCACTGATTCGGACAACGGATTTTATGTCAAATTCTCTGGGAGCAACAGGTTATTTGTTTCACAAGACGGCAACGTAGGAATCGCCACCTCAAGCCCTACTGCACGCCTACAAGTATTCGCAGGCTCAGGCGACACAAACATTTTAAGCGTGAACAGAAGCACAGGAGCGCCTGGACTTGTTGTCATAAGCGATGGGAACGTTGGAATAGGGACGGCAAACCCGCAAGCGCCCCTCCACGTCTTTACGAATGTTTCAGGGGCTAAAGGTTTAATTGTTCAACGCGGTGTCAACAATCAATTAGCTACTCTTCAAGAGTGGCAGGACCATGATGCAACAATGCTGGCAAAAGTTATTTCTAATCTTAACTTCGCCACTTTTGCCAGCCTAATGGCTCTAACCTAATTTGTCATTTGCGCTTTACCAGCGCAAATCTATGTTGGTAACCCCGTATTTGTTGATAGATTTTCCCAAAATCGCTTCAATTTCGGGGGAAATGTTCGA
>DATDWP010000006.1:0-79913 GCA_035289625.1 archaeon | reverse complement strand
TCGAGAACCCCATATTTTCCGTTAATTTTATCCACTATTCCGATACTTCCTATACTGAAGGTTACATTCTGCTGCATTTTATCACCAAATACATTTGCAGCAGGTAACCTTTATCTGATTCTCAAAGTGGCGAAGTCAGGTATTTACAAATAAAGCCGACTCTAAGTTTTAAATTCAATTAAGCTCAAGGGAACTTACTATCAAATTAAACCCAGGGATGATGCCATCAAAGTCCTTTGCCCTTGCAGTTGCGGAAACTAAGTATATTTTCCCACCCTTTTCTGCCCAAATTTCCAGAGTCTTTATGTGCATATCAGGTTCATCCACAAGTTCGGCATCGGGAATATCTGTATAAATTATTTGGTGCGCAGTGGCCCCAAAAATGGCAGTTGAGCAGGTTTCATCAAGCTCGAGTATTCCGGAGTCCTCTTTGAGCCTTTTGTTTATCCTGTAAGCGTCATAGTTTTCAAGGGTTGTTTCAACCCCCCCTGGCAGTGAATCGGTTCCGATTGAAATGCTTGGGAGCTGGTTTTCTGTTGGATACACGCTGACTTGCTCTAAAAAGATTTCCCAAGCCCACCCAATAGGGTAGCTGAATCTGTATGCAACGCCCTCATCGGAAAATGCGGCCTTTTCCCCTATAAAGGGCTGAATGGTGCAGGGCGCAAATGAACCCTCAAAGGGCGTAAGGCCTACTTTGCCAGCTATTTTTGTATTGTCGCCACTCCCCGCATTTGTTGTTTGGTTAGCACTTGTTGGCAAAATATCCTGTTGCGCATCTTGCGGCGCGCTATTAACACAACCCAATGCAAACAGCAAAATTAATACACCTGCAGCAAGCAAAAAATTTAATTTCATGAACAAAATACGCCCAGGGCATATAAAAGTCTTCCCATAAAGCGGGTTTCGAAAAAGCCAAAAAATGGCACACTGTCCGCTTCCTACATTTTTGTCAGCAGGTTCCCCAGAAGCTATTTTACCAAGACATTAATTCGGGACAAGACAGCAATCCAGGCGCTAAGATAGCTTTATTAACATCAAAACCATAAATCAAAAACTACAAAAACAGATTTGAGAACATGCACATTGGAAAAAAAATTACAAATGGCCCAAATGTTGCAGTTGCAGCCGTTATGCTCATTGCAATAATTGCAATCTCCGGATGCAATTTCAAGGCAGGGCAAAGCCTGCAGGGAAATTCCGCAGACGGGTTCCTTGCCTTTGAAGACACCGACTATGGAATAAAAATGAAATACCCAAGCACGTGGACCAAGCAGATGGTCGGGGAGAATGGAATTGTTGTGTTGTTTATCAGCCCGCAGGAAAATGATTCTGACACTTTTACAGAGAGCCTGAATATTTCTATCCAATACCTCGGAAACGAACCTGTAAAAATACAGGATTACACTACTTCCTCATTTGTTGATATTGCAAGTGGCCTTCCTGACATAGCGACGATTGAAGGCACTAGTGTTGAGATACCCGGAATTTCGGGGCTTGTTGCAAACAAAATTATCTACACTGCAACAATAGATGGGGAAAAAATGCAGGCAATAAATGTCTGGATTGTGGACAGTGAAAATTATGGGCACCAGATAACATTCCTTTCCGAACAGAAGAATTTTGACAAGTACATCGGCATTGTTGATGAAATGATAAAATCTTATGAAATTACCAAAACATCAATCAGGCAGATCCCGTTTAAAGCCCCGAAAGAGGAAATTGTACAGGGAGAGGACATATCCTCTGGGCAAAACACGGCCCCAGGACAGGAGCAAATAAGCAATTCCGCAGGCCAAACTGATATTGAGGGAGATGCGCCAGTGGCAGATAGCCAAAACGCATTAGAGCTATCTGATCCGACTGCGCTCTTGCCAGGCAAATGGAGGGCGTATTCAAAATATGCTTATTATGATGCTGGGGGCAGCAGCGCCATGGAAACGTCCAGCATAATTTTGTTATATCTCAATGCGGACAGAAGCTGGATATATGGAACAGGGTCTGGGAACTGGAGTGTTGAGGAAATAACAGCATCTGATTGGCCTAGATGGGGAATTGAGCCTTACAATGCAAAGTATAAAATTACATTGCAAGGATGGAATGGCGCAAGCGCAGACGGGCCAATTGACCAAACTGCAACTGGAGTCAATTTTTTGTGGGCAATATATGATGCGGACTCCCAAGAACTTACAGCTCCGGGGCAAATACAAATGAAATTCGGGCATGTACCCAACTGATAAAACCCCTAAATTACCATATTTAAAGGTTTTTAAGGAACAACTATTTGATGAAATACGAATTCCTAGAAAATGTTGCAATAGCAGACATTGCCTTTCGCGCTCACGGCAAAACCGTTGAAGAGCTCTTTGAAAACTCTGGCCTTGCCCTTACTGAAACAATGGCAGACCTACAGAAAATTTCGCTAAAAGTGCAACGTGAAATTATTATGGAGGGAAAAAATGAACAGGAACTTTTGTACAACTTTTTAGAAGAACTTGTCTACATAAAAGATGTTGATGGGATTTTGTTCAAAAATTTTAAAGTGAAAATTTCACAAAATAAAATGCAAGCTCAATGCGGCGGGGACACTTTGGAAAAAATCGGCAGGCAGAATTTGCGAAATGATGTGAAGGCAATTACAATGCACATGTTTGAAATAAAAAAAGAAAATGGGCAATTTAGCGCAACCGTGGTGGTTGATATTTAGAACCCTAAGAGAGATTTAATTTTTTCTACACTTGATTTTTTATTTATTGATAATTCAAAATAGGGCACCCCTATACCACTAAACATTGTATCAGAAACTATTGATTCAACATTATAAAACTCCTTTATATACAGGTGAAGTTTTTCCAAATTACTTTTCCTGCATGAACATATGCGAATGCGTTTTCTTGAATCTAACCGGGATTTACTGAGTTTCTCTTTTAGCTTGCCAATTATAAAGTTAGAAAGAAGCTCTTTATCTTCAGGAAAAATCCACTCGTAAGATACATAAGAATCTATAACCTCTTGAAGCTTCAGCTTCTTTCGGGGATGCAAAAACCCAATTTGGTTTTGAAACTTTATGAAATTTTCTTTTCCAAAAATATTAAGCCGGAAAATTTTACCATTCTTCTTAATCTTAAATATCACTGGGATTTCAAACTCTTCAAGTAATTTTTTTATCCTAAGCACCCCGGACAAGTTTATCATTTCCAATCCTATTTCCCGATCCTCTTCCCCCGTAACCCATCCTTCACAGTCAAATATTGTCCTAAGCCATGCTGCTTTCAGAGCCCTAGTAGTAAAAACATCTGCAGGAAAGTTCCATTCATTGCTATAAAAAGAAGTGAATGCACGCTTTATCAAAAAATATAGTTCTTTATTGTGTACTATAGATCTGCTTCCAGCATATATTTTTGGAACTATTCCAAAAACTCGGTTAAACTTTGCCTGGAAATCGGTTAATAAAACTTGGTTTGTGTTGCGCAATGCCATGACGTAATACTTGTGTTTGCTTGACAGCTTACCGCTTGTAAAATAGCCATCTGCACATAAATAAGCATGAATTGAAGCCAGATTCTCGTCAACAGTTATAACCTTTTCCATTCAAATTGATTCGAGCACTTAGCGTTTAAAAACCAATTTAGACCTGATTGCCGGTGTGGAGGTGAAGAGCACAAAATGAAAAAATACAAAGCAGAACAGATTTCCAAAAATGTATGGGAAATTCCTGAAACTGAAAAAAAAGGAATGCAAGCTCCCGCAAGAATTTATGCCACTGAAAATCTGTTTGCCAATATGGATGAAGGGGTATTTGATCAGGTTACAAATGTTGCCTGTTTGCCCGGAATTCAGAAGTATTCACTCGCCATGCCTGACGCGCATTGGGGTTAGGAACGTAAGCACTTTATATTTATGTTTTGTTCTCCCTTAACGGTGCGCCTGTCGGGGCAGTTGCGGCGTTTGATGCAGACGAAGGAATAGTAAGTCCGGGAATTTGCGGTTTTGATATCAATTGCGGCATGCGCCTCATAAAAACAAATCTCAACTACAAAGAGGTGCAGCCAAAAATTCACGAAATTGTGAATAATTTATTTGAAAGTGTTCCGGCTGGAGTCGGAGTTAAGGGCACTATTAGGCTTTCACGAAGAGAAGTAATTGATGTAATGGAGCAGGGGGCGAAGTGGTGCGTTGAGAAGGGGTATGCGTGGAAAGAGGACATTGACCATATTGAAGAGAAAGGCAAAATTGCGGGGGCTGATTCGAAAAATGTTTCTGAAAAAGCGATTGGCAGAAGCATGAACCAACTTGGAACGCTAGGCTCTGGAAACCATTATCTGGAAGTGCAGGTAATCCATGCAGCAGAAATTTACAATAGTGAAATTGCAAATAAATTCGGCGTATTTGATGATGGGCAGGTAATGATTATGGTCCACTGCGGCTCGCGAGGAGCCGGGCACCAGATTGCAACTGATTATTTGAAAGAATTTGGCCCTGTAATGGAAAAGTATGATTTGAAAGTAAAGGATAGGGAGCTTGCCTGCGCTCCATTCAATAGTGAAGAAGGACGCAAGTACTATAGCGCAATGGCATGTGCTGCAAATAATGCATTTGCAAATAGGCAAGTAATAACGCACAATGTGAGGAAAGTTTTTGAAAAGGTTTTCAAAAAAAGTGCAGAGGAAATGGAGATGAATTTAATTTATGATGTGGCGCACAACATTGCAAAAGTGGAAAAGCACAAAGTTGACGGGAAAATGAAAAAACTAGTGGTGCACCGCAAGGGATCTACACGAAGTTATGGCCCCGGACAAGATGAGCTTGCCCCGATTTTTAGAAAAACCGGCCAGCCTGTTATTGTTGGCGGGTCAATGGAAACAGGGAGCTATGTGTGCGTGGGAACACAAAAAGCAATGGATGAGACATTTGGAAGTACAATGCACGGGTCAGGAAGGACAATGTCTCGCACAAAAGCAAAGCAACTTGTAAAGGGAGAGCAGTTGCAGCGCGAGATGGAAAAAAAAGGGATTTATGTAAAATCTGCTTCATATGCAGGGCTTGCCGAAGAAGCAGGAATTGCCTATAAGGACATTAGCGAAGTGATAAAAACAATGGATGAAATAGGAATTTCCAAAAAAGTGTTTTCGCTTCGCCCTGTAGGAAATGTAAAGGGGTAAAATCTAAATTTTTGGCTTTTTTATTAAAATGACTCAAATTGCCAAAATAATGCACTTTATGACTCTACCCTACAAATGAAGGCTAAATAATAGCAAGTTAATCTAATAATTACTTAGAAAATCTAAAATAGTAGGGCTTTTCCTTCGTTTTCGCGCGAATTTTAGGACAAATAAGAATAACTAAGTCCCGTTAATAAAGAACAACATTTAAATAGTTGGTAGTACGCAATTAGTACAGGAGCATTTTTGATGAAACACCTGACAGCATTTTTGATAGCAATTACATTTCTTTTCACATTAAATTTTGCCCACGCCTCGCTCTACGTAGGATATAGCGACTCTGATTACCACATAGAAGTTCTCTATGGCAACTCCTACCAATTCATGCCAACCCCTTACACTTACACATATAGCGACCAGTATTATTTCGATTATCCTTTTAGGGTCTATTCACATGGAGATTATTCATATTACAATTCAGGCTGGTACGGTTTTGATGCATACACATACGCCCCTGACTTCTATTACGATACAAGTTATAGGTTTGCCCCGGATTTTGTAAATTACACCTACTATCCTTCAAGCTATTATTATTACTCAGGAAATTGGGCATATTACCCAAATTGGATGAGCGCCTATGCCCCTATCTATTACGGCAATTATTATTTGCCCCCTTCTAGCCAAACACTTGTTGGCCAGCAGTTCCAGCCAGTGCAGGAAGCGTTTTGCGACCAGGCAGAATTTTCAAGTTCTACAATTTCAATAGATGCGGACAAGAGTAAGCAGGTTACAATTTATTTGAACAATTTTTCTCCAAAATACATGGATGTTGAGAACGTATCGATAACAGACAACTTCGGCCTCGAGGCAACAAATATAAGATTTGATAGAGTTGTAGCAAACAATTCAAAGGGAAAAGTGCAGTTCGAACTAAACGCCGATTCTTCAGCAAAAGGCATAGTTGAAATTGAAATAAAAGGGGCCGTGACTTTTAGGGACGGGACATATTGCCCCCCATCAGATATTTTCCAAAAAATAAATGTAAATGTATACAAGCCCCAAGTAACTACAATAGTTTATGAAAAGCCACTCCAGCCACAAACACAAGGAAGCGTTGCATACATTAAGGCAAAAGAAACACAACAGGAGTGGAAAGAAGTAAGCTTTGACTATTCAAACAAGAACTATAATTATTCAAATTATGATAACAAGAATTACAACTATGACTACGATAATAGAAATTATGAGTATAGCGACAAGGGCACTTCAAATTATTCAAAAAGCTTTGATAACAGCTATACGGATTATTCAAATGAAAACACGAATTATAGGACAATAAAAACCGAGTACGGAAAAGACCAGCACGTTGCAAAAGATTGTAGCGCGCTTAGTATTTCTTCACAGAATTTGAGTATTGCTGCAGGAAAAGAGAAGAGTGTTTATTTTGCCCTCAGAAATTTTGCAGGCGAGGATTTTAAGATAGATTCAATTGAAGCAATTGAAAGCAGCCCTGATTTTTCACTAGAAGCTAGCAGAGATTCCGGCACCCTATTTGCAGGGCAGAGCGGAGCAATTAATTTGAAGGTTTTTGCAGATGAATCACTTTCAGATAGAAGCTCTAATGCTTATTTGAAAGTAAAAGGACATTATATTTCAGGGTTCACTTGCACAGTGATTTCTGATAATTTCAATGTAAGTGTTAATGGGAGTGCGAATATTAGCCTCAATGAAATTGAACTAAATATTGAAGAGGGCGCGCTTTTGGAAAATGGGTCAGGCTTTGTTGAATTTGAACTATACAACCCAACACAAAATGAGATCACTGTTACAGTGTTTTCAGAGGATGCCCAAATTAGCCCTCATAGATTTACTTTTGCCCCAAATAGTAGAGGCAGTAGGGTTAGCGCAGTAAACGGCCTTAGTTCAAACGGCAGGGTATTTTACTCGGTGCAGAGCAATGGATCTGAACTTGTCCAAAAATACACAAAAGTGCAAAGGGTAGCTTTGCAAAATAATTCTACTGAGCAAATACAACAGCCACAGGTGAGCGCTTCACCCTCACCTAGCAATAATGGCGGGTTTATTTCGGCCGGGTTTGCAGCGCTAAATGATAGCGCTCTTGCCCTTGGGGTTCTTATCATAATCATTATTGCTGCATTTTTTGCAGTGCAGTGGAATGAAACAAAAAAAGAGCCGAAAGCAGAAGAGCCGCAGAATAACTAATTGGCCTTTTTCTTTTGTCTTCTTTTTATTTTAAAAGCGAGAAAATGAAGGCGATTATCTGCCCTGCCCCTATTTTTGATTTTCCGAATTTTCTCGAGCCAAAATCATAATCAACAGACAATATTTTTGCCTTTTGTGAAAATTTCAAAAATTCAAACAAAATTTTATAGCCCCGAGGCACGAATTTTGGGCGGTTTTTTTCGATTATTTTTTTTGCATACCAGGTTTTCATGCCAAAAAACCCGGACATTAGGTCCAGCCCTGAACAGTTTTTGGGGAAAAGCCTTGCAGCGGCAAGCCACTGCGCGCCTCGTGAAATTGTTTTTCTCCAAATCGGCCAAGAGTCAATAACCCTGCTGCGCCTGCCGATTGCAAAATCGCATTCTTGCAAGGCGGAATAGAGTTTTGCAATTGTTTTCGGGGGGTGCTGGAAATCCGCATCCATTACAATGAAGTATTTGGTCTTGCATTTGCCGATTCCGTCAAGAACGCTAGCGCTAAGCCCTTTTTGCGCTTCAGTGCACCTGTCAATGAACACGATGTTGCCGGATTTTTCACAGAGCACGTTGTCTTTTGTGCAATCCGAAGAGCAATCATCAACAACCATTGCACGAACACCCGGATAGAGGGCGCAAATTTTTTGCAAAAGAAGCCCGATTGATTTTTCCTCATTAAGGGTCGGGACAATTATGGTGAGGCTGCTAAACCCTTCCTCTTTCATGCAAACCACTCAATAATCCTGCAAAGGCAGCATGATAATAATTTAAGCAATATATCTAACATTCTATTCATCAAATTCGTGACAAACAAAAAAATTGTGCAGGTTACCGGCTGTTGTTTATGCAACCAAAAAATGACAAAACTCCACAAGTGAACTTGGAATGGATTTGGGAAAACGCGTATTTCCTTTTTGCATTTTTGTTCGTTTTTGGCTATATCGCTTTCTTTATCCTTGTGCCGTTTTTCCAGCACAACAACCTTTTTAGCTATGACATGGCCGGCTCTTATTTTTCCGCATGGTATACAAAAGAATACCTGTTCCCAAGCCCCGTTGGCTGGAACCCGTATTTTTTCTTCGGTTTTGCGCAAAGCCAGTTCTATGCCCCGCTTTTTTCATACCTTAGTGCTGCGCTTGCGTTTGTAGTTCCGATTGATATTGCATTCAAATCAGTGCTCTCTTTAGTAGTGCTCCTGACGCCTGTTTCGTTTTATTATTTTGCAAGATCGTTTGGTTTTTCGATAAATAACTGCGCTGCAATAATGCTTCTGATGTTTGCCCTGCTCTTTGCTTTCCCTGAAGGCAATTATGGGGCAAATATCAATGCAACATTTGGGGTGGGTTTTGTTGCGCAGGCACTCTCAATACCCCTTTTCTTTTTCTACTTTGGCGCCCTCAAGAACTCGTTAAAGACGCGCGAATTTGTTTTGCCTTCGCTTCTTTTGGCACTGACAATTCTTGCCCATACATGGACAGGGATTGGGGGAATACTTATTGCCATTGCTTTTTTTGTTTCAGACCCAAAAGTGCAGGCCGCAATTTATTTTGCAAAGCATTTGTTCCTCTCGTTTTTGTTAACGGCGTTCTGGGCAGTCCCTGTAATTGCAAAAAAGGCATATGTTGCTGTCGGGCATATCGGAAAAATGGCCTTTAGTTTTGAAATGCTCGCAGTTGCAATTGTGCTCACCTTTTTTATGTGGCGATCAAAACAGGACAGGATTATGCAAGTGCCGCTCTTTCTTGTGGCAATCCTTATTATTAGCATAATAGGCGATTCTTTCAATCTCCCATTCCACCCCTACAGGCTAACAATGCTTGTCTACCTGATGGCACCTATAATATTGTTTTATTTTTGGAAAAATTCGCTTGATATGGCTTGGAGGGGGATCTGCATCATTGTTGCGGTTTTTATAATTTTCAGCATCCCAAACCTTGAGCCCCAAGGCTATTCTACCATTAAAAATCCCATAATGCTTCCAGAAGGCCTTGATGGCAGGGTGCTGATCAATGCCCCGCCCTCAAGGCAGGCAAACCCGCACGAGCTAACTGAAATTATCCCCATGCAAAACAAGGTTCATTCGGTTATAGGACTGTTTTCTGACTCTTCAAAAAATTCCAGGTATGCGTTCAATCTTCTTCGCGAGTTTGACAACACAAACCTGAACTGGGGCGTTGCATCGGATGTGCAAAGGGTTGATTTGATGGGGGAGGATGCAAAAAACCTAATTCCCGGCCAGCTTGAGCGGTTTGGGATAAAGTATGTGCTAACTTCAGACCCTCCACTTGATGGCTGGCGGCTTGTTGCAAATAATGTGTACACTCCGCGAAACAGCAATAACTTTATGGAGCAGTATCACTACTCGCTCTATGCCGCAAACAATACCCAAATAATTGAAGTGTTGGATTTTGTCCCCCGTTATGTCCCTGAAGAGAAGTGGGAAGGCGAAGTTGTCGAGTGGTTTTTTTCCCCGCAAATAAACCAAACATTGCTTGTAAATGAGCCTGTCCGAGAACTGAAAGGGAGCGGAAGTGAGAGCGTTCAAATACTAGAGCAAAGCCCCACAATGGAATATATCAGGTTTAATGTGAATTCTGAAAAAGTAGTCCCTGTTCTGATAAAAATTTCCGAATTCCCTAATTGGAGGGCATATTCAGAAGGCAAAGAACTCAAAATCTACAGGGCGTCCCCGCACTTTATGCTGATTTACACAAAAGGGGAAACGGAATTGCGCTATGAGCAAACAATTGCAGATGTTACGGGGATTTTACTGAGCGCAATTGGAGCATTGGTTGTTTTGTATTTGGGGATTTTAAGGAAAAACAAAACCAAAAATAAGGGCGGTTAAAGTTCGCTTAAAAATTCCTGCTAAAAATCACCCACTTGGCTTTTTTTGCATTTTTTCAATCAGTTCTTTTGTTGCCAAGATCTTCAAAGTGCCTGAGCATTTCCTTGTCAACCAGCAACGCAATTTCATTTATCTGCGATTCGGTTAGCCTGCTACGTGAAGCAATCCTTTGGGTCTTTTCAATATCTTCAAGCTGCTGCCTTATTGCCGCCCTTGCAACCTCTGACCATTTTATTTGGGGGTGCTTTTTCATGCGCTTTCTCATCGCATCCTCAATTGAAAGTGTCATGCTAACCATTTACGTTCACCAACATAATCCCTACGTTGAAGTGCTTAAATAACTTCAGCCCCCCCAAATTTAGGTGGCGCATGTTTATATATTCGGGCGCTATTTTTAATTACAATGAGAAGGATTTTCGCGCTGCTAGCAGTGCTTTTGGTGTTTTCATTTGCATCCCCGGCATATGCGCAAGGGTCGATTTTTGATTCGTTTGCGGATTGGTTTTCTTCCGTTACCGGTTTTGCAAATGTTGCAAGGTTTGAATCTTCTTCGCCTTCGGGTTCTGATAGTTCTTCCTGTACGGAAACTGATGGAGGGGCTTCGTATTACACTTCCGGAAGCATTACTGCAAACGGACAGACAGGTTATGATTATTGTTACAGCACTTCGCAAGTGTATGAAAACTATTGTTACAATGGGACTGCGCAGGCATATATTTACTCTTGTACCTATGGGTGCTCGAACGGCGCGTGTAGTTCCGCACCTGCGCAAAGCGGCTCAAGTTCCACAGCCCCAACGTATCCGGATCCGACATGCACAGACAGCGAGAGCGGCGCAACACAGAATGTGAAGGGGACAATTACATATACTTCACAAGGCAGCAATTATACATATACAGATTATTGTTCAGGGAGCACAATTGTAGATTACTACTGTATAGGCAACTCGCTCAATACAACATATATCACCTGCCAATACGGCTGTTCAAATGGGGTGTGCACTAGCGCGCCAACAGCAAGTTCGGCCCCTAACCAATCCCCCACAGTTTCAATTACAACAACCGCTTCCTCAGCTACTTCCCCTGCAAATATTATAATTAATGCAACTGCTTCGGATGATAAGGCAATTTCAAAAGTTGAATTCTACAACGGGACAACAAAAATCGGCGAAGACACAATATACCCATATTCATTCACATGGAACAGTGCCGGAAGCGGAACATATGCTTTTAGCGCAAAAGCAACAGACAATGAAACGGCATCTGCAACCTCAAACACCAGCACAATAACAATAGCCAATCCATCAACAAGCCCCCAGCCAACAACTTCCACATCACCAAACCCTTCGGCAAACCCACCCACACTTAGCGCAAAAGCACTTGCAAAAACCACATACACAGCAGATGAAGCAATAGTAGTCGAACTCACAGCAAGCGATTCGGATGGAATTGCAAAAACAGAAGTGCTAGCCAACGGAACACCCAAAAGCACCAAAACAACATCGCCACACACCCACACACTAACAGGGCTGTCCGCAGGAACCTACACACTCACGGCAAAAGCAACAGACAACACCGGGCAAGTGAGCACACTAACTGTTGGGACGGTGACAACGGTAGCTGGCGGCTTCAATTCAGTGGAATATGTTATAACAGTGAGTACTTCAGATAATACTGAGCCACAGTTCAAGTTACTCAACAACAATGGCAATACTGTATCTGCCTATAGACAATTAAGAAACAAATTCCCAAATACTAATGAAGAGTTTTCACAGTACGCATTTTCTTTGAATAAAGACGAAACATATACTGCAATTGCCACAGCACAAAACCACTCCGACGAAGAATTAACTTTCCAGGCAACACCAAAATCTTACCCATTTGCAGAAAATATCATAATAAGACTGGAAATGACCCAAAAAGGGTGCCTGACTAATCCGACAAATTTCTGGGATCAAGAAACAGACAAATGTTTCTTTGGTTTGTATAGTAGTCAAATAGTGAAAGCGTTATGCTCTGATCCTGATATGGGAATTAATCTCAACAAGCAAGCACATACATTCGGTTTCCGCTCACACTTTGCCGATGATAAGGATAAGAGAATAAGAACTGGCGGGCGTGATGCATGCCTTGAAGGCAATTCGATTGTTGAATATTATTGTGATAGTTCAGGTTACATAGAAACAACATACCAAACTTGTCCGAATGGCTGCAAAGACGGCGCGTGCGTAGGAAGTGCGAATGCCCCAAGTGTTTGTTCTGGTTTTTCAAAAATACCTATCGGAAGGAGTGTAATTGGATCAAATGGAATAATATTAACATTAAGTAACGGGACTGGTTTTGGATTGCAAGGAGTTGTTATCAAAGCCACTTTATCAAATGGAAGCGTTGTGGAAGGTACGGGATTTAGTTCAAAAAACCCCGGAAGCATGGCAGCAAATGAAGTAACCACTATTGAGTTTCCAGCAATCTTAAGTGGACATGTCACTGCTGATTTTACTATTTCATACAACGATGGTGACTTCACAAGATCGGCAACAGGTAGATGCATAGGCATTGCAACAAATATCCTAGAGCAAATAACTCCCGGCCAAGTCCTCAAATCCGACGTGTTTGTGAGGGGAATTGCAGTTGGTTTAACAACCGGAGTCGGGTATGTCGAAATTTCAAACACCCTGACCGGAAACAAAGAATCCTATAACGAAGGCGACAAAATAGAGGGGTTGATTGGCGCGGGCAGGTACGAGGGCAAGGAAATGATTGTGAAGGTTGTACAGATAGTGCAAAGCGGAGCATCCGCAAACACCTACGCCGCAACATTCGAACTCTACGACGACCAAGGTAAGCTGGTTGACACTCAAACAGCTGGGATAAACACAAACCTCAAGGAAGTGTTTAGACAACCGGTCGCGCACAGTATAGATGTGTTTACATCAAATAACAGCGAAGCACAACTCAGCCTAATTGATAGTAGAAATCAGGTGATATTGCCTTTTGAGATACATCCAAATAGGGTATATTTACCAGGACTGCCAACACTTGTTTCCTCATTTTTATTTTACTTATCACCAGGTCAAACATATACCGCAACTGCGAGCGCAAAAAATCATTTCTCAGAAAAAATCACTTTCGAAGCAAAAAATTTGAATAATATAAATGAAGATTTATTTGGCGCAATAACAACTGATAGAACAATACAAATAAAACTTAAAAGCGATGGAACAGCAGGCACAATAACCACCGAGCCAGGCAGCATCCTGCAAACAGCGGGCGAAGTGATAAAGCTCAAAAACGGCGAGAGCGCGACCACAAAATCGGGAATTAAGCTAACGCTCTTAGACGGTTTTGAAGGAATTCTGGAAGTTCAAGAGTCTGGCCGGGAAGTAGAAACAATTTGGGTTGTTACTTCAAAGGATGCCCCACCATCAACCACCAAAACAGGAACCACAATACAATACGATAGTGTTGACGGGGAATATTACATATTTGTAGTCAGAAAACCTGCAAGATATTCAATAACGTTTGTGGATGAAAGTGGGAAATTGTTCAATAATACCAAAATCCATGAAGTTACAGTATGTCCAATTGATTTAAGTTGTTATACACAAGCTGACTTGGGACAGCCTGCTGGAAACCCATGGGAAATCTCAGAAGCAACACTAGGGACATATTCTTGGATATTTAACTCAGAAGGCTATGAAGACGCTAAACTTAACTTTACACTAAAACAAGGCGACAACCTCAAATTCACGGTCGTAATGAAGAAGAAGCGCACAACTCCTCAGACGCAACCGTATGACTTCGGCCCGCTTTACCCACGGAATTCTACACAGTCACTAACAGGTAAAGATGGTCCGAGTGAAGCAAAATTCTTGCAGGGATTACCAGAAGGAACATTTGGAAAAGGGTATCCGGAAGCTGTATTTTACGGGTTTAAAGACAATCAAGACAGATTATTAATAGAAATTGGAAACCAAGTAAGAGGCCTTCCAAGTGCTACAAAAGGCGGATTGCAGTTTAGGGGAGATACAAATGCGCTTAGGACAATACCATTCTACGTAAAACTCACTGATAGCAACTATGGAAACGTATTCGAGTTTGAAGGTAAAGATGTCTGGTATTCGATGAGGTTTGGAACAGGAACTGGTGGAAATGATATATCTAATGATTATAATGTTTTAGTGAGCAATGGCGATTATATAAATGGCAATCAGTGGACAATAGAAAATGATGGCAGAACAACTTATATAAGATTCAATGGCAAAGAAAGGCACCAAGTCTTTGAAGGCGCTTTTTTATCTTTTGACAATGTAAGAGCAAAAATTGAACAAATTTTGCCAGGAAACAAACTAATAATTTCAGTTGATACTGTACTTGAATTAAGATTAAACCACGATACAGGAACCCAGTTGTACAACACTGCAGGAGACACAACAGATGCAAGTTATGGTTTAATGATGTTATCAAATAACGAACCTGTTATTACAAGCATGGCTGAACAATTAATCCCGTTATCTACCAATGATTCCGCAAGGCCGGTCTACTACACGGCGATGTATAACTCTACAACCGACAAGCTATTCTTGTTATTATTTGCAGACAAGTTCGGTTCAGGACAAGGAGATAAAATACAGTTTGGAAAGAGCATAGAATTTTTAGGCACCAATGTCCCGTATGATGACGGAGTGTATATTGAAAGAAACAAGTACCCTGCAGAAAGATATTATGTCCCTAAAGATTCTGACTTTAGCTCAGCTACTCAAAATAGAGGGGTTTTCACAAGTCCAAACGCATACTTTGTTGCACACTTCAATATAGTAGATAAGGTAAGCAATGGCAACATTATAGTTTATATTGACACTGCAAATGGGGGAAATTTGGGGCCTTTCCCTAATGCCAATCTTAGCGAATATTCAAATGATGTTGAATATACAGATCATCCAAAATGGAATTTAACTTCTGGCAATCAGCAAGAGTATCTGAAAGCCGCCTATACAGACGCGGGCACAAAAGTTTGGCTCCTTGATAATGATGGCGGGGTTAAGATAAGTTCACCGGAGAGAAAGGACGAACCTTCAGTTCTAGTGTATAGACCATTCCCAAAAAATAGTTTGGTACAGCAAAAAGTCAACAATGGCGACCAAGCAAATGTTTCTACGCAAATGACTCTAATTGAATCTGTTGGTGCTGATGCGGATATAAAGTTTGATACAACTTTAAATATTAAAGATCTTGTTGCAAAAATAGATTCTGGAGACTTCTATTATAAGACAACTATAGGAACAAACGGAATTGACCTTGGAGGAACAGAATTTGTTGATGGTGCTGATGATAATGTGAGAATTGATTTCTTTTGGGAAGAGTATGAGCTTGCGCATGCACGGTTAACTGGAACAAAGTATGTAAAGCTCACAAAACGGTCAGCAAAAGAGTCATATAATGAAGGCGAAACAATTGAAGGCCTTGTTGGCGATAATTCATATGCAGGCCAAGAAATTGCAGTAAAGATTGTTCAAATTGTGCAAAGTGAAGCAGACCCAAATTTTTACAAAGCAACCTTTGAATTATATGATAAATCAGGCAAACTAATTGATGTGCAAACAGTTACAACAGGAACAAATCTAAGGGACGCATTCAAAGACAACGCAAGCAATTTGGCACTTCGAAGTAATTTATTTGTTGATACATTAGCTATCGGGGCAGCAACAGGAGTTGGATATGTTGAAGTGACAAAAGGAAACGACACAATAGAACTATATGATGGAAAAAGTTATCCATACGATTCAACAAGTAATGGAATAGATAGGTATAGGGTTAGTATTGAAACTGCACCAAATAACCCTAATGCGCTTTTATCAATCAAAATATACAATTATGCCGAGAAATGGACAAGCAACAGAGACACTGCTGGAGAAATAGCCCGCCCTCAAACAACCATCCAAAGAAGCAACAGCACACCCGCAGAGAGAATTGAGCCGCAGGGATTTAGGATTCCAATCGTTTCAGACATTTTAGATACAATAATCGGGGCGCTCTTCGGCACCAGCTCCACTCAAACAAACAGTACAGCAGCAGTGTGCGGGGATAATGTATGCGATTATGGTGAAGAACAAATATGCACAGCGGATTGCAGGCCGGCGCCAAGCCCGAGCAGCCAACCAAACCAACAGACGCAAAATACCAGCCCTACTTCAACCTTTGAAATAATTCAACCGGCGCAACTTTCCAAATCTTATACTGCAATAATATCGCAAGCACTACCAGACCCTATAAGGCCAGAAGCAGGAGAAGAGTTCTACATAAAGGGCACTATTAAGTGTACTGATGATTGTGAAGGAAGAGTAGTGAACTTGCACGAGGGAAAAATAAGCCAGGACCATACTGGGCTTAGCGCAGTTAATGAAGATTATAAAAATGAGCAGAAAATAACCCTTAAGGAGGGCGATAATCCATTTACTCTTGGACCTTTTAGATCAGGGGAAAAAAACCGTCCGATTGCCCAAACCACGCTCTGCAGCGGGCTTGTACTACAGGGTGATGACGGGTCATCCTATGCAATACCAATTGAAGTTGGGGTAAAACCAACTGAGCAATATTGCGCAAGATACTCAACGTGCGATAACTATGTGGAAAAAATTGAGGGCATATGTTTCCAGGACTATTTTAGGGATGTTGACTATGACCCAGGATATTCATATTACCAGATGAAGATGGACATATTTGCGCAGCTGCCAACAATTATAGAAGATCAGAGCGCTCAGACAATTTATACAAAAGAGGTAATATCACCTAGTAACACAACTGCAATGTTTGCAGGGGATATTATTCCGTCTGAAGTGCAAAGAATAGAATCAGAACTAGCTGAAAAAGCCGGGAGAATGGGAATAGTTGATTCATTAATCACTGAATTGGAAGCAGAAAGAACAGCGCACGTACGTGGTAACAAAGGAATTAGATTTACAGTACCAGGCGGCCAAGTACAAAAAGATATTACTTATGCTTCGCCCCTTAGCAAATATGAATTCCCTTTAGGCGAGCAGAGGCTTTTCCATGAAAGAAATATGGTTAGTTTAATCACTGATTTAGAGATACATGAAAAG
Source organism: archaeon (assembly GCA_035289625.1). Lineage (GTDB taxonomy): Archaea > Iainarchaeota > Iainarchaeia > Iainarchaeales > Iainarchaeaceae > UBA10205. The sequence goes on along the minus strand of DATDWP010000006.1, from coordinate 62,585 downwards.
TCTATCCGGTTTTTGAAAAATGATTTAGCAGATGCAGAAAAAGAGTTGGCAACATTTACACGAAGTGGATTGAGCACAAGTAACTATGAACAAGTGCGTGGTAACACCCAGTTTGCAGCAGCTATAAAGGAAGTAGAGGACATTCGTATAGATTTAAGGGCACGTCAAAGTGTAGCGTTAACACTAAAAGAGGCACAAACAAAACTACAGGCTCATATAACCAAAACAATTGAAAGCCCAAGACTTTATTTGGTTGGAGAAAGAACTAAAGTTGCAAATGAGATTAAAGAGATTGCTGCAAGGGCTTCAGGAAAATACGCCAGCTATGCCTCCAGATTTGTTAAGTTTTCATCACAAGCATTAAAGTGGACAGGAAAAGCATTAGGAATAACCGCGCTTATATCTGCGCTTACGCAAGTACCTGCAATAGGAGCTGATGTAAAGGATGGCAAGTACGGCGATGCTGCTGACAAAACACTCGATAATTTCATTGTCTATAGCGCTGCAAAAGGGATAGCGGTAACTGGAAAGGAGATCGAGCAATTCATGGGAAATTCGGGAGAAGCAAGATCGCTTAGGTATGAAATCCAGGCAGATATTGAAAGCGACCTTGGAGAATCAATCCTTACTGCAAATGGAAAGAAAGTAAAAGTTCCTGGAACTCCTTCTAAAAACGTACAATTAGAGAAAAAGATGGCAGAGTTTTCCCAACAGCTAATTGAGTGGAAAAGAAAGCAACAAGAGGGCAAGTAATTGAACAAGAGTATTCAAATTTTCCTGGTCAGAACTTGTACAAAATTACTCGCAGAACAAGTGCCCGTGTTTGCATGGTTTTTACAAAAATATGCGCCAGTATGTTTTAGTGAGTTCTTCTGCCGCAAGGTGCACTATATTTGAATAGTCTTTTGGTTCAGAGGCGGTTATTGGAGAATTGTCCGCTTGGCTTAATGAATCCAAATAATCTGCCCTGATTTTTTTGCGGATTATAAGGGGGGGATAGTTGTTTTTCATCAGAATAAAATTCGCCAGCACCCTCCCTGTCCTTCCATTGCCATCCATAAATGGGTGGATTTTTTCAAATTTGTGGTGGAAGACCACTGCAAGCACAAAAGGATGGATTTTACCTTTGTTTTTGTTGAACCATTCTAAAAGCAAATCCATGTCTGTTTTTACAGCATAGGCAGGGCTTGATTTAAAGCGCGAACGGGTGACAATAATGTCCCTTATCCGATAACCAACCCTTTGGTCAATATTCTCCATTAAACCGGAATGGATAGATTGTATCAGCTCATTGGTTAGTTCTTTGGCCAGGTCAAGTGAGTTAAAAACTTTCTCGGTATTCTGTAGGTCGTAAATTTCCCTAAGGGTTTTTCCTTTTGGCGTCAGGCCATCCTCAAGCAAGTCCCTTGCCTCTTTCAGGCTAATGGTATTCCCTTCAATTGAAGTGCTGTTGAAGGCAAACTCTATAAGAAAATCCCTCAAAATTTCTTTCTTTGTTAGCCGGTCGGCATTTTCAAAAACCGTTGAATAGTGCAACCTGCAGGCCTCAACATCCAATAGGTTCAACCCGAGAAAAATATCTGTCTTTGGCTTTGCCCTCTGGACTTGCTCTAAAAAATGGTTTGATTCAAGGAATAAATTGATAGTCCTATACGCTTTCTCGATTTTTCCTTTTAGTGCGGGAAGTTTGCCTAAAGATTCCCTTACTTCTTTTACCGAACTTCCCAAATATGCAACATCCTTTACCCCTACCCTAGTACCTTTCCTTACCGAGGAACGCAGATAATAATAGGGCTTTTTACCGACAATCTTTTTGTAAATATAGACCATACATCAAATTGGTTCAAACCATTTAAAAACTTACCCTCTACAAATGAAAATTGAAATGTAGAGGGTAAATCCAATACGACCCTTATTTTGCGTAAAAACCACTTGGCAATTCATTTACCAGCTACCCAGCAGAACCGAAAAAAACCCCAAGGGCCAGCAGCAAGCCTTTTAAAGCCTCCTTAATAGTATTAGTTGAATTGGTGTACACTGTATCATTGGTAAAATTCCTATGATATAAATGCACAAAAAGTGCTCATTTTGAGTGTTTTTTTGGCAAATTAGGCATTAATTCCCTTTTACAAGGGCGGTGTACCCATAGTTGTGTTTTAGGTTGGTTGTAAATGGGCGCGCATAAACCACGGTCAGGTTCGTTAGCATACTACCCTCGTGTAAGGGCAAAGAGCCCAAGGGCCGCATTTTCCACTTTTCCGCAGGTTGAATCAAAGGAAGCAAAAGTGCTCAATTTCTACGGGTATAAAGCTGGGATGATGCATGTTTTTGGAAAGAACGCCCATGAAAAGAGCGTTTCTTATGGCCAATTATCAATGATACCGGCAACCGTAATTGAGTGCCCACCCGTAAAAGTGATAGGGGTAAGGGTCTATACCCACACACCTTATGGATCGAAGGTTTTGGGGGAAATTAGCACTGATAAACCGGATAAGAACCTGCGATCTAGAATAAAGGCATTCAAAAAGAAGGGCAAGAAGAAATCAAAAGCAGCAGGAAAGGATGAGCAAGCTAGCCATTACCAAACTATTGAAGATTTAGAAAAAATGAAAAACCGCGCAGAAAATGTTGTTTTGGTTGTGCAGGTCCAACCAGGACTTACTGGAATTGGAAAAAAGAAAGCAGATATTACCGAACTTACCCTAACAGGCACTATTGAGCAGCAATTTGGTTTTGCTAAAGAAAAATTCGGAAAAGATGTAAAGGTTTCGGAAGTTTTTTCGCCACAGCAATTTGTTGATGTAAAAGGCGTTGATAAAGGCAAGGGCTTTACCGGGGTTGTAAAAAGATTTAATGTTAGAGTCCATAGACCAAAGGCAAAAAAGCACAGATATGTCGGTTCAATTGGACCCTGGCACCCGGCAACTGTGATGTGGACAGTTCCGCGCGCAGGGCAACTAGGATACCAGACAAGGACAGAGTACAATAAGAGGGTGCTATTTGTCCAAAGTGATGTTGCTGCAATAAACCCATCAAAAGGATTCAATAATTATGGAATGGTAAAAAACGAATACATTATTATTACAGGTTCGGTCCCGGGGCCGGCTAAAAGAATTGTAGGGCTGCGAGTGCCGACAAGATTGCAAGACCCGAACATGTCAAAATTTACTGATTTGCAAATACCTCAAACGGGGGCCAAGGCATGAAGGGGAGCGTTATTTCACTGGATGGCAAAAAGCTCTCCGATATTGAACTTCCAGAGCAATTTAATTCAAGCGTTGATGAAGGGCTTATCAGAAGGGCAGTGCAATCAATCCAAATGGCAGGAGTGCAAACGCACTATCCAACTCCGCATGCTGGAAGGTATAATACCGCCCTTTATGTTGGCTCGCGAGGAAAGCCAACAATGTATCGCACAATTAATGTTGGCCATGCGCGAAAGCCTCGCCTCAAAAATAGAAGGGGGCTATTAGCTGGTCAAGTTGCAGGGATCCCCGGAGTTGTAGGGGGGCCAAAAGCGCACCCTCCAAAAGCAAATAAAATATGGGCAGAAAAAATAAATAAAAAGGAGAAGAAAAAAGCAACTGAATCGGCAATTGCGGCAACTGCAAAAGTAGAGATTGTAAGGGCAAGGGGCCATAGCTTTTCTGATAAAATTTCTTTCCCAATAATAGTTGAAGGGGCATTTGAAAATATTGCTAAAACAAAAGATGTTGTTTTGGCATTTGATAAAATCGGGATCCTCTCCGATGTGCAAAAGGCAAAGGGGAATAGGACAATTAGGGCAGGAAAAGGAAAGAAGAGGGGGAGGGTGCACAAGGCAAGAAAGAGCATACTAATAGTTGCTGCAAAAAATGAAATGATATCAAGGGCTGCTAGAAATATCGAAGGCGTTGATGTTGTAAATGTTTCAGGTTTGAATGCAAATGTGCTAGCCCCGGGAGCAACACCGGGAAGGCTTACAGTGTGGAGCGAAAAAGCAATAAAAGAACTTGCAAAACCAAGAAATGAAAATGTAAAAGAGCACTCGGCAAGAAAAGAAAGAGTGCAAGAGGAAGTTGTAGCAAAAGTTTCTGCTAAAAAAGCGGTAAAAGCATAAAGGTTGAGAAAAATGGCGACAAGTAAAAAAGCAAAAACGCGCAAGACAGCTGCAAAAAGCGCTCCGAAAAAAGCGCAGGCACATAATGTGAAACATGCGAATGTGCAGCACAAAGCAAAACAAGTAAAGGGAGCTACGGATGAAAAAGTTGACGTAGAGGAATCACTTGTTGATTTGGAGATTTTAAAGCACCCGCTTGTAACAGAAAAGGCAGTGAATATGATCGAAGCTGAAAACAAGATTTCATTTATTGTAAACGGCAATGCAACAAAACCTCTAGTGCGAAAGGCAGTCGAATCTCTCTATAAAGTAAAAGTGAAGAAGGTAAATATTGTGCGCGATATGAAGGCAAGAAAGAGGGCAATTGTTACACTTGATAAATCATTTAAAGCCGGCGATGTAGCGACCAAAATGGGCGTGATATAGTTTATGGGTAAGCGACTAAAAACACAAAGAAGAGGGGCAGGAAGCCCAATCTACGCGGCTACAATGAACGGGGTAGCGGACGCAAAATATATCAATTATTCTGAAATCGAAGCAGGAGTGCAAAGGGGAGAAATTATAGAACTTTTAAATGATCCGGGCCGCAGCAGCGTTTTGGCACAAGTTGTTTATGAGAGCGGCAAGAGCGAGTATGTGATTGCAGCAGAAGGGATGTTTGTTGGAAAAGTAATTGAGCACGGAGAGGGGGCAACACTTGAAATTGGAAATGTAAAAACACTTGGAAGCTGCCCTGAAGGCTGCCCGATATTTAATATTGAAAAATTTGAAGGCGATGGCGGAAGCCTTGTTCGCAGTTCCGGAATGTATGGGCTCATCATGACAAAGGATGCAAAGAGTGTTTATGTGAAAATGCCTTCCGGAGTTATAATTAGTTTAAGGCCGCAAAATAGGGCAACAATAGGGATTGCAAGCGGCGGCGGAAGAAAAGATAAGCCGTATGTAAAAGCCGGAAAAAGGTATTTTGCAATGAAGGGCAAACATAAAAAATACCCATATCCGAGGGCAATTGCAATGAATGCTCTAAACCATCCATTTGGCGGAGCTAACCACCATCCGGGAAAATCTAAATCAACTTCAAGGCACGCAGCGCCTGGTAGAAAAGTTGGTGACATTGCATCTAGTAGAACAGGAAGGAGAAAGAAGAATTAGGAGCGTTTAATGGAGAATGGAAATGCGAGCGTAGCGAGCCAGTTGTGTCGAGCTAGAAGCGAAGACACTACGCGGGCCCGACGGTCGCAATCGTTGTGAGGAAGAAGAACTGAGTATTTTGAGAAGGTGTATGGAATGGCAGTTGTTACCGGTAGAAGGGAATTTAGTTTTCGTGGGAAGAGTTTAGAAGAACTCACAAAACTTAGCATTGAGGAATTTTCAAAGCTGTGCACTTCAAGGGCAAGAAGGACAATTAAGAAAAGTTCACAAGAGTTAAAAAAATTCTTAAAAAAAGTCAAAAAGGCCCAAGAAGTTACAAAGAGCGGGAAGTTCGCAAAGCCGGTAAAAACACACAACCGCGATACAATAGTTCTTCCGGAAATGGTCGGAATTACAGTTGCAGTTTATAATGGAAAGGAATTTGTCAATGTTGAAATTAAGGAAAAAATGATTGGCAACTATCTTGGAGAATATGTACTTACAAGAAAGAAACTAGTGCACGGAAAGGCAGGGATAGGGGCAACAAAGAGCTCTACTGCAATCACGGCAAGAGGATAATGATGAAAATGAAAAACCTTAACACAAAACCAGTTTTCAATTTACAGTGGCAAGCCTCTGAAGGCTTGCAGGGCCTATCGAGCCACAAGGCAAAGATAGGGCACCTCGTCGACGGAGGTTTCCGTCGTGGTTAAGAAAAACTATCAAATGCAAGTGCAGCACCAAAAAAGTACTGCTAGGGCAATGATGACAAACCGCCCGGTTTCGCTAAAATATAGCCTCGAAATTATTTCCAACATAAAGGGAAAGAGGTTAGATAGCGCGCTTGCATTCCTAAATAGGATATTACGCAAGGAAGAATTTTTGCCGCTTAGAATGTATAATAAAAAAGTCGGGCACAAAAAAGGCGATGCGAAAGGGTTTAGTAAAAGCGGAAGATACCCAACACGCTGCGTGAAGGCATTTATTGAACTTTTGGAAGCTGCAAGGTCAAATGCAGATTATAAGGGACTTGATTCTGAGAACCTTTTGATCCAGCACATGTTCGCCTCGCAAGGGTTTGCAAGAAATTCATATCAATCACAAGGAAGAATTTCAGGGAAGAGAAGGAAATCAAAATCTGCACACCTGGAAATAATAGTAAGGGAAGTGGCGTAAATGATTGAGAAAGTGTTCATAAAACAGGGCCTTAGCAAGGTCGAACTTGATAATTACCTAGCAAAAGAACTGGACAAGGCAGGGTTTACAAAATCGGAAATAATGAAAACCCCGCTCGTTACAAGAATTGTTGTAAATGTTACAAGGCCGGGGCTTGCAATCGGAAAGAGCGGAAGCAATATAGCCCTTCTAACAGACACAATCGGAAAGAAATTTGGTATTGATAATCCCCAGCTTGAAATAAGAGAAATAGTAAGGCCAGAACTTGACGCGCAAGCTGTTGCAAACAAGTTCAAGGCGCTGATAGAGAAAGGGTTTTCGTGGAGAAGTGTTGTGTTCAAAGGCCTAGCAGACATACAAAATGCAGGCGCTCAGGGAGTTGAAATAGTTGTTTCCGGAAAACTTGCAGGAAAGGGCGGAAGGAAGAGAAGGGTAAGGGTTGCCGCAGGTTATATGAAAAAGGTCGGTGAACAGGCAAAGCTTGTAGATTATGGCCACGCTCCTGCGTACCCAAAAGTTGGGGCAATTGGAATAAAGGTAAAGATTGTAAGACCGGAAACCATTTTTCCCGATAAGGAAAAAGTTGGCCCGTATATACAAAAAAGGGAAGCGGCACTCAAGGCAACATTGCAAGATGCAGCCCTTGCTTCCCAAAAAGCCCAAGAAGAAGCGCAAAAGAGTGAAAAAGTAGAAGAGAAAACAGTGCAAGTAGATGGGCAAAAAGAAGAGCAAAAAATTGAGAAAAGCGCAGAACCAAAAGAAGAGGGTAAAGAAAAAGTAGCGCCCCAAAAAGCACATAAAGACGCAAAACCTCACAAGGAGCACAAAGCAAAAACAGCTGATAGTGAAGCAAAGCATGTTGAGCACAAAATGGATGCAAAACCTGAAGAAAAAAAGCACACTCACAAAGTTGAGGGAAAAGCAGAAACAAAAGTAGAGGAGAAGAAGGTTTGAATTTATGGGTAGGAAAAAACTAAATCCGCTAAGGGACAATTCGGTAAAAGAGCTTGAAGTGAAAATATTAACTCTCAAAACCGAACTATCAAAAGAGAGGGCGTCAATCTCATCCGGGACACGGGCAGAAAAGCCTTCAAAGATCAGAAATGCCAGAAGACAGATTGCAAGGCTTCTTACAATAATTAATGAGAAAAATAGTCAAACTAGCGGGGTGAGCAAGTAGGTGGCGCCTGAAATAGATAAGATTACGGGTCTTCCAAAAGACCTCTTGGAATTTGGTGACATCACCAAAGAGCAGCAGAAAATAAAAGTGAGGACTGTTTCAAGAAGGTTTGGAAAAATCGTAACTCTTGTCAGCGGATTTGAAGAAGAATCCGAGGCAAAACGGCTTGAAAAGGAAATGAAAAGAAAACTCGCATGCGGCGGCACAACAAAAGGAAAAGAAATTGTGCTCCAAGGAAAGCATGCGCGTGCAGTAAAGGAAATTTTGTTAAAAGATGGGTACAAGGAGGAATTGATCGATGCTTAAAGGGGAAAACTATTGCATTACGCAGGAAAATATTATTTTCCACGAGTTAATAGGGCTAGTTGCAAAAGTTACAAAAAGCTCGGATCATTCACGCAGAGGAATAGTTGGAAGGGTTATTGATGAGACACGCAATGTTTTGGTTTTGGAAGTTGGCGCAGAAGAGAAGTGGGTGCCAAAAGAGGAATGTGAATTTGAATTTATAATAGGAAATGAAACTGCAAAAGTGGATGGAAAAAAAATAGCATACCGCCCGGAGCAGAGGGTAAAATTACAAAGGGGTAATTGAATGGAACACCAAGAAAAGAACAAGAGCGTAAAGGAACACCACGCAACATCTCAAAAGCCAATAGTTGTTGTTGAGGAAAATCGAAATCTTAGCGTGCGCGGTTCTGTTTTAACCGGGCTAGTTGTTAGCGCAAAGGCGCCAAAAACAGTGACAGTTGAGAGGATAATTACAAAATATGTGCCAAAATATGAGAGGTATAAAAAAACAAAATCCAAAGTAAAGGCCCATAACCCGGACAGTATCGGCGCAAAGGAAGGCGATATTGTAACAATTGGGGAGACAAGAAAACTTAGCAGGACCAAAAGCTTTGTTGTAATTGAAATTGTAAAGAGGGCAACGCTATGAAGGCAATAAACGCTTCCATTGTAAGGGGCCTAACGCACGGGACTATATGTTTTTGCACAGACAACTCCGGGGCAAAAGAAGTGAAAATAATCACAGTGTATAAGTACAAGGGAAGAAGGAAGGGAATGCCAAAGGGCGGCATTGCCGATATGGTCAATGTGGTTGTAAAGAAAGGAAAGCCGGAAATTAGGAAAAAGGTCGAGAAGGCAGTTGTTGTCCGAGTAAGAAAGGAATACAAAAGGCCGGATGGCACGCGCATAAAATTTGAAGACAATGCAGTTGTCCTTGTAGATGAAAAAGGGCTTCCAAAAGGCTCTGAAGTCAAAGGGGTTGTTGCAAAAGAAGTTGGGGAGAGGTTTCCAAAAATTGCAGGGATTAGCGCAGGTGTTGTGTAAATGGTTATGAGAGAAGTTACAAGTTCAAAGCCAAGAAGGCAGAGGAAGTGGAGATATGATAAGCCTCTGCACATTTCGTACAAGGACTTTTCGGCACATCTTAGTAAAGAACTAAGAAGCGAGCTTGGCAAAAGAAGCATTGAAGTTCGAAAGGGCGATACTGTAAAAGTTATGAGGGGAGATTCAAAAGTAATTGGAAAGGGCGGCAAAGTTACACAGGTTTTGAGAAATAAGAGAATGGTTTTAGTTGAAGGGATTATTGCAAAGAAAAGCAACGGCACTGAGAGGTTTATCCCTCTTCGCCCAAGTAAATTGCTGATAGTAGCACTTGATGAAAAGGACTCACGCAGATTGAAAAAGAAAGGTAAAAAATCGGAAAAGGCGGTGAAACAAAATGGCAAATAGAGGAGAGAGAAAAATACAAAAGAGTATTTCAGCCCCGACAGTGAGGGGATTTTTCCCAAAAAAGCAGGAAACTTTCACTCCAAAAAATAAGCCGGGGGCACACAACAAAACAAACAGTGTTCCGCTCTCATTTGCAATGAGGCATTTACTTGAAATTTCAAGAGACATGAAGGAGACAAAAAAGCTTCTGCACGAGGGCCATATAAAAGTGAACGGAAAAGCGCGCAAGGGAAGAGAGTTTGCAGTAGGATTATTTGATATAGTGGAAGTTTTGCCGATCGCACAAAAATACAGGATGCTCTTTGACAGTAAAGGCAGGCTTGTTGCAAAAAAAATTGATTCAAAATCACCGGATTTTAAAATTTCAAAAGTCACCGGAAAAAGGGTTGGCGCTGGCGGCAAGATTTGGATCACTACCGGCGATGGGTATAATATTGAACTCAAAAAAGAGGATGTCGGTGTTGAGGATTCGGTGAAAATCTCACTACCGGACCACAAAATACTTGAAGTGTATGGAATGGATAAGGGTAGCAGCGCGTTCATTATGGGCGGAGTGCACACTGGAAAAACAGTCAAAATTGAAGGGATAATACACGGCTCCCTTAAAACCCACACGGTTGTGGAATTTTCAGACAAGGGCAATAAGTTCCAAACAGTAATTGACAATGTATTTGTTATTGGAAAGGCAAAAAGCGAAATAGAGGCACTAACATAAGGTGAATTTATGGATCAAAACGCGATGAGAAAAATAAAGGTTTCAAAAGTAACGGTCAATATGGGAGTCGGAAAGACCGGGGAAGAGCTTGATAGGGCTGCCCAGATACTTGAAAAAATAACCGGTGCAAAACCTATTCTTACTGCGTGCAAAATAAAGCAGCCGACTTGGGGAATAAGGGAAGGGTTAACAATCGGGACAAAGGTTACATTGCGCGGCGAAAAGGCGGATAAATTTTTGAAAGATGCCCTTTTTGCAAAGGACAATAAAGTGAACAAGAAGAGCTTTGATAAATTCGGGAACTTTGGGTTTGGCATAAAAGAGTATATTGATTTGCCGAAAATTAAATACGACCCAAAACTTGGCATTAGAGGGTTTGATGTACTTGTAACACTTGAGAGGCCCGGATTTAGGGTGAAGAAGAGGAAGATGGGGAAATCGAGGGTTTCACAAAAGCATTTGATAAAAGTAGATGAAGCAGTTGATTTTGTGCGCGAAAAATTCGGGGTTGAAGTTATATGAGCGAGCAAAAAGTGGACAAGGGATGGAAAATAAAACCAAGCATTTGCAACATGTGCAAAACCCATAAAGGAGTAATGAAAAGATACAACATGCACATTTGCAGAAGATGTTTCAAGGACAACGCGCAGAAAATGGGCTTTAGGAAGTATGATTAGGAGTTGATGGATATGAGCCGAACAGATCCGATTGCAGACGCACTGACAAACCTCAAGAACAATGAGGCAGCATCAAAAAGGGAGTGCACAATAAGGCCAGCTTCCAGACTGCTCAAGGAAATATTCAAGATAATGCAAGAGGGCGGCTATATTGGTTCATTTGAATTTGTAGAGGATGGAAGGGATGGGTTTTTCAAAGTCAAGCTCGTTGGAAGGATAAATGAATGCAGGGCAATAAAACCACGCTATGCCGTAAAAAAGGATGAATTTGAAAAATTCGAGAAAAAATATTTACCATCGTATGATATTGGAACAATAATAGTTACAACTCCGCAAGGTGTCTTAACGCACCGGGGAGCAAAAGAGAAAAATACCGGGGGAAGGCTACTTGCCTATGTTTATTAGTGTGATTGAAATGCAGCCGGTTGAAAAAATCAAGATACCACAAGGAGTGGATGTGCAAATTACCCCCACAGAAATAATTGTCAGCGGATCCGGTAAAAAGAACGTGCGGCCATTTAGGGACTCTGATGTGTACCTTAAAAAAACGGATTCGGAAATAGAGGTGTATGCTAAAAAGCAGAAGAGAAACGTGCTAGCACAGGCAAAAACAATGGCTTCGCACATAAAAAATTTGATAGCGGGCCTATCTACAGTATATGAGTACAAGCTTGAAATTGTCTATAGCCACTTTCCGCTAAATGTTACAATAAAAGGCGATAGAGTTGAAATTTACAACCTTGCCGGCGCAAAGCATCCGCGAAAGGCAAGAATAATCGGGGATACAAAAATTGAAGTGAAGGGAAAAGACATCACTGTGCGCGGCCAAAATAAAGAACATGTGGGCCAGAGCGCTGCAAACCTTGAACAAGTAACACGGGTCAAGGGTAAGGACATTAGGATTTTCCAGGACAGGATATACATTGTATCAAAGGCAAAAAAAGTGATATAAAATGGCTGAAAAAAAAACAGGTAAGGAAGCTGCAAACTGGCAAGACCACATTGAAAAGAAAACAAAGGGCGCAAAGGCAAAGTCTGAAACAGAAATATCACGCCCTCAAAAAAAGCAGAGCGTAAAGCCGCTTGAGAAAAAAGCAGCAGAGCCAAAAGCCCCTGCAAAAGAAAAGCACGCAGCGCAGACAGCAGATAATGCTCACAAAGATACACACGCACATGATCATGCAGATCACTCACACGATCATGCACACGAACACACAGATCACTCTCATGCAGATCATATCCATGCAGAGCACAAAGACAGCACAAAAGAGCAAAAAGAAGAGAAAAAAGAAGTGGCAAAAGCAACTGTGCAAAAAACCACTGAAAAAAAAGAAACCGCAAAACCAAAAGAGAAGAAAGTGAAGGCAAAGTCAAGAAAAGTTGTTGTGAAAAAGAGCACAGGGGTTTTGGAAAACCGCGATATTGTATTGCACAAAATGGGACACCCAACATTTAGGGGCAGGTTTGGGAAGAGAAATATCCGCAAAAAAAGTATTGCTAAGTGGAACAGATGGAGAGTTCCGCGCGGAATTGATGTTAAGCGAGTGATATCTGATGGGTATATGCCGCGAGTTGGTTATGCAACTGCAAAAGAAGTTAGAAATGTTCATCCAAGCGGCTATCGCGAGCACCCTATAAAAACAATAAAAGAATTAGAAAGCGTGCCTAAAGATTTTGCAATAAGAATAATTGCAGGGATTGGAAGCCGGAAAAAAACAATGATTGTTGATAAGGCAATTGAAAAAGGGATAAAGGTCCTAAACCCATAAAAGGTGAAAAGCATGAACGATAAAAAAGCAAGAAGAATTGCCAGCAGTATTCTAAAAGTTGGGCAAACCAAGATTTGGATAAGCCCGGAACATGGAGAAGGTATTGCTCAGGCAATGACAAAAGAGGACGTGCGTTCACTAATAAAGCAGGGCACAATAAAAAAGAGAAATGATGCCTTGCAAAGCAGGGGCAGGGCAAGGGTCTTGCTTGCAAAGAAAAGAAAGGGGCGCAAGAGCGGTAGGGGAAAACGAACAGGCCCAAAGAGCGCGCGAAAAAGGGCAAGGAAGAGCTGGATTAGCAATGTACGCGCCCAGAGAAGGGTTTTACGCGAGATGAAAAAGAGCGGCGTGAAATTCAAAAAGCCGGCAAGGCAAATTTACTTAATGGTTAAGGGAAATTATTTCAAGGGAAAAAAATACCTGAACACAATGGTTGAGGGGGCGAGCAAGTGAGTACAAGTCCAACATACAAGGTCAAGTTCAGGCGAAGAAGGGAGATGAAAACAGATTACAAAAAAAGGCTAGCCCTTCTAAAATCATCTAAGCAAAGATTGGTTGTTAGAAAATCCAATAACGGCACAGTTGTTGAACTTGTAACTTATAAACCTGCAGGGGATATTGTGGAAAGTTTCTTTTCAACAAGAGGGCTCAAAAAATTCGGATGGAGCGGTCATACAGGCAATTTGCCGGCGGCATATCTAGCCGGCTATGCGTGCGCAAAAAAAGCACTTAAAAGTGCAAAAAGCAAGGATGCGGTTTTGGATATTGGGCTCTGCTCCCCTGTTCATGGCAGCAGGATATTTGCAGCGCTAAAAGGGGCAATTGATGCCGGAATGAAAATCCCATGCGATGAAAAAGTTTTCCCTAAAGCCGATAGGTTTAGCGGAAAGCACATAAGCGAGCAGGTTGTAAAAAATTTCGACCAGGCAAAATCTGCATTAGATAAGGAGTTTGGGTGAAAAAAATGGCAAAAAGGGAAAGGCGAGCTGAGACTGAAGCTGAAAGGCAGGTTAGAAGGGAGGGGGATAAGCAAAAAGCTATCTCTGAGTGGGTGCCATCAACACGAATCGGAAAAATGGTAAAGGACGGGGAGATTACAAGCATGGATGATTTTTTTGCAAAAGGCTATAAGGTAATGGAGCCTGAGATTGCAGACATGCTCTTGCCGGATATTAGGGACAAACTTGTTGAATTTAGAAAAACAGCAAGAATTACAAGGCAGGGAAGAAGCTTTTCTTTTAGGGCATCAGTGCTAATTGGCGATGGAGAGAGCTATATTGGGCTTGGCACTGCAAAAGATAAGGAAAGATACCCGGCAATTACAAAGGCAACACGCACCGCAAAACTTGCATTAAGAAAAGTGAGAAAAGGGTGCGGAAGTTGGGCGTGCCGCTGCAAAGAGCAGCACTCAATCCCGTTCAAAGTGGATGGAAATTCATCTTCAGTGCGTGTGAGCTTGCTTCCGGCGCCAAGGGGCACCGGGCTTGTTGTTGGGGATAAAATAAAAGATGTAATGAAATTTGTCGGGATTAGGGATGTCTGGAGCAAGTGCCGCGGAAACACAGCATCAACTCTTGATTTTGTCGCAGCAGCAGTTGACGCGCTCGCCGCAACAAATGATGTGAGGCTCTCGCAAGATATTGCAGCGAAATTGGAGGCAAAGAGATGATAGCAGCAATAAGGGTTAGGGGCACATCCGGGGTTACTCGCAAGTTGCGCGAAACAATGTATATGCTAAGGCTGCACAAGGTCAACCACCTTGTACTGGTAGCCGATGCTTCAAAAAAAATGGTGGACAAAGTAAAGGACTATGTAACATTTGGTGAAATTGATGAAAATACCCTTATCGCCCTTCTTGAAAAGAGGGCAGAAGTGCAGGGCAATAAAAAAATTACAGAGGAGTTTTTGAAATCAAAAAAAATCCCAAGTGTTTCAGAACTTGCAAAAACAATAATTTCCGGAAAGAAAAAATTAAAAGATTTCGAAATTGAACCGGTGTTCAGGTTGCGCCCTCCGCGAAAAGGATATGAAAGGCAGGGAATAAAAAAACAATTCAAGGTCGGCGGAGCGCTGGGTTATAGGGCTTCGAAAATAAATGATCTTATTGCAAGGATGATTTAGGGGGCAAAAATATGGTTGTTCGCAAAAGAAGGAAAAAACACAAGCAAAGGGGCAATAGGACACACGGCGCTGGCGGGACAAAAAACCGCAGGGGTTCTGGAAACCGCGGCGGAGTCGGAAGAGGGGGCTCTCACAAACATAAATTTTCTACAATGTATCTTGATTTTGGCATAAAGAGAACACTAAAGACAAAGGCCAAAAAAACTGTTGTAAACCTTGATTATATATCCGACAATATTTCGCGCTGGGAGAAAAGCGGCAAGGTAAAAAAGGAGAACGGGCTTGTTATAGTGGACGGAAAAGCACTCGGATTTGGAAAAGTGCTTGGACGGGGAAATATCAAGGAAAAAATAAAACTGGAAAATGCATCCGCCTCAAAAAGTGCCGTGCAAAAAATAATTGATGCAGGGGGCAGCAGTCTTGGGGATGAAGAGTTTGAACAAGAAGGAGAAAGTGAAGAACAATGAGCGTACTTGGAGTCCTCAAGCCACTATATGGCTTGCTTCCGGAAGTGAAGTCACCGGAAGAGAGGCGCCCACTAAAAAAGCGCTTGCTCTGGACTGGCCTTGTTTTACTGATTTTTTTCATAATGGGAAATATCCGCGTAATTGGCCTCTCGGCCCAGAGCGCAGGACAACTTGAGCAGCTTCAAATAATTCTTGCTTCGCAAATAGGAAGCCTTCTAACAGTTGGAATTGGCCCTATTGTACTGGCTTCAATTGTACTTCAACTTCTAATTGGCGGCGGGCTAATAAAACTTGATTTTTCAAATCCTGCTGAAAAGGCACAATTTAGCGGAGTGCAAAAACTTCTTGCAATTGTACTGAGCTTTTTTGAAGCGGCAGTATATTCACTCACAGGGTTTTTGGCCCCTTCTGAAGGGATGTTTTTATGGGTTGTATTGCAGGTTGCAATAGGCTCGATCATACTTTTGTATTTAGATGAAGTTGTTTCAAAATACGGAATTGGATCCGGAATTGGCCTTTTTATTGCCGGCGGAGTTGCAGGGGAAATTGTGTGGAGGATATTTTCCCCGGTTGATCTTGCGCAAAATCTCTCCTTAACAGAAGGGAGCGGTCTTTTGTTCCTATTTTTCCGCGAGGCTACAAATAATATTCTAAACGCAGTGATAGTCTCACTTGTCCCGATAATATTTACGATACTTGTGTTCTTGGTGGTTGTGTATGCTGAAGGGATACATGTAAATATTCCAATAACGCTTGGAAGAAAAGGCACGGGTGGAAGATACCCGGTAAAATTTTTGTATGTTTCAAATATGCCGGTGATACTTGCAGTTGCACTTTTTGCAAACATCAAAATCTGGGCAACACTTGTTAATGGCAGGGTGCCTATATTAGATAGCATACTAAATGGATTTGCGGCAATTGTAATACCGCCCTATGGGCTAATACAGCAAATACTTCTAGAAGGGCTCTCTTCAGAAGTTTTTAGCCAAATGGTTCAGAGCATCACATCCTTACAATTCATAGGCCTTGGAGGGAGCATAATCCATGCAATCCTCTACATAATAATACTTACGCTTGTGTGCGTAGTATTTGGAAGGTTTTGGATAGAATTAGGAGGCCAAGGAAGCGAGCGTGTTGCAGCACAGCTTGATCGGGCAGGGATGTCAATTCCGGGGTTTAGAAGGGACCCGCGCGTAATGCAGCAAGTTCTTGATAGATATATTCCCACAATTACAGTTCTAGGTTCAGCTTTTGTCGGGCTCTTAGCCGGGTTTGCGGACCTGACAGGCGCAATTGGTTCAGGAACAGGAATTTTACTAACAGTTGGAATTGTATATAGGCTCTATGAAGAACTGGCAAAGCAGCAAATAATGGAAATGCACCCAATGCTTGGCAAAATCTTTGGATCTGGGTAAACACGCCACATACATGCTAACCAAATGCATACTTATAAATACACGGCACGGCAAATGATGATAGCATGAAAATGAAAATACTCTTTGCCGCCATGTTGATGATATTTGTGGCTGGCACGGTTTTTGCGCTCAGCCCTCCAACAGTTGCTGAAAACGTATTGTGCATCTTCAATAATTCAAAAGAGAACGAGGCGCACAAGTGCTATTCGGATTATGCCCTATGTTCAGGAGTGGGAAGCTGCCAGGCACTCATAAACCCTATAAACCAAACAAAAATAGAGTGGAAAAGCTCCTGCGACGGGGCGCAGTACACAATAGCGGATGGGACCGATAAAAAAATAGAATTTGATTGCTCAAAATCCGGTTCGGAAATAGGGGCAGAATATTTTGTATCGGAGGATGATTACGGGTATACATTATATGTAAAACCGATTACAAGCACCTCCGAAAAAGTTTACATAACTGCCGGTTTTGAGTGGAACAATGGCGATATTGCCGGGATTTCTAGCAAAAGCAATGACCCGACAAATAAATTCTATACAACACTTCCGTACATTAAAGAACTCGGGGCGTACGAAATAGTTACACTAGCAAAAAGGACCTACCTTAACATAAATATTTTTGTCATAATAAAGGAAAATGATGTTTCAAAAGAGTGGAAAGTGCCGCTCGAACAAGTGAAAATAGTAGAGGCACCTTCAAATCCGGAGTCTGGCAGCACGGTCGGCAGCACACTTCTAATTGAAATATTTGATGACCTGGAAGGCCCTTTCGGGGCGTTGTTCAACCGCAATACACTTCCAATAATTGAAAAAGAATTTAGCGGGAAAGTTGAATTTGTATACAGGCACTTCCCTCTCGAATTTCACACCCATTCACAGAAAGCTGCAGAAGCTGCTGAATGTGCCCGCGACCAAGTGGCATTTAGAAAGTACATTGATACTGTTTTTGCAAACCAGCAGAACCTGGAGAATTCGGACCTTGAAAATTACGCAGCGCAGCTTGGGCTTGATAAGACGAAATTTAATGAATGCCTTGAAAGTTCAAGCAAAGCTGCAAAAGTAAAATTGGACTATGAAGACGGGATTTCACGCAAAGTGAACGGTACCCCGACAGTATTTATCGGGAAGAGAGTGGTTGTAGGAGCTCAGGGATATGAAGTGTTCAAGCAGGCAATTGAAGCTGAACTTGGGATTGTGGGCAGTACAGGCGAAAAAGAACCAATAAAAAAAGTAACCGAATCTGTAAAGTGCTTATTCAACAATTCTGAAGCAGAGCAGAAGTGTTATTCGGAAGTTGGTTTTTGTGGCGGAATTGAAGCATGCACTGTGGAGGTAACAGGGGATAGCGGAAAACAAATCGTTTGGAAGAGTTCGTGCGGAGGATACGCTTATACAACAATGGATGGCTCAAACGAATACGCCAAATTTGATTGCAGCAAAACCACAAGTGGGGGTTCGGATGACAAAAAAGAACCTATACCTTCCGAAGGGCAAACCACCATACCAGTGCCTGCCCTTGTTTGTACAGAAGATGACACAAAGAGCTTTGAGTGTGCGGATGGAGGCAAAGTTAGCTGGTGCACCTGCATTGGTGGCAATTGGAAATGCGCGCAAGCCCCGGAAAAGCAGTGCAAGCAACAAGAACAAACACCACTATGCACAGGATGCACAGTGGACAACCAGTGCATTCCTATAGGGACAAGGCTTTCAGTAAAATCAGAAACAAATTATTGCGACATAACAAAGAAGGTTGAACTGCAAAAAAATGATGGAAGCACATGTCAAAATAGTTTTGAGTGCGTTAGCAACAATTGCAGTTCCGGAGTATGTTTAAATCTCCAGCAGCAGCTAAGTGAACAGAGAAACCTTCTTGAGCAAATAATCGATTGGCTCTCAAGCATATTTGGGTTCAAGCCAAAATAGGAGCCAGTAGTGAAAGTGGCATTTTGAAAGGCGTACCTGCCACTTGGAGGCGAATAGATTTGCGCAAAGCCTAAAATACCCTTTTTCCTATAAATCAACCAAAGATATATTATTATATAACCTTGGTTAATTATATATTTGTGAAGTAAATGCACCTGCCTTTGAAGAATTTGTTGCGAAAGCCCCAGGCATCCCTTGCCCAGCTACAGGATGAGGCGCTTGAAATTCTCTATGCAGTCTGCCCCGAAGCAGTGCTGCACGGAGGGACAGCCATCTGGAGGTGCTATGAGGGCAAGAGGTTTTCCGAGGACCTTGATTTTTACGCCCTGCCAAAAGATGGTTTGCAGGATGTACTTATTGCAGAAGCCTCAAAACGCTCACTGAAGGTAACTAAGTTCAGGAAAACCCAAAACAGCATTTATGCAAAAATATCGGATGAACGATTAGAAGTTTCAATAGAAGTTTCTCTGCGGGAAAAAAAAAGCAAAATTATTGCGGGGTTTGAAAGATCCGATGGCTCGCACACTGACATTTATACACTCTCCCCACAAGACCTCATTGTGGAAAAGGCAAATGCGTTTGCCTCAAGAAGGCTCATCCGCGACATTTATGATGTTTATTTCCTCTCATCAAAATACGATCTTTCAAAAGTGCGCACTGAACTTCTCAAATTTGTGCAAAAGCTCCCAAGCCCTGTTGATGAAAAAAACCTCCGCACGCTTGTCTATGCGGGCCCCGCCCCTTCATTTAATGAAATGGTTGATGCAATCAAAAGGAGGCTTGGAAAATGAAGTACCTCAAGCAGTTCCGGGAACGCTTTCGTGGTAGGGAGAAGTTTTCTATAAATGATGCAAAAAAATTCCTCTCCCAAAAAGGGTCAACAGGCCAGTACATAAAACTCCTAATCCACAACCTTGTAAAAAATGGGGAAATATTCAGGATAGCAAAAGGCAGCTACACTTTCACCCGGGATTTTTCAAAACTCGAAAGCGTTTTCAGCCCATCATACCACGGGTTGCAGGAGGCCCTCTCAATCCATAAAATCTGGGGCCAGGCAACAAACCAGATACTAATAACCCCAAGAAAAGTGCGCAGCGGACAGAGGGTTGCCCTTGGCAGAAAAGTGATTATAAGAAGGATAAGCCGCAAAATGTTCTTCGGGGACCAGATGGTAAATTATGCAGGGGAATGGTTTAACGTCTCAGACCCTGAAAAAACCCTCATTGATTTTGCATATTTTAATGAACCACTTGAGAGCAAAACCCTAAAGGCCCTTCTCAAAAAAACCGACATGGAAATACTGGAGTCGTACCTCAAGTTGTGCTCTGCAAGGACGCAAAAAAAAACCATGAAGATGGTTGCCCAATCCCAAAAACACGACCCAAAAACCGCATTTTGAGTGCTCCACTGGGCAGCTTTATAAGCAAATCGGTGGAAGAATTGGTATTTCAATTGGGAGTGCAAAGCACTGTTTTTTTTCGGTGCGTAGGGAATTTCCTATCGACCAGTTCTCTGGCCTGTACCCTAAAAGAAAATGAAATTTAGTGTTGAAGGTTTTGGAAAAATGGTTTTTGGGCCAATGGTAGATATTACGCTTATTACAGCAGTGCTAGCTGTACTAACCCAATTTGTACAAAACAAATTTATAGATAAGGACCAAATGAAAAGGCAGCAAGAGGAAATAAAGCAAAAGCAGAAAAAAATGCAGGAGTTAATGAAAAAGGGCGATCCGAAGTCGAAAAATGAATTAGAGCAAATGGAAAAGGAAATGCTTGAAACAATGCAGAAGATGATGGGCGCATCAAGTAAAGTAATGGTTGCCTCAATGGTAATTGTTCTTCCGGCATATTTTTTGCTAGGAATGCTCTATGCCAATGATATAATAAAATTGCCAATTCCAATTCCATGGCTGGCAAATGGTTTTGATTTATTTAACATTTCAACATGGGGAATTGATATTTACCATGAGACAAATTGGGTCGGATGGTATTTTCTCTCCTACATTGTGATTTCAATTATATTAAATGTTGCAAGAGATGCGATGAAAAAAAAGGCGAAGTGAATGGTTGATAGGCAAACTCGTGTAAAAAATAAAAAGTTCAGAAGAACTCCTGGCGGAACCACCCACACACATTATTTTAGGGGGGACCCTTCAAGCGCGCACTGCGCAATCACTTCAAAAAAATTGCAAGGAACAGGACTACAAAATAGGAGCACTATAAGAAAGCAATCAAAGAGCGCAAGAAGGCCAAGCGTAAAATTTGGAGGAGTGCTATCTGCTATTGCTAGAAAAACCCTCTGGGAATACGAAGCTCTCACACAGGCCGGAAGCGATATCCATGTGCCTGTACAGTATAGAAAATTCCTCTCGCCAAAAAAAGATAGCAAAATAGAAGCTCAAAAAAAGAATGAAACTGCAGGGGCGATTCAATGAGATCTCTTGATGTTGGCTCAGTTTGCATTAAAACTACAGGAAGAGAAGCAGGAGAGAGAGTTAGCGTTGTAGAAATAAAAGATGATAATTTTGTAATTATTGAAGGGCAAAGGGTTAGAAAGCGAAGGTGCAATATTGCCCACCTAATCCCTATCGGGGAAAATGCAGCAGAGGCAAAAGCGCATAAAGGCCACCATGCAAAAGCGCATGCGGCAAAACATACAGAGAAGAAGAAAAATAAGGAGGACAAGAAAAATTAAATAATTGCGAGCCAGAAGGCGAGAGAGGCCCTGTACAAAGTGCAGTGCATCGCTCCCAACCGGCGAAAGGGTTGAGTGAACTGAATGGATAAAAAAGAAAAGCCGCAGCACAGGGGAAACCCAAGGCACATGCCGGAAAAGGTAGTGGAGCTATCCCCGGAAGATAAGGACCTTCGGTTGATTGTCCGTATTGCAGGAATTGATGTTGATGGCAGAAAGCCAATTAGCAGGGCGCTTACAAAAATAAAAGGGATCGGGGTTCGCATGGCAAAAAACATTGCAGTTGCATTTGAACTCTCATCAAATATTCCAAGTTCACAAAAAATCGGCAAAATCAGCGAAGAGGATAGTAAAAAACTCGAAGAGGTCGTATACAACCCTGAAAAATTCGGAGTACCGGTTTGGTCATTAAATAGAAGGAAGGATTTTTACACAGGGTTAAATTCACATCTTGTAATGTCTGATCTTGACCTGACGCTGCGAAGCGATGTGCAACGTATGACTGAAACAAAATCCTATAAAGGATTGCGCCACGCATGGGGACTTCCGGTTAGGGGCCAGAGCACAAGGTCAACACACCACAAAAAGGGCGGTGTTGTTGGGGTTGTAAGAAAGGATGCAACAGCGCAGGCAGCTCCGGCAAAGGCAACAGCAGGGGCAAAAGCAACAACTCCTGCAAAAAAAGAGGAGAAGAAAAAATAGGTGAACTAGATGGGAGAGCCGCGAAAAAAAAGAAAGCAATATGAGATCCCACGAAAGCACTGGGACAAGGCCTTGCTTGAAAAAGAGCGCAAGGTTGTTGATTTTTACGGACTTAAAAATAAAAGGGAGCTTAGAAAAATCGAAACTTGGTTAAAGTACAAAAAGCAGAATGCAAAAGGGCTTCTTGCTCTAAGTCTTGAAAAAAGAATGCAAAGACAATCTGAACTAATGAGCGGGCTTAGAAGGATCGGTCTTATTAGCGCAACCGCAACTCTTGATGATGTGCTTGGGTTAAAAATCGAGGAATTTTTGGAAAAGAGGCTGCAAACACTTGTACTAAGAAAAGGTTTTGCAAACACTACAAAGCAGGCAAGGCAATTTGTTGTGCACGGCCATATTGCAATTGCCGGTAAAAGGGTTTCAACACCCAGTTATGTTGTTCCTGTTAGCGAAGCTTCCCAGATCGGTTGGTATAGAAAGCCTATGAAAATTGAATCCACTGCCCCAAAAAGGGACCTCAAAAAAGAATTTGAAGAATCAAGCGGGGAGATAGTTGAGGGGCAAAAAGCAGAACCACAAATTGAAGAAAAAATTGCACAGCCGCAAGTTGAAAAGGGGGAGAAGTGAATGTCCAAAACAGGAATCATCCATATTTACGCTTCGCACAATAACACAATAATTTTGCTAACAGATATTACCGGGGCGGAAACAATTGCAAAGTGCAGCGGAGGGATGGTTGTAAAGGCCCAGCACAAGGAAGGCTCTCCATATGCTGCAATGAAAGTTGCAGAAATTGTTGCAGAGAAAGCAAAAGAGAAAGGAATTGTTGAAGTAATTGTAAAAGTGCGCGGCCAGGGAGGGATAAAACCAAAATCCCCGGGGCAAGGGGCTGAAGCTGCAATACTCTCACTTACAAGAAATAATATTCGTATAAAGCACATTGAAAATGTGACCCCCATCCCTCATGACGGGTGCAGAAGAAAGAAAAGACACAGGAGCAAGAAGGAGTGAAACCATGGACGTTAAGGTACTTTTGGAAAAAGAGAACATCGCAAAGGTTCTGATAAAGGGCACAAATACTGCATTTGTAAATGCCCTTCGAAGGCAAATAATGTCAGGGATACCGATCCTTAGCATTGACGATGTGCACATTTACGAAAACAACGGGGCAATGCATGATGAAATGCTCTGCCAGAGGCTCTCACTAATACCTCTTCGCATGGATGCGAAAAGTTATAAGGAAGGGGAAAAGGTCAAACTTGTTTTGGAAAAAGAAGGCCCATGCACAGTGTATAGTAAGGACATAAAGAGCACCGACCCGAAAATCGAACCGGCTGACCTGAATGTCCCTATAACAAAACTAGCAGAAGGGCACAGGCTTAGGCTTGAAATGGACGCGGCAATAGGAAGCGGTAAAATGCACTCAAAATGGCAAGCGGCAATAGCATCATACCAAGAACTTCCGACAATAGTAAATGACAAGGGCACAAAGGACAAAACTTACAAGGCAGATATTTTGGAAATGCTTCTTGATGAAAAGCAAAGGGACATTATACTAAAAGAGGGCCAGGCAATAGAATACGACCCTACAACTTTCATTTTCACAATAGAGAGCCACGGAAACTTGACCCCAAAGGAACTCTTTGCAGCGGCAATTGAGACCCTTAAGGCAAAGTGTGAGGATTTTAGGAGGGAACTAAAGAATTTAAGTTGATTGCAGCAATAGGCATTTTGCCGCAGGGGTACCCAAGCGGCCAACGGGGCAGGACTTAAGCAACCCTTTTCTTTTTCTTTGTAAGAAAAAGAAAAGCCTTGGCGGAAAAGAAAAAGAATCGGCATTTTGGTTCTTTTCTTTTTAGTCGAGTTTTTTCTTTTCTTTCCAAGAAAAGAAAAAAGTCGGGTTGAAGCGATCCTGTGGCTTAGTGCCTTCGGCGGTTCGAATCCGCCCTCCTGCATTACAACATTTTTCTTTCTCTTAAAAAGGGAAAGTAAAAAGTTGATCAAAAAAAGAGAAAAAAATTGAATGTGAAATTATGAGATCAGGACCTACAAAAAAGAGCACAAGAGATCTGATAGTTGATCTTGACAAGCAGGCAAAGAAAGCCAAAAAGAGAGTGTGGAAAGTTCTCTCGGATAAACTTAATGCCGCTTCAAGAAGCAGGGCAGAAATGAATGTGTACACGCTCGAAAGAATCGCGAAAAATAAAAAGGAAAGGATATTTGTGCTTGCGGGAAAATTGCTCTCAAAAGGGGAAATAAATTCAAAAGTGGAAATAGCATGCCTCTCATGTTCAAAAAAAGCAAAGGAAAAAATTGAAAATGCCGGCGGAAGCGTAATTAGCCTCAAAGAACTTATTGAAAAAAACCCGGATGCTAACAGATTGGTGATAGTACAATGACAGTAATTGATGGAACAGGGGCAATATTGGGAAGGCTTAGCACAAATGTTGCAAAAAGGCTGCGCAAGCGAGAAGTGATACACATACTCAATGCTGAAAAAATAGTTATTACAGGAAAAGAGAGCGGAATTATGGGCAAATTCAAAACAAGATTGGAAATAAGCCCTAAAGGAAATCCACACAAAGGCCCAAAGTATTCTAGAATGCCTGATAAAATTGTAAAGTTTGCAATAAGGGGAATGCTTCCTTGGAAAACACCTAGCGGAAAAACAGCCTTCAAAAATTTGAGGGTATATATCGGGACTCCGGAGCAATTTGCAACTGAGAAGGTGCAAAAAATTGAAGAAGCACAGATCGCTTCCGGAAAAATGTATTTGACAATTGAGCAGATAGCAAAAAATCTCGGAGCAAAGTGGTAAAAAATGGCAGAAGTGAAAAAGAAGAAGAGAAAGGGAATTACTTCCAAGGCAAAAAAGAAAGAAGCTGTTGCGCGCGCTGTTGCAAGAGCAGGAAAAGGGATTGTTCGCATAAATAAAAGGAATATTTTAACAATTAGCCCAACTTATGTTCTTGATTATATAAGAGAACCAATTCAAATGGCGGGGCCATCTGCCGATGAAATTGATATTGATGTCTCGGTTAGGGGCGGCGGGTTTATGGGCCAGATGGTTGCATCAAGATCCGCTATTGCAAAATCCATTTTGGAGTATAGGCCTGATGAGAAGCTCAAGAAAAGAATGCTGATATATGACAGGATGATGCTTGTTGATGATGCAAGAAGAGTAGAACCTAAAAAGCCTCTTGGAAGAAAAGCAAGGAAGAAGAGGCAGCTTAGCAGGAGATGAAAAAAATATAATTGTAGTTTTGCGATTTTGGGCTAGTGGCTTATTCCCATTTAATGGGAATAACCGTCGTACCCAACCAGACGAAACTGTTGAGAAGGAGATGAAAAAATGATAGTGCCGGTTCGATGTTTTAGCTGCGGAAAAGTGATTGGACAGAGTTACGAGAAATATAAGGAGCGCGTGGAAAAAGGAGAGGATGCGCAAAAAGTACTGGATGATCTTGAGATTAAGAGGTATTGCTGCAGAAGGATGGTCTTCTCACATGTTGATTTCATTGAAGAGATTGCCAAATATAAGGGGATTAAATGAAGCAAGCTAAAAAGGCAGAAGAAAAAGTGCAGGATGTCCAGTTAGCAAAGCAGCCGGTTGTAGCTGCCCACGCAACTGAGGCAGATGAATTAAAGCCAACGGTTCTTGTTGAAACAGAAAAATACCTAAACACAGGTTCGCACATCGGAACAAAGTTCAAATCCGGGGATATGAGGAAATATATTTACAAGGTCAGAAAGGACGGCCTGAATGTTTTGGATGTCCAAACAATTGATGGGCGACTCAAAGCCGCAGCAAAATTTTTGTCAAAATTTTCCGGTGAAAAAGTAGCGGTTATTTCGAGAAAGAGTTATGGCCAGACCCCTGCAAAAGAATTTGCAAAAGCGCTAGGAGGAATTGCGCTTTGCGGAAGATTTATCCCAGGGACTTTTACAAACCCGCAGTGTACACGTTTTGTTGAACCGCAAGTTGTTGTAGTTACCGATCCTGAATATGATGTGCAGGCAATTGAGGAAGCTAGCGTAATAAGGGTACCAGTAATTGCCCTTGCCTCAACAAATAACAGCCTCAAAAACATTGACATTTCAATACCCATAAATAATAAGGGAAGAAAGAGCATAGCGCTTGCATATTGGATTTTGGCAAGAGAAATTCTCAAGGAAAAAGGTTTAGAACCACTTTCAAAAACAGTGGATGATTTTGAATACAAGATGAAGGAAGGCGAAGAAGAGGAGAAGAGGTTTGAAAAGCCGGAGGGCAAGAACAGAAGGTTCAAAACCCCCCTGCGAAGGCCCGGCCAGAAGCCATTTGGAAGAGGGTTTGGTGGCCCTAGAACCGGCGGAGCTGGGAGTTCAGGAACAGGGTCCTCCTCAGGTTTTGGAAGGCAAAGAAGCTTTGGGGATCGCAAATAGCAAAAATAGCCACCTAGTCACTTTTAAAACGCAAATAAACCCATTTAAATCATTTAAAATGCCCTATCCTATCAAAATATCGCATTTTATACCCCATAAGCGTTCGATATTACCCTATTTAGACATAACAGACTAATCGGATAACTGTAACCAGTAAATATATATAGTTTGCAGAGTAATAATTAATACGACGTGGTTTAATGCCGGAATATGAAGTGAACTTGTTTTTAGAAAAGCTAGGCCTAACAGAGTACGAGGCAAAAACGCTCTCATCCCTTTTTGAATTAAAAGAAGCCCAGGCCCCTGAAATTTCACGCGCAGCACAGGTCCCGAAAACAAGGGTTTATGATGTGCTAGATAGGCTCACAAAAAGGTCATTGATAATTGAAATCCACGGACGGCCAAAGCGCTATATGGCAATTGAACCTGAAAAGGTTTTTACGATTTTAATTGAAGAGAAGAAAAAAGAACTCGCAGGCCTTGAGGCAGAAGCGCAGGCGCTAAAGGAGAGCGTAATGCTGACAAAATCAGACAGCAAACACGAGAAAGTGATGAAGGTAAAAGACAAAAACGATTTCATGAAAATTTTAGGGCAAGAAATTGATTCTGCTAAACAATCTGTTATTGGAATAAGCCCTATTAGTAAAGAGCACTCTTTGCTAAAAGACTCTGTGAAAAGCGCCTCGGAGCGCAATGTAGATGTGAAAATAATTGCAAAAATAAATGAAGGCGGGGATCGCGTGGCAAAGGAATTTTCCCTAGCAGGGGCAAATGTTCGCGATTTTGAACACGGGATGAATGCATTTATAATTGATGATAAAAAAGTGGTTCTTGCACTCAGCGATTTTAACGACCACAAGCAAGAGTACCATTTCACTATTTGGCCGGATAATAAACACATGGCAAATGTGCTCTTGAACTATTTTGAGGGCGCGTGGAATTCAGCTAAGAAGATCTGATTTTTGGAGGGGCAACAAATGGATTTAGGGAAAATACTGCACGGATTTTTTGGTTCAGAGAAAAATGCAAAGAGAAAACACGCACGCTGGGAGAACAGTGGCAAAAAATCCGAACTCTCAAAGCGGGTAAAAGCCGGACACAAGGGAAGCTCCGGCGCAAAAAGAAATGAGTGAATTATTTGCTTTTTTTAGCCGAATAATTCGCATTAATAATCTTTCATAATTCTATTTTCTTTATGGACCTAGAACAGGACGCATACCGCTACGCAATAAAAAACGCGTATGAGCACAAAGGCAAGGCTGATCTTGGGTCGCTTATAGGAAAATTAAAAGCGCTGCACAGTGAGGTAGCTGTCCCAAAACTAATGCCAATAGTTAGCGCAGCGCTCAAGAAAGTAAACGCCATGAAATTTGAACAAATTGAAGAGCAGTTCAAATCATTTGAATCTGCATATGAACTAAAGCCAAAACCACAAAGAGAGGGGCTGCCAGAACTTGAATGGGCACAAAAAGGGGAAAAAGTGGTTACACGCTATGCCCCAAACCCAAATGGCCCACCACATCTTGGAAATGCTAGGGCTGCTTATTTGAGCTATGCGTACGCACAAAAATATAATGGCAAATTCATTTTGCGATTTGAGGACACTGACCCGAAAGTAAAAAAACCAATGAAAGATCCTGAATCGGCATTTCGGGAAGACCTTGAGTGGTTTGGGATAAAAATTGGCGAAGTGTATTTTGCCTCAGATAGGCTTTCGCTCTATTATGATTACATGAAAAAATTAATTGAAATGAACGGAGCATATGTTTGCACTT
The DNA here is from genome assembly GCA_035289625.1 of archaeon. Taxonomy (GTDB): domain Archaea; phylum Iainarchaeota; class Iainarchaeia; order Iainarchaeales; family Iainarchaeaceae; genus UBA10205. The sequence continues at coordinate 34,577 of DATDWP010000006.1, read as the reverse complement.
GCAAAAGTGAGAAGTGGAAAAAATTAATAGATGCAAAAAAACCCTGTCCGTGCCGGGGGAAAAAACCAAAAGAGCAAATGGAACTTTTTGAAAAAATGCTCTCCCACAAATTAAAAGAAGGGCAAGCCGTGCTAAGAATCAAAACCGACCTCAAGCACCCTGACCCAAGTGTTCGTGATTGGTGGATTGCTAGAATTGTTGATAAACCGGACCATCCGCGCGCTAGCGGCAAAGAGCACGTGTGGCCAAGCTTTATGTTTGAGAGCGCAATTGATGACCATGAAATGGGAGTCACTTTTATTCTGCGCGGCCAAGAGCATGCACAGAATTCAACAAAACAGCAATTCCTCTATGAGTATTTTGGCTGGATCTACCCGCATGCAGTGCATTTTGGAAGGTTGAGTTTGGGTGAAATGGTTCTTTCAACTTCAAAAATAAAAGCAGGGATTGAGAGTGGCGAGTATAGCGGGTGGGATGATGTGCGCCTTGGAAGCTTGCGCGCACTGCGAAGGCGTGGCTTTCGACCAGAGGCTTTACAGCACATCATAATTGATTCTGGGCTCACAACAAGTGATGCGAATGTTTCCATTTCAAAACTTGCAGCCTACAACCGCGAACTAATAAAAGAGAGCGCAACTCGCGCTACATATTTGCTAGACCCAATAAAACTCCAGATCCCAAGCCATGAGCAAATTGAAATTGAAAAGGATGGAAAGCATATAACCCTACAGCGCGGAATGCACGAATTTTTGGTTTCTGGCAGCGATATCAAATCAGCAACAAATCCCATAAGGCTGCGCAATGCATACAATGTGAGCGTGCAAAATAAGGAAGGGTTTGTTCTTGATGGGAAATTTGCAGGAAAAGATGCTGGCGGAAAAGGCGTTGTTTCATGGATTTATGAAATGATGGACCTTGAGCTCTTGCTCCCTGATGGCAGGCGCGAACTTGGAGTAATTGAATCAATGCCTCTAAAAAAAGGGGAGTACCTTTATTTGGAAAAGAAAGGGTTTTGCATAATCGAATCAACTGATGGGAAGAGGCCGGTTGCGGTTTTTACTCACGAGTGAATTTTAGTCAAATTCAATTTTTAGGAGCAGCGCTCTCATCGTAGAAGAATACTTCCCACAAGTGCCCGTCAAGGTCTTCAAAGCCGCGCTGATACATCCAGCCATAATCCTGGTCGCGCGTTCTTTTGGCCCCGGCTGCAAGGGCTTTATCTGCAATTTCATTGACTGCTACTTTGCTCACAAATGATATTGCAATAATGCACTCGGTGCTATTTTTTGCATCTGAGAGAGGCTTTTGGATAAATGTTTTGAAAAAACCCTCGACAAGTAGCATTGCAAATATATTTTCACCAATAATCATGCACGTGGCATTTTTGTCGGTAAATTGGGGATTGAAAGTAAAACCTAATTTTGTGAAAAATTCAATGGATTTATTGAGGTCTTTAACGGGTAAATTGAGAAACATCTGCTTCTGAAACGTTGGTTTGTTTTTTGAGGGGGGCATTTTATCAATTATATTTGCTACTTAAATTTTAATAAATTGGTCTGCGAGGGAAAAAATAGGATTATTCGCCTCACCAATCCAATTAGCCCCTCAATTTATACAAATGAGTTCTACATAATAAGCGGCTGTGGAGCCCCTTAAGGATTATAAACCCTTTCAGGGGACTTTTATTGTATATATTCTTATTTTGCCGATGACTTGATGGCAATCCATCATAGGAGGTGTTGCAAATGGCAGAATACATAAGATTTAGCGTTCCTGAAGAGCTACGCGCAAAGCAGGCATCGCTTCTTGAAAAGATAAAAAAAACAGGAAAGGTAAGGGTTGGAGCTAATGAAGCTACAAAGGCAGCAGAGAGGGGCACTGCAAAATTAATAGTGATTGCAGAGGATGTTAGCCCAGCTGAAATTGTAATGCACTTGCCTCTAATTTGTAAGGAAAAAAATATCCCGGTTAGCTATGTCTCAACAAAAAAAGGCCTAGGCCAATACGTTGGTATCGAGATCGGGACTGCGGCAATTGCAATACTAGATGAGGGAGATACGAAAAAGGACTTTTCGGATTTTACCAAAAAATTGCAGGAAATTGCAAAGTGAGCCTTGAGGTGTTTGAATGAATGCAAAATGCGAACGCAGTGAGCAAGTAGGACCGCAGGCCGTACACCTGATCAGCATAGCAAGGCTGACCGAAGGTCACCGCTCCTTTCCGAAGAGCAGCTCGGACGGAGGTGTCCGTTGATGGAACGAGGAACGCCTGCTGAAGTTGTTGAAATTTTAGGAAGAACAGGAGTGTACGGAGAGATCGTGCAGGTCCTTTGTAAAATCCTCGAAGGCCCGGAAGCCGGAAGGGTAAAGAGGAGAAATATTAAGGGAAATTGCAAAAAGGGAGATGTAATTGTTCTGCTCTCAACAGAGAGGGAAGCAAAAGAGATACGCGCAAAATAAGGGCGTAAAATCGAGGTGAGCATATGGATAGGATATTAGATGTTGCGAACGAAGTGAGCAAGTTCTATCGAGCAGCAGCGAAGATAGAACACCTCGTCAACGGAGGTGTCCGTTGATGCCAATGGATTCATTTACAGGAAAACCAATAGAACGTGGTAGGGGCCTTATGTATGTAAAAAAGGACGGCACGGTCTACTGGTTTGCTAGCAAAAAATCCGAGAAGAATTTTTTGAAATTAGGTAGAAACCCAACCGAAACCAAGTGGACGGATTTTTACCACAAGGAAAAAGAAATTAAAGCAAAATCAAAAGAGGCACAGTTAAAAAAAGCAAAGGAAAAGAAGGCATGAGGTGGACAAAATGGAAAGAACACTAATCATTGTAAAACCGGATGCGATAAATAGAGGGCTTGTGGGCGAAGTCGTGCACAGGTTTGAGCGCAAGGGAATAAAGATAGTGGGAATGAAAATGGAGCACCTTTCGGATAAAATCCTCGAAGACCACTACGCGCATCTTGTGGGAAAGCCGTTTTTTCCAAGCATTCGCGAGTTCATGAAAACCGCCCCAAGTATTCTCATGGTGCTTGAGGGAAGAAAAGTTGTTGATGTTGTAAGAAAACTCGCAGGGGTAACCGAGGGCACTGAAGCGCTGCCGGGAACAATTCGCGGGGATTTTTCACTAAGCATCCAAAATACGATAATACACGCATCAGATAGTGCCCAGGCCGCACAAAAGGAAATCAAGAGATTTTTCAAAGATTCTGAATTGCATGAATATACAAAAGTTGACAGTGACATGGTCTATTCTGCTAGCGAAAAAAAGTAGGTGTATCAATGATTGTAAAGGTCAAGCGTCTAGTCCCTCAAGCCAAAATACCAAAAATTGAGCATGAAGGCGATGCAGGCTTTGACCTTTATAGCAATGAAGATGCAACCCTTCTTCCGATGCAAAGAAAACTTATTGGCACGGGGATTAGCATCTCATTTGAGAGCGGATATGAAGCGCAAGTTAGGCCAAAGAGCGGGCTTGCAATAAATGATGGGATCACGCTTCTAAATACTCCAGGAACAATTGATGCGGGGTATAGGGGAGAAGTGAAAGTAATTGTAATTAATTTGGGCGAGAAGGAATATAAAATTGAAAAGGGGAAAAAAATCGCTCAAGTAGTGTTCAATAAAATCGAAAAGCCCCAAATTATTGAGGCGCAAGAACTTGAAGCAAGCTCGCGTGGCAGTGGCGGGTTTGGTTCAACAGGTCTTTGAGGTGAACGCGATTTGATACGAAAACCAATAATCACTGTTCTTGGGCATGTTGATAGCGGAAAATCAAGGCTGCTTGATTCAATCAGGGGCACGGCTCTAACCGATAAGGAGGCGGGAGGCATCACGCAGCACATCGGGGCTAGTGAAGTGCCAATTGCGCTAATAAAAAAACTTTCGGGGAAAATTATAGAAAAATACAAATTTTCAATCCAAATCCCGGGGCTTTTATTCATTGATACCCCCGGGCATGAAGCATTTACAAACCTTCGAAAGCGCGGCGGAAGTATTGCTGATCTAGCTGTTTTGGTAGTTGATATTCACAAAGGCCTTGAAGAGCAAACCCTTGAAGCGATGGAGATTTTAAAGAGCTACAAGTGCCCCTTTATTGTTGCTGCAAATAAAATCGACACGATAAAGGGCTGGAATGTTGTTGAAGGCGCAATTTCGGATTCTCTTCCAAACCAGCGCGAGGATGTGCAACTCGAACTTGAGACAAAAATATACAAGCTTATTGGAGAGCTGCACACAAAAGGATTTGCAAGCGAGAGATTTGATCGGGTAAAGGATTTTACAAAAGAGGTTGCAATAGTCCCGATTTCTGCAAAAATGAAAGTGGGAATTCCTGAGCTTTTGATGTTTCTTGCAGCGCTTTCACAAAAATATTTGGAGAAAAAACTCGAAGTGCACGAATCAGGGGCGTGCAGGGGCACTGTTCTGGAAGTTCGCGAAGAACGAGGGCTTGGAACAACAATTGATGTGATATTATATGACGGAATGCTCTCTGTTGGCGAGGAAATTGTAGTGGGTTCAAAAAACGGAGTAATAAAAACAAAAGTTAGGGCTCTACTAGAACCAAAGGCGGCAGGGGAGAGCGGATCTGAAAAATTCCGTGCGGTGCAAAAAGTGCACGCTGCAGCAGGTGTAAAAATTGCAGCTCCAAATCTTGATGATGCAATAAGCGGATCTCCGATAAGGCACTACTCGGTAGCAGCAGAAAAGGAAATCGGCGAGGAAATACAGAGAATAAAAATTGAATCTGATTCAATTGGCCCTATTGTCAGGAGCAATACACTTGGCAGCCTTGAAGCAATTGTCAAGCTCTTGCAGGATAGGGGAATAAAAATAAAAAAAGCGGATATTGGCGAGATCCCAAGAAAGGATGTGCTTGAAATAGAATCGGTTTCGCAAAAGGACCGCTTCAAAGGAGTGATATTTGCATTCCACACGCAGGTTAGCGAGGCAGCAGCAATTGAAGCGCAGAAGAGGAATGTGAAAATTTTCCAAAATGATGTTGTATACAGGCTTTTAGAAGAATATGAGAAGTGGATGTTGCAGCAAAAAGAAGCCGGAAAAAAAGAGCTTCTCTCAAATGTTGTGATGCCTGCAAAATTTACAATCCTCTCAGGATTTGTTTTCAGGCACAGCGGCCCTGCAATTGTAGGAGTTAGAATTGAAGAGGGAAAAATCAGAAAAGGTGTTGAAGTTATGAAAGAGAATGCAACTGTTATTGGAAGGGTATTAGGGTTGCAGCGGGAGGGAAAGAGCATTGAGGTTGCAGCAAAAGGCGATGAGGTTGCAGTTTCAATTGAAGGGGCAGTTGTTGATAAGGATATTTTTGAAAATGAAAATCTCTACAGCTACATACCCGAGAAGCATTTTACAAAATTAGGCGAACTTGAAGCTGAATTTTCAAGAGGGGAAATAGAACTAATTGAGCAAATTAAAAAAATGGAAGCCCAAAGGGCCCAGGCGTGATATTTAGGAGGTTGAAATATGAATATAGTGGTGTCGGATCCAAAAACAAGAAAGGCATATTCCAAGAAAATTGATAGTCCCCAGATTTTCATCGGAAAAAAAATAGGGGAGCAAGTTGAACTTGGCCTAATAGGCCTTGATGGATATAGCGCACAGATAACAGGAGGCTCGGATAAGCAGGGATTTCCAATGAGATCAAACCTTGCAGGAATGAATAGAAAGGAAGTATACATCACCATTGATGTAAAAAAAGGAAGAAGGGAGAAAACTGCAAGAAGGGGAAACACTGTTAGCGATGAGATCGCGCAACTGAACCTAAAAATTACAAAGGAAGGTTCAAAAAAGCTCGAGGAAATTCTGGGCTCTAACAAGGAGAAGAAAGAGGAAACTTCAATTAAGGACCAGATGGTAAAAGAGTCCCTTGAAAATGTAGGAAAGATCTCGGCAGAGGATGCAAAGGACATAAAAAAGCACAAATAATTGGACGTAAATAAAAAGGGGAATTGTATGAAAAAGGATGTAAAGCAAAAAGTGCAAAAAAAGCCGCGCGAAAAAGAAAGGCCACAAGAGGACCTATCTAGCGATCAGGCTAGCGCAGCAGCGCAGACTATTTCAGCAATTTCCAAAATAGAAATAAGCGAGAAGCAAACTAGCTCGAAAAGCGTAACGCAAGCACAGGTTAATATCGGGACCATAGGGCACGTTGACCATGGAAAAACGAGTTTGGTTCAAGCCCTAACTGGCAAGTGGGCTGACACCCATAGTGAGGAAATAAAAAAGGGGATTTCAATAAGGCTTGGCTATGCCGACACTACGTTCTACAAATGTGAAGGCACTAAAGGGTCTGAAGGATATAACGCAACAGGAAAGTGCGAAGCCTCGAGCAGAGCTATTGCTCTGCGCAGGGTCTCTTTTGTAGATTCTCCGGGGCACGAAACACTGATGGCAACAATGCTCTCGGGAGCAGCGCTAATGGATGGAGCTGTACTAGTTGTTGCTGCAAATGAAAAATGCCCACAGCCAAGTACAGAGGAGCATTTGATGGCACTTTCAATTGGAGGAATAAAAAATCTTGTTGTCGCGCAAAACAAAATAGACCTTGTTGATTCAAAAAGGGCAAAAGAGAGCCATGATGAAATAATTGCATTCCTAAAACAATACGGCTATGAAAAAGCGCCCATAATTCCAATCTCGGCTAACATGGGAGTTAATATTGATCTTCTGATTGAGGCAATTGAGCAAAATATTCCAACGCCTCTGCGCGCTAATTCAAAAGATTTGCGAATGTTTGTTGTTAGAAGTTTTGATATAAATAAACCCGGGTCAAAACCTGAAAACATTAAAGGCGGAGTTATTGGCGGGAGCATAATTTCAGGGATTTTAAAAGTCGGGGACAATATAGAAATTTCTCCGGGGATAAACGGCAAACCAATACAAACAAAAGTGGTGAGCCTTGGGGTTGAAGGCGGATTTTTAAAAGAGGTATCTGCCGGGGGACTTATTGCGGTTGGCACAACTCTTGATCCTTTTTTTACAAAAAATGATGAAATGCGCGGGCAGGTTGTTTCAACCCAAGGTTCTCTTCCAAAACCTGTGAGCGAAATAAAATTGCAGTTCACACAAATTGATAGGATTGGAGAGAAGGACAAAAGGGGCATAGAATGGAAGGTGAATGATTTTGTTGCACTTGCAATAGGGACAGCAACATCAGTTGGCCAGCTTGCACGGCAGTCTGGAAAAGATGAATTTGAAATAAAGTTAAAAAGCCCGGCAACTATTGAAAAAGGACAAAAAGTTGCTATTAGCAAAAGGGAGCAGAGCGGGTGGAGGTTGAGGGCATATGGCGTGTGCAAATAAGTACGCCCTGTGCATCAGCACAGTGCATCGTACCCAACAAACGAAAGTGTTTTTGGATGCGAAGCAATCCCCATCCACAAGGATGGTGCATCGTACCCAACAGACGAAACTGTTGGGGTGGAGATTGCGCGCATATTGGGTGGCAAAATGAACTCTACAAAATCATTTTTTGGCAACGGAGCAGTAAGTTTTATGGTTGGGAATTTAGATGATACATTTGCAATTAGTAGTCGCAATGTTGTTGTTGCAATTGATACCAATACCCTTCTAAATATTGCAAGGTTTAAAGTTGATGTTTTTGCTAAAGCAAAAGAGATGTTTGGAGCAGTTGAATTTGTCATTCCTTCGCAGGTTATAGCTGAACTGGAAGGGCTTGCAAAAAGGGGCGCAAAATTAAAAAAAGAAGCGGCAATTGCAATGGAAGTAATTGGCAAAAATAGGGTAAAAATCGTGCAAATTGATGCCCCGAATGCCGATGCGGCCCTTTTGAGCCTTGTGCCGCAGGCGTTAATTGCGACCAATGATAAGGAATTAAAAGAGTCTGTTAGGGAATTGAATGGTAAGGTATTGTACTTAAGGCAGAGAAAATTTTTGGAGCTCTCTTAAAAGGATGGTGAGAAAGAATGTATGTCAAATATGTAGTAAGGGATACTGTGCGGGTGCCGCCGGCAGAGATTGGGACCGAACTAAACGGGACGCTTTTAAAGCAGGCAAGGCAGGCCTATGAAGGAGTATTAGATGAAGATACCGGGGTTGTTGTGTGCGTCACTGCAGTTGGAAATGTTGGCGATGGAAAAATTGTTCCGGGTGATGGAGCTGCATATTATGAATCGGATATTGAAATGATAACCTACAAGCCAAAAATACAAGAGTTAGTAGAAGGCGAAGTTTCCGATGTAACAGAATTCGGCGCGTTCTTAAAAACCGGGCCACTTGAAGGCCTTATACATGTTAGCCAGATAATGGACGATTACATCAACTATGATGCAAAGCTCCCTGGTTTTTCCGGGAAAGAAACATCCAAAAAACTAATAGTAAAAGATGTTGTGCTTGCAAGAATAGTTACAGTGAGCCTCAAGGGCACAATCTCAAGCTCCAAAGTGGGCCTTACAATGAGACAGCCCGGGCTTGGAAAACCTGATTGGGCAAAAATAAATGAAAAAGAGAAGGACAAAAAGGTCGATAAAAGGCCTCCGAAAGAGAAAAAGCCAAGGGATAGAGGTGAATCTAGATGAAGCAGGAAAAAGCCTGCCGTTCATGCAGGTATGTTCTTGAAGAAGGTGGAGATGTCTGCCCAGTATGCGGCTCTAATTCCTTTACAACATTTTGGAGAGGGTATGTAATTGTAATGAACCCTGAGCAATCACAAATAGCACAAAAGATGGGAATTACACGCGCAGGAAAGTACGCACTAAGGCTTAGCAGGTGAAAAAATGAGAATTGATATAACACAAAAACATGAAAACAAACTTTTTGGGAGACAAGAAGCGCAATTTGTAGTAAAAGAAGCAACTACAACACCTTCACGAAAAGAACTACGGGAAAAAATTGCAGCGCTGATAGGTGCTGATGAAAAAAACCTAGTAGTTGATGTGTACAATACATCCTATGGAACAACAGAAGTTAGCGGGGTTTGCCGTGTTTACAAAAACGAATCCGATCTTCGCAAAACCGAATTAAAGCCTATAATTGAGCGCAACTTTGGGCGCCCTGAAAAGGCAAAACCGGCAGAAGAAGCACCTGCACCAGTGCCCAAGAAATGAGGAGTTGAAAAAATGGCAGAAAAGCAAGCAAAAACAGCTGAAAAAAAAGGCCCGGCAAAAATGAAGAAAGGGGAATACTATAAAATTGAGGGAGAAAAACTTATTCGCAAAAAATACTGCCCAAAATGCGGTCCCGGAGTATTTATGGCAGTGCATGAGAAGAGATTGCACTGCGGAAGATGCGGCTACACCGAGTTTAAGTAGGAGGGCTCTTTATAGAGCTACTCTATTTCGTTCTAATTGATGCCCTTCTTGTGCTCGTCCCACTACTATACATAAAATTTGTGGAGCGCAAAAATTTTACCGCTCAAGAATTTGGGCTAAAGAGCACAAATGCGCTATCTGATATTATTCTAAGTACACAGATATTTTCAGCACTGCTGCTCTTCTCTGTCGTACTTTCTTTTTTATTTGGGTTTTTCCAAATTAATGATTTTGAACCGGTGGAAACGGCCATTCGTGAAATCGTATCACTGCCGGCCCTATTACTAATTTACTTATTTGTTGTAAGGGTATTTGTGGAAGAGTTTTTCTTTCGCGCATTTTTAGTTCCACGCATAGGAATTGCTGTATCAAGCATTGCATTTGGGCTTGCGCACTTTGGGTACGGATCTTTAGCAGAAGTAATAGGCGCGTTTGCACTTGGGGCAATTTTAGCATTCGCATACAAAAAGAGCAATAGGATTGTTCCGAATTTTATTGCCCACCTACTGTATAATTTTGTTTCAGTAGCGCTTGTACTCATGGCATAATTCTAAAAAGTGGTAATAATGAAAACAAAAATACTGAAAATCAAAATTCCAACTGATAGGAAAATATTAATTGCTGCAAAAATAATCCAAAGAGGCGATCTTGTTGCATTCCCCACTGAAACGGTTTATGGGCTTGGGGCAAATGCGCTTAGCGCAAAATCAGTACGCAAAATTTTTGTTGCAAAAAAAAGGCCGTTTGATGACCCTCTTATTGTACATGTATCAAATGAGGAGCAAGTATACGAACTTGCAAAGGGTGTTAACTTGCGCTCAAAACTTTTAATGGATAATTTCTGGCCAGGGCCCCTTACCCTTGTTTTGGAAAAATCGAAAAAAGTCCCAAGCATAACTACCGGGGGGCTTAGAACTGTTGCAATCAGAATGCCAGCTCATAAAATCGCCCACGCGTTAATTGAAAAGGCAAAAGTCCCAATTGCAGCCCCATCTGCTAACCTATTTGGAAAACCATCTCCGACAAATGCTAGAGACGTTTTTGAAGACCTAAATGGAAGGATTGATTGTATAATTGATGGCGGAACTACAACTATCGGGGTGGAATCAACCATTCTAGATGTTAGTTCACAGCGCGCGGTTTTGCTTCGCCCGGGGAAAATTAGCACGGAGCAAATAGAAAAAATAATTGGCAAAATAGATCAGCACCCCCTCATAAAAAAGAAAGGGTTCAATAAGGGACAGAGGGGCGGGCAAGTTGCAAAAGCCCCTGGAATGAAATACAAACACTACGCTCCGCAGGGCTTTGTAATACTTATAGAAGAAAGCACGAATTTTTGGACACAAGTTCGCTCAATTCTCCCCCATTACAAAAATAAAAAAGTCGGGATAATAACCTCTACGAAGGGCAAAAAACACCACGGAGCAGTAGTAAAATTTTTAGGAAAAACTCCCCAAATGGCAGCGCGCAATATCTTCAAGATATTTAGAGAATTTGATCGCAAAGGAGTTGAAGTTGCAATTGTGCAGGGAATTTCTGAAAAAGGATTAGGCGCAGCAGTAATGAATAGGGTGAGGAAAGCTGCTGATAAAATTGAGGGATAAAATGAAAAGTATTTGTTTAGGAATTGAGAGCACTGCCCATACTGCAGGGGTTGGAATTGTTGATTCTAGCTGCAGCATTTTGGCAAATGAAAAGCACACCCACACAACAAAAAGTGGTGGGCTGATCCCCCGCGAGCTAGCTGACCATCACGCAGAACACTTTGCCCCTCTAATAAAATCTGCAATGCAGAAAGCAAACTTAGAGTGGAATGAAATTGATTGCATTTCATATACTAAAGGCCCGGGGATCGGAACTGCGCTAAGTGTTGGGGCCGGAGTTGCCCGCATGCTATCTCTGCTACATAATAAGCAACTAATTCCGGTAAACCACTCCATTGCACACATTGAAATTGCAAAGAAAAAATGCAACTCTTCTGATCCTCTTATCCTATATGTCTCGGGGGGCAATACTCAAGTGATTGGTTATGAATCTGGCAAGTACAGGGTGTATGGCGAAACAATTGATATCGGAGTCGGGAATTTACTTGATTCTTTTGGCCGCGAACTTAAGATTGGTTTTCCGGCTGGGCCGGTAATTGATAAAATGTATTTTGAAAAGAAAAATTATATTGAACTCCCCTATTCAGTAAAAGGAATGGACGTCTCATTTTCTGGGCTTCTAACCGCAGCAACACTAAAGATTGGCAAAGTAGATAGCACCGATTTGGCATACAGCCTGATGCACACTGCATTTGCAATGATCTGCGAAGTGTGCGAGCGAGCGCTTGCGCACACGCAAAAAAAAGAATTGCTCCTGACAGGAGGAGTGGGGGCTTCAAGGGCGCTGCAACAAATGCTTGGCCAAATGTGCAAAGAGCGGGGAGTGCAATTGAAGATCTGCCCCAAAGAGCTCTGCCTTGATAACGGAGCAATGATTGCATGGACCGGGATTTTAATGCGCAAAGCTCAAAGGGAAGTTTCTATAGAAAATGCCACTACTGATCAAAAATTCAGGACTGATTTAGAGAATGTGAATTGGATTAAATAACACTTTTTAGGGATTTTGCGCATTTATGAATTTTTCATTTATGTAAATATAGAGCGGAATAATTAGCGCAACTGCAAATACCACCAGGTTTTGCGGGTATGGTAAAATATCAATAGCCGGGTCTGCGTAGATGTATGCTGAGAAGAGCACTATTAGAAATATAACGAACTCTAAGATGAGGGTCTTTAGTGATGAGGACCTTCTGATAAGATGAGGGCTCTCTTGCTTAAAATATGAGGTGTAGTTGTAGAAGTGTGCCACTGCAAAAAGTATTGCACCGAAGATAAAGAGATTAAATGGCTGCTCGATTGTATTGAACCTGCCATCAAGGTAGAGTAAAATTGCCCCCACAAGTATCATTGTGAGGAAAAATTCAACAAGTAGAAGCGCAACATAGCGCGGCTCTTTTAGGCTTGTGAGTTTTTCAAAAGTTTTATCTTTTAGTAAAAAACTCGCTTGCCACCAAATGCTCTTTTGCCGCATTTGCTATTATGAGTTGTAAGTGGGATTTATAGGTTGCGGTAAAGGGTTTATGCTGCATAAAAATCAACTAATCCCGTGGACTAGTTTTAATTCTTCGGTGCGCCGCTATATGCCTATCTAGGTCTTTTAAAATACCCTTTAAAGTTTGCAGTTTTTCTTTATTGTAGTTAATGGCTTTCCCACTCCTCAATGCTGCACTCACCTGTAAACGATAAGCCAAAAGAGAATGAAGATTATTTGTGCCGTCCAATGTTTGAAGTAAAACACTCTCTAGTGACTTAGCAAATTTCAAGTTGTCTACTTTCCTCAATCTTTCATTAGCTTTATTCAGATCCTGCGCCTTGATTTCGGCTCTTCTACGCTTGAATTGAGTAAAATTAGTAGCCAAAAAATCATCTCACCTGTGCAGATTCGGATATTTCCATAATAACCAAACATATACAGTGTCGGACTATAATAAAATATTTACCTTACTGCCGGCTCGGTTGAAAATGTCTTTATAGTTGTTGAATATCCACCCATAAGGTGGGGGGAACACGGCGAGGGGTTCCCAAGTGAAAGAAGGAAAAATCATCAGAAAAATCAAACGTTTGCTTTGGCTGGCGTGTGTGCCGAAATGGTTGCATCATTTCGGACCGAAAAAGTTCGAGTTTTGGAAGCGATTATATGGAGGATTTCTCTATTCCCACACAACCATACAACAACGCAAAGAGGTACTACTCAGCATGATAGCAGACAACCTCAGGATAGGGTGAGACTTTCAACGGAGCCCTGTTATCAGGGATTTTAGCCCTTGGAAAGGAATACCGGTTAATTGGTTCGCCTAAAGACCTGGAAATGGAGCTTGTCGCATTAAAGCTTCGAGAAGAAGAGGAAATGAAGAAAAAAGGTGAAAGTACCTAAGTGAAGACGAAGCCCTTTCAAAATACAGGTGAGCAGTTTGGAACTTGGCACCTGGAAAATAGAATACAAAAAAGGCTGGGACAGGCATTTTTACAAATTTGATAAACCCATAAGAGAACAAATACTCAAAAAACTTGAGCAAATGAAACAGCCGCTTGGCCACGAGGTATGCACTCGTCCAGATACAGAATTGAGGAAGTTGGCCAATACCGCATTGCATTCATACAAGATGAGAGGACTAGAACAAAATACATCCACTTCATCGGCGACCACAAGCAATATGAAAAATGGTATCGGGAGCAATTCTAGGGTTATTTTAATTAGGATCAGGCAAATTTCAAAAGAGAAAAGTAATTGAAATACTCTGTATATAGCTCATTCATCAATAGAAACAATTTTACTAAGCATTTCTAGTATGCCGCTAAATTTTTGTTTATTTATCTTTCCGATTTTCTTTATTACCAGCCCCCTATCAATCTTTAGTATATTTTCCACTTTTGCGCAGCATTGGGTGAAAAGCTTTCCATCTTCAAGATCGTTATTTGTTAAGCGCAATGAATATTTCTCACGAGATACATTCGAAGTAATGCCAACAACAAGATAGTCCTCTGAATGTTCATTGAATTCAATATTGCTTATTACAATAACCGGCCTAACTTTCTTCCCCGATTGGTCAGAAAAGGGAAATGGGACGAGGATAATATCTCTTTGAGATATCAAAGGTATTTTTTCCATACCCTTTCATCCTTATCATTGTCCCAAATTTTTTCCATTGATTTTTCAGCAACAGCAAGCCAGCCCATTTTTTCCTTTCTGTTGCGCTCAAGCCGCTCCATTATAAGATTTCTTATGAATTCCGATTTGGAAGGGTAATTGCGTTTTTTGACATAGCCTTCAAGTTCTTTGTCCTCGTCCTCATGCAGCTTTATAGTGATTGTTTTCATAGTAATCTACTGGGATTACCAATTTAAATAAGTATTTTTTAAAGGGTTTGAAAGATGAAAACTTGAAGGAAAAATGTATGCCTTAACCCGGGACATGTATGATTGATTAGCCAAGTCATTTCAATGTCGTACTGACTAGTATTCGATCTTTTCCTTTCCCATAATAATCTTTAAGAAAGTCCACTTCGGCAAATCCATTTTTTTCAAATAAAGCCCTGCTTTTTGCATTATCAGGTTTTACAGTTGCGTTTATTTTTCTTATCTTCTTTTCTTTTGCAATTTTGAGAACTTCGTTGATAAGGTTATTTGCAAGGCCCCTACCTTGTTTTTCAGGTAATGTTGCAACACCCTCAATAAACCAATTTTTATTTTTAGTCATTACTTGAATATTTGAAATCAACTTTCCGTTTTCCTTAATTCCTAAAATGAATCCATTGTTCAAAAAAGTTGATATCTCTTTTTTTGTGAGAGGCCTAATATCATAATTCTGAAATGCAAGTTTATCTAATTCTAAAATCTGCATCAAATCTTTTTCAGACAAATGAACAATTTGCATAGTCAATTAAAATACTTAAAAACTCAATAAAAAACCTACTTAACAGATATTTCAAATCAAATGTATTCCAAAGTATACAATTTTACTCCCTAACCTCTTTTCCCTCAATGCCAAGTTCTTTGTCAATTTCAAGTGCTGTCCTTTTCATTTTTGCAAATATGCGGTCAATGTCCTCTTCAATTTCTTCGATTGTGCGATACATTGAGCGTGAGCGTGAAATGTAATATCTACCGTGGCGAACAATTAGCCCAGAGCGCATAAGGTTGTTCAGATGGTTTATTACAGCCCCACGGGACATTTTTACTTGCCCGGCTATTGCGCTAGAAGTTAGGGCCTGACCTTTATCAGTTGCTTTTATGATTTCCTTGAAAACCGAGGAAGCTGTTTTGTCGCGATCAATTGGTTCAAAAAAACCCAAGGATTGGCAAATCCAATCCAGTTCATCAAAAGCATCGCTACTTGGCATTGGCCTTTCAACTTTTTTTACAACAATTTTGAAGGAAATATGCTCTACTGGTTCCATGAAATGAAAGGGCTACTGAAAGC
Source organism: archaeon (assembly GCA_035289625.1). Lineage (GTDB taxonomy): Archaea > Iainarchaeota > Iainarchaeia > Iainarchaeales > Iainarchaeaceae > UBA10205. The sequence continues at coordinate 19,254 of DATDWP010000006.1, read as the reverse complement.
TTTAAAAACGTTTTGATTAAACAATTAGTTAAATGTTCAAATAATTTGGACAATTTGCATTGGTTTTGGTGAATTTTTTGAAAGAAGAGAAAGTACCATTCAAAGAAAATAAGGAAAACCAGCACCAAAATAAGGATACAAAAGAAGGGAATGGAAAAGAAATTGAAGAGCTAAAATCGCTCGCGCAGGACTACAAGGACATGCTCCAGCGATTGCAAGCAGAATTTGAAAATTTCAGGAAAAGAAATGAGAGGGAGAATGAGGATTTTAGAAAATTTGCATCTGCAAAATTGGTTGCAGCGTTTTTGCCGATTGTAGATTCTGTGCGTGCGGGAATTTTGCTGGCAGAAAAATCTAAAAATAGTGAAATGAAAAAGGGTTTTGAAATGGTACTAAAGCAAATAATGTTGGTGCTGCAGAGCAATGGAGTTGAACCGATTGAGAGTGTTGGTAAAAAATTCGACCACTCTTTCCACGAGGTCTTAATGACTCACAATGACCCATCAAAAGAGGATGGAGTTGTTTTAGAAGAGTTGCAGCGCGGGTATATGTTGAATGGGAAGGTTTTGCGCCCCTCGAAAGTGAAGGTGAACAAAAGTGAATAAAATTTACATGAATATTATGTGTGTTAAAATTGATTGTAAGATATTTTTGGAGGAGAACTAAATGGCAAAAATCGTAGGAATAGACCTTGGCACATCTAACTCAGCAGCGGCATTTTTGGAAGGCGGAAAGCCGAAAATTATTCCATCCGCAGAAGGCAATACTGTTTATGGAAAAGCATTCCCGAGCGTTGTTGCATTTACAAAAGATGGGCAGCTTCTAGTTGGCGAACCGGCACGAAGGCAGGCAATTACAAATGCACAGAGGACTTTTTTTGGTTTTAAAAGAAAAATGGGGACCGATTTTAAGTACAAAACCCCTGAAGGCAAAGAATACACAGCCCAGCAGCTCTCTGCTTTTGTTTTGCAAAAAGTAAAAAAAGATGCAGAGGAATTTTTGGGGCAAAAAGTCGAGAAGGCGGTAATTACTGTCCCTGCTTATTTTGATGACAACCAGAGGCAGGCAACAAAAGATGCCGGGTCAATTGCAGGGCTTGAAGTTGTAAGAATTGTAAATGAACCGACTGCTGCTTCAATGGCATATGGGATTGATAAGAAGACCCAGAACTTCAAAATACTTGTTTTTGATCTGGGCGGCGGAACACTTGATGTCACTATAATGGATTATGAGCAGGGAGTTTTTGAAGTGCGCAGCACATCGGGGGACACCCAGCTTGGCGGAAGGGATATGGATGAGGCGCTTGTAAATTACATTACAGGTGAATTCAAAAAAGAGCAAGGGTTTGATCTCAAAAAAGACCCCACTGCAATGCAAAGGGTAACAGAGGCTGCAGAGAAGGCAAAAATAGAGCTCTCCACAGTTCTTGAAACCGAAATAAACCTGCCCTATATTAGCGCAACAAATGAGGGGCCAAAGCATTTGCAGATGAAAATAAACAGGGCAAAACTAGAAGAGCTTATTTCTCCAATAATTGCGCGCTGCGCAAAACCGGTCCAGCAGGCGCTAGCTGATGCAAAAATGACACCGGGGGATATTGCAAAAATAATTTTAGTAGGTGGCCCCACACGCATGCCAATTGTCCAGCAATTTGTCGAAAAGGAAATTGGGACAAAAGTGGAAAGAGGCCTTGATCCAATGGAGTGCGTTGCAATGGGCGCTGCAATCCAAGCAGGAGTTCTTTCAGGCGATGTAAAGGATGTGCTCTTACTAGATGTCACTCCTCTTAGCCTTGGAATAGAAACTTTGGGCGGAGTATTTACAAAATTAATTGAAAGAAATACAACAATCCCGACTAAAAAAAGCCAGATGTTTTCAACAGCAGCGGATAACCAGCCCGCTGTTGATATCCACGTGCTGCAGGGCGAGAGGCAGATGGTTTCTGGAAATAAGAGCCTTGGAAGGTTCCAACTAGCAGGTATTCCTCCGGCAGCAAGAGGCGTTCCACAAATAGAAGTGACATTTGATATAGATGCAAATGGGATAGTGCATGTTGCTGCAAAGGATTTGGGGACAGGAAAAGAGCAGAGCGTAAAAATTGTAGCCTCACAAAAACTTAGCGATGAAGAAATTGAGAAGATGAAAAAAGACGCCCAGGCCCACGAACAGGAAGATAAGAAGAAGAAAGAGGAAATAGAAACCCTCAACATGGCAGATTCGATGGTTTATAGTACCCAAAAAGTGCTCGAGGAATTAAAAGGCAAAATAGATGAGAAGAAGGCAGAGTCCATTAGGGCAAAAAATGAGGAACTCAAAAAAATGCTGGCAGATCCGCAAAAGGATGTTGCGAAAATAAAAAGCAAATTGGATGAATTGAATTTAGAAGTCCAGCAAGCCTCAAGCGAACTTTACAAAAAAGCAGGGCAAGGGCAACAGAAAGCAGAGAAGGGCGATGAAAAGAAGGATGAAAAGGTAGTTGATGCAGAATTTAGTGAAGAAGAGAAAGATAAAAAATGAGCTTGCAAATAGCTTACCTCACAAACCTAAAATAGAAAATATATAGAAGTCAGAAACCTACCTAAGGCGGGAGTAGGGTTTAAGTTCTTTCCCGCCACTAATTTTTGTTAAATTTTGGGGCTAAAAAAATGGCAAATGATTATTATGAAATTCTAGGGATTCCAAAAGGGGCAAATGCCGAGGAAATAAAAAAAGCCTACAAAGCCCTTGCAAAAAAATACCATCCCGACATCAATAAAGAAAAAGGTGCTGAGGAAAAATTTAAAGAAGTGCAGCATGCGTATTCGATTTTAGGCGATGAGCAGAAGCGCAAGAACTACGACCAATTTGGCCAGCAATCTGAGAGGTTTTCGGGTTTTGAAGGGTTTGATGCCGGCGGGTTTTCAAATAGTGAATTTGATTTTGGCGATATTTTTGAATCATTTGGTTTTGGGAAAGGGTTTGGGGATGTTTTTGGCGAGCAATTTTCAAGGCAAAGAGGACCTGCAAGAGGCCAAGACATTGCAATAAGGTTGAATTTGAGTTTTGAGGAAAGCGCATTTGGCGCAAAAAAAGAAATTGAATTAGAGCGCGTTGAGGAGTGTTCTAATTGTAAAGGAAGCGGGGAGAGGCCCGGAACTTCTAGCGAGCAGTGTGATGTGTGTGCCGGAAGCGGGGTTGAACGTGTCACGCGAAAGATGGGGCCATTTGGAGTGATGCAAACCCAGATGACTTGCAGAAATTGTCGCGGCAGCGGGCAGATTGTAAAAGACCCATGCCCTGTGTGTGAGGGAAGCGGAAATGTGCGCAAGAGAAAAAAAATTACAATTACAGTGCCGGCCGGGGTTGATAGCGGCTCGCAACTTAGGATGAAAGGCCAGGGAAATTATGGCGAACGCGGAGCTGGGAGAGGGGATTTGATTGCAATAATATATGTTGAACCGCACGAGATTTTCAAGCGCGATGGGAACGATATTTATATGGAAGTGCCGCTCTCTTTTTCTGAAGCTGCGCTAGGAACAACAATTGATGTGCCAACCTTAAGCGGCAGGGCAAAACTAAAAATTCCGCAAGGGACTCAGAGCGCTACGATTTTCAAAATGCAGGGCAAGGGAATCAAAATAATTAATAGAAATGAGCACGGCGACCAATTTGTGAAAGTGGTTGTAAGAACCCCCGAAAAACTCTCCAAAAAGCACCGCGAATTTTTCGAGCAGCTCTCAAAAGAAGAGGAAATTGCAAAAACGCGGCAGGGCTTTTTTGAAAGGTTCAAAGGCATATTCAAGTGAGCAGAGCCAAGTCTTTTTAATTCGGTAAAACTTAATTGTAGAAATGACACAGATTTTTAACAAAGTAATTTTTGTAACACACCCACTCTGGCCATCAATGTTGCCAAGAAAAACCTATCCACGCCCACTTAGCGAAAGAGCGGCAATTAATCTTGCAATCCACAATCGCGGGCATTTATTGCCGCCAAAAACAGAAGTGAACTTAAGATATTATAGGGCAAGCGAAGTAAAAAAATTTATCAATGATGAGGCCCTTGCCACAATCAGGGCGGCACAAAAAAATGCCGTGGTGGTGCTTGTCAAAACGCCCTCTCCTGCAGAAAGGACGATCTCGAGAATCGGGGTAGAGCAGTGGCAGGTTGCGGCAAAAACATTTGGATTTGGGGATTATGCAAAGTTGGATTTTCAAGAAAAATCCGGGTTGCGTAAAAAAGTTTTCCGGAATTTATCAATAATTTATGGCGAAAGCCAAACAGCACAAAGAGCTGCAAGGGGCATCGAAAAATCGTTTAGAAAAAAACTTGCAAATGAATTTGGAGAGAGGTTGATTGAACCGAAGGGGAGATATGGTTTGGAGAGTATCGGGATAGCAAACGAAGTTGATAATATTCTTGCAAAAAAACGAATGTGGACAAGCGATACGGCAACTATTGTAGGTCTTGGAGCATTTGCAAAAGAATGCGCCATAATTTACCCGGTGAGCTATGCCAGATTAGAGCAAGGTAGAAAGGTCGCCCTTCCAAGAAAAGGAACATTTGACCCACAAACACGCAAACCCATATTCAGGCGCCCAAAACACCCTTAAAAGCCTTATTCTATTGAAAATAATGAGAGCAGGTGTTCATATGACTGACCAGAAAGTGCCGATTAACGAATTTTTGGCAATTGAAAAAAAGTGGCAGGTACAATGGGAAAAAGATAAAACCTATTCATTTGACCCAAAATCCAAAGGCGCAGTGTTTAGCATTGACACCCCTCCGCCGACTGTTTCCGGAAGAATGCATCTTGGCCATGCGTTCTCTTATGCGCAGGCAGATTTTATTGCAAGGTACAAAAGAATGCAAGGGTTTAATGTATTCTACCCCTTTGGGCTTGATGATAATGGCCTTGCAACCGAGCGTTTGGTTGAAAAGAGCAAAAATATTCGCGCAAAGGATTTTACGCGCGAGCAATTCATAAAAATCTGCCTCGAAGAAACAAGAAAATTCGAAGACACTATGATTGCTGATTTTAAAAGCGTGGGACTTAGCGTTGATTGGGCACTTTTGTATAGGACAATTGAAGACCTTGCCCGCAAAACAAGCCAACTCAGCTTTATTGAAATTTATAAAAAAGGCAGGGCATATAGAAAAGAGGCGCCATCAATGTGGTGCCCTAGTTGCGAAACCGCAATTGCGCAAGCTGAACTAGAAGATGTAGAGCAGAATGGAACATTTAATGATATAATTTTCAAACTTGAAAACGGCAATGATCTAGTAATTGCAACAACCCGCCCCGAGCTTCTCTCAAGCTGCGTTGCAATTTTTATCCATCCGGATGATAAGAGAAAAAAGCAATTGCTCGGAAAAAGTGCAACTGTTCCACTCTTTGGACATAGCGTGAAAATTTTAGAGGATGCGCGGGTTGACATTTCAAAAGGGACAGGAATTGTAATGTGCTGCACATTTGGCGACCAGACAGATATGGAGTGGTATTTTGCGCACAATTTGCCCCTTCGCATAAGCTTTACAAAAAATGGTAAAATGACAGAACTTGCAGGAAAATATGCCAGCAAAAAAATCAAGGAGGCAAGGAAAGAAATAATTGAAGACCTCAAGTCAGCAGGGCTCTTGGTTGCCCAAAAACCTATTACTCATGCAGTGAAGGTACACGAGAGATGCAAAACCGAAATGGAAATAATGGATACAAAGCAGTGGTTCATAAAATATCTAGACCTCAAGGGGGAATTTTTGAAAAAAGGAAAAGAACTACAATGGTTCCCAGATCATATGAGGGTTAGGTATGAGAATTGGATCAAGGGATTGCAGTGGGACTGGAGCATTTCCCGCCAGAGATTTTTTGGAATCCCTTTTCCGCTCTGGTATTGTAAAAAGTGCGATGAGACAATTGTTGCAAATGAAAAAGATTTGCCGGTTGACCCGCTGCAGGATAAACCAAAGGCAGGTAAATGCCCAAAGTGTGGTTCTAGTGAATTTACCCCGGAAAAAGATGTAATGGACACATGGGCAACTTCTTCACTAACACCGCAGATCAATTCAAAGTGGGCAGAGGGAGAAAAACTGCACAAGAAAATCTTCCCAATGTCCCTGCGGCCACAGGCGCACGATATCATCACTCTTTGGGCGTTCAATACGGTGGTAAAATCATATTTCCACTCAAATTCGCTTCCATGGAACGATATTATGATTTCCGGGCACGCGCTAGATCCAAAGGGGCGCAAAATGTCCAAATCTTTGGGAAATGTTATAGATCCATCTGAAATTATTGAAAAGTATTCAGCGGATATGTTAAGGTACTGGGCCGGTTCCGGGTCACTCGGAGAGGATTTGCCGTTCCAGGAAAAGGAATTTATTAGCGCAAAAAAGTTTTTGACAAAACTAAAAAATGCCTCATCATTTGTTGCAACAAAACTTGATGGAATAAAGTTAGGCGAATTTGAAAAAGAGAAGAAAAATTTGCGCACAATAGATAAATGGGCACTTAGCAGATTTGAGGCAGTGAAAAAACAAGCAACAGAGGCACTTGAAGAGTACCAATTTTCAAAAGCCCTCTATGCTATAAGGAATTTTTTCTGGCTTGAATTTGCAGACTTTTATTTAGAGGAAGTAAAATACAGGGTATACGAAGAGCACCCTTCCAAAAAGGCAGCACAACTAACCCTTGCAAAAATCACAACCGAACTATTGAAAATGTTAGCTCCATTCCTGCCGCACATTACCGAAGAAATTTTTTCGCAAAATTTCAAATCTTATGCAAAAGAAAAATCAATCCACCTTGAAAAGTGGCCTGAATTTGAAAAGGAATTAGTTGATGAAAAATCAGAGCGTGCAGGAGAAATTGCAAAAGAGATCATTGCACTTATCAGAAAGCACAAGAGTGAAAAAGGGGTTGCCCTAAACGCGCAGATAGGAAAAGTTAAGGTGTTTTTGGAAAAAGACCGGGAGCTATTTGAGCTTGTGGAAGAGGATATAAAAAATACAATGAAAGTAAATGAAATTTCACTTGGCAAAGCAAAGGGCACGCTTGAGAGAGGAATTGGGGTTGAAATTGAATAATTGCCACCTCTAGCCCGGATTTTAAATGCCCTTTGGCAACAAACATTAATAAATCATAAATTCCTAAAGAATGTGGATTTTATGGGAAAATTCGGCACTCTTGTAATAATATTAATAGCCCTTGCGGGAGCGTATTTTGCAGCCTCACAACTTGGGTATTTGGGCGGGAGCTTTGAGAAAGTTAAAGACATTGACAGAAGATATGAAATAAGCGCGGCAAGGCTTGTTCCTGCAACACCTTCCGAACTTGACAATTACATTCAGGAGTTAGAAGGACTCAATGCTATCGGAAATGAAAAAGAGATTGTTGAAGTGAAACTAGAAGTTGCAAAAATGCAAAAAGCGATGCTCTCTTTTGCGCAAAATTCAAGAAGAATTGATCTGTCAGAACCAAATTGCTCGGTCGGATCCTCAGCTGCTCTTTCGAAAACAAGCGCGCAAGAAGCGCTCTCACATGCAAAAAGCGCACTTGCAAAACAAAAGGCGCTAAAAGAGATCGAAGGCTTTTCCTATATTACAAGCACGGATTTTGAAAATACTATCCAACAAGTAATAGATTCACTTGAGGCGTCTATTAGAGCCCTTGATGAAATCTGCTAGCAAAAAGCGACAAAGGCGAAAAAATATTTTTCTTTACTTACTTGCAAGATATAGTGCAATATCTGCATGAACCAAGTGGCATCCAATTAACATCGCCTAATTCAAAAGTGCATTCTCTACCAGAATAGTTTTGGTCAATAATTTTTTGACATTCTTTGCGTGGATCAAATAATGGGTTTTCCACTTCACATAATTCAACAATTTCAACTGTTTTAAGGTTTTGTACAGCTTGTTTGCAAAGGTCTTGATTGGCATTAATTTTCATTTTATTGCAAATTGTATCATCTTGTAAAAATTCAGCTTGATATGAAAGGCACCTATCGTGCTTATTGTCTTGATTAATCAAAAGGCATTCTTCAATAACTTTTCCAGAATTTGAGTTTCTGAAATAATTTAGATTATCATATATTGTTATGGGTGAAGTAAAGAAACTCCTTATTAGTTCGCTTTCTTCCACTTCATAAATATCCCCATTTTCTCGTATTATTTTTGTAGGTCTATCTCCTGTAAAAATGAGCTTAATTTGCTCTCCGAATAAAGGCTGGTTTTTGCTTGCCTCATTTGAAACACCAAGCCGCACAAGGTCATTACATGTTGTTTTAGTTTTGACAGATTCTATTTCTCCATTTTCTTGATATGCAAATGAAAAATATGCATAAGGCGCAGACTGCTCTGTGAAATAACAAAAAAATTCAGTATATGAAATTAATGCTGTTTTATCTATTTGTTTTACTTCTGAGGGTTGTTCTGTAGTACATCCCGCTACTAAAATAACTAAGAGAATTGTACAGCCTAGCAATAACTTCATATCAAAACCATACTTGTTTTAGTTTTTATATATGCGTCTTTTATTAGTTTCAACCAATTTTCTATATATGAAACTTCTAGAGCAAGGCGCTGAAGCGAAGGTTTTTCTCTCAAAGTATATGGGAAGAAAATGCATTGTGAAGGTTCGCGAGCCCAAAAAATATCGTGAGCAAGAGCTTGATGAGAATATAAGAACGCAAAGGTTCAGAACGGAGTGTACACTTCTTTTGCGCGCAAAAAAAGCCGGGGTGAGAACACCGAGCGTGTGGAAAATTGATCTGCAGAAAAATGAAATCACAACAGAATTTATAGATGGCAAAAGGCTAAAGGAAATTTTAATGAAAGATAAAAAAAATGCATCAGCGCTTTGCAGCAAAATCGGAAAAGATATTGCAAAGCTGCACGCACACGCAATTGTTCATGGAGATCTTACCACGAGCAATATTTTGCTGCACAAAAAAAAGCTGGTTTTTTTGGATTTTGGATTGGGGGTTTTTTCGCAAAAAATAGAGGACAAGGCAGTTGATTTGCTCTCCTTAAAAAAAACATTCCTCTCGACGCACTTTAGCATTGCACATTTGTGGAAAAAAATTGAAAACACGTATGCAAAAAGCTCGCCTGAAGGGAAAAATATTATTTTGCAGATCGCAAAAATAGAAGCAAGGGCTAGGTATTACTGAAATTTTACTTGAAGCATTTACCAGATCAAATCATTTCGACATAACTTTGGTGCACCATTTATATAGGTTTTTGTAGGAATAATAAGTATCAATTTTTGAATTGAGCTCTCCTCTCCGTTAGGTTTGGAAGGCAACTATACTCCCAATTTGGGTTTTAAAATTAAGGATATGGTTTGAATGGGCAGAATGCACTCTGGGGCTAGAGGAAAAAGCGGCAGCAAGGCGCCGGTTTCAAAAAAGAGCCCTAACTGGGTAGATTATGATGAGAAGGAAGCAGAAGCCCTTGTAGTTGAACTTGCAAATAGCGGCCTTACTGCTAGTGAAATAGGAATGACCCTGCGTGATCAGTATGGAATTCCTAGCATAAAAAATCTTACAGGCAAAAAAATAGAGCAGATTTTATCAAAGCACAAACTCCTAACTGATATTCCGAGGGATTTACTCAATCTGATAAAAAGGTCTGTTGTTTTGCAAAAGCATATTGCAGAAAACAACAAGGACCAGAGCGCAAAACGCGGATATATACTTACAGTGAGCAAAATCAGAAGGCTTACAGATTATTATACACGCAGGGGCAAACTTGACAAGAATTGGAGATATAGCGAAGAGAAAGCTGCACTTTTGGTGAAGTGAGGGTGATTGTATGTATGAAAAAACGATGATGGAAGTCCTATCGAGCCAGCAGGCGAAGATAGTACACCTTGTCAACGGAGGTGTCCGTTGTGGCACAAATTGTTGAAGAAAAAAAGGAAAAAGTAACACAAAAAGAGCAGCCAAAAACAAAGAGAAAGACTGCTGACAAGTGGAAAAAGAAGGCCTGGTATACAATTATTGCCCCTGAAGAATTTGAAAGAAAGGAAATTGGCGAAACAATTGCAGAAAAACCAGAGATGTTAATAGGACGCATCATTGCAATTAGCGGAAGAGACCTAGCAAACCAGCCAAAAAAACAGCACATAAAGATCCGCTTCAAAGTAAAGAGCACTGCAGGAAACAAGGCCACCACTGAAGCTATTGGGCACATTATAAAGGATGATTTTATCAGAAGGCTTGTTCGCAGAAGGTCGAGCAAGATGATGTCGGTTAAAAATTACACTACAAAGGATAGTAAGGGCGTGAAGATGAAAGTTGTTGTTGTTACCGAAAAGAAATCTTCCGGAAGGCAAAGGGCAGCGCTCAAGAAAAAAACTGAAGAGATGTGCCAAAAGCTTGTTTCTGAAATAGAGTCGCGCAAAATAATTGACGAACTTGTTTTCGGTACCTTGCCAAACAAACTCTACCCCGAACTCAAAAAGATTGTGCCAATCAAAAGGATTGAAATTACAAATTCACTCCTTCTATAAAATCGTGGTGCCAATGCTCCCTGTATTCGGGCCGGCAGAAATTGTTGTTGCCCTTGTGCTTGTCGCTTTTTCAATTGCAGCATATTCAACGCGCGCCCTTAGCACTAGGGGGATAGTTTTTGCAAACCTCACAGGGCTTTTGGGTTTTGTTCTAGGCGGCCTTGTTGCATTTGTAACGCTTGTTGTATTTTACATTCTTGCAGAAATTGCGACATGGTATGCAATAAAGAGCGGAGAAGCGCACGAGCAGCGAACTATTTCAAATATTTTTGGAAATTGCGCTGCAGCAATTGTAGCCCTTGCAATTGGTCAGCCTGTGGCTTTTTTTGGCGCGGTTTCAGCAGCTCTTGCCGATACTGTTTCATCTGAAATCGGAATGCTCTCAAAGAGTAAGCCCTATCTTATAACAACGTTTGAAAGGGTGCAGAAAGGAACTGACGGGGCAATTAGCGCTCTTGGAATTGTTGCCGCAATTATTGCAGGGATTGAAATAGGGGCAGTGTATTATTTTGCCTTCGGTTCTATTACAATGTTATTTGTAATTGCAATTGCAGGGGTTTGTGGAAGTGTTGTTGATAGTTTGTTCGGAGCGCTTTTTGAGCGAAGGGGGCTTATGAACAAAACTCATGTGAATTTGATAGGCAGCGCTTGCGGGGCACTAATAGCACTTGCGTTGCAGGCATTTATCTAATTATAGCAGACATCGCAAATAACCCCGGATAATTTTTCTGGCCCGCTATTTGCCAACCCTGGAAAGTTTGAAGAGTTGAGGCGGCTTGTCATTACGTTATTTTATTGTCGGGATGTCACTCTGAACGCTAACTGAACTAATAAAGCCGGAGCCAAAAGCCTTTCCTGAAGTGAAGAAAATATCAAAAAGCCCGAATTCCTTTTGCCCATATTCTATTTTCTGTGCAAATTCAATGCCTGCGAGTTCGGCAGCGCGATCAATTGCTTTTTCACGCGTGAGTAATTCATCTACAAGGTTTTTTTGGTATGCCTGTTTGCCTGTTAGTATTCTTCCATCGGCAATACTTTCTAGCTGCGAGCGTGTCAGTTTTGTGCTGCGAAATTCAAGGATATCATTTTTGAAATTATTAAATGCCTGCTCTAATATTTCATCAAGAATTTCTTTTTCCTTTTCAGACAGTTCATCAAATGGGCTTCCGATTGTTTTTAGTTCACCTTTTTGCAGCACAGTTGCCTTCACGCCTATTTTTTCCAAAAGGCCTTCAATATTTAGAATAATTGAAACAACCCCAATGCTGCCGGTAATCGAATCCTCATCTGCCATTATATAATCAGTCGCGCTTGCAACATAGTAGCCGCCGGATGCGCCCACTGAATTGATGTATGAGTAAGTGGGCTTTTTTACTTCCCATATTTTTCGAGCGATCTGTTTTGATGCGACAACTTCGCCTCCAGGACTATCTATGTCAATGAAAATTGCCCCCACTTCAGGGTCATTTTCCGCTTCATCAATTAGTGCTATTATTTCATTTGCGCTAAGAACTGTACTAAATGAACCTGAAGATTCATTTGATATTTCGCCCTTTAGGGGAATTATGGCAATCCCTGAAGGGGCACTAGAAGAAGTGATACCCGGAACAAATAGTACAATTGATGCAAGGGCTGCAATTGCAATAATGCCTATTATCAGAATTGCAACAAGTATAACCGGCTTATTTTCCCATAGCGGCTCTAGTTTTGGTTCATTTGATTTTGGCATATGGGTTCACGCAGATATTAAAAGCTATTTACCTACAAATCATTAAATAGGTTTGGAAAGGAAATCCCCTATGCAGGAAATTGTACTAAAGCTTCTCGCATATATTGCCCCCATGTATTTTGCAAACAGTTTTGCAATGTTTCTTGGCGGAAAGACAAGGCTTGATGGGAATGCAAAATTTCTGGATGGCGCCCCTTTTTTTGGCCAAGGAAAGACGATAAAGGGGACTTTTTTTGGGATTGCAGCAGGCACAGTTATTGCGATTGTTATTGCTGCATTTTTACCGGCTGCAACTGCCCAACTTAGCAGCGAATATGTGCTGCTTGGTTTTTTGCTCTCCATTGGGGCAATTGCCGGAGATCTTAGTGCAAGTTTTCTTAAAAGAAGAGCAGGCCTTGAACCCGGAAAAGAGGCCCCATTTTTAGACCAGCTTGATTTTATTGTTGGTGGAATTATTTTTGGCAGCGTTCTATACACCCCCCCAATATGGGAAGTACTCGTGATTGCAGGGATAACTCTAATTGTCCATAAGGCTTCAAATTATATTGCATTCAAAACCAAGTTGAAAAAGGTGCCCTGGTGAAGTGGGAAAGAGAAGCTGCTTTTTTTGTAAAATTTTTCCTGATTTTTTTTGCGGCAGAATTTCTTATCTTCGCCCTTGATTTTTCCCTTTTGGAAAATTTTATTGCAAAAACAATAGGAGATTTTTTTTCACTCTCCAATTCTAGCAATATGATTTTTGTGGGTGGGAGCATATTTGAAATAACAGCCTCCTGCACAGGGCTTGTTAGTTCGAGTGTTCTGGGGGCGATAATATTTTCCCTGAAAAAGCCGCGCATTAGGGAAAAGATAGGGATTTTTTTTGCAGGGGTTGTTTTGCTTTTGGTTTTGAATTATTTTCGGGTAATAGGCGTGATATTTTTTGCAAAGGAATTTGGAGTGCAGGCAGGAGAAATTACACACACACTTTCATGGTTTGCAACTTCGGTTTTCATAATAGTACTTTGGTATTATTTTACAAAAAAGTTCACCGGAGCGAAGAATTTTTCCGGATTTTTGTGAACTCTAAAATCGAGGACTTTGAAAAAACGATATTTCAGCAAAAATCATAAATCCCGAGGCCAATTTTAAGGGCCTTTGGGACGCCTAGACTTTCTTAATGGGCAGTTGTTCAAACGCTCAATTGCCAGGTTATTGTTTTGGGCGTTCTAATTTTACAATATATTCTGCAATTACAGAAAATGCAGGGCGACTTATTAGTATTCCTGTAAATACCCCGATTATTGTTGTAAGGGCAAAGCCTGCAAGTTTTCCAAACCCATATGAGGCAAGTAGCACTATTGGGAAGAGCGCTGCAACAATTGTTGCTGCGGCTGCAATTATTATGAAAAATGCCCTCTTGACCCTGTTTGCATATGTTGAATCTGAAATTGCAGCTCCGCCCTTTAGAAGTTCATCAAGTATTACTATTTGGTCATTTAATCCGGTTCCAATTGCAGCAATTACACCAGTAACGCTTGCAAGATCGAGCCGAACCCCAAGAAGTGTGGATACTCCGACCGTTATGAGGGCTTCGCTTAAAGCAATAAAAATTATTGGGAATGTTAGCTGTGGTTTTTTGTATCTTATAAATAGAACAATTGAAACAAGAACAAGTGCAACAACTCCAATTAGAAGGCTCATTAGGAAAAATTCCTTTCCTAAAAATGGCGAAATTGTCTCTTTTGAAATGCTCTCAATACCTATTGGCAGGGCTCCTGATTCGAGCAGTACTTGTAGGGATTTTAGGTCCTTTGTTGCAAGTTCAGAAGTTGGCGATCCTCCTGTAATTGATAATTGGGAAAATATTTTTGCATTTCTTATATCATCAACATATGGATCAAGGTTTGCAATGCCGGGGGTTATTGAAATTGCCTGCCTAGCTCCAAGGGCGATCCAAATCCAAGGAACATTTTCCTTTTGGTTTTGCACTTCTTGCACTCTAAATCCAATTAAAGTTAGTTCAGAGCGCAATTCTTGCGGAGCGCTAGGGTGCACTATTGCCTTTTGCTTTGATTGGGCAAATGATTCGAGCTCGGTTAATTGTTGCGCGCTCAAATTCGAATCCACTACAATGTATGGCACTGCAGAATTTGCCATTAAATCTTCAACATTAGATCCTATGGGGATATTTTCCTCAATATTTCCGGAGAGTAGCAATAGCCTATCGCTCTCAAAGACATCTCGTGGAATTATTATTACTCCATCATCTGGGCGGTCTATGAAAAAGTAAGTTTTATCACAATCATATTGTGCCTGCGCGCCTTGGCCAAACCCTATTGGAGTACATTTGTGGAACACCCCTTGTGAAAATGTTGTTGCTGCGTGCTGGCTTAGTGTAAATGGGAGTTGCCATTCCCAACCGCCGGCGCCTTCAAATACTCCATAACCTGAAGCCGGGTCTTTTGAAATGGTGCGAATATCAGATCCTTTGAATAAGAGGTTGCCATCAATCATTGCCTCAAAGCGTGCCTGTGTTTTTAGAAGCGCCTCTATTTGTGCAATCCTTTCAGGGTCTGTTTCTGCAATCTGTACTGCTACAAGGTCCTCTCCTAGTGAATTCACTTTTGTATCGGAGAGCCCGAACGCATCAACCCTTTGTGAAATTATTGATGTGATTAGTTCCATTTGGCTAGGGGTCACTTTTTCTTCAAGTTTTATTTGGTAGTATGTGCCGCCTGTAAATTCTATTCCGTATTTTGGCCCGGCAACCCCTACTGCAAATGCGCTGACTAGAAGGGCGAGTATAAAGAGTATGATTTTCCAATTTGAGAGTAGTTCTCTTATGATCTCTCCTCCTTTTTTTCGGCATGCATTAGTATTAGCGGAGCGTTCATGAAAGTGCTTGAAATAAGGTCGCATAAAAGTCCGAATAGCAAAACTGCAGAGATTTCAAATATGACCCCGATCTGGGCAAAGTATGAGAGAAGTGCCATTACAAATACTGCTGCAATTGCAGTTGAACTCATTGTAAATATGGTGCCAATAGAATCATTCATCCTCTCTTTTGGCGAACCTTCTTTTCTTTTAAGAACGCGCGCGCTCATTACAATTTCAGTGTCAACCGCATAACCTATCAGCATTAGTAGTGCAGGGATTGTTGTTAGTGAAATTGGAATTGAAAAAAGCGACATGAGGGCAGCTGCGCCTAAGATATTGAAGATTGTTGCTGCGATCACTGTAATTGAAGTGAGCAGTTCGCGGAAGTAAATAAATATTACAATTGAGAGCAGTATTACTCCCATTACAAGTGCTTGCACTGCAAGGCCGTAGAATGTTTCCCCAAGCGATGGGCCGATTTGGGTTTTTTGGAATCTTATTTGCGGCCCCAGGTTATATGTTGTTGCAATGAGGTTTTGCAATTCTAGATCAAAATTCTTTTCTGCACTAATTAATGAGGCCTCTGCTGCTTCAACTGCCTGCTCATCCTCTAAAGATTCTGAATCTATAACTTGTCCGGGATTGTATTTTGATGAGAGTGCAATTGATTGTAATGCAAGCAAGCGGGCGTTTTGCGGGTTTTGTGGGAGTTGTGATTTTGCATCCCCTAGGAGTTTTTTTGCCCCCTGCAAATCAGTGTTTTGCCCATATTGGATAAATAGGCCATAGCCGCCAACTGAAGAGACCGAGCCAACAGAGAGCTCTGTTAGGGGGTATTTTTCCTTTAATAGGGGCAAAATTAGCTGCGAATCAAGAGGGGTATCTGCCCTTACTATGATATTTGTGCCTCCGGTTAGATCAATTCCTTTTTTTATCCCCGGAAATGCAAAAATTAACACAAGAAATACGACTAGTAAGATTGCGGGAATGAGCAAATACCTTTTATACTCACCAGAATACAATTTGATGGATAACCACTTCCGTACACTTCACTAAATCCCTCTTTATACTTGAATTAGGCAAAAAGGAATCCAAAATGAAAAAAGGTAAAAAACATTTAAATATGGCACGTAAGCCAAGTGAAACCTACTTTCCAAAGGCCTCGGAGATATTAGAACAGGCTTTTTCTACAACTTCGCAAGTGAGCGTTAATAGGAAGGGGATTTCGCCGCTAAAAGTTGTAAGGCTGCTAAATGCACTCAAAATCCAGACTTTTGGGGTGTTCTTGCAGGGAAAGCTCCATGAAATATCCAAGCAGTTGCCAAAAATAGATTCAATGGACCCTTTCTATTTAGACCTTATAGGAATTCTTGCAGATACTTCTCGTATCAAGCAAAACCTTGCAAGGGTTAGGGCATCTTCGCGCATAATAAAAAGGCTCAGGTATATGTATGGGCGCGAAGCGTATATAGCAACTTCAATTCCGAAAACCAATGCCGTACTCAATACGTTCCAAGGAAGGGCAAGTTCGGTTATAAAAAAACTTGCAAAACCTCTAGGGGAACTAAAGGAGGATTCGAAAAAACTGCGGGAGCTGCCCTCAATTGATTTTACCCTGCCAACTGTTGTTATTGCAGGATATCCAAATGTCGGAAAGACCACAATTCTAAAGCGCCTCACAGGAGCAAGCGCTACAATTGCCCCATACCAATTCACAACAAAGCAATTAAATTCGGGCTTTTATGAGCACAACTACCAGCGCATGCAAGTGCTCGATACCCCGGGCATTTTAGATAGGGAAGATCTTAGCGCAATTGAAAAGAAGGCACTAGCCGCAATCCAACACCTTGCGCGTGTAATAGTTTTTATAATGGACCCGACCCTTGCCTGCGGCTATACGCTATCTGAACAGCTCTCGCTTTTCCATAAGACCAAGCAGAGGTTTTCAGGAAAGCATATGCTGGTTATTGTAAATAAGGCCGACAGCGCAACAGAAGAGGAAATGGAAATATCGCTCAAGGCCCTTGAGGGAAATAAAATAATTATTGGAAGCGAAAACGACACACAACATATTGAGCAATTAAGAAAGGAAGTTGCACTGCTTATATAGAGCCGTGCAAAATATTTTTGTAAAGGCCTTAATATGCAAAATTAGATCTAGGTCTGGTTATAGCCGGTTTCTTTTTCCGGTTGGTTTTCCTATTAGTCCTGTTTGGGTTCCGATTAGGGCTATTGCTGCGAGCAGGATTATTATTACTCCTGCTATTATTGTCCAGGGTGTTTCATCTATTGGTGTGGGGGCATTATTTTGTGTCCCTTGTTCTTGTGCTATGCACTGGCCTGAAGTGCACATGTAGTTGTTTCCACAAGTTGTTCCGTCTGGTAAATTAGTGTGCGTGCATTTGTTTTCTTCTTCCGAGCACGCATCACTTGTGCACGGATTATCATCCGTGCATTTATTCGACGTACAAAATAAACTTTCATTGTCCTCTTGATCACTCTGTTCATTCTCATTTACTTCAATTGTTTTAGAAGCGATTAGCGTGTTGGTTGTTCCTTTTTGATAAAGTTCAACTATTCCAGAACTACTCGGAGTATAACTAAATTCTTGGTAGCCGGAGCTTTTGGTTAATTCTGCTAGTAAATTTCCGTCTGCGTAGAGTGCGCAACCAAACTCCCATTTACAAAGCGCTTCAATTGTAACAACTGTTCCAGCATCAACTTTTACACTGGAAACTTTCAAAAGAGAACTCTCCTCTGGATTCCCGCTCCCGCCGCTACCCCCGCCACTTCCAGATCCGCCTCCGACACTGCCAGGAGCAGAACCGACAAAAGCAACAGTATAAGTACCAGTACTAGCACTGCCAGCATTCCCCGCATTATCAGTGACTGTAAAAGTAGCAGAAATCGTAGAACCATTAGAGAGCGCAGCAGAAGTATAAACACACCTACCATTACTAATCGACCCCGAAGAGGCGGTAGTTGAACCGTTCACCACAACACTAACAGAACAAGAAGCAACCCCACTAGTAACATCAGAAACAGCAACACTTAGTTCAGGAGTAACATCAGCAACCCCCACACTACTACCAGGCTGCGCATCAGAAACAACCGGATCAGTCTTATCAATCAACACATAACCCGTATTAGTAACCTCCCTATTCCCAAAAACATCACTCGAATTAAAATCAATCGAATAATTCCCATCACTATTAAAATCCACAACACCCGAATAAACCTGCCAACCCCCAAAAGAAAAAGAAACAGAAGAATCAGAATCAACCCTATATTGAGTAATATTACAACCAACATTCAAATCACTACAAGTAAGAGAAACACTCGAATTAAAATCCTGCCAAACCAAATTCACATCACTAGAAGTAACAGGAGCACTAGAATCACGAAACAAATACACAACACCATTATCAACAAGCCCACTGACATCAGCATTAACAGCAGTTAAAACCAAATCATTACTCGAAGAACCACCATCAACATTCACCAGTTGAACACCCAAACCAGAAGAACTCGTACTACCTAATTCATCAGAAGCACTGCCACCAGTCCAACGAATCGCCCAGGAAGAAGAATTATCCAAATTAAAATCACTACCAGAAGAAATAGAATCTATACTTCTCACCACATAAACAGCACCATTACTAACCAACCCATTAACATCAGCCGAATCGGAAGTCAAAAGCAAATCATTAGAATTAGAATCACCATCAATATTCACTAATTGAACAACTAATTCATCAGAAGCACTGCCACCAAACCAACGAACAACCCACGAAGAAGAACTACCCAAATTAAAATCAGAACCAGAAGAAATAGAATTAACATCACGAATGAAATAAACACCGCCATTATTAGATGACCCATTAATATCCGCAACGGCAGCAGTCAAAAGCAGATCATTAGTAAGACTATCACCATTAACATTCACCAGTTGAACACCCAAACCAGAATTATTAGTTCTACCCAAATTATCAGAAGCTTTCCCACCCCACCACCTAGCACCAAAACTACTAGAATTACCCAAATTAAAATCAGAACCAGAAGAAATAGAATTAACATCTCTGACCAAATAGACAGCACCATTATCAGACAAACCATTAACATCAGCACTAGCAGCAGTCAAAACCAAATCATTACCCGAAGAACCACCATCAACAT
>DATDWP010000005.1:0-21769 GCA_035289625.1 archaeon | reverse complement strand
TCTAGTTCAAACAACTCAGGCAATGCCGGCAGCGGAGGAGGCGGTGGTGGAACAGGTTCAGAAGGCTACAAAGCAACCACACGCAACATGGAGATCTCCCCACTTACCCTAAACAGCCCTGCAAGCATTAGCACAATCGTTTCACACGCAATACCCACACCACAAAACTTCACACTACAACTAAAAATAACAAAAAACAACCAAACAATCCACATAGACACAACAACAATCAACAACCTACCAACTGGAAAAGCACAACGCGTTGCTTTCCCAAACACCTGGACACCAACCCAAACAGGAGACTACAACGCAACAATACTACTCTACAAAGACACAACACTCTACGACCAACAAACCAAAAAAATAACCGTGATACAAGCCCAACAAACCCAAACAAACCCTGATGCCAATGCCCCGGATGTGAAAGTGCAGGATCAAAACACACCCCAAAAACTCTGGGACTACAACCTAAACCCACAAAAAAACACAAACACCACAGCACCAACACAACCACTAGACGCAGCACAAATCGGAATAATACTAATAACACTAATAGCACTCGCAGCAGCAATCCAGGGAATAATACTAATAAAAAAAGGGCAGTAGAAAGTAATGTAATTTGCACTTGCGAGCTAAAGCTACTAATTGGTTTATTAAAAAGTTATGGGGCTAATATTCATTCTTCATTAGGTGTTATTTTTGAAAAAATCACTTGTCGGTATTATAATGGGTTCAAAATCCGATCTTGCTGCAATGCGCCCTGCTTCAAAAGTACTAAAAGAGCTTGGCATTGGTTTTGAAATGAAAGTTGTCTCTGCGCATAGGACCCCTGATTTGATGTTTGAATATGCCGCAGGAGCAAAAAAGAGGGGAATTGAGGTAATTATTGCAGGCGCAGGCGGCGCTGCGCATTTACCGGGAATGAGCGCTTCTCTTACCACCCTGCCTGTAATTGGTGTTCCGGTGCAATCACGCACCCTAAAAGGAATCGATTCGCTTCTATCAATTGCGCAAATGCCGTCAGGGGTTCCTGTTGCAACAGTTGGGATTAACAATTCCAAAAACGCAGCACTTCTTGCAGCGCGCATCCTTTCAATAAAACATCCAAAAATAGCACACAAGCTGGAATCGTATTCTTCTAAAATTTCACGGCAAGTTAAGAAAATAAAATTGTGAGCGGTTTGCGATGACTCCTATTCCTGCGCCAGCTACAATAGGCATGCTTGGCGGAGGCCAGCTTGGAAGAATGTTTACAATTGCGGCAAAAAAAATGGGGTATAAAGTAATTGTTCTTGACCCTGATAAAGAGTCTCCTGCTTGCCAAGTTGCAGATGGGTGTATTGAAGCAGAGCTTGATGATTCACAAAAAGCAGTAGAGCTTGCACAAAAATGCGATGTCATTACGTATGAATTTGAAAATGTAAGCATTGAAGTTATCGGAGAAATTAGAAGGCATAATAAAAAAATATTTCCTGCAGCTAATCTGCTTGAAATTTCCCAACATAGAATAAAAGAAAAAGATTTTGTAAAAAGCCTCGGGATTGCAGTAACTCCTTATTTGAAAATAAAAACAGCAGGGGATTTTATAAAATTAGTAAACCAAATTTCATATCCTTCAATTATAAAAACAGCAAGGGGAGGATATGACGGAAAGGGCCAGTGGGTTGTAAAAAAATATGAGGATGCAAAATTCGCGTTTGCACAGGCAAGTGGCAAGACCCTGATTTATGAGAAGATGGTTGATTTTGAAAAGGAGATTTCCGCTATTTGCGCGCGCAATGCAAAAGGGGATGTTGCAATTTATCCGATTTGTGAAAACAGCCACGAGAATGGCATATTGCACATGACTGTTGTTCCTGCGCGGATTTCAACAAAAGTTGAAAAGAAGGCTAGGCAGATTATAAAAAAAATTGCTGTTGCACTTGATGTAGTTGGACTTTTTTGTGTTGAAATGTTTGTGCTAAAAAATGGGGCGATTTTGGTAAATGAAATCGCTCCGCGCCCGCACAATTCCGGGCACTATTCAATTGATGCTTGTGAGTGCTCTCAATTTGAACAGCAGGCAAGGGCAGTTTGTAACCTAGAGCTTGGGAGCACTAAAATGGTAGTGGACGCAGCTGTAATGGTTAATATTTTGGGGGTTGGTCTTGGTGATAACTTAGTTGGCACTCAAGAAATTTTGAAAAACAAAAATGTTCGGCTTCATATGTATGGGAAAAAACAGGCAAGGGAGGGAAGAAAGATGGGGCATTTTACTATTCTTTCAGATAATTTAACAAATGCAATAGTACTTGCCCAAAAAATTGAAAAAAAGCTCAAGTGGGAATAATTAGACAAGCAGAATTAGACGTTTTAAAAGTTGAATTTTATTTTTTTATTTGAAGGTTATTTTTTGGATTATTTTGATCAATTCAAGGGATTTTTGCATACTAGAATTTTTCATTGAAATAGTAATAAAAAGCCTGGGCTATCTTTTAGGCTGGTTTTTGGCTGTAAATCTAATTAAAAACGCTTTATCCGGCAAATACCTCTGGCCGGTGATGACCTGACGATGATTCAGATCCCCTATTCAGGGAGATGACGACAGATGGGCAGGCTGAGGCCAATTGCATTTGTGCAGGCAGAAGGCCAAAAATGCCTAAAAACGCCGTTTAAAGCCCCTTTTTGCGTATTTATTTTTAAATGTTTTTTCCTTGCTTTAATTTGTTTTCCTCATTGGAAACATATTGGAGGTTTTAAAAATGGCAGAATCATTAGTAGTCGGTTCAAAGGTAAAGGAAGCAATCAAGAAGGAAGATTGTAACACCGCAGGCGATGCTGTTGATGCTTTGAGCGAACATGTCGGATGGCTTATCAAGAAGGCTGCCGCAAGGGCAAAGGCAAACGGCAGAAAAACAGTTCGCGGAGTCGATTTCTAGCAACAGTTTCGTCTGTTGGGTACGACGGCTACCTCGGAGAGCCGAGGTAGGCCAATACCGCTTTTTTTATTTTATTTCAATAAGTTTTTTCGTGCTATGTGAAAGTAATTTGTAGCCATTTTGTTTTACAAGTACATCATCTTCAACTCTAATCCCGAGTTTATTTGGGATATATACTCCGGGTTCAATTGTAACAATATCTCCATTGCGAAGGGTGTGTTTTTTCTTTTTGCTAATCCGAGGGTGAGAGTGGATTATTTTTGAAAGCCCATGTCCAAGGCCGTGTCCGAAGTATTTTGCAAAGTTTCCGAGCAGTTTTCTAGAGTAGCGGTATAATTCATTTCCACTAGCTCCGTGCTTTATTTTTGTAGTGCATATTTCATTTGTTTTTTTCACTATGCTATAAATATTTTTCTCTTTCGCGCTGGCTTTGCCAAAATAAATTGTGCGGGTCATATCAGAGCAGTACCTATTAAAGCGCGCCCCGAAATCAATCACACAGAACCCTCCGTTTGCAAGTTTTGAATTTGTAGGGCGGTGGTGCCAATCCACGGCATTTTTCCCAATTGCAACAATTGGCGGGAATGCCATTGCAGCCCCTGCCTTTTTGAGCTCTTTTTTTATGAAACGAGAGATGTCGCGCTCCGTTTCAAATTCGCCTCTTCTTGCGCGCTTTATTATTTGGGAAAATATTTTGTCGTTGAGGCGGCAGCCTTTTTGGATTGAGGCAAGTTTTTGGTTTTGCATATCTTTCACACATATTTTGGGAATTTTATTTACTTATATGATTGCAGTATTCCATCAATTTTAGTCATTAATTTTACGCTTTCGTGGAATTCGGCCATATACGCATTCTCTATTTGCCACCCATGTGAAAATCCAAGTTTTAAAATAAATTTTTCTGAAAAAACTTTTGAAGTATCATTTATCAAGGCATTGTAACTGGATTTCGCTTCCCTTGCAGCCGCAAACACCAATTGTTTTTCTTCACCTAAGGACAATTCTCGTCTTTTCCTTGTTTGCTCGATCATTTCTAATAAATTAAAAAGACGCCTGTGAGAAATATGGGCTCTTCGATATACTTTGCTCAAAACTCCTGCCTTTTCAACAAGACTTTTTGAAAGAAATTTTTTATTGAATTTTTCCTCATTTGCTTTGAAAAAATCTTCATTGAATTTTATCTTTTCATGTTTTTTAATAGTTCTGCGTCGTCTGGCTGGACTTGGCATAAGTATCACTTTACGGAGTAACGCGCACTACTTCGTAGTAATTGATTTCATTCTCAGAATCAACTACTGCGTTTAGGAGTTTTGTTTTGAGGTTGCTGGCAAGCCTGACCATGCGTGACATTTCAATGAAATTGTACTTATCATCCTGTGAAGTGACGTTTATGCACCATTGTGAATGGGCTTCCCCTGGTTTTTTGCCACGGGGGTAGACCCTAAAATCAAACCCGAATTTAAAGCCGGTTTTTACAACAAATCCTCGCTCGCGCAAATCCCGGAACACTTGGTATTTGATGTAGAAGTTCTTGATTTTTTTGGATGAGTACTTTACCAGCTCTTCTTCTGAAATGGGTTTTGTCCCTTTTACTTCCTCTATGTGCACTTTTTCCTTTTCCACAAGATAGAGGGCTTCAAATAGGTCAAGTACAAGCTCTTTATCCTTAGCTTCGCCAAATCCGCGCTGGCGCAATGTGTCGCCAAGGCGCTTATCGCGCAGCATCACTTTGTCATCGAGCAGTATTGACATGCCATTGTTCACCGAGTATTATAAATACTTTGAATTGATTATTTAAAAGGTGTACAAATGCAAGAAATAGACCCCTGGGGCCAATTTGCAATAAAAGATTACGAGCACGTGTTCAAGGAATTTGGGCTAACTGCGCTCTCAAAAGATATTTCATCCCGTATGGGCAGTTTTCTCTTCGAGCGCGGGGTAATTGTTGCGCAGAGGGATTTTGAAAAAGTAGTAAAGCGAATCGAATCAAAAAAACCTTTCATAAATATTACAGGGATTGCATCTTCCGGGCCATTTCATTTAGGGCACAAAGTAGATGTGGATTTATTCAAATTCTTCAAATCAAAGGGCGCAAAGAATTATTTTGCGGTTTCTGATCTGGACGCGTTTCTTAGTAGGCCGGATGAGAAGATTCCGGATTTAAAAAGTGCAAAGAAGTGGGCTGTGCAAAATGTTGCAGACCTTCTAGCCCTTGGCCTTGAAAAAGAGGATATTTATGTGCAGTCAAAAAAACAGACACGCTATTATGAATTCGCTTTTGAACTGAGCAAAAAAATCACCAAGAATACTTTTGAAGCAGTGTATGGGCATGTTGATTTGGGAAAAGTTGCAGCGAATTTTTTGCAATACGCAGATATTATGCACCCGCAGCTTGAGGAATTTAGCGGCCCTATGCCATCAATTACAGGAATTGGTTTAGACCAAGACCCTCACGCACGCCTCACCCGGGATATTGCAAAGCGCCTTCCTTACAAATTGGAAATCCCTTCATTTATTTATTTCAAGCACCAGAGCGGGCTTCAACCGGGGATGAAAATGAGCGCTTCGCATCCGCAAACCGCAATATTTCTAAGCGACACTTTAGCGGAAGTTGAAAAGAAAATAAAGAGGGCATTTTCAGGCGGCCAGCCAACAGTTGAGGAGCACCGCTCAAAAGGCGGGAATTTAGAAATTGATCTTGTCTTTGAAATGTTAAAGTTCCACTATCCAAACACTAAAGAGCTCGGAAAAATAGGTTCTGAATTTTCAAGCGGGAAAATGCTAGCGTCCGAACTAAAGCAGTTTGCAATTGATTTTTTTGTGCCGCTTCTAAAAGAGCACCAGGCAAAGGCAGCGGAGAATTTGAAGCTAGCAGAAAAGACTGTTTATGGATAAGTTATCTTCCTGCTTTAATTAGTTTTTTTTGGACGAATTACTATTTTCTTCATCTTGTCTACTGTCCATTCCTTATATTTTAAAATTTCTGAAATAATAGGGTCATTGAATTTTGTTTTATAACTTGTCTCACTCATTTTGAGCCACGCAATTCTGTTTACGATTTGAATTAGCAGTAGTTTGATATGCGGGTGAATTTGCCCAATTTTAGAATCAAAGCTGATACCCAAAAACCTATTCATTTTCTGATCCATTTGTTCAAATTTTTTTCTTAATTTTTTATATTCTGGTGGCGTAAGAGGTGAATTACTTTCTATTTTGCTTTTTATAAAAAAATCCATTTCGCTAAGAGTTTTATCAAGATAGTCATAATCCCCAAGAACCTGGCTTTTTATTTTTAGCAAAGGGTTTTTTCTTCTCTCCCTATACTTCCTGCGTCTATTTGCGCGCGGCATCAAATCACGTTGGTTCCGTTTGGCACTTCCTTTTCCGGGTGCAAGAGTACAGGTTTGCCATCAAGATCTGCTGCAACTACCATTCCCTGGCTTTCAAACCCGCGCATTTTACGGACAGGGATATTTACAAGTATTGGGATTTGCTTTCCGACAAAATGTTCCGGCGTTAGATGCTCTGCCATTGCCGTGAGAATTTGCCTCTTCTCATCTCCAAAATCAACTAAAATCCTCAAGAGTTTGTCGGCTCCCGGAACTTTACTAGCTTCTACGACTTTTCCTATTCGAATTTCTATTTTTTTGAAATCTTCAAAATTTATTGTTTCCACAAAAATCTTTCCGGAGTATTAGATTACTTCAGTTTCGATCCTTTCATCTTCAAGCCTTTTTACAAGCTGGTTGAAGTATTGATTGTCTTGTTTTTTCAAAATCACTTTGTCCACTTTTTTCAAAAGCGCAATATTGATCACTTTGTTTTGCGTATCCCCCCATTCCATCAAATCCTCTGAGGGCTTTCTTCTCTTTCCGATGGATTTTTTTACTTCCTCCATTATTGACCTTGCCTTTGAAATAAAGGAGGTAGTAAAGCCGAATTTTTCTTTAGGGTTTGCATCAACTACGATTAGAAGTAGGACTTCCTTAGCTCCGTTGAGGGCCTTTTCTAAAAAAACCTCGTCGTTTTCAGTTTCGGATAAAATTGGGAGCAGTATTTTCATTTTCTCACTCAATATATTCGTAGGTTTCCTTCTTTTTTTCTATTATTTGCCCTTCCTCTTTGAGGAATTCCATTGCAATCCTTATAAGGGTTGGTGTCAGATCGATTTTTTGGCAGAGTTGTTGCAATGTTGTGCTACTTGATTCTTTTAGCGCCTCAAGTGCTTTGGTTTGCGATGAGATAAGAAGTGGGGATTGTATTATGAAAAATTCTCCGCTAAATGAGCGTGTGCCTTTTATTTCCCCGCTCTTTATTTTTTCGCGCAGCTCTTCTGAGAGGGCTTTTGCGCGCAATTCATTTCGCACTACCAAAAACCCATCTTTTTCAAGGGAGAATTCTTCAATGGGTTTTTCCTTGTTCT
Source organism: archaeon (assembly GCA_035289625.1). Taxonomy (GTDB): domain Archaea; phylum Iainarchaeota; class Iainarchaeia; order Iainarchaeales; family Iainarchaeaceae; genus UBA10205. The sequence continues at coordinate 14,428 of DATDWP010000005.1, read as the reverse complement.
CAAAATTTTTTGCGCTCGAGGTTTTAGTTTCGCTTTTTTTGGGGAGTGTATAAAGGCTTTTTCTGAAAACTTCGCTTGATTTGAATTTTATTACCCTTCCGTCCTTTAGCATTTCCCGGAATTTTTCAGCTTCCACTTTTGAGAGTTTTTTTTCAAACCACTCCTCCATCCTATCCCGTGGAGCTAGGGTTCTTAGCATCCCTATAATCTTCTGTTCAGTTTCATCAATCTGTAAGGGTGCTTTTTTTTCTAAAGGCCCCTGTTCTACTACTACCCAAATTCCATCGCGCGCTTTTGAGAGTTCGTATTCGCATGTAGAGTTCATGCCAAGGTGTTTTGCCTCATCAACTGAAAAAACCAGTGCAAAATTGTTTCCCTTTTGAGTAATCTGAACCATCCCGACCCTTTTTACAATTGGGCTAGATAGGGGTTAAAAATGCATGGAAAAAGGGCAAGATTAGCTAGTAAATGGCAGTATATTTATATTGTAAAATAAGCTACTGTATCCAATGGGCCAGGCATTTATTACAGTCTTGCTTGCCGCAACTCTACTTTGTGGTTTTGCTTATGCAGAAAGCTCGCTAGTTGATTCTTTTGCTAGTTGGTTTTCTTCTATTACCGGTTTTTTTTCCTTGAGTTTTTCGCCTTCACCGTCTATATCTAGTTCCCCTTCTTCTGCTCTTGTTTGTGATCCCCTTAAGGAGACAGATCATGGGGCGGCATATTATGTGTATGGCGAAGTGCCCTTAACAAATGGGGGAAAAGAAATCGATACATGCAATGGGTCATTTGTTGTGGAGAAATATTGTTTTTACCAAAATGGCGTGTGGGAAGCAAAAGAGTATAATTATCTCTGTCCATATGGGTGCTTGAGTGGGGCGTGCAACAACCAAACGCCGCAGAGCGCTTCTCCAACTTCTCCTTCTCCGGCTTCTTCAAGTCCTTCTCCTTCTGCTGGTAATTCTCCAATTGCATCACCTTCTGTTTCACAATCTCCAAACCCATCTGCATCGTCCACTGTTTCATCTTCGCAAAGTCCATCACCTTCATCAAGTGTTCCTGTTTTAGTGAGCCCATCACCATCTGAAAATAATCAGGTTCCAGTTACTAAACCGGATTTAGTCCCAACTTATACTCCCGGGCAATATACAACTCCCGGTTTGCCTTTTGAATTTGAACTAAATAATCCGCCAATGCTCTTGATAGAATCGCCTCTAAATAATTCTGAATATTCTCTTCCCCTCTCCTTGAATTTGAGGGCAAGGGCGTTTGATACAGATGGCGATGTGACAAGAGTTGAATTTGAATTTAACGGGGAAAAAGTTGTTGCAAAAAAAACTTCGGATTATATTTACACTGCTCAGTTTAGTATAGTTGAACCCGGGACACATATTATTAGTGCAATTGCAACGGATAATAATGAAAAGTCGATAACAAAATCAGTTACAATAAAAACAAAAGGCGACTCAATCCAGGTTCAGGCAGGTGGTAAATCCAGTTCGCAAACAAATGGATTTGAAAGTTCTGTAACTTCTTCAAAATCTTTGCCGCAAATGATATTTGATGCAATTGCTAATCTATTCGCAACTCCAAGTGCTACTAGCACGCGTGTCGGAATTGATGTTTTGCAACTGCCAGCTGGTTTACAAATTATTGATAGGCAGAGCGGGCAAAAAGTTGCACAATTGGCAAATGTGAGATCTTCTGATCCGCGTTTGCAGGGTGCAATAATTACAAAAAGTTCAGCAGCAGATGAAAAAGGGTTTGTAATAGTTGAAAATATTGAACTTTTAGGGGCTGAGACAAAAACCCTTTATGTTGAGAGGAAGGACTTCGCCTCAAATGGGTTGTGTTTTAAAGATGAGGAAGTTTCTTCAAAAGAAGAACTGCTTTTGGATTGTATACAAATTTCATGCCCTGGAAGTGTGGGCCAATATAGTTGCGAAGTTGAAGGCAGCACTTTTGCAATAAAAGGGCTAAAGTACAGTGGGGCAATAGAAACAACTATTGCAGCGCAGCCCATTCAAATATCAGCTACGCTGCTTGCCGCAGTTCCGAAAAACGAGAATGCTCTTTGCATATATAATTCAAACCAGATCATTTCAAAATCAATTTGTGATTATTATGTTTCAAAGCGTCCCGGAGTGAATTTGCTCGGGCTTGATATTCCGGATTCCGCTTTTATTCCAGATGTTGCAGAGCACATAGCGATTCGCGGTACGATCCAGCGCGAAAATATGTCTAATGAAAATTTCATAACCTATGTGCTAAGGCCGCTGAAAAGTTTTGTGGGTTCGCGTCCTGATTTGAAAATAACTCATTTAGCGGTTGCAAAGGATGTTCCTGCAAGAATTTACCACGGGGGCGCATATATTTCAGGGAGCGCTCTACTCTCAATTGAAGCTGATTGGAGTAAGGGAAATGATCTGGATGCTATATGGCAATATTACGGCGGATCGGTAAATTTTGACACTACTTATTCAAAATCCGCAATGCATTTTGATCCTGAAAATTATAGGAAAGGCAATTACAGGTGGGGATATCGCTATGCAGTTTCCTATCTTGCTGGGTATAATTTTGAAAATATAAAAAACATGATAGATAAGGCAATTGCCCCAGCTGCTGATCTATCTTCTGTAAAGTGGGTGATTGATAGGGATGAGGACCAGTTTTCCGTACATGAAATAGAACTGCTCCTTGGCAAGGCTGCACTTGAGAGCAGGGGGATTGCGGCAGCAAACATTGTGCTCGATAGGCAAAGTATAAAGCAAATAAATATCCCGGGGAAAATCATAGCCTACGCCGGGCCTGGTACTTGGCATTCAAATTATACTGGTGGGTGGATCGCAACAGATCCTTCAATATTAGGTGAAGTTGCAAATCGCGCAATACTTACAAGTTATGAAAGCTTTAATGCAACCAATCTAACTGATGGCCCTGCAACTAGTGCTTCAGGCCAGGGGCTGATTGCAGATGCATTTGACCCGCGCGCGTTTGGAGGAACAAATTACTCGCGCAGTTTTGCAGGGGCGTTTGGAACTTCGGATGAACCAAGTTTAGCAGGGGTTACATTTATTGATGATTTTTTCGGTGCATATGCTGCAGGTTTAACTTTTGGGGAGAGCCACCTCTCATCTCTAAAACACGGTTTTGAGGGAAGGTATGGCGGGGCAACTATTACCCAATTTGGTAAGAACCTTGCAATTGGCGATCCACTCATGCGAATTAGTGATTCATCACAAAACCTTGTCCAAAATGGGGAACAGTGCTCAAATGATTCTGATTGCCAATCAGGCAATTGCGATGCTAATGAAAAGGGTGTGAAAGTGTGCCATATTGGTTCATTTTCATGCCCAACTTCTGAACTAGTGCAGGTGTGGAGTGGCGAGCTGTACCAGGGCGCAAGTTTTACGGTTTTTAATGAAGTGCAAAACGCAGGCTCATTTTGTACGCCTACAGGAAAGATAATTTCGTGTTCCAATTCTCTTTGGCAAGAGCCTATTTCATGCCCAGAAAATAATTCGTGTTCAATTATAAGGGATAGTGTAAATCCGATCAATGTCTCAGCTTCGTGCGCACTTATAAATGGGTCTTTGTGTACTGAGAATTCACAGTGCGCAAGCGGGGTGTGTGGGCTAGATATTTCAGGGGCAAATAAGTGCAAAGCTGCGGGAAATAGCTGCATTGGAATTGGCGGCTATCAGACATTGAATGGAAATTTTTCCTGCATGGATGATAAGAGGCGAGCGCAGTGTGTGAATGGGGAATGGTATCCTGCACAGACATGTACTGCAAGTTGCGTTAATGGGGCTTGTAGTGAAGATTATTTTTCCAAGGATTCATTTTCCTTGAAGGCGGAGAAAAAATATCATCTTGTTTTGACAAAAAATGTTGCCTCAAAAAAAATAAAAGATATCTTCCCCTCCGCGCCATTTGGTACTACTCTGCAGATAAAAAAAAATGGGGCTGATTTTGTGGCCACTGCAGTAGGCGAGTGGGGTCCTGAGGGCGCAGGAGATATTGAAATAGCCCCGGGTCAGGGGTTTATTATTACTCCGGGGTCGGATTACTCATTTTCATTCCAAGGCCTCTCATTTAGTGCCCCTGTATCGGTTAGAATAAATGGGGGTTATTCGCTAATTGGCATACCTTATTGTGCCGACAAATATAACGTGTCTAGTGTATCTGAAGAAATCAGGCGAATTGAGCCGCGTTGCAATTTGATGCTAGCGGGGGATGTGGGTTCTGAAGCTAGCCCTTGGTGGTCATATGATCTTTTACAGTCTTCTCCTGGAAGGCGAACTGATTTTGCAATTAAAAATTATGAACCATTTTGGGTTAAATGCGAGCAAGGGCAAGGGTCGCCAATTGATTTTAGCTATGTTCCGTTATGCCCTGCAGCTGGAGATTTTGAGCAGAAGACATTTGTAATGGGCGATATTTCATTTGTTCAAAATGCCTCAGGCACTTCAATTTTAAAATCCGGTAAACAGGTAATGTCATTGCCGTATGTGCAAGATCCGGTGCTGTTCAGAGGCCTTTCAATTGATGGAGTTAGTAGCATTTCCCAAACATCAACATCATCGCTGCCCTCCTTTATAATATTAAAAAATTTTCCAAGGGTTCTAGCACTTAATAAAGTTGTCAGTTTTGAGAAAAAAATTGCGTCCTCAAATGCAGTGTGTGTAAATGAATCTGAAAATGTATCTTCTCCGGAAGATATTTTGCAATCTTGCAGCGTAATAAAATGCCCCGGTTCATCAGGTCCGTATAGCTGCGCAATTGAAGCTGGGAAATTTAGCGTTAGCGGCCCGAATCCTCTTGGAATAGTAGAATATACAATCGAGCCTCCAAGAAATGCAAATCCGGCAATTGAATTGCTCTTCCCTTCAAATAATTCCTCCTTTATTGTTCCGGCATCAATTAGGTTTGAAGCGAGGGCAGCTGATGCTGATGGGGCAATTTCACGAGTCGAATTCTATAATGGGGCGAATTTGATAGCAACTGATACTTCAGAGCCTTATTTGTTTAATTGGGAAAATGTTCAGGAAGGTATCTACCGCATAAGCGCAAAGGCAATTGATAACCAGGGCGCAGTGTCAATATCTTCTGAATCTCAAATAAATGTTATAGCGCCAAATTCCCCTCCACACTCTGCTATTATAAGCCCAGTTGAAGGCTCTGTTTTCGAATCATCTTCCTCTTCAACTATTTTAATATCTGCAAATGCAACTGATAGCGGCGCTATATCAAAAGTTGAATTCTATAGCGGGCAGCTAAAATTAGGTGAGGCTTTAGTTGCGCCTTATTCATTTAGCTGGGCAAATGTTGGGGCGGGGGAGTATTCAATTAGCGCGCGAGCTATTGATAATGAAGGATCAGCTGCAGATTCAGCGCCAATTAGGTTTAGAGTAGTTGCGCAAAATCGGGCGCCTATAGTAACTATTACTTCTCCTCTTAATGGTGCAAATTTCATTTCAACAGAGAGCATTATAATAAATGCAAATGCGTCTGATTCCGATGGCTCAGTTGCAAAAGTGGAATTTTACAATGGCGCAAGCCTAATAGGATCTGATATTTCCGCTCCATATTCTTTTAATTATCCTAACGCCCAAATTGGGCAGTACACAATTGTTGTAAAGGCATTTGATAATCAAGGGTCATCTTCAGCTTCTTCAGTAAATATTGCTATTGTAGAGCCTGCAAATATCGCTCCTACAATTTCAATAACTGCGCAAGGGCCAGCGCAACTGATTTTTCCCACTTCAATTGTTCTAATTGCTAGCGCGCAAGATGCAGATGGAACGGTTGCAAATGTGCAGTTCTATAGTGGGGAAAGTTTACTTGGTTCAGATTCAACTGCTCCTTATTCATTTTCTTGGGAAAACATTGCTGTAGGGTCATATTCGATAACTGCACAGGCAATTGATAATAGAGGGGCAGTTGTAACTTCGCAGCCACTAAATATTGTGGTTTCATCCCCCTCAAATTCCCCGCCTTCAGTTGCAATTTTATCCCCTGCGACTAATTCTGTATTCGATTCCCTTGCAAGCTTTGAAATTAATGCAAGTGCAAGCGATACTGATGGCTCAGTTTCCAAAGTGGAATTTTTCAGGGGAAGCGAAAAAATAGGCGAGGATCTAAGTTCTGAAAATGGATGGAAATTCACCCTTGCTTCTCTTACTTCAGGCACTTATGAATTTTATGCAAAGGCAACTGATGAGAAGGGCGCGAGCGCATCAAGTGCTGCTATTACAGTAACTATAAGGGAGCCAGCACTGCAAAGAAAGACCCAGTTAGGGTTTAGTGATTTGGATTTTTCAGCGCTGCAATCTGGTGTTGTTTTGCGGCAAAAAGGCTTTGATGCAAAATTGGTGGCACTTTCAAATATTTCGGATGCAACAGGCAAAGTGCAAAATATTTCAATAAAAAGAAGCGAGCAAAGTGAGCAAAAGCAGTACATAATAATTTCAGGGCTCTCACTACTTCCAAATGAGGCCAAAACAGTTTATCTTGAAAAGTCTGACCCTTCATCAAATGGGGTGTGCGTGAAAGATTCTGAAGTTTCATCAAAGCAGCAAATTTTGGATTCGTGCATAGATATTTTGTGCCCAGGGAGCAATTCTTCATACTCTTGCTCTCTTGAAGGATCGGTGTTTGCAGTTTCGGGCCTATCGAATTCAGGGGTTGTGGAAAAAATAATTTCTGTGCAGCAGCAAGAGCAAGTGCAAAATAATACTCCGCCAACCCAGGCCCCTTCAGGGACTTCTTCAGCGCCTTCTAGCTCCACTTCAAGTTCTTCTTCGAGTTCTGGGGGCGGAGCGCCAGGAGTTAGCACTGCTTCTGCAACAGGAAGCGAAGGTTATAAGGCTGCAATTACTGGTTTTGATGTTCAAACACCTAGCCTCTCCCAATCTTCTGAAATTTCAGCACTTGTTTCGCACGGATTTACTATAAGTTCGCCATTTGAAGTGGAAGTTGAGATTATAAAAGGAGGTTCTAGGGTTTTTGTTGCCCGCGAAAAGACTTCTCTACTCTCGCCCGGAAGGGCACATAAAATTTTATTCTCAAATAAATGGACGCCTAGCGAAAAGGGCAACTATATTGTGACAATGACACTCTACTCTTCAAATCGGGATAGAAAATACGATACAAAAACCAAAAACATCACTCTGGGGGCAATATTTGCTGCGCCACCTTCTGTTCAAAGGCAACCAGAAAGTAATGTAAAGAGCCCTTCTTTGCCCTCTAAGAGCCCTGAGGCACTTGAGAATCCAAGCAATCAAAACCAGCCATTTGACCTCTCTTTTATTTCCTCGCTAATAGGTGGGCATGACCCAATTGTAGTTATAGGTGCTGGCGCGCTTATTGTATTTGCCGCAGTAATTGCACTAGTTTTGCGCCCCTAAACAATTTGCATTATAGCAAACCGCGAATATTTTTTTTGATTTTTGGAGCGGTTTGCGCTGGTAGCAGACATGAAAAATCAGCCGAATTATTTTAACTGTCTGCTATAAAATCCTTATTTTGTATTTTTATATGTGGTCTTATGGGTACTGCGATAGGTGAAATTGTCACTCGCGAGCAAATTTCGCTAGATAGCCTAAATGGCAAGACCTTGGGTTTTGATTCTTATAATGTGATTTACCAATTTCTATCAAGTATTAGAGGGGAGGACGGGACGCCCCTTAAAGATTCACATGGAAATGTAACATCGCATCTTGCTGGGCTATTTTACCGCACAATTAATTTTGTTGAAAGGGGCATTAGGCCTGTTTTTGTTTTTGATGGAAAGCCGTCGCATCTCAAAAGCGAAACATTGCGTAAGCGAAGCGAGATAAGAACAGAGGCCTTTGCAAAGCAGGAGGCTGCAATCCGGGCTGGGAATTTGGAGGATGCAAAAAAATATGGTTCAAGGGCTTTGCGGCTTGATGAAAAAATGGTAAAGGATGCAAAAGAACTTGTTGCCCTTATGGGTTTTCCTGTAGTGGAAGCGCCAAGTGAAGGTGAATCACAAGTTGTCCACATGCTCAAGGCCAAAAAAATTGACGGGTGTGTTAGCCAAGATTATGACGCGCTACTATTTGGATCTGCGGTGCTCTATAGAAATATTGGTGTTAGCGGGAAGAGAAAAATTCCTGGGAAAAAAATTTATGCCGATGTTGAACCGGAAAAAATTATTTTAGAAAAAGTGCTCTCTGAAAACGGGATAACTCGCGAAAAACTTATTTGGATTGGGATTTTGATCGGCACTGATTTTAATGAAAAGTTTCCAAAAATCGGGGTGAAAGGGGCCCTAAAGCTTGTAAAAGCATATGATTCGTTTGATGAAATAATAAAACAAACAGGCCACTCACCGGGTTTTGACTGGAAAGAAGTTGAAACGCTATTCAAAGAGCCTGCGGTAACGGATAATTATTCTCTTTCTTTTTCAGCTCCGCAAAATGAGAAAATAGTGGATTTTTTGTGCAACAAGCATGATTTTTCCCAAGATAGGGTTCAAAGGTCGCTTGAGCGGCTTGGGGATAAGTTTAAAGAGAAGTCAAGGCAATCAACATTAGGCGCCTGGACCTAGCCCTCAACCTTTTTTCTTTTCTTAGAAAGAAAAGAAAAAACGTTGACGAAAAAAGAAAAGAACAAAACTATTGACCAAAAAGAAAAGTGTCAAGACGTTTGCGGAAAAGAAAAAGAAACTAAAAACGTCGGCCAAAAAGAAAAGTGTAAAAACCTTGTCAAAAAAAGTTCGGTTGTTGATTGTAATGAAAAAATATTTCCTCCCGACAAAAATAATTTTTGGGGAAAAGACCTACGGCCGGCTCTTTTCCGAGCTTGAAGCAGCGGGGGTAAAACATCCGCTTGTAATGTGCGCAAACCACTTTCTCTCTTCATTCAAATATAGGGATATTGAAGAGAAGGTCCCGGTCTTTGAGCTCTTTACCGATATTGAGCAAAATCCATCTACAAAAACCGTGGATAGCGCGGCAAAAGTTCTAAACAAAAAGGATTGTGATGCAGTAGTTGGAATTGGAGGCGGGAGCGTTCTTGACTGCGCAAAAGTTGTTGCATGCATGAAGGGTTCAAGAAAGGGGTGCGAATCATTTTACAAAAAAATTTCAATCAAAAAAGTCGTTCCATTCTTTGCAATTCCCACAACTGCAGGGTCCGGAAGTGAGGCTACAAAATACTCTGTTCTAACTACTTCAAATGGGGTCAAGAAGACATTGCGCCATGATAAGTTTTACCCAAAAGTTGCAATAATTGACCCAGAACTCACATATTCAATGCCATCACATGTCACCGCGGCTAGCGGAGTTGATGCATTCTGCCAGGCAATGGAAGCTTACTGGGCAAAGTCAGCAACTCCAAAAACTGATGAATATGCAAAAGAGGCAATGCATTTAGCATTCCACTCCCTTTTCAAGGCAGTAAAAGACCCGGATAGGCAGGTTAGGTATAATATGTCCCTAGCTTCTTTGCGCGCGGCTCAAGCTTTTAGTAATACCGGAACAACCGGTTGCCATAGCACTTCTTACCCTCTTACAAAATATTTCGGTTTAGTGCACGGGTTTGCGGTTGCAATTTCACTTCCGTGGTTTTTGGGATTTTATTCTGAAAAAAATGAAAAGCGCTGCCTTGAAATATGTGATGTACTGGGCGCAAAAACAATTGCTGCCGGGCAAGAGAAAATATTCGGACTCTTGCAAAGCATTGATGCGCCCACTTCGCTTCGCCAGATTGGGTGCACGCGTGAGGATTTTGCGCGCATAATAGAAATGGCAAAGGAGAACCGCCCTCAAAACCCAAGGCAGCATACTTCTGAAGATATTGCAAGGTTACTAGGTGCAATTTATTAGCATCCACGCCGGATCGTATTGCCCTAAAAGACGTCCATGTCTAATTGGTAGTTTTTGTTTCAGCTGTAGGTTTGAGACATATGTCTTGGCATGATTTTTAGATTTTTATCCCAAGCGCTTCATAAGCAAGGCCAATTAGCGCAACTGATCCTGCCACCAATACCAAATCTTGGGGCCCTGCAGTTTTCATTGCCGTAAAAATCGCTTTTTTTGCAGGGATTATTATTTCCCCACGTTCAAGTTGCGCGTGAATTTTTTGCGGGTCTTGTGCCCTTTCCATTTTAGATTTTGTAATAATTATTTGCGCGTTAGGTGGGATAATGTTTTTGAGGCCCGAAATATCCTTATCCTGCATTGCGCCGAATACAAAGATCATTTTTTCAAATTTAAAATTTTTTATTTCTTCAAAGAGTACTTGCCACCCTTGCGGGTTGTGCGCCGCATCAAGTATTACGAGAGGTTTTTTGCGGGCAATTTCAAGCCTGCCTCTCCAGAGTGCTTTTTTTAGGCCTGCACGGATGCTTTTTTCCGAAACAAAAGTGCCATTTTTCGAAAGTGCAATGCTCGCAGATGCTGCAAGTGAAGCATTTTCAAGTTGGAACTTCCCATTCATTGAAATTTCAACCCCTTTCAGGTTTTTTGGGGCAATAAGGTCAAATTTCCCTCTCTCCATGCCAAAATAATGCGTCTCAATTAAATTTGACTTTTTTTCTTTGCAGATTTGCTCTATTGTTTTTTTTGCAGCACTGTTTTGTGAAATCACTGTAACGGAGTTAGGTTTTATGATCCCTGCTTTTTCTGTTGCAATTTTTTCTATTGTATCCCCAAGGTATTGGGTGTGCTCTAGGGAAATTGATGTGATGATATTGACTGCTCCGTTTAGAACATTTGTGCAGTCAAGCCGTCCTCCAAGCCCAACTTCTGCTACTAGAATGTCTATTTTTTGTTCCTTAAAATAGTTGAAGGCCATTGCAGTGACTATTTCAAAATAGCTAAAATCCTTCCCCGAAGATTGTGAAATTTTCCTATAATAGTTTGCGAGCACAGCAAATTTGCTTTTAGGTATTTTTTTGCCATTTATTGTAATGCGCTCTGTTGGTTCAACAAGGTGCGGGGATGTGTAGAGCCCGGTTTTGTAGCCCTGTTCAATTAGTATTTGCGAAATGAATGCGCATGTACTGCCCTTTCCATTTGACCCTGCAACGTGGACTACTTTGAATTCAAGAGAGTTAATTTGTGAGGCATTTAGAAGAAAGTGGGTGTTTTGAAGGTCAAATCCGCTCATGCGAAATGGCAAGCCGTCAAGCCACTTTTTGCTCTCGGAATAGTTCATTTGCATACAAAAAGTTGGGGGCAAATTGTATTTAAACATAAAAGGCTTGGGCCGGTTCTTTTGGGTTATTGCGCAAAACTTAATTAAAGATTCATCCACTGGTTCTGTTATGAAAAAAAGGGCAGTAATTATCTGCAATGGCACGCTTGATACAAAATACCTCTATTCAAATATTCGCTCTTCCGATTTTCTTGTAGCAGTTGACGGGGGCTCGAATAAGCTTGTGAAAACAAAGTTTGTCCCTAATGTAATTATCGGGGATATGGATTCGATTTCAAAAAATGCCCTCAGAAAATTCAGGGATTGCGAGTTTATAAAATTCCCAAAAGAAAAAGCGGAAGTTGATTTGGAACTTGCAATAAGATATTGCTTGGAGAAAAAATTCAAAGAGATTTTGATATTGGGTGCGGTAGGAAGTAGGGCTGATATGACATTTGCAAATATGCTCTCTTTATCACAAATCCCAACTGGCACGGATGCAAAAATAGTGCATGAGAACCAGGATATTTTTATTTCTCCCAAAAAACTAATTTTAGAAGGGGTTCCGGGCGAGCGCATTTCATTTATTCCGCTAAATGGGGATGTATCGGGCCTTGGCCTTAAGGGATTTAAGTATGAGTTAGAGGACTATACACTAAAATTTGGTCTTGGGGTTGGGGTTAGCAATGAATTTAAAAAGAAAAAAACTTCGATTACGTTTAAGGACGGAGTTCTTCTCTGCGTGCACTTTAGGAAATGGTTCTGATTTTTAAGCTTGCCAGCTACAAGTCTTTTGGTGTTAAAACTGAAAGCGATTATTTTCGGAGTATTTTTGCTTCTACTGGCAAGTGGTTGCTCTGCTCCTCAAGAAAACGGGCAAAAGCCGACCCTTACAGTGTATGCTTACGATTCAATGGTTTCAGAGTACGGCCTTGGCCCAAAAGTTATCCCTAAATTTGAACAGCGATGCAACTGCAAAGTGAATATGGTTGCAAAAGGTGATGCGGGGGCTGTTCTAAATGCGCTAGTTCTAGAAAAGCAAAATCCGCGTGCAGATGTTGTGGTCGGCATTGATAATTCAATGGTAGCAAGTGCAATTGATGCAAATATTTTGGAAAAATTTACTCCGCAAAATATTTCAATAGTAGATGCGCAGTTGCGATTTGATAAAGATGGGTATTTTACGCCATATGATTATGGGTATTTTACATTTGTTTACAATGCAAGGGAAGTTGATTTTAAACTAAATAGTTTCAATGCGCTTTTAGATTCGCGCCTGCGAAAAAAAGTGCTAATACAAAACCCGCGAACTTCCTCTCCCGGCCTTGGGCTTTTGCTCTGGACAGTTAGTGTTTATGGGGATCCTGGGTATAAGCAATTTTGGAAAGAGTTCAGGCCAAATGTTCTCACAGTAACAGCCGGTTGGGATGAATCAGCCGGGCTTTTTGCGCAAGGCGAGGCCCCTGTATATTTTAGCTATATTACCTCGCCTCCGTATTATGTGCAGTTTGAAGACATCAACCACTACCTCGGGGCAAATTTTGAAGAGGGGCATTATTTGCAAATTGAAGGAAGCGCGATAGTAAAAGGCACAAAGAACCGACTCCTTGCCGAACAATTCATTGAGTTTACGCTAGAAGAGCAGTTCCAAAATGAAATCCCCCTAAACCAGTTCATGTTCCCGGTAAATGAAAATATTGAACTTCCGGCATCCTATTCATATGCTCCTGTTCCAAATACAATCCTTGAGCTTGACAGCGCAATTGTTGCACAAAAGCAAGGGGAATGGATATCTGAATGGGAAAAGATAATGCAATCTGGCTAGTGGCAAAATTTGCACTTCTTTGTTTCTTTTTCTTCTCTTTTCTCTATCCTATGCTAGGGCTTGGGGTAAGGGCCGCAGAAGGCATTTTGCTGGAAGAATTTGTAAATTCTATATTTTCAAATTCAAATATAATACAAAATTCATTTTTCCAAGCATCTATTTCCACCCTCTTTTCTCTACTGTTAGGGGTGCCTTTGGCATTTATTCTCGCGCGAAGGGATTTTCCGGGGAAAAAAGTGATAAGATCGCTCTCACTTGTCCCATTTGTTTTCCCATCAATTCTTGTAGTGCTCTCATTTGTAATAGTTTTTGGGAACAACGGAGTTGTGAATTCATTTTTGCAAAATATTTTCCATTTAGATGGCCCGGTGCAGTTTCTCTATGGTTTTTTTGGGATAATTATTGCGCACGTATTTTATAATTTCCCGATTGTTGCAAGGCTTGTTTGCATCCAGTGGGAAAATATAGATTCTGCAACAGAGCAGGCGGCAAAAACCCTTGGGGCCAGTAGGTTTTCAATTTTTCTAAATGTCACCCTTCCCCAGCTACTGCCTTCAATAATTGCAAGTGCTTCTCTAGTTTTCATTTATTGTTTTATGAGTTTTGCAATAGTGCTCTCTTTAGGGGGAGTTGGATTTAGCACGCTTGAAGTTCAGATCTATTATTTGATTTCGCGCGCCCTTGACATCTCTTCAGGAGCATCCCTTGCCCTTGTCCAATTTGTTCTGCTACTTCCGCTTGCGGCTCTTTATATTTTCCTCTCTTCAAAATATTCAATTGCAAGGGAGAGGGGACAAAATATAATGAAAAAAATTTCCTTAAATTCATTGCAAGGGATTGTAGAAGCGCTATTTTTATTATTGGTAATTTGCTTTATTGCTCTTCCCTTAGTTTCAATAATTATGTTTGCGCTGTTAGATCCTGCAAGTGGAAATTTGACACTGCGCCATTTTGAAAAGATTTTTTCTTCCTCCCAAAGCCTTGTGGGCACAACTGCTCTGGGGGCAATATTTCTTAGCATTCTGATTGGATTTTTCTCTTCAATTGCAGCAACATTTTTTGGCCTGCTTGCATCTCTTAGGGGCTCAAAAATCTTCGGTTCAGGGCTTATTTTAGGGTCCTCTCTTGCTATTTCATCAATTACACTTGGGCTTGGCTATTTTATTTTATATGGCTCTGCGAATTTGATTTTCATAATCTTGGGCCATGCTGTGATCTCATTCCCATTTGCCTTGCGGGCAATAAAAAATGCTCTTGGTGAAATCTCTAAGGACAATATTGACGCGGCAAAAACACTTAGCGCAAACGAATTTGAAATCCTAAAGTACATACAGCTCCCAAAAATTAAAGGCGCAATTGCAGCTTCACTTGCATTTGCTTTTGCAATTTCACTTGGGGAACTAGGTTTTTTGCTCCTTCTCTATGACGGGGTGTATG
>DATDWP010000004.1:0-60553 GCA_035289625.1 archaeon | reverse complement strand
CCACCCCCCCCTCCGCCACCGCTGCCAGAATCGCTACTACCAGTGCTCCCGCCTGTTCCTCCTGTGTCCCCGCTACCTGCTGATGTCACGGTATATGTTACAGATGCCGTTGATGAATTTAGGTCATAGGCGTCCATTGCAATGACGGAGAGTGTGTGCGCAGCAGTTGAAAGCCCCGTAAAATTATAGCTAAGGCTGAGGCCATTATCAATCCAGGATTCGCTATCAAGCCTCACAAAAATTTTCCTCACAGGGTTTCCTATTGCAGAAACAGTGTATGTGAGCGTCACGCTCGTGCTTGTTGATGAACTGCCTGTTGCAGGGGCAGTGATTGAAACGCTTGGCAAATTCTGGTCAAAATAAACCCCTAGCCGAATATGGTAGTTTCCACTTGTCCATATCCCTGTTGGGGCTTCCCCACCAACAATATCACCGGCAACTGAAGAAGAGGAGAGGTTTGAATCCGCAACATCATAAATTTCCCCAAGGTTCACATCAACCCCGGTTCCATTTGCATCAAAAGCAAGAGCAGAAGAGCAGAAAATTAGAAGCAAAGATAACCATACTTTACGCATAATATCAGCCTGTCCTATAATAACACTTTAGTGCCTATAAAACCTGCCGTCTGGGAAGGTTAGGTCTTTTGTATAAATCAGAATTGTAAAAAAGTTAGATTGTTTTTATGTACCCTGAGCTACTAGAGCCTCTTCGATTTGGGCTGCCTGGTCATTGTTTACATCAATTATGATGTTAAGGTTCACATCAACATTCACATTAAGGGCATTGCCGTCCTCGGTAATGTTCACATCAAAGCCCGGGTCTGAGGCCTTCTTTTCAAAAGGCACATTTACAAGAGTTCCCATTTCCTCGCATTTTATCCCAAAGCACTTTGCGATTTTTCCGTCAACATTGACAATTGCCTGCTTTAAAACAAATGAATTATCAGGTTCATTTGTATTGTTCAGGAGCAAATGGATCTTTGAAACTATTTCCCCAACCATTTCCTTTACTTTTTCAATCATGTCGTTTAAATTAAATAAATTTCCCGGGACTTGTATTACATTCCCTGTAAAAATCGGTTCCTCTTCGGTTTGCTCTTGTTGTGCATTTTCATC
The DNA here is from genome assembly GCA_035289625.1 of archaeon. Lineage (GTDB taxonomy): Archaea > Iainarchaeota > Iainarchaeia > Iainarchaeales > Iainarchaeaceae > UBA10205. The sequence continues at coordinate 59,438 of DATDWP010000004.1, read as the reverse complement.
TACAATTTCTTGTTCTTCGCTAACTTCTTCTACATTCTCTTGCTCTGTTGTTTCATTTTCAGTTTGCTCTGAAGTTTGTTCAACCTCTTCTGCTTGTTCAGTAGTTTGCTCATTTTCTTCTGCTTGTTCGCTCTGCTCACTTTGCTCTTCTGTAGATTCTTGGGTAGTTGTATCGGTTTGCTCTTCTTGGGCTGCCTCTTCTGAACTTTGAGTAGAATCCTCTTGTGTGGTTTGCTCTGTTGAAGTATCAGCCTGCTCATCTGTGTCCTCTACTGCCTGGTCTTCACTTGTTTGCGGCTCTGTAATATTCTGGTCTGTGCTTACTTCTTCAGCATTAACCGCGCCAATTGATAGTAAAAAGAAAATTGCCATTCCTATTATAACGATTTTATGTCCGTTCATTGTTCGCCCCTCCCTATCGGGAATATGCATGTGTCGCGTGAGAGCACTGCAACGTTTGCAACCCAGTTCCCGTCCTGTGTTTGAACAACATCAACATTTTGCTGCTGGAGTTGCGCTGCAACCTGCTCGCTAACTACTACCTGGCCGGCTTCTTGAGTGATATTCCACACTCCTCCATTAGCCTGGCACCAGTCAACTACTGCCGCTACATTTGCACTTGTTACTTGTATTTGGCTATTTGCAATTGTTGCAAGGAAATTCTTGTCCTGGTCGGTAAAACCGCCATATTGCGCCCCTACAGGATCGCTACTATCATTTCCATTTAGAACAGTAGCTGCCGCAAAACCTATTATAATTGAAACAATTGCAATCCCTGCAACCATAATTGCGCCCAGGCCAGTTTTTTCATTTCCGTACATTTGCCAACAATCCTTTTGCCATCTTTTATGTTTTAAGTGGTATTTTATTGTTACTATTAATGGGCAATGGCATTATTATTTGTGTCGTTTTGATTTGCGATTTTGCTGTGTTGCATAATTCTTGGGTTTGTTGAGCCTGTTGGCTCAAACAGGGTTTATTCAGAGTAGTTGGTTGTGGAGTTGTGCTTTGAAGCGCAATTCTTGTTGCATGTTTTCCCATTTTCTTGCGGTTATGTGGGTTCCGAATCTTCTTTTGAAGCTGGAGAAGAAGGATTCGATTATCCAGCGCAGGCCGTATTTGTATTTTTTCTTCCATTTTTTGCGGTCTGATAGTTGGATTCGAGCGTGTTTTTTTCTTGTTGGTTCTGGTCTGTTGCGATGTGTGAAATCTTTTGGAGGTGGTTTTATATCAGCGTTATCTTTTATCCTGATTCCGGGTTTTATTCTCATTTCTTCAAGCATTTCAAAATTGTTTTCAGAATCGTAACCGGAATCAGCGTTCACTTGCCTAATGGGTTTTCCCGTATTTTCAATGCAACCATTCAGGAGATTCTTGAACTCGCGATTATCCCCGATATTGTGCTTGGTTATTTCCATGTCAAGAAGCTCGTTGTTTTCGATGTTCACTGCTACATGGATTTTTATGAACCCTTTGCGCTCCCCGATTTTTCCTTTCCGATGGATTTTTCTCAGCCATTCTCCGCGGTTGGTTACGCTTTGCCCGCTCGCGTCTATTGCTATGAATAAATCCTTTTCCTGTGAAACCGATTTTTTTGGGTTGATTTTTACCGGGAGAGAATTGAACCTTCTGCAAATTTGGGAATAAGCAGGAACTTTCAACCGCGGTTCCTGCTTGTTTATTGTAATGAAAATCCCTTTCACTTGGCGAAAACCCAAGTGAATATAACTGTGAAGCAAGCCAGCATATTCCATCAAACCCTGCGGGTATCGGAAAGGTTTTCCAACCTTGCCAGAATTGAGTTCCGCAAGCTGTTTTCCCCAATTTTCAAGAAAATCCACACTCAAAAGCAACATTCCATGCCCAACCAAACGATTATCAATACTTTTCCAATCTCTATTCATTGAAAATCCCTGCTCCTACCCCCAAGGAAAGAGCAGGATTTTCAACTACTTAAAAACAACTAGTTACGCAACACAGCATGCGATTTGGCCGGGTTTATTGATATTTGCTATTCTAGGAGGTCTTAGTTATGTTTTATTGTCCTTTTTTTATTAGTATTATTCCTTGTGTTGCTGTTGCGAGTGCTACTAGTATTATTAGTATTATTCCTATTTGTGCTGCGTCTAGTGGTTGCCCTTTTGTGGAGGCGTTGGTGTCTTTTTGTGGGTTTAGGTTGTAGTCCCAGAGTTTTTGTGGTTTGTTTTGGTCTTGCACTTGTACGTTCGGGGCGTTGAGGTCGGGGTTTGTTTCGGTTTGTTTAGCAATCCCAATTGTGATTTTTTTGGTTTGTTTGTCGTAGAGTGTTGTGTCTTTGTAGAGTAGTATTGTTGCGTTGTAGTCTCCTGTTTGGGTTGGTGTCCATGTATTTGGGAAAGTAATTTTTTGGGCTTTTCCACTTTGGAGGTTACTAATTGTTGCTGTGTCTATGTGGGTTGTTTGGTTATTTTTTGTTATTTTTAGTTGTAGTGTGAAGTTTTGTGGTGTGGGGATTGCGTGCGAAACGATTGTGCTGATGTTTGCGGGGGCGTTTAGTGTGAGTGGTGTTATTTCTAGGTTTCGCGTGGTTGCCTTGTAGCCTTCCGAACCGGTACCACCACCGCCTCCTCCGCTACCGGCATTACCTGTACTGCCTGAATTAGTGCCATAATCTCCCGATCCACCATCTGTTGGGTAATCACCACCACCCTGATTGTCTCCGTCACTATCACCGGAACCGTCATCACTATCTTCGATTATTTCGTAGGTGCTAAATCCCGGGACTGTAAAATTAATTGTTTGTGTGTTTTTGCTATAACTTGTTATGAGGCATTGGGGGCAGGAAGATCCGTCTTTTAATATTTTGGGGTTGTTTGCGTTTATGTTGTAGAGTGTTAGTGTTGCGGGTTTGTTTAACTCCGGGAGTAATACTGAATTTAAATAGATTTTTGATTGCGTTATTTCTATTGCTGAATCTAAATCCAAACTGTCCTGTTCGTTTGCTGTTTCGCGGACAAGTTTTAGGTTCTGGTTTGCATAACTTATTTTTCCGAGTGTGCTTATTCCGATTTCAAGGGAGTTTTGGTTGTTTAGGTCAAGGTTTGCAAAATCCGGTTTTATATCAAATTCAATTGCCCTTGGCAACGGGCAGTTGTAGATATTGATAAGTGATGAGGAAATAGTGTTTAGTGGATTGAGGCATTTTGGCGGAATATACTTTTGGATAGTAATCCTATCTATTTGGGCGTTCGCTTCCCTGCCGCGAATTATTAACTGGTGTTGGCCTGTTGACAAATTGAATACTTTTGTTTTAAATTGCGGGTTATCAAATGTGCCAACTCCCCTCCACCCTACCTTGCGTTCCTGCATCCCTATTGTTAGGGGGATGATGTCCCATACCATTGCAGGGTCAGTGGGTTCCGAATCAATATTTACAAAGAATGAATCGGCCGATGTGGTTGGGGCGTTTACCACTGCGTTGATGATATAATCTGCCTGTTCATTAATCGTGAATTGATAACTAGCCCTTCCTGCTTGTGTGGGGTTTGTTATTTCTACTGGTTGTGAGATGTAGTTTGTGCTCACGTTAAAGGGTGCTGTTATTGCCCCGCTCTCTGCTTCAAATGTTGTACTAGTGTTTAATGTGTCATTATCGGTGATACTAATTGTTGCACTGTTTTGTTGGTTTGTTGTATAGAGTACGCTTGTAGTGAGTGTGAGTGTTATAGTTTCTGTTCCTTCTACTGCTTGGTCATCGGTTGTTCTTATTTGCAGTGTTGTGTTGTTTGCCCCGCTTGGTATTGTTATTGCTGCAGGTATTTGTTGGTAGTCTGCTCCGTTAGTTGCAGTTCCACTGATTACATAATTTACTGTGAGGGCGTTTTGGGTGCTTCCATTATGGGAAAAGGTCAGTGTGCTTGTTGCCCCTTCTGTTACAGTTGAATTTGGCGGTGCTATTGTTACTGTTGTAAGGGGAGAGGCTGCTATTGAAAAGCTGATTGTGAAATCATCAGTGTTCGTATTCCCCAAACTATCCCTGCACTTTATATAATAAGTGTAACTTTGCCCGTTTGAAAGGGCTGATAGATCCCTTGCATGGGTTGTAGTATTTTGGGTTTGGAAGGAACCAATCATTGAATCATAGGGCGTACTAGGGTTTGTTGAATATTTGCAAGTAGCATTTTCATTGGTGGTGAGTGTGAGTGTTGCAATGCTTGTCCCTTGTGCGAGTATTCCTGTTGGCGCGCCATTGCTTCTTATGGGTGGGTTATCTTTTTCAATTGTTATTCTATCAATTTTCACATTTGCCTCCCTCCCCCTGATTATGAGTTCGTGTTCTCCGGGTGTTAGTGTGAATAGTTTGGTTTGGAATTGTGGGTTATCAAATGCGCCATTTCCCCTCCACCCTACTGTTCGTTCCTCTACTCCGTTTGTACCCGGTAGTATATCCCATACCATGGATGGGCTTGTTGGTTCTGCATCAATGTTTATAAAGAATGAGTCTGCTGCCGTGTTTGGCGCGTCCACAAACGCCTTGATCGCATACTCCCCTGCCTGCGTAATATTAAAGCGGTAAGAAGCCTTTCCACCTAAAGAAACACTGCCGCCGCTACCTGTATCGGAACTTTGTGAAACTAACCCTGAATTTATTGAAAATGGCGCTGCAATTGTTCCTGCTTCTGCTTCCCAGGAAAGACCCGGTAGGACGAATGGGTTTACATTAAAAGTTGCAGTTACACTTTTCACCCCATCCATTAAAATAGTGCAATTCCCACTGCCGCTGCACGCACCAGACCAACCAGCAAAGCTAGAGCCAGAAGATGGCTGCGCTGTCAGAGTTAAGGATATTCCGGAATTAAAAGCCTCGCTACAATCAGAACCACAATTAATACCCGTTGCGCTAACCATGCCAGAACCCGTGCCGGATTTGGACACACTAAGAACATAAGTGGTAGAAGGCGGAGCACTACCACTAAACTCATAAGCACCAATATCTGCTGTTCCGGCAATTGAATTCCCTAAAATATCAACTAATCCACCTATAGCAGTACCTGCATTGATAGCGGGGCTTAAGGGATCCACAATATTGAAGCCGTCGTCTTGGGTGTGGGGGATTCCATCCGCTCCAAAAAGCGAATTAGGATTCAAAAATTTCGGGTCGGCATTACTGTTGCCGGTTGCCGCAACAAACCCCGGGGAATTGAGGGTGCTGTCCCAAATAGAATGTGTGGGGGTCTGCGACGGGATCCAGGGGTTATTAATCTCCCCTCCCCTTGTGTTTGTTCCGACATAAATATTGTTTTCCAATTTCAAAGGGCAGCTTCCATAGCAAATAAGTTCAACTGTATTTTTATATACGTTATTGGCCATGGTAAGTGATTGTGCCGAACCGATTTTCAAAACGCTGTTCATGTTCATGAATACATTATGCGTAATTTCCACATTTTGAAAATTGTTATTGTGAAATATGAATCCATCAAGATTGTAGGGGCCATCATTGGCAATATTGTACCTGAATATAAAATCCCCCATGTTAAAGCATCTTGGCTCCCAACACCCCTGTATCATATCCGAATGGCTGAATTCATTGGACTCGGGGATAAACACATCACGCCATGGATGAAAGACTGATCTTTCCACCCTTAAATTCCCGGTGGAGGTGAATTTGATATAATCTTCCGCTCCATTATGGCCATTGAATTCAGAATTTTCAACAACCAAGCTTCCGGCATAAACAATGATGGGAATTCCCCATCCGGTGCTTGGGGTTCCGGTAAAATAAATATTCTTTAACTCAATATCGTCATTTTTATTGCTGGTGATATTGATATTGACAACATATGCATTGATGTTGGTTGAAGAAATTTCAAAAAAATTCCTATTTTTCCCATCAATTGTAATGAATGGTTGGTTGATTGCCACTGAACTTAATTGTACCTTACCACTGCGTCCTGCTTCTGTTGATCTTGTAATTGTGATGCGATTATTTATTGTCCCGCCTTTTGTTGGATTAAGAGTTGTAAAATAACTAACTCCTGATGGCCCGCCATCAAGATAAATTATATCCCCCGGATTGATGTTTGCCCAATTGATCTGGTTCATTTCATTCCACGCGCTTGTCCATGAAAGGCCATTGGAATTGTTCCCGCTTTTGGAAACATAGAAATTTGCAGCTTCTGCTGCCTGTATAAATAATGCAAGGAAAATTATTGCCGCAAAGAGCGCCACTGGTTTCCGGGATTTATTTTCCATAATTATACTTCCTAATTCGTTTGTTATATAAAAAATAGTATATTCTAAGTGGCTTGCCGATCTCGGTAGTCACTTCCTGATTCGAAATCCTCCGGTTTTGGCAACCATCAATTTTTGGTCGGTGTTGTTCTGTCTGCGCCAGATCAGTGCTTTTTTTGCGGTAGGGATTGTCAAAAAGTAGCCCGGTTTGATTAGCAATGTTCCGTCTTGGATGTTCAAATTGCCACCGAGTACAATTGATTTCGTTTCCTTATATAAATTATTAACATCGGTTGCGCTAAGGGCACGGGAATAAACACGGACTTCGTCAATCTGTCCCTTAAAAAATTGGTCCTGCGCGACACCGCTATTCAGATCACCAATGCTCGGAACGCTTCCTGTGCTAGTTGTAATTGCCCCCATACTTGCATTTGATTGTGAGTTTGTGTCCACGCCGTCAAAGTATAATCTAGCCCTTGTCTGCAAGTCCCTTACTATTGCAACATGGTGCCATGTGCTGTCTTCTACAGAACCGGGGCTGCCAAAAAACTCTATTTCATTACTCGAATCATCCCTCCAACTCGCAACAATTTTTCCGGTAACATTTTCAATGTTTATTGATACTCTCGCAGTATTACTGGTTCCGTAATCATTGTAAATTGGAGGCGAGCTTAATCCCGGTATTGCTCCACCCGGTTCTGCTTTGAACCATGCGGCAACAGTAAAATTTCCTGTCCCGGGTGATAGCAAAGAACTATTCGAGAGCGTGACGTGATCGGTGTTCGTGTCAGGGCCACGGAAATTTAATGCGTTTACAATTTTTCCTGTTGTCCAATTAGGAGTCCCAACTAGAGTGCCGGTGTTTCCATTTCCTGATCTATCAACTGTTGTTGTCCCGTTCCCTTCATCGAATGGCCAATAGCCATTCAGGTTTGCGTCAATACTAGGGGTTGTCAATCCGAATTCGCAATTTGTGTTTCCATCTATTAACCAATCTCGCGCAACAACCGTGGGCGGTTGGCAGTAATAGAGGGTATTGATGTCTGCTGTGTTTAATACGCGGTTGTAAACTCTTATTTCGTCCAGGCCACCGTCCCAGTTTTCACCTCCACCATCCCTAACCCCTATGTCCGGACCGGCACTAGAAGCGCTTATCGAAGAGGGGATATCGGTAGAGTCCACGCCGGTTTGAACGCCATTAATGTATATCTTCATGGCAGTGCTTGGATCATAAGTTGCAACAAAATGGTACCATTTATTCGCATCCGGTTGGGTGCTTGAACTAAGAATAGTATTTGTGGTTGGAGTAATTCCTAAAGAGAAACGCAAATCACTTGGTGTCCCTTGTTCGAAGTGAAAGCGATAACCCCGATCAGTAACACCCCCTTCACGGGTAAATATCTCTTGGCTAAGTGCATTGTTAGGAGCCGAATTTGTGTATCCCCAAGCAGAAATACTTAGCGGCCCTGTGATGTTCAAGTCACTAGGGTTGCCTAAATCAACATGGGTATCTGTAATTTTTGAAAAATTCAAATCAGAATTCGTATATCCATTAGCCCATACCGGGCTATTGATAAGGGTTCCATTATTATCATTTCCGCTAGAATCCGCTACAATGGTCCCTGTTCCTTCGTCAAACCGCCAATAACCAACAAGGTTGCTGACAATATCCGGTCTTGGACAGTAGTTGTTGGTCTGGCAGTTGTAGAGTTCGTTTGCATCCTTAGCACTGAGTTCGCGCCTGTACACCCTGATTTCGTCAAGCAACCCGTTCCAGCTCTCTGTAGTGCTAGTATGCCTCTGCCCTATCTGTACATTTAGGTCATTGAGGATTGAACCGGAAACCGTACTTGGTCCGGATGGGGAATGGTTGTTGGCATCCGCTCCGTTAAAGTAACATTGAAAGCCGTTAATGCTAGAAGAGCCATCATAGGTGAATACTACATGCGACCACTCTCCGGTTGGCACAGTGACATTACAATCTTGTTGTATATAATTAGACGCCCCAAAATCGCTTATAACCCAGAACACAATTTCGTTTGCTGCTGTTAACTGGACTTCCCAGCCATCATATGTTACACCATTTCTGAGCTTGCTTACTATTTGGGCATTTTTAATTTCGCTAGGGTTAATCCATGCCGAAACACTGAATGCATTTGTGCGCTCAAAATCAAAATTGCTCTCATTAACATCCACATAATCGTTGTCCCCGTCAAAAGAAGTTGCACTACCAATAAAGCCGCCTGCCCACGCCGTATTGTTTCTGAATTCGCCATAGTTGTTATTCCCGGAAGAATCAGATGCAACGGTTCCGGAATTCTCATCAAACTTCCAGTAGCCGACTAAGCCGGTAGTAATGTCAGCAGCCTGGACAAAACTACTAAGCATTACTAAAACAGTTAAAATCAGTAATTCGCGCATTTCTAATTCCACCCAATGATGATTGTAGTTGCATTTGCATCAATATAACCCCCGGTGCAGTTTGCGGGAAAACAACTTTTGTTCGTATCATAATCTATTGAAAACCCGGCTCCTGTTGCGCCTATGTTCACATCCCCATTGGTTTGGATTGTCAAACGCGTAGTATTCAAAGTTTGCAATGATAGTGCATTGTTGTCCTTTGAAGCAAGAGTGTTGGAATTGAACCTTGTGCCGACGTTTAAGTCCGCTGTGAAAATTCCATTGCTAGAACTTATTATTGTCAAATCGTTTACCACATTTGCATCTGCTACAGGCCAAGCGGCATTGAAGATTGTGTTTCTTACATAGGTGGGCGCGTTGCCGTCTGCTATTGGGAAACCCGCATTGAAGATTGCGGATCGTACAAAAACTGAATTTGCATCAGTCTGCCTGTAATAGAACAAAGATAAATTTGCATCGTTTACGTGGAACTTATTTCCATCTGTTTGGTCAAGGATCAGGTTTGCCCCTGCATTGTAGAATGTTCCGCTAGTCGCGCAGTTTGTACCTGTGCTTGTTACTATTCCTGCTGCCCCTACTTGTAGGCAGCCGGTTGATTGTGAGGGAAGGTAGAATGAGCTTGAGATGTTTACATCTCCGATAACCCTTAGTTTGTTTGTGGTTGTTGTTGTTCCGATTCCTACGTTACCGTCTGCTGTTATTCTTACCTTTTCACTGTTTCCGGCCATTAAACCTAAATTTGAGTTTGTATATCCGCCAATCTGGGCAAGATTCGCGTCCCAAGTTAAAACTCCATAATTCGATAAAGTAGTACCCCAGAATGCCTGTCCATCATTATTAATTTGGAACTTGCCATTTACATCAAATAAATTCCCCGGCGTTATCGTCCCTATTCCCACGTTTCCATCCAAAGCGATAAACAAGCGAGTGGTGTTTTGTGTTTGTATGGAGAGTGTGTTGTTGTCAAGGCTGCGCAGGGTGTTTGCGTTCAGGCCTGCAACTGCGTTCAGGTCGGCGTTGTAGTTTGCTTTCTGGTCGGTGTTGATTGTTCCTTTGATTGTACAGTTTGTGTTGTTGTCGCATGAAGCGTCCTGGTTGAAGCGGGTTGCGTTTAGTATGTTGGCATCAGCTACAGGATAGAAGGCGTTAAAAACCGCATTTCTCACAACTGCACTTAAAAGATTTGCATCGTTTACATGGAACTTATTAGAATCGGTTTGGTCTAAAATCAAATTTGCCCCGGCACTATATGTTGAATTTTGCAAAAGCCGGGTAACATTATTTAAGTTAAAATCAGAGTTGAAAGCTGCGTTGAAAATCCCATTTGTAACATAATTGCTCACTGTAATGTCATCATTCACGTTAGCATCCGCCCATGGCACAAGTGTTGCAACCACTTGGTAAACATTTGAATCAATTGTGGCATCTGTCGGGATGTGGGGCTTGCTTGTAAGGTTTGTGTAGCTTAGATAGTAAGACCCTTCCTGCCCGTCGAATAATCCGTTCCAGTCGCTGCTTCCTGCCACATTGAGTGCTACAGTGTTTGTATCATTATCAATTGAAATAGGGGAAATTCCTACGTATGTCCTTCCACTCCCTCCACCCGGAATAGTTGTACAAGTGAGTGTATCTCCTATCGTGGTGACAAATTGCCCGCTTGTGCACGCAGCCGGATAATCTTTTAGTGTTGCCCATGTCAGCCCATTTGAGATGTTCAAGTCCCCGACAATGTTTGCATCCCCGACTACATTGAGCGCGTTTGCCGGCGATGAGGTCCCGATGCCAAGGCGCTTGCTTGAATTGTCCCAGGATATGTTCCCATCCGAAGTTACGCTTGTGCCATTTGAAAAGAGGAGGAGTCCGGAAGTTATGGGTAATGAGAGCGTCCCTATTGAGGCGCGCGTTGAATTAATGTCAGTTGAGTTTAGGTCACGGGTGAAAATGCCAATCCACCTGTTTGTCGATGAACCAAGCGTCCAGGTCACATCAAGGGCGGGTGTGTAGTTTCCGTTTACATCAATTGCTGTTACTGTTGCTGCGTTCAAATCGTTTAGGATTACAAGTGATTGGGTGTAGAGTATTCCGTTCTGAATTGTGATTCCGCCAGAACCAAACCCCCCGTTAAATGTTATATTGTTTGCAAAGTTCCAAGCGCCCGTAACATTATCATCTCCGACTTTTCTTGCATATTGTGAGTTAAAATCGCTTCCCCAATTGAAATTATTTAGGTCTGCTCCTGTTTTTGAAATTTTTGTCCAATCAATATTTGCACTCGAAGAAATATCCGCATTCACAATAGATCCGTCAACAATAGAACCCGAACGTATTTTCCCGTGCGCTGCCTCAAACTGCTTCCTCTCCGACCCGTTAAAATCAAGGTCTACAGGTGCCGAACCGGTTGCGTTCACGTTCAAATCAAGGTAGTAGTATGTCCCGTAGTTTAAGTCAAGCTCAACAGTGCCGGAACCAACCATCACATCAAATATCCCGTTCACAATGGTGTTGTTGAAATCGGCAAGCGAATCATACGCCAAATTCCCGTTTACATTCGCATCATATATTAAAACGCGAAGGTCCCCGCCCGAAATTGAAGTCCCTGAGCTGGTTGCCCGCCCGTGCAGTGCCATTAGTTGTTGGACAGCAAACACGTCTGCGCAAAAAAACAAAATTGTAAAAAGGGCAAAAAGAGATAGATGTGCGCTTTTAACACCCTTAATTCTGCTGCCACTATTTTCCATCCCATCCCTGCCTGATAATAATAGATAAATCTTGCTTAATGTAGGGCTTTTTTCTTTTTATAGTTAACTTTTTAGAAAGTGGCTCTAATCTCCGGGGTTCCTCACCTACTTCGAATCCTAACCCAATTTTTTTAGCCCTCTATTGTCCTTTTCGTATGATTATTATTCCTTGTACTGCTGCTGCGAGTGCTACTAGTATTATTAGTATTATTCCTATTTGTGCGGCTTCTAGTGGTTGCCCTGCTCCTTGGGCGTTGGTGTCTTTTTCCGGGTTTAGGTTGTAGTCCCAGAGTTTGTTGTTTTGTTGAGGTATATTTTGGTCTTGGGTTCTTGGGTTTTGTTTTATTGTTGTTTGTGTGCTGGTGATTGTGATTTTTTTGGTTTGTTTGTCGTAGAGTGTTTCTTTTGCGTAGAGTAGTATTGTTGCGTTGTAATCTCCTATTTGTGTGGGTGTCCATTTGTTTGGGAAAATTATTTTTTGTGCTTTTCCGCTTGGTAAATTGTTTATTGTTGCCGTATCGATAAATATTGTTTGGTTGTTCTGAGTGATTTTTAGTTGTAGCGTGAAGTTTTGTGGTGTTGGTATTGCATGTGAAACTGTTGTTGTTATTGTTGTTTCTTTGCCGATTTGTAATGGTGTTATTTCCAAATTTCTTGTACTTGCTTTGTATCCTTCTGAACCGGTTCCGCTACCGCCTCCGCCTGCGCTGCCGCTTTCTGAAGTATCTTCTCCCGGTGTTGAACTGTCCGGATCGCCACTATCCGTGCTGTCAGGATCATAGTCTGGCGTAGTGCCTTGGTCAACATTCTCTGTGTCGGTTTGTGTGTCTTCGACTATTTCGTAGGTGCTAAATCCCGGTATTGTGAAGCTGATTGTTTGTGTGTTTTTGTTGTAGGTTGTTATGAGGCATTGTGAGCAGGCTACTCCGTCTTTTAGTATTTTTGGGTTGTTGTAGTTGATGTTGTAGAGTGTTAGTGTTGCGGGTTTGTTTAGTTCGGGGAGTACTGCTGGATTGAGTGTGATTTTTCCCTGCGTTATTTCTATTGCCGAATCCAAATCCAATCTGTTTTGTTGGTTGTTTGTTTCACGCACTAGTTTTAGGTTCTGGTTTTCGAAAGTTATTTTTCCGTAAGATCCGATTCCGAGTTCTAGTGCAGTGAGGTTGTTCAGGTCAAGGTTTGCAAAATCGGGTTTGATGTCGAATTCATTTGCAATTGGGAGTGGGCAGTTGTAGATGTTGATCAATGATTGTGATATTGTGGCTAAGGGGCTTAGGCATTTGGGGGCAAAGTATTTCACTATTGAGATTTTATCTAGTTGCGTATTTGCTTCCCTGCCTCTTAGGGTGAGTTGATGCTCTCCTGTTGATAGCGTGAATATTTTTGGGCTGAATTGAGGGATTGTCGGGATTCCGCTCCCTCTCCATGATATTGTGCGTTCCTCAAATCCTGTAGTAAGTGGTATTATATCCCAGATATGGGTTGGGCTTTGGGGTTCGGAATCAATGTTTATGAAAAATGAATCGGAAGCGGTAGTGGCAGCACTAACATCCGCCTTGATGATGTAGTCGCCTGCTTGGTTTATGTTAAAGCGGTAAACTGCTCTTCCTCCTTCAAGCGGGTTTGTTAGGGCCACTGATGATTGTGAAATATGCCCCTGTGTTATTGCAAGTGGCGCGCTTATTTCTCCGTTTTCTGCTTCAAATAAGAGGCCTGCTAGCGTGTCGTTATCAGTGATGTTTATTGTTGTGGTGTTTTGCTGGTTGGTTGTGTAGAACGCGGTTGGCGTTATTGTGAGTGTTAAATTTTCTGTTCCTTCCACTGCCAGGTCGTCAAGTGGTATTATTTGTAGTGTTGTATTATTCGTGCCTGAAGGTATTGTTATCGTTGGGGAGATTTGCTGGTAATCCCCTCCGTTGGTTGCACTTCCAGTTATTGTGTAATTGATTGTGAGGGAATTTTGGGTGGTCCCGTTATGGGTGAATGTTACTACTGCAGTTTCAGTGTTTTCCAAAATATTGTTTTTGTTGCTTGCAATTGTAACGGTAGTGAGCGGCGAGGAGGCTACTGAGAAGGAAATTGGGAAATCATCAGTATTTGAATTTCCGGTTCCGTCCTGGCATTTTACATAATAATTGTAGCTTGTTCCGTTCACAAGACCGGTTAAGCTGCGTGAGTGTGTTGTTGCACCCGTAGTTGTGAATGTTCCACTCATGCTGCCATACAAAGCTCCGGGAGTAGTAGAGTACTTGCATGTGGCACTCTCATTGGTTGTAAGGGAAAGCATTGTTGTAGTGGTTCCGATTGAAAGCGCTCCACTAGGGCTTCCATTTCCCCGGACAGGCGCAACAGTGTCTTTTGCAAGGCTGCACGAAGCATTGCTGCCGCCATTAAAACCATTGCAGTTCCACAAAAATTGCGTGGAAGAATCGGCAACATCATTAAGCGTCCCTTGTGAGCAGGAATTGTTTCCAGACCCGCAAAGACCATTTACTGGGCTAGCTACCCCGCCACCATAACATGACGTGGGGTTAAATGAGCCGCCAGATGCTAGGTTGCTGTTGAAAAAGCATTTTCTGGCAGCAATATCACTAACATTGCCTGTAATATCGGGTCCAACAGGTGGCCATGAGGTAGAGCCCCACCAGCTTGGTGGCGAGGAGAGGAATAAGGATGCGGGAAGGCCAATATTTGAAACTTCACTTGAAGTTAGGCACCGGCCTGCTGTTTCGTCCCAAGTGCATGCGTGCAGATAATCATAATTTCCAAAAATAACGGCCGTGTTTTTTGTTTGTGGCTGGTGGTTTGTGCCGGTACCGCTATTATCAACACAGCCCCATCTCAAAAGCGTGCGGTTCTCCCAGCAAGCGCCATTGGATTCATATGTCCAACCAGACATTGCGGGATAGCCAAAGACATTTCCTATATAGGTACCATAAAACTGGTTTCTCATATTATTGACTGCCCAGTGGCCCCATGCAGTGTCAGCTTGCCAAGCTGATTTACCGCTTGCATTGTTTCTGAACCAGAAAGTATAGCCGCTTGAACCAAAGTAATTGTCCGGGGACAATTGGAACACTTCATTGTTTTCAAAGAGGTTCATGAATGGATATGCCCCGTGGTATCCGAAATCCTGGGCAACGTATTCGGTAGCGCCGGCGGTCCCGTGCGTGTCCGAGGATTGGTTGAAAGCAACAATGACCCCGCTTCCCCCGCCGTTAAAAAAAATCGAGTGGCGTAGATAGTAAAAAATGTTATTGTAAATATAGTGGTCGGAGTTCCATTGCCAGACATTGATCCCGTAAGCGCGGTCCCCTTCATAATTGGTGCCATGGTGAATGTAGGATTGGGTAATGACATTCCCATAGCTGAAATTCAGGGCAATGCCGTAATTTTTTAGATAGGCAACCTCAACATTTTTGACCCACGAGTTGGCGGTCTGCCCCATCTCAATACTATGCCCGGTAAGGCTTGGGCTCAAACCTTCGTGGGTGATCTTCAAATTTTCAACCCCTGCCCGTTCAAGCATCCCCGTAGTCCATTTCCTGAGTCTCGGCCCATTCCCTGAAGAGAGCGTCCAGTACAATGGGCGCTCGAGAAGGATCTGGTTTGCAGCTAAATCGGGGGGTCCCACTTTAAGGATTTTATTTATCTGACCCCTGAAATGGGTTATGCTCCCATTATATTTGCCCTGGTCGCCGCACCATGAATCGCAGTTGTTTCCATTGGCCCCTGATGGGTCAACCGGCGGGTTCGGTTCAATGTTTTCGTAAATAGAAACATAAGTTCCCGGGCTCAAACCTGAAACAGAAGACAATGTCAGTGTCCTGGAGCCTTGAGAGAGGCCGGCGTTGATAGTTCTCGCGCTCGAAAATGGCTCCATGTTATCATAAGACGCCCTTCTATTAGGCGCCATATAGATAGTGCCGTTGCCTTTCAGGATTGTCTGTGATGGGCCCGCGCCTCTTAGCACAATACTTTTGTCAATATAGAGCCTGCCGTCGAGTTTGTATGTCCCTGCAGGGATTAATACAGCAGTTCCGGGGCTTGCGTTATTGAGGCACGTTTGGATTTTAGCGGTGTCATCAGTTGTCCCGTTTGCAAATAGCCCTGTGCAGGCAACAGAATTATAATCCGGGATTGAAAAGTTTACGCCCGCATTTCCCGCCCAATCAGTTGACCTTTCCGAAGAAATTATGCTGCCTATACTTGGGATATTTAGCTGCGTAATGGGCTCGCTGCATGAAGCTGTGGTGCCGCCGTTTGACCCCACACAGTTCCACAAAAATTGCGTGGAAGAATCATCAATATCGTTCAAATTCCCCCGGCTGCACAGATTAAGAGACACTCCGCAAGAGCCATTTACCGTATCAGGGTTTGAAGGGGCACCTTGCGGGTTTGCGCCAAGGCTAAACAGATCTCTAACTTCACTTGGGTTCAGGGTCCTATTGTAGATCCGCAGATCGTCAATTGCGCCGTCTGCGAAAAAATTATAATTGCCAGGGTCATAAACGCCCGGGGTAAAATTGTAGGATGATGATGCAGGGTCTATGTGCGTTCCGTGGGAGTTCGTGGCATCTGCCCCGTTTATGTAAACTGTTACTGTGGATCCGCTTCTTACATGTGTGATGTGGTGCCATGTGCCGGTAGTAATGAGCCCTGTATTTGTAGTTGTGGATTGCGATGCACCTGACTGGGAAGTTATAAAAATAATGCCACCTTCATCAGTAATGTAGTCGTAATATCCCGATGTATTAAATCTCCCTTTAAATATTACAGAAGTGCCTCCCTGTTCTGGGTATTTATTGGTGTGGAAAGTGTCCAGGTTTACCCAGTAGGAGATCGTAAAATCGGACGAAGTGAAATTTGCAGTCCCTGCGCAGTCAATATAATCGCCAAGTCCGTCAAAAGAAATTGCACTTCCATATTTGCCCGCAATATAAGAAGCATTCCCTGCAAGCTGGCAATTATTCCCATTCCCGCTCAAATCCGCCGCCGCAGTTCCAGCCCCTTCATCAAAATTCCACCATCCTGCAAGTTCTGAACCGGAGCCACTTAGTGGTAGAAATGCAGTTGGGCTTTTTGGTAGATGAATGAAAACGAATACGGCTAGAAGAACTGTGAAAACTGCAAAGATTGCCGCCCTATCTTCTGTTCCGGGTTTCAAAGAGATAAAATGCACCTACCAATGAACTACTCTGCAATATAAAAATTTATTTTTCAGAAAAGATCTATGCGCCCATACTCTATATTTGGCTTATTCTTATAATGGGCAGAGCTAGAAAAAAACAATCCGAACAACACCAAAAAAGATGCCACGACTTTTCTCATTTCAAATTAAGAACTATCTTGCCCTATATAAAATTTGCTTTCCGGCTATTTTGCCCTTCTTATGTTTTCTTTGCCACTTGCCCAATTAAACCACAAATAATAATAGAGCGCAATTGTTACAAAAAGGAAAACCCTGAACAAAATATCGTGCGAGAACTCCCCTGCGCTTAGGCCAAAATAAGCTATGATTAGAATGCTTGCACTAATTCTTGCGATATTAAAAATTCCCAAAAAAATTGTTGCCGCAAAGGCCCCGATTATCCTTTTTTTAATATCAATCCCAAAGCTTGCAAGTATTGCGCTCCAAATAACAGTTAGCTCCAAAATCCCCGTGCACAAATATGTAATTGCAATAGGCAGGGCAAACCCTTGAATGTGCAAGAGCACAGGTTCGCTAATTTCAATTGTCCCCTCTATTCCAAAAATATTTAGCATCAAAAGGGAACTTTGCGCAAAAAAATATTCAAACCACCACAGGGGGAAAAATGAGAGAATGAAATTGAAGAGCAAAAAGAGTGCTAAGATTGCGAGCATGAATTTGCCCGCGTGCGATGCGGCATTTTTTGGGAAAAACTTTTGCATGAGAAGAAGAGGGTGGTCTTGAATTTATTATTTATTAGCCCAACGGTTATTGGCAAGTCTTGCTTGTGCAGAAGTCGGAACATCAAAGTTTCTTGTATGTTTGAGTGGTTTTACTTTTTCTCTAAAAAGTTTCGTAGGCACATCTTGCAATCTCTTTTTTGAACGTAAAATTCCCATCCAATCACTTTTCAAATAACTCTTGCGATCTATAAATACCTATCTTTTCCGCGATAGTGCCCGTATTATTTCATTTGCTGTTTTTCTTCTATCTCCAGTTTTCTCTTGCTTGATAATACCAATTACCCTCTCATATATTTTTGGGCTCTTTAACTTTTCAAGCGCGTTAATCCGTTCTTGGGCAAGTGTTGTGGATATAATAGTTAACCATCCAACCCCTAGCGTATTTTCCAGTTCTATATATCTTCTGCCAAGTTTTGAGGCCCACTCTGTTGCAGAAAACTCATAACGGGCAACAGGCAAGAGACTTCCTCTACTGTGGTGGGAGTGCTCTTGTATCCAAAGCTCTTTTTTTCTTGTCACCGGGTCTGTTTTACGCCTATAAGGCTTTCTGGGATATTGTCCTTTAGGGCACATAGGTATTGAATTATAGATCACAGATATATAAAATTGACTTTGCGCAAGGCTTACCTAAATCGACATTGCGCCCTTGAGGGCTTCACTGACAAAGCCTATTTCCGAGCTTTTTTGCTCAAATTCTTTTGGCGTGTAGCAGAATACATCAAGGCCGGTTTTTTGATTCCAAAAATCATATACTCCAAGCGGCCGCTCAAAGAAATTTTTCCCTTCAAAAGTTCTGCTCACTATAATTATGTCATAATCAGACTTCTCAAGAAAATCCCTTCCTGCCCTTGAGCCAAACAGAAAAATTTTTGCGTCGGGGAATTTCTTTTTTACTTTCCCTGCAAATTCAATCACTATTCTTTCTGCTTTGATCCCCATTCAAACACCTTTTCAGATTCTTTCAAAAGTTCTTCTGCTATTTTTTTATCATAATTGTCAGATGGAATTGCATTTGCAGCATCAGGGTATCTTGTTTGCACATAATGTGGGTTTAACCTTTTGCTGGCAGAAATTATTTCTTCAGGCGCTCCTAACTCACTTGCAAGTGTGCTGATATTGTGCTGGGGGTAAGTTTTTTTGAATTTGAGGATATAGGCTGCCTTTAGGGCCTTTTCGGCTCCTTGCTGTGAATAGAATGAACTGGCATAGTATACTTTTTCTCGCAAAAGAGTCTTTGCAGTATTTAGGTCATCTTCTGCAGAGTTTAGCCAATCAAGAACTTCCTTTCGCATACTAACTAGAAACTGAAAATGTAATTTAAACCCAAATGCCCTCTTGCCGGTTTGAGTATAAGTATAATAATAAGAAACTGCCCTTTTATTGCCAATTCTACCACAGGGGTTTTTAGTTGAAAATAGAGGGTTTTGAGGTCGGGCCATATATTGTAAAGGAGGAAGGCGGCAAGCGCATGCTTGTAATTGATTGCCGGGATTCCTTCTACACTCCTTCAATTGCAGATGACCGCAACGCGCGCTACCATGTGCTAAAATCCCTTAGCGAAACTGATGCTGACCTTGTCGTGCTTGCAGAAGTGTATGAGAGGGTGTATGATGAGGAGCAGACAAAAATGCTCAGCGAAATCGCCGCGCTCTACACAAAGTTCGAATCCGACAGCATCTGGAGCTATTCACATCTCGGAGACCCTGCTACTGAAGAGGAAAAGGATTTTGGGGAGCGCCACAATATAATTGTAAAAATCACCCACGATGAATTGCTCTTTGACCCGATAATGTCCTATCTAATGCTTTTAGGGGAAGTGCAAAAAGAAAAAGCGCGCCTTGAAGCAATTGCTGCCGATAAGCGCTCGACAATTTATTTCAAAACCCTTCTTGAAGTAAAGGAAGCATTCGAAAAACTTTCGTTAATAGAAAAATCCCGCGTGCTGCTATCAAAATTAGAAAAAGCCCCGGACACAAATGAACTCTACCGCAGTTTTTTTGAAGCGCAGCTAAAACCCTCATTTATTGGTTCGAGATTGGTGTTTGGGAATGATGAAAAACTCGAACTTTTGGATGAATACTCTGTAAAGGATGCGTCGGTGCAAATATTCAAGCACCCAAACAAGGCCGAAAAACTCTATTTCATAAATTTGCCGGAATACTCCCTCACCCCTGAAAAATATTTCCTTGTGAGCAAAACAAAAGAAACAGTTGCCTCATACCAACCGGGAAGGGCATCGCTTTCAAATATTTCAAAGAGCAGGAAATATTTTGAGAGAATATACCAATCCACAATAAAAGAGATTGCAAAGCGCGAGAGAATCGATGTTACAAACGAGGAGATAATGGACCTTAGCCAGGTTGTTGCGCGCTACACTGTCGGGTACGGAGTTTTAGAAGTGCTGTTATCTGATCGGCGCATAACCGATATTTACATCGACGCTCCTATTGGAAACAAAACAATTTATTTGGTGCACTCGGAGTTTGGGCAGTGCCAGACCAATGTAATTTACACCCAAGATGAAGCCGATTCGTTTGCCTCAAAGCTTCGCGCAATGTCTGGCAGGCCTTTTGATGAAGCGCACCCCGTTCTTGATTTTGAACTGCCTGATCTTGAGACAAGGGTTGCGGCAATCAACCCCCCGCTCTCGCCTGATGGGAGCGCATTTGCATTCAGGCTGCATAAGACAACTCCGTGGACACTTGCACAATTTGTCGATGTAAAATACCTCTCGCCCCTCTCAGCCGGGCTTTTGTCATTTTTCATAGATTCGCAGGCAACAATGCTTGTCACGGGTTCAAGGGGATCAGGAAAAACCTCGCTTATGAATGCCCTGATGCTTGAAATTTTGCAAAATTCAAGAATTATTGTGCAGGAAGATACACAAGAACTAAATGTTGATTACATGAAAAAAATCGGGTTCAATATACAGCGCCTCAAAACCCGTTCCCCAATTGGCAATAATGAAAATGACAATGAAGTTGCCCCGGAAGACGCGCTTCGCACAGCGCTTCGATTGGGGGATAGCGCAATAATTGTTGGTGAAGTCCGCTCGCGCGAAGCAAAAGTGCTCTATGAAGCAATGCGTGTTGGGGCTGCCGGAAATATTGTAATGGGCACAATCCACGGGGATAGCGCATATAGTGTTTGGGACAGGGTTGTAAACGATCTTGGGGTCCCTACGACTTCATTCAAGGCAACTGATATTGTTGCGGTCGCGCGCCCGATTAGATTCAAAGGCAGCCTTGAGAGGCACAGAAGGGTTGTGCAGGTAACTGAAGTGAAAAAGCACTGGAAAGACGATCCGGCTGAAGAAGGCGGGCTTCTTGATCTCATGTCATATGATGCCGGAAAGGACAATTTGTATTTAATTGAGGACAATTTGAAAGAGAGTGACCTGTTCTCACGCATCAGCGAAATTTCAGGGCTTTCAATTGAAAAAATATGGAAGAATATAAAAATGATCGCGCAATCAAAGAGCTTTTTAGTTGAAATGAAAAACGAATTCAAGCTCCCAAACCTTCTTGAAGCAGAGAACACCGTTGTTGCAAACAATAAATTGGTGCTGATAAAAGAAGACCAACTCGAAGAATTCGGTTCAGTTGATTATGAAGAAGCTTTGGGAAAATGGAAGAATTGGGTGCGCAACAATTTAGTGAAAAGGGTAAAGGGGCGGGGAAAATAAATGCCCCTTCAAAAAAAACCAAGCATCGGAGAGCTCTACGGAAAGATTACAATTTCTTCTGAAGATTTTACAAAAGGCGAGCGAAGATTAGTAAAAGAACCGGACCATCCGTTTGTACTCCTTTGCAAAAGGCTCTACGCCCTCTCGCCTTCTCTTGGAAAAGGGGGAAGTTTTACAGAAGAGAACAAGATGGCAATTGCCTTTCTCAAATGGAAATTAACCCCGGAGCAATTTTCCGGCGCCTCAAAAATAGTCCTAATCCTTCTGCTCCTCTGCGGCCTTATTCTTGGTTCAATTATACTCTTCTCGCCACTAAATGAAGTGCTAGAATTAATTTCAGGTGGCGGGGCAGCTGCCTACATTTATGCATACGCACCATTTCTTTTGCTCGCAATTGGTATTGCAAATTTTTTCAACACCTACCCATCAAAAGAAGCGCGCCGCGAGCAAACAAAAGCGCTCACCTATGTTCCCGATATTTTGGGCTATATGGTAATGTCAATAAAACTTGTCCCAAACCTTGAAAAGGCGGTTGAATTTGCAGCAGAGCATGGGAAAGGAAAAATAGCAAAAGATTTCAAAGAGCTTATCTGGAATGTACAAATTGGGGTTTACAATTCCCTCTCTGAAGGACTAGATGCGCTTGCATACCAGTGGGGAAAATACAGCGACGAATTCAAGCGCTCCTTGATGCGGATACGCGCATCGGTAATAGAAAATACAGAAGCAAAAAGGTATGCCCTTTTGGACCAGACAATGTCGGAAATGCTCGAGAGCATCCGCAACAAAATGGAGCAATACGCCCGCGACCTCTCGCAACCTAGCACAATGCTTTTCTATATTGGAGTGCTCTTGCCGCTTCTTTTAATAATAATTCTTCCGGTGGGAAGCTCATTTTCAGGAGCCCCTCTTGCAAACCCAATAGTTCTCTTTCTCATATACAATATAGTAATTCCGCTAATCACAATCTGGTTTGCCTATAATTTGCTGCAAAATAGGCCGCCCACATACGAGCCGCCGGTAATACCTGATGATCATGAAGGGTTGCCTAAAAAGTGGAAGGCAAATATCCGCGGTTTTAATGTTGATGTTAGGTATGCTGCAATTTTTATTGCAACTATTGGAATACTTTTTTCATTTGCGGTTTCAACGCAAGGAATACCGCCAAAATTTTTATTCGGGGAGGATCCAAATGTCTCATGCACCGATGTGCGAAATTTTATTGTTCCGTGTGATCTCTCGCGGCAAGAAGCCCTGCTAAAATCTGCTAGGCCAGCTACATATTTTGCACTTGATGAAACCGGGCAGCGCTACACCGAGCTATTTTCGCAAAACTTAGGCCCGGATCTAACTTCAGTAGAAAGGGATTTAGTGCAGGAAAAAGTAATACAGCAAGTGAGATCTGAAGAGCAATTATTTTTTTCACAGAGCAAAAATGACATTGCCCCGTACAAATTGGTGTTCGGGGTTTTGATTTCAATGTCGCTTGCAATTTTTGTCCTCTTCTACTACTCAAGCATCTATAAAAGAAGGGTGCAACTGGAAGTGCAGGAAATGGAGCGGGAATTTAAAGATTCGCTCTACATACTCGCTTCGCGAATGGGCGAGAATAAACCGGTTGAAGATGCAATAAAACATGTAACCGAATTCTTGCCTGACCTTCGCATCTCAAAAGTTGTTTTTGCACGAACGCTAGATAACATAAAACTACTCGGAATGCCGCTTGAGCAGGCAGTATTTGACAAAAATTCGGGTTCTGTTGCAAAAATCCCCTCAGCAATAATTAAGGGTTCGATGAAAATGCTTGTAGATTCGGTGCAGCTAGGGGTTAATGTTGCAGCGCGAACACTAATTTCACTTTCAATTCAGCTGCAAAATGCCGAGAAAGTAAATAACACCCTCAAAATCCTTGTTTCAGATGTTACGGGGACAATGAAAACCATGACCCTCTTTATAGCCCCCGTGGTTTTAGGAATTACAACAAGCCTTCAGCGCATTGTAATAGTTACAATTTCCTCAATTGCATCTTCTGATATTGTCTCTTCATCAGATTCACTTTCAAGCGATGCAACAGGGACAGCATTTACAGGGCTTTCCGCTTCCGGGTTTATTTCTGCGCAGTCAATTGCAAATATAGCTTCGCCCACCCAATTCATACTAATAGTTGCACTCTACATTGTCGAACTTGTTGTGATAATGACCTACTTTACAACAAAAATCGAGGAGGACAATGACCTATTAGTGCGCCTCAACATTGCCACATTTTTGCCAATTGCAGTTGTCATGTTTGTTCTGAGCATGATTGTATCAAACCTTTTGGTGGGGTCGATATAGTATTCGAAAAAGGCCAGGCATTTGAACCATTCAAGCTTTTGATCGGGGCAATAATGGCACTCACTGTACTCATGATAATTATCGGGGCAATAAATTACTTTGATGATTTGCGCCTCAGTGTTAGCAAGCAAAGGTTCTTTGAAGGCCTTGAAAATGCAACCCGCCAACCAAATGGCGAAACATTGCAAATCGAGAACTTGCAATTTGCCCGCGGCGATTCATTTTCCCAAGTAGGCCTCTCAAAAGCAATTGGCCTTCCAGAACAGTGCATCCAATTCGCCCCATCAGGTTCGCCTACATTTTCCGGGGACAATACAGTTGTTACAGTAAATGAAAACATCCTAACAAACGTGTACGTGACCTGCGATGTCAACCCTACAAATGAATGTGAAATAGGCTGTGTTATCTCATTTGAAGAGATGCAATAGCGCGCTTCCCTTTTAAAAGAAAAAGATTTATATACACCTAAACCCTTTAGCTTACTGATTTTAATGCGCGCAAATCTAATAAGGCTTAATTCAAAAGGCCAGGGTTTTGATGTATTCAAGCTCCTTATAGCAGCAGTAGTTGCTGGCGCAATTCTTCTAATACTTCTGCAAACACTGCAAATACTTCCAAATATAGGCAGCCAGAACCCAAATAATGCCGCTTCAAATGCCGTGAAGAGCAAAATAAATGAACCTGGCCTTCCGCAAATACTTGATAACATTACATTTAGCAATGGCGATTCTCTAAATGCAAAAACAATTGCCCAGCAATCAAGGGCGCTTGCCCCGGAGCAAGTGTGCGTAATGCTAAGCGAGAGCGCTCCGAATAAAATCAATTTTGATGATAAAGAGCAAAACGGGGAAGTAGTAGAATACAAAGGTTCATTTTCACAAACAACAAGGCTTCTTGTAATGTGCGATAGAGCTAGCGAACTTCAAGGTTCGCTTTCAAGTTACGGTTATGATGACAGCCCTTACAATATCGATCCAACAGACAGTTGCAATGGGTCATCTAATAATGCATCTGCTGGTAATGATGGTTTTGATGATGAATCCTCAAGTAGATACTGCCTTGTTGCAATAATCTCCGACCAATAAAATTTAATACCACCTAAACCCATTCTCTTTGCATGCCACTTATAAAAATGCTAAAAGAAGAGCGCGCCCAGAGCGAGTGGAACTCGGTTTACCTTCTCATTGTTTTCATAATTGCAGCGATACTAATAATTGCCCTGATAAAACCGATGTTCAAGCAGAGTCAGGACATAGTGAACAATGAGCCTGTTCTAAAACCCTAAAATAGCGGTCTTTTTAAATAGTTCGGCAATTGACGATTATAATTAGTAGTTTTTTTAATTCAAAAATGCATATATTATAGGTGATGTTGAATGGCAAATGGAGTTGCAATGGTTAGAACTATTCCGCACAAATTGCTGCGCGAAAAAATAATTCAATATATTATAAAAGAAAAAAGTAAAGGGAAAAGCACGGTTGCAGATTTTGATATAATGGATGAATTTAATGTCCAGATTGAAGATGTTGAAGAAATATTAGGGGAATTAGAAAGAGAGGGTCTTGTTGCCAAACGCGAATATAAATTTTAGGGTCGACAAGGAAAATTGGATTAGGGTCTGTGAAGCCTTTCCCGATAATACCCCTATTCTAATAAGGGCAACTTCAATAGATACAAGGCTTAGGGTAGTAAAAGATTCTCACAGGCACAATGCCCAAGAAACAACTGCTAGGGGCTTTGTTAGAATCAAGCCAAAATATTTTTATGATATAAAAATCCAATGAAATAATACTTTTTGTTTTCGTATCTATTTTGTTCTTTTTAACTTCTCCTTTTCACACTCGTCACCCTTAAATATTTCATTTGCCTATCTTGTTCTCATGTTTTCCCAAAAAGGCCAAGAATCGGCGCCCTTTGAACTTCTCATTGCAATGATTGTAATGGGGTTTGTAATTGTAATAGGTTTTAATGCCCTTGATAGGTTAAATGGCGAAACATGCAAAGGGAATTTAAACCAGAATTTAGAGCAGCTCCGCTCAGGGATTGAAACAGTAGTCAAGAACAAATCCAAAATAAATGTCTCATTTGAACTTCCAAATTGCTTTACTGAAGAGGACAGCAAATTGCGAATAATCGAGCGTGACGAACTTGCATATTGTTCGGCCCTGTGCGGCGGCTCCCAAGCGCAGTGCACGGTGCTGCAATTCTCCTCCCCATCCTACACAGAGAGCAAATGCCTTCGCATTTCCTCGGCAACGACTTTTCCGCAAGAACCAGAAACGTGCGACCCGCGAATGCTAGAACCAGCAGATGGGTATAGCGTTGCCAATTGGAAAGACCCGGAGCGCGGGATTGAAATCGGGCAGTACACGCTCATCCGCCAATCAAACCTATTTAGCAGCGCCCCTGTAGTGTGCGCCTTCAAGAGGGTGTGAACATGCTTGATTTTATTTTAAGCAAACTCAATTTGCTGATTTTGGTTACCGCAATATTTGCAATTGTATCGTTTTTTGCATTCAGCCTCTCAGACATTGCAAAAGTAAAAGAGGCCGCTGAACTCGTGTCAAAAATAAAGGAAAAGTCCTTTGCTCTTGCAAGCAGCCCTAGCTATTGCCTAAGTGACGGGCACGACCTTCCCGGGGATCTTAGCATTGCCGGAGGGAGTTTTTATTATGTCATGAAAATTTCCAAAAGGCAGCTTGAAACAGCGGGTGGGGATAATTTGAATGTTTTAATTTTTTCCCTCTACCAGCGCGAGGAGATAAAAAAAAGCTTTGATGATTCGACCTATGAGGCAAAGGCGATTGCAGCAAATAGCTTTAGGACAAGTTCAGAGCTGCACCTCTACGGCCAGGACTATGATGGGACAGATTATTCCGGGGCAATAGCCGATTCAGTTGAAGGCAAAGAAGAAATATTTGTAGACCCGCAGGCAACAAACCCGGTTGACAGCGTTGAATTCATAAAAGAAATCGAAGGCGGAGAGGGAAAATTATATGTAATCGGGTGTAGCTCGGCTGCCTGCCTTGTTCACAAAACAACAATAGGGGAACAAGTGCACGTACAGAGTATAAATGATGAAGGTGGATTTAAATGCTAAATAAGGGATTGATTGGGCCAATTGGCGATGATCTTCCATCCTTGATTCCAATACTATTGGGGCTTGTGATGTTTTTTTCGACCTTCACTTTAGCATTCAATGCTTTTGATGAGCGCAACGCTGAATTTAATGATGATATTGCGGTAATGAGGGTTTCGAGGATTTTGCAATCAAATAGCTATATCCCAACATATGCGGCATTTGAAGAACTGTGCAGCGAAGTTGGCCTTGTAAATCTCAAATATGTTGCAGCAATTACCACTGATGCTGTGAACGGAGTAGTAGTTGAAAATATTTTCGAAATAAGTTTTTTTGAAAACAGCGCAGGCAACACATATTTGTGCACCAACACTACTAGCAGCGGGAATACGATTTCGGATTTTATAAGTTTTGAAGAGGCGCAGGATAGAAAACTTGTGAGCAGGATTTTTCCTATAGTAATTGAAGATGAAAAAATCGTAAAGCCAATGCATTTGGTGGTGGTTGCATGGAAATGAATTCAAAAGGCCAGGCAGCAGTAACTGATGCACTCTATTTCATACTCATAATCACTTTCCTTTCAATATTTCTATTCGGGTTTGCAAATTCTTATGGGAATAATATAAAAGAGCAAATAGACGCAGAATTCAACACCACTTTTGCAACAAATGCACTAAAATCAATCCTGTATAGTTCAACCGCGCGCGATGTCACACAATCCCTAGAGCAGCAGGATGCTGAAATTGACTACCTTCTTGCAATTGTAAAAGAGGATTACTCTGATGATTTGGAAATTGATAGCCGCGAGAGGCAGGTTTTGGGAAAATCCATTTCCTCAATACTTGCCCCGGTAGAAGATTCACTTGATTATGCGTTCTATATTACAATCCCTTCAGAGGAAAAATTTGTTTTCTTTTATTTCCATACTACAAATTTCAAAAAAGAACCATACTCAGCAAGCTTTGAAAAAATCCAGGACCCAAATGCCCCGGGAAGATTTTATGTATACTCTGCAATTGCAAATGACCCTACTACTCCCAAAGATGAATCCCACACAAATTATTTTTGTGCCCTTGGATCATCTAGTTATGGTGACCTTACAAAAAAGCTCTCGCGGCTTTTGGCAAATGTCGGGCCGACCTCTCAGGCATCCTCTTCAATAAAACTTGTAAGGGAATCAACCAAAGGCGCATTTGATGATTTCAAGGCGCAAGTTGACCTTGTTTTGTGGGACGCGGCATGGCTTGGTAGTACAGAAGAGCGCAAAGCAGAACTATTCTCTTCAACCGGCTGGAGCTGCATTGAATCTACAATTGAAGGGCAGCAAAATCCGGCATTAGAAAATGCCCAACCGCTTGGCTAGCGCAAGGGCTTATTTTTCTTAAACTCTTCAGCACAATTCGGGCAAGTGTATTTTATTGTATCGGGTTGCGGCTCAACTGATTTTGCGCAGTGGTTGCAGAATGCATCCCCGCAATTTGGGCAATAAATAAAATCAGCGGTCTTGCTCTTGCAGCGCGGGCACTCGTCTATTTCCCCGTCCATTTCCTTTTCAACAAGATCAGAGTCATCCTCCGAATCAAGTTCGCCTTCAAGATTTGAGAGTTCATCTAACTCTGCGAGCTTTTTGACATTCTGTTCATTTTCAATCTGCTCTAAAACCCCAACTTTTTCCATAATATCTGCCTGGGGGGTTGCTTTTTTTTGAGCAGGCTGTTCTTGTTCGTCTGTTTGTTCTTCCTCTGTTTGATCTTCTGCTTCCTCTTGGGTTTTCTTGCCCCTTTTTTGTGATTGCTTTGCCTCTTTTGCGCGCCTCTCTTTTCTTGCATCAAGCAGGCTCTTGCCTGTCCCATCATCTTTTAATTTTCCAAGATCAATATCTTCTGAAATCTCCTCTCCTTTTTTGAGATCGGCCTTTAGCTGTTCGAATACATTTTGCGCAATATTGTCAATTTCGCGCGAGCTTGGATATCTCCCCTGCTCTTTTTTAAAATCATCAACATGCTCTATTGCAATCTGCGCGCTGCGATCCTTTACTTCTCCTTCAGTTGGTTTTCTGTAAAACCTTCTCATCCTTCTTGGTACATCTTCCATTTTCCACACCTATTTTTCCGACAAGAGCTGCTTTAGAAGCTGCGCGGATTTTGGCATTGTTTTTTCCACAGAAGTTTCTTCCGATCCTCTCTCTTGCACAAGCTGCTCTTTTA
Organism: archaeon; assembly: GCA_035289625.1. Classification (GTDB taxonomy): domain Archaea; phylum Iainarchaeota; class Iainarchaeia; order Iainarchaeales; family Iainarchaeaceae; genus UBA10205. The sequence goes on along the minus strand of DATDWP010000004.1, from coordinate 30,830 downwards.
AGTTCTGCTTTATGAAATTTCGCGATTTCTCGACTTCTTCTCTTATCTGATCGCTAGTCATCATTGAATTTTCTTCCTGCGCGCTCTTCTTCTTTTCAATTCTGCTCAAAATATCATCGACTTCCCTGCGCTCCCCGCTAGGCCTGTGCTCTTCAACCTCTACGCTCTTTTGCATTGCAAGTGATTTTTCAGTTTCCCTTTTCACTGATTCAAGCGGGCGGGCAAATTCCATCTGTTCGACTAGTTTGCGAAGCCTCTCGATTTTTTTCTGTTCCTCGCTTTTCCCAAAAATCGTACCTATAGGAGGAGCTACGATTTGCTCTTTTGGCCTCTCTACTCTTGGCGCTGCCTTGCTAATTGGCCCTCTGAGGCTCCATGAAGAAACCGGTGTTGGGCGCTCTTTTTTTGAAAATAATTTTCCAAGGTCTGTAACAATCCGGTCGACTTGTGATTGTCTGCCTTCTTTTTGCTCGGAAATTGCGCTCTTTTGCATCTTTGCTATTGGCATTGGTTTTATGCCCGGAAGTGGGGAAATAGTATCGTGCGGCTGTGATATCTTTTGCTCTGAGGTTTTTTTTGCAACCTGCGGCTGCAAAACTTTTGATTGGGGCTGCGGAGCCGGAAGCATTTTTGGCCTGTGCGAAATCTCATCCTCCAAATCCCTTACCGCAAACTTTTGTACTGCTTTTTGCGGCTGCGTTTTAGCCCTTGCCCTGTTTGAAAAAATCCCGCCCACAAAGCTGAAAATATTTTTATTTTCCTGCGCAGATGTTTGCACTTTTTGCGCAGGGATTGGTTTAATTTCTGGCTCTGCTTTCTGTGCTGTCTTTGAAACCTTTTCAACTCTTTGATGCTCAAGATGTCCCCATTTCACATGCTCGGTGTATTTTTGCTCGCCAATTTTCTGATCCAAACCAGGCATTCGCTTTTCTATTTTCTGGTGCTCCTCGTGCTTCCAGAGAACATGCTCAGCTCTTTTCTCTACTTTTTTTGGAGCCAGTGGGTGATCTTCATGGTGCCATCTAACATGTGATGTGTAAGATTGTAATTTGCCTTTAGATGTTGGGGCTTTTTTCAAAAGTTGCGCCTTTAATTCCTCGGCTTTTTTCTCATCCGGTTTTGGTTGCGCTTGAGAAACTTGTACTGGGGTTTTTGAACTTCCACTAACACTTTCAAATGTCTCAACAACAATTGATGGCTGGGCGGGGGCCGAAACCGACGCTAAAACCTGCGGTGCTTTCACATAGCTTTTTTGCGGGAGCTTTTCAAATGCCTTTTTTGCAATAACACTTGCAGCAACAATGCGTTTTGGAATTGAAACTTTTATTTTTCCATATCCTTTGATTTTTCTTTTAATTGTAAGGATTGCAAGGGCGCTTATGAAAAATGCGGAACAATTGACGATAAGAAGTTCAGTGAGCGAGAGGGGGGTTAATTTGAAATATGAAATTAAAATAGATGTGCCTATTAGCCCAACCGAGAGCAAAAACCCAACTACCATGCTCCAGCCCTTTTTGTAATCTTTTTCAAGCGCGCGGATATTTGGCCAGCCCGCTCGAAGAAGCATATAGCCCCAGCTCTGGGAGCCTAATAGAATATAGAAGGCAATTGCTGCGTCTATAAATGCGGCTGGGGGGAGCATTACACTAAAAATATTTATAGTACTTAATAAACTATTGTGTAGTTCTATTGTGTAGTTTGGTGTAAAAATGGCAGGCCCACTTGAAAATTTTGTTTTCTCAATCCTAAACCTTCTAAAAGGCTCGCTCTCAATAGTGTTGCCAATTTTTATTCTAGCATTTATCGGAAAGTGGCTGAACGCAAAAATACGCAAAGCCACAAAATGGAGTTTTATTGTAACTGCGCTCCTTTCAACTTTTGCACTTTTGTGGGTATTGATTTTAATTGCATACTTCTACCCCATTTTAACTTCGCTGCAGGAGAGCGGAATTGGGCAAGTGCCATCGGTTTTTGCGCCAACACTTGGAGAACTTGCAACTTCATACGCATACGGGCTATTCAAGGTCACAATTTCTTCACTTGTAATTTCCCTAATACTGCTCCCGTTCGAATTCATCGGGCTTTTTGTATTCGAATCCTTGCATTCGCGCTTCAAAAAAATGCCGGAACCGATAATTTTGCTTGCGGCTTGCTATTTGATGTCGGTTGTGGGGGCTGCAATATTTCTCTTCCTAATCCCGGAAGCCGTTAGCGGAATAATCTATTTTATCTATTTTGGCTAACAACCGTTTCGGCGGTTGGGTATACGACGATTGAGGCATTCAATCAGGCAGCCAATAGAGTTTTTGCTGTTAAATTCTTCAAAAAACGACTAAATGACCAAGAATCATGCTTTAGGAACAACCTCAATTTTTAGCGCAAAGCCGCACCAACGGAAGGAATAAATATTGCCCAAACCTTCTTACTATGAATATATATTATAAATAATAAAGCAAATCCCCGTGGTTTTGATGAGAAGGGCCGTTACAATATTTCTGGTATATTTGTTCCTATTCCCACTCCTTGGAGGGCCGGTTCTTGCTGAAGATTTGCCTTCAGGTTCAGACCCACGCACCTTAACAGAAACCCCGGAGCAAACAGCTCTTCGCGAAGCCGGGATAGCTGTAACAGCTCCGGCAAAGCAAATAGAGCCGCAGGTAAACCAGTACATGTGCACTTCTTCAGAGCTTCCTCCTAATGAGGTGCAAAATATTCTTGATCTTCTAAAAAATGGTTTTACCGGAAAAGAGATTGCAGGGCAGACTTCAAAGGATACTTCTCGCGATACACTTGATGCTAATGAATTGGTGCTAACAAAACCTGATGATGAGAACACTGCTGTAAAAGTCCAGGTCCCTTCACAAAAATTCAAACCATGGGAAATTTCACAATTTTTAAATTCCTATGTGGACGGTCCGTTTTCATTAGGGGTTGTGCTTGAAGATTCCCTGCGCGCCGGAAGGTGCGAAACAATGAGTTCGCCCCAGTGCGCGCTCACCGGCCCAAATTTAAAATATAGGAATTCCGGGGCTGGAATTGTTGCAAATCTAAAACCACTAAAGGAATTTTTCGAGGACAAGAACAAGACAAGCTTTACTGCTGCTGAAAATAAAATCCTCTCGGATGCCTCAATTACGGGGGACATTAATTCGGGCGAGATAAAAACCGCGCAAAGGCTTGAAAAGGAACTTTTGCACAATTCAATCCTTACAAATTTTTTTGAAGCAAAGCTTGAAACAAACTGCAACAATTCCTCGTGCGTAATCAGCACCTATTCTCTTTTTGACAAATACTTCAATTCCTGGATGTCAACTGAAATGGTTGTCAGTACATTCGGGCCAAGCCTTCTCTACCACACAAAAAAACTCTTCGGTTGGACCGGCAGGCGCGGATTTTTAACAGGGGTTCGTGATGAGTACCAGGCTTTCCTTGATAGGTTCAGGTCAGAATTCATAACCCCGGAATCTGTGCTTGGAAGAAATAAGCTCAAAAAAATAGCAAATACACTTGACAAATACGGCTGGAGGGGCTGGTGGGAAGAAACAGTTGGTGGAAATGCAAATGGATCCGGGTATTATCTTTTCAAAACCGAAGAATTCCAGCACCATTTGGGAAAGATGCTAGAGCCCGATGGCTTTTTGAGCCACATAAAAACCCAGGAGCAAAAATCGGAATTCCTCAAAATGCTCTATGACATGCGCTCTGTTCTGCGCGCAGGAAACGCAAGGGTGTATTCTGCTAAGGACGCTTACATTCAGGCAGCAAAACACTCAGGAGGCGCCGGGCTAAAAGACCCGGTCGTGCGCGACAAGTACATAGAATACGGGCGCGAAATGATCCGCATGATGGATGATGTTTATGATGATGGGCTCGGCGCCGATTATATTGAATGGGTTGCAAGATATCCAAGCGCGGGGTTTTATGATAAGGGACTTCGTGCCGCTAGCCCTGATGGGTATGGCGAAGTAATAAACATGTTCCAGGACCACCGCAATTTGCAAAGGGTATTAAAAAAACTCAAGGATGATGGGTCTTTTGGCGGATTCGAATCCGATTATGTAAAGTACGGAAGCGCCTATGAATCAAACGGCCAAAATATAGTGATGTATAACTTTGATCCTGAGAGCCAGAAGACAATTGCAGGACTCTCATACAGTAATGTAAAAGCTGCAGCAGGGAACAAATCCGATGTCTTCATCCAGGACCAGTACGGCAACTATGTCCCATACAATAACGTGTCATATGAATTCATACAAAATAGGCTTAGCTCAAATGCCAACATTGTTGAAGGCAAGTGGAAGAAGTGGGGAGAACTCTCGCCGGAAGATGTCATTGCAAGAATAGATAATGCAAGAACTGGTTCATCTGCAAACCTTAAATTTGGTGCAATAAATATACAGCAAACAATTGACGCGCTGCAGGAGAGGAACTGGGTTTCAAGAAGATACTGGAACGCTCTTGATAAACTCGTAGCGCAAGAAGACGAACTTATTAGGGATTATTTCACCATTAAAGGCGGAGCGAAGTGGACAACACTGCCGTTTGCTTATTGGTGGGCAAAAAAAGGGTTTGGAATTGAAGGCATTAGCCAATACCAATTGCCCCAAACCTGGCACCGCCTCAAATTCACAATAGGGCCTCAGAACATATACGATTATTCATACATCGATTTTTTTGCAAACGAAGGGTCTGACCAAGGGGACATTTTCATACAAATGATAAATAAGCTCCCGTGGAAAATAATCCTTGACGAACTCTCCGATAAATATAACCCTATAAAAAACCTCTACAACACCCTTACACAAAATGAACTGAGAAATGAAACCGAAAACCTCGCGTTCTATTTAACGGGCCCTGAGGATTGCTCAAATTGCGGGCTTGTTTTGCGCACCGAAGATCTAACACGCTTCAACCCGTTCTTTTTTGTCCAAAATAAAAAACTCACTTCATACATATTGGAAGATACGGTAACAGAAAAGGCGCGCCAAAAAGGCCAAACCCTAATACTCTACTCTTCGCACACAAACCTTGTTGGCCAGAGCGGAAGCGAGAGCGGAGAACCAATTGATCTTGTCAAGGCAATAAATGACCCGGACATTAAGACATGCAGTGAAGCTGTTGCAGACCTTGAATTCTACGGGCTAAATATCGGAAAAGTACTGCCAAAGGATGCAAAAGTCGGGGCAGTACTCTCGGGCCTTGAATCAATAACTTACGGGACATTTTTCTGGGCAGGAATTTTTAGCACCGCGGCAATACAAATAGTAATAGCCCCCCAGTTGCACGGATGTGTTGATGTTGATGAAGGGTACTACGCGCACTATTTTGTCCCTGTAAAAGAGGAAAAGGACGAGAAGTCAAACACCAGCGCAAAATCAACGGAGAAAGTTTCAAATTTGGTGCAAAAATTCAAGGACAATTTCATCGAAGGCTTCAAAGGAGACCAAAATAATTTCACTAAACAAGCAGCTGAGCAGCTTGGCGGCGAAATTGATAAATTCGTGAACGATTCAAAGGACAATGACATTGTGCAGGCAACACTGCGACTTGAAGGCACTAGCAGCGGACAACTAGATTCTCGCACACTCTTCTACTTCTGGTGCGGAAGAGGATGCGATATTACTCCGGCATCCTACAAGCAAACAGGAAGCGAAGAAGTAAGGGGCACTAATGGGGTAAATGTCGGGATTGATTTTGCAAAAGGGGAAATCACCGCTAACGGAGTACCAATAGTTCAGAGCAAGGACAATGTAAGGCTCAGTTCAACTAACCTCGGGATCCCCGCAATAGAAATCCCGCACACCCTCACAGAAACCTGCCTTGAAAACACACCCGATCTTGCATTTGAAATAAACGCGCAAGGGGAAGTGCGCGTAATGAACCCGGAACTTCTAAAATGCATACAAGAAGGAGTAATCGGGCAAACCGGCCTAGAACTTAGCACCAACAAATTGAATGATGCATTCGGAGAACTCAAGGCAATTGTAACAACAACCCACCCCAACATCAAACCAACCGGAGAAGGAATAATAGCAGAAGGGCTCCCGCGAAAAGTTGCAGAAGGAGTCGGGGCAAAGGTTAAGATATATGCAAATAAGGATGTTAACCTTTCAAGTTCAAATGACGGGGTAACAGAAGTTGGCTCCCTTGAGAGTTTGCAATTTGAAAACGGCGTAATTGTAGTAAAACCAAATGGATGCTTTGTTACCTGGCTAAAACACCACGAAGACGGGATTTTGAGTAAAGACCTGGTGGAAGGAATAAAACCAAAACTCACACGCGAATTAAACAGCGCAACGCAATGTGAAGACCCTGCAATAAATTTCGAACTTATCCCGGACCTTGGGTCTGATTTTAAAGTCAGTAAAGTCGATAAATTCAATGACGCGCTAGCGCACCAGGGCCCATTTACGATATTTGAAACAGCAACAAAGCGCTATGCAATAAGTGCCGAAAAGAACGCAGAAGGAATATGTGAAGACCACCTGCGCGTAATTGATAAAGACACCGGTGCTGTTACAGATTATGTTGGTAAAATTGCGCAGACCCCGGAAGGGTTTAAAATAACCACAAATGATGGCAAGCAGCACGAGGTAAAGTTCTCAACAAAAGACGGAGCCCCATTTATCCAACTCGATGAAAACAAACCGGAACTTCTAAATGCAGCGCAAGGAAAGAACGGTTCGTTCTACTACGATCCTGATAAAGGACTCTGGTTTGCAGAGAACGCGCAGCTACTGCCGCTAATAGAAGCGTTCCGCGAAGGAATTGCCGCAAAAGTGCAGCCAAACGGAGAAACAACAGCAACAGCATCCGGAAATGTGCTAAACCTTGATCTTGGAAAAGATAAGGATTCTGAGCTTTTGAATTTGCCATCGCTTCCGCAGAGTAGGATTTTGATATTGCTAATAATGGGCCTACTAATTGCAACATTTATTGCAGTGCAGAGAAGAAGGAAAATAGTAATTTAATTTGCTGCACGGCACAATTCAAAAATGACGTCTTTTTGTCAGGATGCCTCTTGGGTACAGGGCCTCTAAAAGTCCAGAAATAGCAAGCCAATATAGGGCCTTTTGTTTGACTTGCGCAATTGTGGGACACGGCCGGTTTAATTAGAATAAATTATTTTTTTGCCCTTGCCGCAAGGTCTTTTATTGCAAGTGCTTCTGCAACACCTAGCATTATTATTGTAGAATGCGGACCTGAAAGCGCAGCTGCAAATTTTTCAGCCCCTTCATTAAATATGTGCTGCATTTGCTCAAAGGCTTGTGCAACGTGGGCTTTCTCAAATTTATCTGTAATGCGTGGGTCGTTTTTTCTCAGGCTAAGAGTCCCCAATTCTTTTTGCTCCCTTAGAAGCGTTTTACCAAGCTTGACAAAATCAACAAAAAATTTCATCTGCTCAGGGCTAAGGCGAGTTGCAATCCCGTGGCTTTTTAGCGCATCTGCTTTATCTAGCTCCGTTGCATTTCCAGTAGTAATTCTTTCCATTCTCTTTTCAATTGTTTCAGCTAGGGGCTGAAGCGAATTTAAAAAATGATTAAAGCCTTCACCAATATGCGCAGTCCCTTCGAGCTCGTGAAGAGCTTGCGCCTTTTTCATTTTATAATCCCGGATATTTGCAGCCTTGCGTTTTGCTTCAACATATCTATTCCGCAACCAGAAAGGATTTATCACATGTCCTAAAAATCGCAATCCAAAAAGCCCTTGCTTTCCAGAATTTTCATGAAACTGCTCTGCTACTGTTTCCCAAAATATTGCCCCTGTAGTAGTTGGATGGCGGTGATGTTCTGCATGGTGTTCGTGGGATAGGTCTGGCAAACCATGCCCTGGGTGAACTAAAAATAGAATAAATTTGCTGTCCATAAACAATCAATTCCGGGGTAATATAAATAACTTATTGAGCTTCAATATCCTCAATACAACTCTGCGCCTCTGAACCTGCCTCATAGCAGAGCTCTTTGTTATTTGTATTAAACGCAATCCATGCAATACAATTGTCCCGCGTTTCTGATAAGTTTTCACAAATTGCCGGGTTATTTGTTTCAAGTGCAATCCTAAAATAGCAGCTCTGTGCCGAAGTCCCTGCTTTGCTGCAAAGGCTTGGTGATTTGGTATTTGTCGCTATTGTATAGTAGCAAAAAGAGGAATATGTTTCTATATTTTCACATAATTTTGAATCATTTTCTGCAATCGCATCATTACAGTGCCTCTTATCAAAGCTCTCTGCGCACATCGTATAGTCCTTTGAACTAAATGCCCTATAGCACTGAGCCCTATCTGCGCTCCCCATTTCGCAAAGTGAAGAATCCCCCTTTTCAATTGCAGCATCTACTATGCACTGTGATTTGCCGACCTTGATTTTTTCGCAAACAGCAGGTTCAGCCCGCAACTGGGCAATTCTTGCAATGCAATCATCCCTTGTTGTCTGGTCTGAAATAGATTCGCAACCCTGCTCATCCCCGCTTGCAACAGAATAAATCAAATAGCATGTTTCCTTGTTAGAAAATTCACTGCTCTCACAATCCGAAAGATTTACCGGGATATTTTGCCCTGAAGGCTCGTTAATTAATTCCCGTTCGCCTGTCAGCTCTTCATCAGGGGTGATATACTCCTCATCCAAATACTCATCGCCCCCCACATTCACATAGCTCAAATCATCTGTGGGGATTGTTTTTGGCTGGTTTAAATAGAGCGCGCCTGCCAGCACAACAATCAGAACTATCGGGACTGCCAGCCAAATGTATTTCATGGACAAATAAATGGTTTTAAGTTTAATAAACTTATTTGATTAGCAAGTAATTCTCCACTTTGATATTTACCTATAGCCATAGCCAAACCGCCTTAATTTGTCTTCGATATAGGCCCTTACCTTGATTGTAACTGGATTGTCTGCTTTAGTTAACATACTACTGAGTTCGCGATGGCGCTGCCCTGCATAAACTTTGATTTGTTCCATTGCCTCATCAACCGTAGCTTGTCTAAAGCCCCCTTCGGGTTTTTCTTTCCACATCGGAACAGGCAAATACCCGCGGTTATTATCCATTTCAAATTCCACTAGTAATTTTTCCAATGCGATTATTTGTCTTGGCTCTGCCCTGCTCCTTTCAACTTCTGGTTTTAGCGCAATTTTCGGAGTTGTAATTTTGCCTTTAAATTCATCCGGCAAATCAATTGTAGAAGTGTGCTTTGCAACAAGTTCGCTGTCAAGCCTTTCTATAAGAGTCGGCTGTCTGCGTGGGGCTTTGCGCACTGGTTTTTTTCTCACTACTTTTGCAGGCCTTTTTGGAGATGGCATGTAATCAAAATAAGTCGTAGGGTGTATTTAAACAATTCTGTGATTTTTTAAAAATTATGTAATTAGCGGAGCGTTTTTCGCTTCAAATTTTTCCGAATTATCCTTTGTGTCCTTCAATTTCTGAAGGTGGGAAAGTAATTGCTTTTCGGTTTCGCGCGCTTCTTGCAAAAGCGGGTCAATATCTAGTTGCAGCCCAAGAATTGCGTTGAGTTTTTTTAGAACTTCAGCTGTTGCCTTATAATCTGCCGAGAGCTCGACATTTCCTAAAATTGAAATCGCTTTCACTTTTGAAGCTCGAAGCTCGAGTAGTATTAGAGCGGTAATCCCTGTTGTAATCCCTTCATTTATTTGAGTGAGCCCGTACTCTTTTATAAGTTCTTTTGATTTCTCGTTTGCCGCAATCCCATATATCATCTCCCTCTGCGCTCCCGGGGCCGCCTGCACTCCTGAGAGTGATACTAATTCTTCAATTCCCTCATCTTCGATCCACTTAGCTGTTTTTTTTGCAACCATGTAAATGAACTGCTTTGAAATTACCTGCTCTGAAATCAGCACTGCAATTTTCCTCTTCCTGTCGGCATAAATCCTTGCAGGGCGCACAGGAACTCCATCGTGAATTCTAATTACTGGCATGAAAATATCCGAATCAATATAGCCCACATATTCAAAGCCTAATTTTTCAATAATATATTTTGCGGCAATTGTTCCCACAAGCCCCATTCCCGGAAACCCTTCAATGAGAGTATAACCTGAGAAATTGATTTTTTCAGTTTCAACAAAATCGAGCTGCCTCATTTGAACCGAATAAAGAGATGTAAGTACTACTATAAATATCTTAGTTATCTCACATAAGTCCGCTTGCAACAAAATACACAATTGTCCCGCACGGGATTAGGAGAAGGGCGTACAAAAACGCTTTTGCCGGTTTTGATTGCTCCGTTGCAACAAAAATTGAAGCTATTGCAGCATACTCTAAAATGTAAATTATATTTGCAAGAGCGCAAGCTTGCAACAAATCAACCCTTGCACTAGAGTCGCCAATTCCTATTTGTGAAATCGCGCTAAAATCAAGCCCATTAACCATCCCGAACAAAAGCCCAAGTATTAGGGGCACTAAAAGTCCGCCTGCTAGAAGTATTGTATATTTTTCAATTGCAAGGCTACCTGATCTTTCGCGCAACATTGAATTTGTCTGCATGTAATCTTGCGCTGTTTCGCGAAAAATATCCTGCATCTGCGCGCCTGAACGCATTGATTGCAAAATCATATCAATCGCTCTTGCTAGTGAGAGTGAAGGTACCCTATTTTTTATTGAAAAAATCGCATCATCAATTAAAATTCCGGCTTCAATTTTTCTTTGCGCAATTTTAAACTCCTCATTAAGAGGGCCATCAGAACACATAGCCATAAATTCTACAATCCTCTCAATTCCGCTTCTTTGCGGAAGCGAGGATGCTAAAAGCAAAAGATCTGCAACCTGCCCCTCAATTTCCCTAATCTTGCGCTCAAATAAATATAGGTGGTAAAAATACCGCAAGACAAGTGGGGCAAAAAGAAGAACAAATGAGAGCGTTGCAGCCATTTCATTTTCAAAAACAAAAAGAGCGCAATAGAGCGCTGCAATAAAAAGTATAGCGCCGATTGCAACTGGCCCTTGCGCAAAATCTCTTAAATTCCCCTCAAACCCGATGCTCTTCAAGATGCGCAAAAAGTTTTCTTCAAAAGTTTTCATGTATTTTCCCTCAAAAATTCTGGGGTAAGAGATCGCATACTCAAAAGAATAAGGCAATCTAGGAGGGGGAAGAGTATGCATACAATCAAAAGCAGCTGAAAAGAGTCAAATGGGATTTCCATAAAAGTGCTCCCTACAAGGACAAATGATTGGAAGAGCGCAGGGACTATTGCAGAAATTGCAATAAATACAACAGAGAGCATCACAAGCTTTGAACTAAATTCGCGCATTGCAGCTTTTTGCAAAAGTAATGATTCAAGTGCCATCTGCCGAATATCCATTCCAGGGGACTTCCCATAACCGTGTTCATAAACAGAAATTATCTGAGAAATAGCCCTTCTAAATTGTGGTGAGCGCGTGCTATTTGCAACATCCATTAGGGCATTTGGAAGCGATATTGCGCTTTTTTGGCAGCGAATAAGGGCTTCATTTAATTTTTTTGAAAATTCCCCATAGCTTGAATTTGAAAGCGCAAAAAGTGCCCTGTCCATTGGAACAGAGCAATTTAGCAAAACGCTAAGCTGCATTAGGGCAAAAGGAAGGTGCTTTTCAATTCTTCTTGCCGATTTTGCAAGAACCATTGCCGGCGTTCCCATAAAATACATAAAGCAAAGAACTGCGGCACTAAAACTTAGCAAAAAAGAGAACAAGAAACCCAAAAATACTTTGCACAAGAGAAATAAAATCACAAAAATAAGGGTTGATTTTTTTGTGCACTGCAAAAAATAATCCTTCACGCTAAGGGCATGCCCTAGAACTGCAAGGTCTTTTTCTAATTGTTCAGTAATTTTTTTGATAAGTGCATATTGCATCCAAAAATTCCTCCATTTTCAATTCGCCTAGCGAGAGCAAAAATTTCTCGCGCGCCTCCAGTTCTAAATCCAGTTCTTTTAGTTCGATTTTAAATGCCCTGCAGATTTTCTGCGCAACTTTTTTGGAAGGCTCGTTTTTCACAAATTTTTGGCTCGAAAAATCGTATGAGAATAGTTCACGCAGCATTGCTCTTTCTTTTTCATATTCAACTTCGCAAATCTGCGTGAGCTTTCTTTGCTCAGAACTAGATCTAGCAAAATTGACGCTCCATCTCTTCTGCGTGATGATAAGGTCTAGCGAGCAAAGATCTTGTGGATTAGTCCCCATCCCTATTGCGCGCAGCACTGCTTCGCTTGCAGATTGAGCATGGAAGGTAGCATAGCTTCCCTTTCCCTGGCCTGCTAGAAGCGTATCAATAAAAGCCCCTAATTCGCTTTGGGTTCGCATCTCCCCTACAACTACCCTATCAGGCCTCATTCGCAGGGTATTTTTTACAAGAGAATCAACCCCAATCTCTTCGGTGCTCGCAAGGCAAACCGTGTGGGCGTGTGGGATATTTATTTCAGGGGTATCTTCAACTATTACAATTCGCTCGGATTGGTTTGCAAAGCCGAAAAGAGAATTTAAAAGAGTGGTTTTTCCAGATCCAGTGTTTCCGCATATTAGGATTGAACAATCAGATTGCATTGCCATCCACAAAAATGCCGCTTGGGAAGCGCTCATTGAACCAGAACGCATCAACTGAGTTGCTGTTAGCGGATTTTTCTTAAATTTTCGTATTGTAATCTGCGGCCCTTTTATTGAAATGGGTTCAATGCAGGCATTTAGCCTAGACCCATCAGGGAGCATTGCATCGATTTTTGGGTGCTGCAGGGTGATTCTTCTTCCGATAGTGCTTGCCATTGAATTGATTAGTCTTTTCACTTCCTCGCTTTGTGAAAAATAAATATTGGTAGAAAGCCACCCAAAAGCGCAGTCAAATACATACACTGGTTTTGATTTCCCAAGCCCGATTAGTGCAATCTCTTCTAACCTCTCATCTTCTAAAAGATTGCACAAAATCCCGGCCGGTTTTGTAGCGCTGTCTAAAATTAATTTGATATACTCTTGCTGGTCAGAATCTAGGCGCAGAAAATTCTGCTCACAATAACTTTTCAAACACTGCGAAATGTCAAAATTTGCTATGTTTTGTTGGTAGCTGCGAAGTATTGATCTAACCATTCTAGCTTCCTGCACGCTAAGTTCTGGAATTGACCTTAGAAGATAGACTTTTTTGGAATTTTTGAGCGCAACGATTTGCCTGCTTTCATTTTCAGAGAGTATTTTCTCTTTCTCTTTTGAAGGGATGCTAAAAACCCTCCACCCAAGCGCTTTTTCCACTTCAATTGAATTAAACACACAAACCACTCAATACGGCAATTGACGTAATAGGTGGTAATTCTTATTTTAAGGTTTTTGGAAGCACAAAATTTTATGTAGCACCAAACAATGGGCTTAGATTTAAATTGAGATTTTATTGTTCTAGCATTATGGACCTTACAAAATATACAAAAAAATCTGCCAAGGTCTACAACATGCCGGATAAAAGAAATTGCATTGTCTGCAAAAAAGAAATTTCCAAAGAAACAACGCCCCGCCACTTGTTCTATTCTAGTTTTTGCTCTGAGAATTGCAAGAGTAAATACCTTGATTATTAATCCCAATCCAATTTGTCCCCTAATTTTACTATTTCGCCTCTTTGTGCTGGCAATTCAATGAAATATTTTGCTGCTTTTTTTGGAGTATAGTTGAGTGTCCAGGGGGATAGTGTTTTTTTGTCCACTACTTTTTTTTGCTCATCAAGAAAAACAATATCTATCGGGAAAAATACAAACATCATATGCACGCTAGATCCAATAAGCGACTTTTCGGGTAGTTCAAAAATCAGAGCGTAATTAAAATTTTGCTCCTTTTCAAACATCAAGCCCTTGAACCTCTCAAAATGAGTCCTGGCAAAGGTAACATTTTGGATTATTTTTTTGTCGCTTGCTTTATTGAAGAGCATTTCAAATCAGTGTTTTTTTCTCTCTTCCTTAATAACTTCAAGGCTTGGCACAACAATTTCTTCTAGCATTGCCCGGGATTTTTCAGGAGTAATGGCAGGGCCTGCGTGCTCTTTTTGCAGCTCTGAGCGAAGATCGTCAATTTCTGCAAACTTTAGCTGCATCTGCTCTAAAATGTCCTGGACCTTTTTTGCACTTGGAGCTTCTTTTGCCATTTTTAACCGCAAATATGTATAGGGGCTTTTGGTTAATAAATTTTGCCCGCATCTTTAATCAAATCCACCCTTCTTCAAGGCCAGGTTTTTGGCGTTTTTGCCAAACAAAACTATAAATATCACCACAAACTAAATAGCTCCTTATGGTGCTAAGGCCAAAAATAGCTGCGAGCGGTAAAAGAGTTGTGGCATGGTTAAGATCCGGGTTGCAAAAAGCAAGGCAGTTAAAGAAGGGCGCATTAATAGGCGCAGGTATTGGCACCCTTCTCGGGGCTCCTATTGAACATGTTAGTGAAATGGGGCAATTTAGGCGCGGGCTTGAATCAAAAAGAATTTTCAGGGGAGAGCAAGTTCCCGACCTAAAATTTATAGAGTTCCACCTTGCAAGAGAAGCATATGCTCATCGTATAAGAGCTGAATATGAAATTCAGAAAGAGATTTTAAGAATTGCACAAAAACACGGTTTTGACGGCACTAAAGTTTCAATCTCCGCTATTTGGGGTGGTGGAAAACTTATTCCGGTATTTGATAGCCTCCCGATCCAAACAAATTCTCTTGCTTATGCTGATTTGGAAAAGGCCTTGCAAAAACCGGTTGCGGATTTTATTAAAAGCGCTGAAGACATTCAGGATCGAATAAACATATTTGCCTTAACAGAAGGATATACAACCCTTGGTCAAGTAATTGAGCATTTCAAAAAAAATCCGCCTGCTGATTTTTCTGAGGATGCAAAAGGGGCCCTCAAAGGGGCTGTTGCTGTAGGGCTATTAGGCGCTGCAGCGCAGGCCGCTATAAGAAAAGCCAAAAGGAAAAAAAGCAAGCCATTCAAATAACCCTTGGCATTATCCGTGCGCTTTTTTGCCAAATCCGCCAGGCAACAAAACTATAAATATCCCAGAAGCCTTCATAGATTTATGATGAAGAAAATGAAAGCATTTGTGGCTAAAACCAGGACGCTGGGCAGCAAACTTTCACGATCGGTACTGCGAAAAGCAAATAGGGTAAAAACAGGAATTGCAATCGGAGCCGCAGCGAGCATGATCGGCGGGACAACAAGGGAACACTTCCATGAGCGGAACAAATTTATTGATGAAATCCAGCCTGCAAATTGGCAGGGTTTAGCTGTCCCTACTTGGAGTCCAATATTGCGTCATGTTGATAAACGTAATTTCAAAGTGGTGTCTGATCTCCAGCAAAAAATTCAAGCGGAAACTGTCAAAATTTTAAAGGATAATGGCTTTTACCGAGATGATTTTTGGATCGAATTTAGGGCTGGGCCAACACATCTTAATCGTCTTAGATATTTGATACATGTTCCGGAAAATATCAGGGGCACAGAAACTTTCAATCAGCTCGAAAAGATAAACGAAAAATATAAGGCTCTATATACCGATGCTGTGAATAATATGTTAGACAATTTGCAAGCATATCAAAATAAGCACGGTATAAAAGATGGTGAAGTTTTCCGACATTTCATAAAACATCCGCCAATTGCACCAATTGAGTACGTCAAAGGCGCCGGAAAAGGGGGACTTTACGCTGGCATTCCACTTGCTCTTGTTGGAGGGCTAGCTCAGGCAGGCGCTCGCAAGGGAATTAAACGCTACAGGGAGCGCAGGGCAAAGCGTGGGCAGTGAAAGAGCTTTTCCTTCTTTGCTATAAATAGTGTTTTAAAGTTTGCCACGGAAATTCATTTTAGGCGTCCAACAACTCGCTAGGTTGGTGTATGCTAAATAATTTATCAATAGCCCCGTCGTCTAGCGGCCAAGGAAGCGCAGTTCAGTAAATGATTGTATTTGAAAGATTGGTTTCCGTCGATAGGATGACAGCCTCTGGAGCTGTATACCCCGGTTCGAATCCGGGCGGGGCTACTTTTTTGGTTATAGACATCGTTAAAAGTGGAATCAGCATTCATTTTTTAAAATACAAATGCTTAAAAACATGTGAAATTATTATCAAATCATGAGACGTCCTGTAGCTAAGAAATCGAATTCTATACATGCCTACTTGCAAACTCATTTCAAAAAAAAATTAAGACGACCATTGACTAGGTCTCAACTAGATTTTTTGGCAGTTAAAGCAGCAGGTGTATCAATAGGTTCGATGAAACCAAGAGGCAAAAGGAAAAGAAAATATTTCACACAACAAGAACTAGCTCAAATCGAACGAAGACTTAAACAATATTAATCAAATCAAGAATCTTGGTTCTACCTAGTTCCAACATTGCTCTGCACCCTTTTCAATTTCAGGTTCTTGAACAAATGCTTCATCGACCTCATTGCCCGCACAAACGGCAGCGCTGCAAAAATCCCGAATATAATTATCGTGGTAACTTGCCTGCTGTAAATTATCGGGACTCCAAGGCGCGGGAGGTCGTAGTAGAGCAGGACCGCAATCCAGGCGATTGCTAGCACTACAAACATGTTGAACCCCACATTTTTCATATTCTCAATTGATTCTTCAGTGTGCGGCACTACAATGGTTTTTTCACGCGCGGGAAAGATTATTGGAAGAATTGAAAATATCCTCTCGTGCAGTTTGACGCGCTGATACATTGGCTGGAATATTATTATGCTCACTGCAATTATTAGGAATGCAATTGTCGGAAGCAAAAATGCCTCGCGCTCTGTGAGCAGCACAACAGCTGAAGTTGCAATAATTACGACAAATTCCCCCAAAGGCCCCAAGAGTATTGCGGGGCGCGAAGTATCTTCCCCTCTTTTTAACCCAAGCATTGGGCCGAAGAGGGAAAACACTACTCCGTGCGCAATTGTTCCGCCGATTACAAGAAGTATTGCAAACCCGAGCATTGAAAGAAGCGTTGAAGTGTCAGGGATTACAATCCCTGCAGCTTGCGCGCTATAAAATATTGTTGTTCCGAAGCTGACAAAAAAGAAGAGAAGGAAAAAATCGCGCAAAAAGTGGATGTCTTTTTTTATTTTCAGCCCCGCTTTTGTTTCTGCCAGCGCGTAACCTGCAAAATGCGCTCCGAGTGCCATTGAGAGGTGCAAAAAGCCCGCAAGCGTTGCAACAATAAGCCCGATCCCTAGTGAAAAAAGCGTCATCTCGATGTGCCCATACCCATTTTTTGCAAACCAATTTTCTGCCCACTGGCTTAGCTGGTATACAACAAAAAATGCAGCGGTTGCAAACATCACTGCACTAAGGGCAAGATCTAGCGCGGCTCCACTTCGCGAAAAACTTGTAATAAATACTAGCAGTATTATTGCAACAAGGTCCTGGAATATCAGAATTGAAATTGCAATGTGCGTTGAGGGGAGTCCGAGTATTTTATTATCAAGTGCAAACTTTGCAACAATTGCAGTACTTGTGCAAAATAGCATCAAGCCAATTAACAATGAGAAAAGCAGTGAGAAACCGAAAATGTAGGCGATTGCAAACCCTACCGCCACCGAACCCACAATATCTAAAAGTGCAAGGATAAACGAGGAAGAACCCGCGCGCAAAAAATCCTTCAATGACGACTCAAGCCCTAAATAAAAGAGCAAAATGAAAAGGCCCATCTCCCCAAATCCCAAAACAAGAGGGTCAGTTGGATGCAGGAAATTAAAAAAAAACGGCCCCAAAATAAACCCTGCAAGAATATAGCCAATCACGGGGTTCTGGCCGAATTTTTTAACTAAAATACTCACAAGAATTGCAATTATAATAATTATTCCAATAGTTGTTAGCGGCAAAACTTCGCTCATGCATCAGGAACGCTTGTGGAGAATAAAATAGTAGCGCCTGTTTGGGCTATAGAGCCCATAAAAGCGCATTTGGTGGGTTTTTGCCCGTATGGGGTTTTAATCCCTTCGGCTCTTTTTCCATTTCTATGATGCACAAATATTGCCCCTCATGCGGCTCTCTTGACACAAAAAAGCTTGAGAACGGGATGGAGGAGTGCTCGCGCTGCAATTTTCGAGGCGAGATGAGAGAGGGCGGAATGGATCAAATAAACGCGCTCAAAAGGTCAATCAAGGCAAGCGGCTCAGCCCCAAAAACAACTCTTTCTTCAAAACCTGAGAGCGAAATAAAAACAAATTCGCAGCTAAAAAATAAATTGAACTCTTTAAAGGGCAAAAAAACTGATGATTTTGAAATAATTTAGGTGGAAAAATGGGGATGGTAATAAAATCAAGCATATTTCCTCTGCGCATCAGCCTTAAAAAAAAGGAACCTTGGGAACTTATAATTGACATTGAAAACGAGGACCCTAAAGTGAAAAAAGTTTTGGTTGAAATTGATCTCCCGGAAGTTGCAACTTTTAGTACAGTGGGTTCTAGTAGAACATATGAAAAAAAATATGATGCATTCAAGGCAAATGATAAAATCACAATAAAAATGCCAATATATCTTTCCAACTACGCAAATGAAGGGAGCCATTTTGGCAAAATCAAGGTCTCCGAGCACTTTGGCGACTATGGCTATGTAGAGCGCTCATTTTCAAAAGACATCCCGTTTAGGGTAGTTGGGTAAATTGGCTATTAGTATCACGTACATTTTGTTATGTGATGATTTCACTTCTGAAAAAGTTTATTAATCGCCTATTCCTTAAATGTCTATTATGAATGATCATGTTTTTGAACTGGCCCATTTATCTGCTACAGATCAAAGTCAGGTATTTGAGATATTGAGAAAAATGTCAGGTCAAGATCCCGCAAAAGTTATTGCTCTAATAAAGCAAAAATTCGGCCTTAATATTTCAGAAACTTCTATTGCCACCGCATTCAAAAGAGTGGCAAATAAGGTTAAGAAAGGGCCCAGTACTGCGGGCGGCCATAGGCACGGATATACAGACGAGCAGAAGCAGGCTATAGTCCGTGAGGTAAATAGGCAACTTGCCGTAAAATCAAGTCCTCCTGTTTTACGAATTAATTTATTGGTAGATAAATTGGCAAAATCGAACATTAAAGTTAGTGGGGTTGGTGTGCATCGTCTGGTGGTTCACATGCAGGCTGCTGGTAGTATGCCAGCTAACCTAAAATTCGATTATTCCAGAAAAGCCAAAACGAAAAAACCCGGCGGCGCATTTCATCTACAGTTCAAAAGGGCGGCTAATGTTCTGTTGGGTGAAACCGGGCCAAGAAGATTTAATTTTGGGAAAAAGCGCCTCTGATTCTAGAAAATCACCACTTTCAAAACTCAAAAAGCGTGCGCTGGGCTTCTGGCTCCTCAAAATTACTCACACGAATCCCAAACCTTCGGCAAATAAAATCAGTATTTTGTTCAAAAAATTCCACGAAGAGCTCTGAACCGGTTTTGAGTATCTCCTCACTTGAGCGTGCCGGGGCGCTGAGGGTTTTGCTCCGGGAAATTGTTTCGAGTTTATTTGAAATTAAAATAATTGAAACTGTGCGAAATGCAAGGTTTAGGTTTTTTGCCTTTTGTGCAAGATCGGCGCACAGTGCTGAAGAATTTTCAATGAGTGCATCTGCACTTGAGCTGTTCTCCTTTAGTGTCATAATGCGCGATAGTTGTTGAGGGGGCTTCTCTTCAACTTCTGAATTATCAATTCCGAGCGATTTTTCATGTATTTGCTTTCCTCTTTTCTCGCCAAACATCTCCTGCAAATCCCTAATAGGGAATTTTGCAAGCTGCGATATTGTGCGCACTCCTTTTTCTGCAAGCGCTTCTGTTGTTTTTTCCCCTATCCCATAAAGATCAGAGATTTTTTTTGAACGAAGGAAAGTATCAACTTCCGGGAATGCAACTACTGTTAGGCCATCCGGTTTTTTTGTATCCGCAGCCATTTTTGCAATGAGCTTATTTGGCCCGATACCAACCGAGCATGTCAATTTTTCCTCTTCAAAAATTTTCTGCTTTATCTCTTGGCCCACTTTTTTTGCATCAATAAAACTCCCGCTAATTTTTTGGGTTATTTCAAGGCTTGCCTCATCAATACTCTCTTGCTCAAACTTTTCTGCAAAGAGGCGCAAAATCTCCATTATCCTATCAGATACCTGCTCGTAATACTCCCTATCCGCTCTCAAAAATGCTGCTTGCGGGGCCTTCTTTTTTGCAAAAACTATCGGCATTCCGGCCCTCACCCCAAGTTCGCGCGCAAGGTAATTTGCAGAAGCAACCGCCCCGGAATCTTGCGTTCTTCCTGAAAATATGCACACAACCAGCGGCTTTCCCTTTAAGGATGGGTTTCTTAGCTCTTCTAATTGGGCGTAAAAATAGTCCAAGTCAATGTGCAGGATTACCCTATTCATACCAAACTTGCGCTTGAAATGTTTAAATTAGGTGAGGGACGGAGCTGATATTTTCTAAAAAATGCAAAGGGACATCCGGTCAGGTTAGAGTTATGTAGAATTTGGGGTATTTTTTTGTAAAATTAAAAAGTGGTTCTTGCGTTTATGTTCCCACAAATCTGAGCGCTTCGGGAAAAAAACGCCACATGGATGGGTTTGTGAGAACCTTTCCCATAAACCTTGTTGGCCTGTCCATGTCCCCATATGCGCTAAGAAATTCCCCGGCTTTTGCCTTGTTCATGCTGCGAAAGAGCTTGTCTATTTGGTCTTCGTTCTTGCCATTTATATATTGCCTGATTTTCCAGTGAAGCCGCAAGTCCTTGTTAATTTTTTGTTCGCAGTTTTTTTCATAATTTTTAAGTGGCGCCCCATTTGCAAAATGGTCGTGCACAGTATTTGCCAAAATCTCTGCGGCAAACATGCCCATCAAAATCCCGCCGCCTGTTGTTGCCTTGCACTGAAAGGCAGAATCCCCTACAAGGAGCATATTGTCCTTTACAATATTTTTTAGTGGCTCGCCAATTGGAATTAGAGAGCTGCACATATCACAAAATTCCCCGTTGATGTTTTTTTCGCTGATAAATACGTTAAAATCCTTGCGGATATTTCCGGATGTACTGGCAAGCCCAACGCGCGCTGTGGTTTCATTTTCAGGGACAATCCATGCAAAAAAATCCTTTGCGTAATTTCCCAAAAAAAGTTGCACATAGCGTGGGTCAAATTTTCCTTTTGCATCAACCTGGTAGGCGTGCACATAATTTTCCATAGTAGTATTTATCCCCATAATTTTTCTTGTCTTTGAATTCACTCCATCAGCCCCAATCACTACTTTTGATTTGAGCAATCCGCCCCTGCCTTTTTCTTCAACAAAAACCGTTTCCTTGCGAATATCAATCATTCTGGTGTTGAGTTTTATTTCAGCGCCCGCTTGCTGGGCTTCCCTGCCTAAAACCCTATCAAACCCTCCCCTATCAACAACGTATGCAACTGTTTCGCTGCGCTTAACTTCAATCATTTCATTATTGTGCGAGAAGATCTGCGCCCCTCGGATTTTATTCATGAGCACTTCTTCAACTTCTTTTCTAATCCCAAGTTCATGGACCCCGCTAGCGCTAATTAGCCCTGTGCAAGCAACCGGATCCCCAATTGTCGGGTGCTCTTCTAAAACTGCAGTTTTCCAGCCGTTTTTGGCTATTTTTTTTGCAGCAATAAGACCAGCCGGCCCCGCCCCCACTACTGATGCCATGTACATATTATCACTAAATAGAGAAATACTAAAACAATTAAAAGGCTGTGTCAGGGGTGTAATTTTTTATCCAAAACCTCTTCTGCCCTCTCAATTCTTTGCAAAGTATCGGTTGTTAGCCAGAGGCCATTGTGAAAATAAGCCCCAAGCTGGCCTTTTTTTGCAAGGGCGGGAAAGAGGGTCCTTTCAATTAAATTAAATCCTGTAGGGAGCATTGAAAGTGAATTTTTAGAAAGTACATACGCACCGGCATTTACAAATTTGCTAGGTTCAGTTCCAGGGGCGGGCTTTTCTACAAATTCAACTATTTTTCCATTTTCAATTCTTGCTGCCCCGTAGCTTGAGGCATCCTCCACCTCTGTTAGAGCAATTGTTCCTAGAAGTTTTGATTGCGTGTGGGCTTTTTGCATTTTTCCCAAATCAAAATCTGCAATATTATCCCCATTTAGCATGAAAAAAGATTCATCCAAACTATCCTTTGCAGCAGCCAGTGCCCCCCCGGTTCCTAGCGGCTCATTTTCAATTGCATAATTAATTTTAAGGCCCCATTTCTCCCCGCTGCCAAGGTGCTTCTCGATTTTTTCGTGCAAATACCCAATTGATAGTATTACTTGCTCGACTCCGTGTTTTTGCAATAGTTCTAGGGAGTACTCAATTATGGGTTTTCCCGCCACTTTTACAAGTGGTTTTGGGGTAGAATCTGTTAAGGGGCGCAACCTCTCCCCCCTGCCGCCTGCAAGAATAAAAGCCTGCCTGATTTTCATGAATAGATATTCTGCACTTGTGCTTTAAATGGTACTTGGGGCAAACCTTGTACCAATTTGCTTTAAAATGGGTGATGTCTAATTTTGTATATACGAATTGTAATCTTTTTTCTTTAAACAAATAAAGGTTTACACATGAAAATAGCTGTCATTGGAACTGGATATGTGGGGCTTGTTGCAGGCGCATGCTTTGCCGGGCTTGGAAATAGCGTAATGTGCGCTGATATTGATGAAAAGAAAATCGCCTCTTTGCAAAAAGCACAAATACCGATTTATGAACCGGGCCTTGAACAAATTGTAAAAAAAAACATTGCAGAAAAGAGGCTTATTTTTACAACTGATTCAAAAAAGGCAATAATGGAGAGTGAGATAATTTTCATAGCAGTAGGAACTCCGCAAGCAGAAAATGGGCAAGCTGATTTGCGCTATGTAATGGATGTTGCAAAAACAATTGGGGAAAATATGAACGGAGAAAAAATAGTAGTTGACAAGAGCACTGTCCCTGTCGGCAGCGCAAAAAAAATAAAAGAACTTATTTCAAAACTAGCAAAGCGCGATGTTGCAGTAGTTTCAAACCCGGAATTTTTGCGAGAAGGAAGCGCTGTGCGGGATTTTTTAGAGCCTGATAGGGTGATAATCGGGTCTGAAAATAAAAAGGCGGCAAATACTATAGCAGACCTCTATCGGCCATTAAAGTGTGAAATACTAATTACAAGCGCAGAGAGTGCTGAACTCATAAAATACGCCTCTAATGCATTTCTTGCAACAAAAATCTCATTCATAAATGAAACAGCAAACCTTTGCGAACTAGTAGGCGCTGATATTTCAGAAGTAGCTGCAGGGATGGGCCTTGACAAACGAATCGGAAAGGAGTTTTTGAATGCAGGTGCCGGCTACGGAGGCTCATGCTTTCCAAAAGATGTAAAGGCATTGCAAAAAATTTCAAAAGATGCGGGGTATGATTTTTCAATAATAAGAGATGTTGAAGAGGTTAATACTAGGCAGAAAAAAATACCTTTTGAAAAGTTAAAATCAGCACTTGGAAATCTTTCCGGTAAAAAAATTGCAATGCTAGGGCTCTCATTTAAACCGAACACGGATGATATGCGAGAAGCAAGTTCAATTGAAATTGCAAATCTTTTGGTAAAATCAAAAGCCAAAGTCGTTGCAGTTGACCCGGTTGCGCAAAAAAATGCAAGCAAAATAATTAGCGGAATAGAATTTTCAGATTCCCCATATGATGCTGCAAGCGGGGCTGATGCTCTTGTACTTGTTACTGAGTGGGATGAATTTAAAGAAATTGATTTTGGAAAAATTGCAAAGTTAATGAAGGGCAAAACAATAGTTGATGCGCGAAATATTTACAACCCTAAATCCCTTACCGCGCTTGGGTTCAATTATATGGGGATAGGAAGAGGGGTGAAAAATTGAAAGCGCTTATCTTATCTGCTGGCTATGCCACTCGTTTGTGGCCTCTCACAAAAAACAAGCCAAAGCCGCTTTTGGATGTTAAAGGAAAACCAATAATAGAGCACATCCTCTCGCACCTCAAAGAAATGGATAAAATAGACAAAATATATGTTGTCACAAATGAAAAATTCACTCCTGAATTTGAGGATTGGGCGGCAGGGTTCAAGTTCCCAAAGCCCATCAAAATAGTAAATGACATGACAATTTCAAACGAGGACCGCAAAGGGGCGGTTGGCGATATGCACTACGCAATACAGGAGGAGAAAATTGATGATGAACTCCTTGTAATCGCGGGGGACAATCTGTTTGAATACAAGATCTCAGATTTTTACAAATTCTATTTGCAAAAAAAATCAAGCGTGCTCGCATGCAAGGACCTTGGGGGCAAGCAGGAAGTTGCCGGAAAATTCGGGGTAGTTGAAATTGATGAAAACAAAAAAATAATAGGTTTTGAAGAAAAGCCCCAGGACCCCAAGACCTCACTTGCAGCAACTGCGTGTTATTTATTCACAAAAGAGGACGTTGCAGAAATAAAAAAATACATGGAATTTGGAAACAAGCCCGACAATCCAGGGGATTTTATAAAATGGCTATCAAACCACAAACCGGTATACGCGTTCATATTCAAAGAGCAGTGGTATGATATAGGTTCATTCGAGAGCCTTGGAAGGGCCCGTGAAGAGTTCGTAGGCTGATTTTGCAGCACCCCACAGGTTAGAGAAGAGTTTCGTTTTTGGCACCAATGACCTTTGGCTGCGGGAGTGGGACTATGAATTTGCCACCAGATTTTAAAAATTCGCTCTCGCGCTGCAAAAATTCGGTTAAAAAATGCCAGGGAAGCAGCAGGAAATAATCTGGCTTTTGGCCCCTTGCCTGCTCTTCTGAAATGATCGGTATAAGGCTTCCTGCAGTCAGCCTGCCGTATTTGTCGGGGTTGCGTTCGGCGGCAGCGCCAATCAGGCTGCTATCAATCCCATAATATTGCAGCAGGACATTTCCCTTAGTCGAAGCCCCATATACGAACACCTTCTTTTTGTTTCCGACCTCTTTTTTTATGAAGCTGACGGTTTTTTCCCGGCATTTTGCAATTCGTGCCGCAAATGAATCATAAGGCTCCCGAGTTCCAAGCCCGATTTTTTTTTCATACTCACGCATCTTGGAAACATTCTTGGCTGATTCGGGACTTGAAAATTTTGCCGCCTTTTTTTGGTGCACAATATATGCCCTGAAGCTGCCGGCATTCACATCGTTTGTTTCCACATCAATGACCTGCAGATTGTGTCGTGACAGGAGGTTTTCCAGTGAAGAGAGCGAATAATATTCAAGATGTTCGTGGCATAAATTATCAAATGCGTTCTGTTCAAGCATTGATGGCAGATAGCTCATCTGTATTATCCACACCCCGTTTTCATCGAGTATTTTTGCAATGTCGCAAACAAAAGCGTTGGGGTTCTCAAGGTCATAGAACATTGCTATGCTTGTTATGATTTTGGCCTTTGTGTTTGCGAATTCTTTTTCAAACCCCTGCGCATTGAAAAAATCATTTATGATTTTGGTTGTGCCTTTTCTTGCAAGCTCTGTTAAATTGGACGCCGGGTCAAATCCGACTAAGCGCAGGCCGGGTTTTTCATAGGAGCGCAGGAGCGTGCCGTCATTGCAGCCAATGTCTAGCACAATGTCATCATTTTGAAGCTCCACTACGCCTTGGGCCTTTTTGGTAATATCTGCAAGTGCATCTTGCATGGTTTTGTTGATTCCCGACCTGTACCAATACTGCCTATACATCGCTTCAGGCCGTACTGAATGCCCAAGCTGCAAAAGGCCGCATCCACCCTTTGCCGGGTCGCATAAAACAAGTTCAAGAGGGGCCACTATTCCATGCTTCTCTTTGCTGTCCAAAAAATCTGAAACAACCTGCTCGCCTAGTGAGAGTATGAAAACAAGCCCGCCCTTGCCGCAAACACGGCAATTATCAATTTTTAAATATGAATCCATAAAATCCACTGCTTGTCAAAAGGAATATATTGCATATTTGCCCGCAAACAATTAAATAATCTTGGTAGCGCGAAGGAGCAAAAATCCGCTTGATTTTACCAAAAATTTGCCGATCTGTTTCCATACCTTTGTCTTGGACACGCCAAAATCACGCGGCAGAAGGCAAACCCCGACCTCCTTTATCCTATGTCCTTTATAGTGCGCCTGCACAAGCATTTCAATGAGGAAAAAATTTTCCCTGTCTTTTGGGGAGATGTTTTCCCAAACCTGCCTTTTTAGCAGCCGGAAGTTCATTGAAAAATCCTGCAAGGGCACGCCGCTCACAAGGCTGATGTAGAGGTTTCCGTATTCGCTTATTTTGCTCCTCATAAAATCGACAAAGGATTTCTTGACGTATTTTGCACCTTGCGAATATTTTGAACCCACTATGAAGTCAAAACCGTTTTCCTTCTCCAAAAGCAATTTCCCGATATCTTCCGTCAAAAATGCCCTGTCGGCATCCATTGAAAGGAGCCATTTGCCTTTTGCAATGTTATAGCCGCGCTCAAGCGCCTTGCCTATCCCTTCCTTTGGCTGGTCTTTTATCAGCACTATGTTTGGGAAGCGTTTTTGCATCTTTACAACTTCAATTGCAGTGCCATCGGGTGAGGAATCATCAACCACGATGATTTCAAAAGATTTTTTTGAAAATTTTGAAAAAAACGACTCAAGCTCCAAAATCACTGCCCTAATGTTCCCGCGCTCATTATATGTCGGCAAAATAATTGAAAATTCCATCTGCAACCACTAGGCCCGGCACGCCCCGCGCCAATGCGTAAGCAACTCTGTGTGCGTTGTTTCCAGGGAAATTTCCGGCTTCCAGCCGGTATGGCGGCGCAGTTTGGAATTATCCCCCCACACTTCTTTTATCTGGTCGGCAAAGATTCGTGAAGGGTCAGTTTTTATTTTCACGTTCGCCGTGGATTTTAAGAGAAGCCCTTTTAGCATATCCGACATTCTGGTGGGCTTTTGCGAGCAAATGTTGTATGCGTTCCCTGCTTTCCCTTTCTGCGCCAAAAGCCAAAAAGCCCGCGCAACATCACGGCAATCGGTAAAATCCCTTACATTGTCAAGTTCCCCAACCATTATCTGCGGCTTTGCAAGTCCGGCTTCGATCCGGGCTATTTGTTTGCACCAGTTTGAATCCACAAAGCGCTCGGGCCAGATGGGCGCTGTTTGGTTGAACAGCCGCGTGCAAATTGTCTGCACATTGTATTTTTTGAAATATTGCATGGCCAGCATGTCGGCCGCAGCCTTTGCAACCCCGTAAGGGTTTATAGGGCCTAGGCTTTCGTTCTCATTTATCGGGAGATTTTTTTTAACGCCATATTCCTCACGGCTCCCCACCGCAATAAAACGCGTGTCCATCCTAAGCTGCCTTAATGACTCCAAAAAATTCGCTGTCCCGATTGTGTTGGTTTTGAATGTAAGGACAGGGTCCTGCCAGCCCTGCAAGAGAGTTGAAACCGCGGCAAAATTCACAACCACCTCGGGTTTTGTTTTCCTTATTGTTTTTTTTACGGATTCAAAATCCGTGATGTCGCACGCAACGCAGGGCAGTTTTTTGGATATTTCCCGGTGCAGTTTTCCGTTTCGCGTACTTGCAGTTACGCTGCCGCCCATCTCATCTGCAAACCTTGCAACATATGGAGCAATTGCGCCATTCATTCCAGTTATCAAGAAGCGCTCCATTTCCAAATCTAACAATAATGGTAATTTAATACCTTCATATTTCACTCTTCCTTATGCGGCAAATTCTTCGCATGATAAATTCCTGTACTGCATTTGGGCTTTTGTGGTGCGCAATAATAACCATTATTTCGCTCTGGGCAGGGCTGGTCGCACTTTTTTCCCCGCTGATTTTTGCCCTCTCATTTTTCATCGCTTTTTTTTTGCACAAAAAATTCCCGTTCGAATTCCATGTAAATGGGTTCGGATGGGCCTTTTGCGGACTGGTTCTTGTTCTGGTCTTAACACCAGTGCTGCTCTCAGGCGGTGTTGCGGCCTCTGCCGATGCCGTGACAACAACTGCAATCCGCGTGCTTACTGAAAAAATCCCGCCAACCTATGCCCCGTACTCGGATGTCTCTTTCACATATCAATTGGGTTTTCCACTTCTTGTGCAGACCTTTTCGGACATTTTCCCCCTTTTGCCGGATTTCCAATGGGCATGGATTTTTGGCGCGGTTTTTGCCGCCCTTCTCGTTCCATTGGTTTTTGAATTTTGCCGCGAATGGATTTCTCCGGATGCTGCAGTTCTTGGCGCTGCATTAGTTGTTTCAAGCAAACTTGTGTTCCAGAATTTTTACTGGGGGGAATTTGCATGGGTCGCCTCCACCGTATACTTATTGGCGGCTTTTTTGTACCTGAAAAAAAACCACCCGTTCGCGATTTTTTTCATTTCCGCGGTTGCGGCAATGCACCCGGCGGTTTTTTTCAACCTTCTGATTGTTCTGGCCATTTTTTATTTATACAAAAAAGAGCTGCATAAGATCCAATGGCTGCTTGTTGCAATTCTGCTAATCCTTCCGGCGCTTTATTTCAATTACCTGCCCATTGCAACAAATCTCATCTCGGGTTATGGGGACGGTGCGGGGCCAGATATCGGCAGACTTGCAGCAGTAATACCCATTGCACCTTTATGGATCGGGGCAGGTTTGACATTATCATTGCTCCTCTCCTTCCTTGTGCTTTTTGCCGAAAAAAAGCCGCTCCTTGGCAAATGGGCAGCGCTCTTAGGTGTCAGCACACTGATTTTTTTAATTTTATACACAACGGGGACAGTTCTTGCAAACAGGGAAATAGAACTGGTCCTGCTCTCGGCCATTTTGTGCGCAGCAGCCAACTGGTCCAGGACAAGCCTTTTCACCAAATATAAGATGCCGGTTTTAGCGGCATTTTTGGTTATAGGTTTGCTCTCTTTCTATTCCTCCTCAACACTAACCCACCTACGCGAAGGGTCAAAAATCTCCCCGCAGGAAATTGAATTCGCCTACAAGTTCCGCGTCCTTGATCCCGATGCCAAAAAGACAATTTTTTTCAACTTTGGGGGCGGGGGAAAAATGGTTGAAATTGCAAACAAGGCCCCGTATGATGCAAATTCAGATTACCTTATCAGCACTGCGCAAGTACTTATCATCCGCAACGCGGCATGGGATGAATTCATTGCCCGCCACAAGCACCAGGAGTCCATCCGCAAAACCGCATGCGCAGAATGCATACTTGAACTAAAAGACCTTGAATATGCGGTGATTGATTACAATTACGCGCCGATAGAACTGCCGCGTGAAGTCCTCCTCGAGGTTGGCAGCATCAAACTCTACAAATTAAATGACTCTTGACCTGCCGATTTTTCACCAAATGCCAAATTCTTCTTGGCAAGGCAAATTATAAACCAACAAATTAGAAAAAACCCGTGGCCATTTTTAGGCCTTGAATGCCCTTGCAAGACAGGGGTCCAAACAAGGTCCTTGTTTTTTTTGGATAATGCCCGAGACATTTCGTTTAACCATACCAAAACCATTAAAAGACAAAAGCGAAAAAGATAAGGTATGTCGGGTGCTTTTTAGTGGATTTAGAAGGAAAAAATGTCCTGGTGACAGGCGGCGCAGGTTTTATCGGCTCCTCACTGGTCCGTGAACTTCTCAAAGAGAAGGCAAACATTACAGTTGTGGACAATTTCATGAGCGGCCATAAAAACAATCTCGCGCAGGTTAAGGGCAGCATAAAGCTCATTGAAATGGATATCCGCGACAAGGCCTTGGCAGAATTATTGGCCAGAGAAAAAATCGAATTCGTGTTCAATCTTGCGGCAATGCCCTATATCCCTGACTGCTATGACCAGCCCGAAGATTTTTTTGACATCAACGCAAAAGGGGCGCTTAACATCCTGCTTGCCTGCAAAAAAGCCAGGGTTCGGCGCATAGTCCAGTATTCAACTTCTGAAGTTTATGGCACTGCAAGGCAGATGCCGATCGATGAGCACCATCCGTTGCACCCGCAATCCACATACGCAGTTGCAAAGCTTGCCGCGGACAGGCTGTGCTTTACCCTCTACCACGAGCAGCAGATACCGGTAATTATCCTTCGCCAGTTCAATGTCTACGGCCCGCGCGAAACCCACCCATACATCATCCCCGAACTGATCACCCAGTTATCCAAATCCAATAAGCTTGCCCTTGGCAACATTAACGCGCTTCGCGATTTTACATACGTAACAGATGCAGCCTGCGCGGCAATAGAGCTGATAAAGCATGAAAAGGCGGAAGGGCAGGTGTTCAATTCGGGTTATGGCAAGGAATATTCAATCCGCGAAATTGCGGAAATGATTGGCCATATAATGGGCCACAAATCCGTAGAAATAGAAATAGAGAAAAGCAGAATGCGGCCGCTTGACGTTGAAAAACTCCAGGCAAGTTATTTCAAATTGCACAAGCTAACCGGCTGGCAGCCAACCGTCTTATTCGAGGATGGCCTCAAAAAAACAGTGGACTGGTTCAATGAAAACGGCAAGCTCTGGCCATGGGAACAGGAACCAAACATGTTGGCGCAAAAAGCAAAAACGCCGCGCAAATAAACCATGCCGAAAACCAACCCTTTTAAACCACTTGACCCATATTCCTTTTTACATGAAATTGGTCGTGACAATCCCTGCCTACAATGAGGAAAAAACAATTGCAAAAGTGATAAGGGAAATCCCCGCAAAAATAGGCGGGATTGATAAAATTGAAGTTTTAGTAATCGACGACGGCTCAACTGACAACACCTCAAAGGAGGCGCAGAAGGCCGGCGCAAAGGTAATAAAAAATCCCACAAATTTTGGGCTCGCGTACACTTTTTCAAAAGGGCTCAAGGCTGCACTGGAAATGGATGCGGGCATCATTGCAAATACCGATGCCGACATGCAATACAACCAAACCCAAATACCGCTTTTAGTGGAGCCAATCCTTGCGGGAAAAT
>DATDWP010000003.1:0-15133 GCA_035289625.1 archaeon | reverse complement strand
TGCAATATTTAGAATACCTAACAACTATAGCGCAACAGAGCTGATAGCAACATGATTGCAACAGAAGGGTTACTGGCATTACTAATTCTAATTTCATTCACAGGCGCAATACTTACAATGCAGCAAGAAGCACTTATGCTCTCAGAAAATATCTCAGAACATTTTAGCAATAGCTCAAAATCCCTAAATTGCGCCACTAAAATAAACAATTATTATGCACACTCAATAGAACCAAAATTTAGCCCCGGAAAAATTGAGTGCTCCGTTATACCTACTCAAATGCTTGGGAAAAAATCCCCACTCATTACAAGAATAATTGCAGTAAGAGAAATCGGAATTTTAGTAATAGAATTTAAGGAGCATTATGGCTAGAGGATTCATACTAAGTAGCGATGCCCTAATTGCCTCACTTATTCTCCTTAGCACGCTTCTTGTAGTTGCAAATTTTATCTCAATACTAACTCTTAGCGAAAAAGCCAAATATGAAAATTTTGAAAAAGTCGCATTTGCTTCCAGCCTCTCTAGCGCGATCATAAAAACGCGAAATGAAACAAATCCGTCTACAGGGGCAGCGTACTACAATGAAGAAAAAAGAAGGGTTGAATCAAATGTAGTAGATGAAGAGCTATTATCAAAAATTGTGCCACAAAGTTTTGGACGCTACGGACTTTTCGGAATATATGAAAGATCGCAAGACTCAAGAAGAGAGATATTTTTCCAAAGTGCAAAGGAGTGCATTTTTGTCGAGAGATTTGTAATAATAAGAGGGACAATTAAAAGAAAGGCCGTTCTTGGGGTTATTGTTTGTGAAGCATAAAGGAATTTTTACAATCGAAGCTATCATTTGCTTTTTTACAATTGCAGCAATTACACTTGTAATTATTTCTCAACCCCAAACTCCGACACAATATTTTGTGCAAAATGATAAAGCGTCTGATCTTTTGATCGTATGGGCAACAAGAGGCGATACAATTGAAGAGATGGAAAAAGATGCAAATATGTTTTTGGGAAAAGGTGAATTTAGAATAGAATATCGGCAAAAAAGCATTGGAGAAATTTTTGAACATGAAATTGTACGCGAAATAGAAGCGGAAGGCGGAAAAATAAAGCTATTTTTAAGAAACTGATATTTTCCCATTCTTTTTTTTTAAAATAACTGAGAATTTTCCTGAAAATTTCTTTTTATCAAAATAAATCTCATATTCAATCGGCACTTCAACACTTTTTCCTTTTTTATATATTCTCAAATAACTCATATCTGCTTTTTGTATAATCTCCCATTCACTTTGTGCTAGCGCAGAAATTTCCATTTCTGAACCCTCACCAAATAATTTGAGCGCAGAAACACCTGAACCAATATTTGAAATAAAACCTTTAGCATTTGCAACATCGAGCACAAAAAAAGAAGCATTTTCCAGCTCTGAAAAATAACCAACAAAAACTGAAAGGAACGAAATAAATGCCGCTAACAGAACTAAAAACTCAATACTTATCTGGCCTTTCATCATATCTCTTCTATCTGCTCAAAAATTGATTCGGATTTTTTATCAAATACTTTAGCGCCTTTCTCTGCTGTCTTTTGCAGCTGGGAGACCAAAAGAAGCACAATTGCAACAACTGCTGCAAGAACTACTATCATCTCAATTGAGATCTGCGCTCGCTCATCCATAGCACAATAACGAAAGAAAAGGTTTAAAATATATTCGTTGATTGACGAATATAAACAATCATAAATACGGAAAACTTACTCTAAAAGATGATACAAGTAAGACGAATAAAGTTTACAAAGCCCCTAAGAGCCATCTACCTTGATGAAGTGAAAATAGCCCACGATCTTAGAACAACACTCAATAAAGGACACATAGGGAATAATGCTTCAATATTTGAGCAGCATGACCCTACCAGACAACAAATGCATATGGGAATCCAAAATTATATAGCTGCACAATATGCCATCGAAACACTCGGAATTGGAAGAAGGGTGAACTTGAGAAAAATATTAGATCTTGCACTAAATATAAGAATACGCAAAAACCACAAAGCCCCTACTTATGGAAAAGACAAGGAAATGCAAAAAACAGAGCAAGACCATTTTAATCAAATTCTTGGCGGAAAAAATAAAGCAAATAAATTCTGGGCAACGTACCAACAAGCCATTGATAAAATGCACAAATAAATTTGAGAACACAATTTTGCATCGCAGCAAACTATTTATAGAGTTTGAATGCATTTTAATCCATGAATGAGCGCGAACGCAACGACCTTATAATAAGCTGGCTAACAGTGAGCTTTGCATTTGCCTGGATCGGACTTTCCATATTTAGCTCGCAAGGGGTTTCAGAATTCATCACCCAACTTTTAGTAATGCTTGTTGCTGTAGGAAGCGGATTTATACTCCATGAACTAGCACACAAATACGTGGCAATTCACTACGGCGCGCATGCAGAATTTCGCGCATGGAGAGAGGGCCTTCTACTTGCAATAGGGCTTGCAATATTTACTAACGGAGCATTCGTTTTTGCTGCCCCTGGAGCAGTGTATGTATTTGGAAAGAGCATTACAGTAAAGCAGAACGGGATCATTTCACTAGCTGGGCCTGTTACAAACCTTCTAATAGTTGCGGTATTTGGAATTTTACTCTCCATTCTAAACCCGAGCGATCTTTTAGAGCATATCATAATCAGCACAATGTATGTGAACTTCTTTTTGGCGGCATTTAACATGATACCAATATTTCCCCTTGACGGGAGCAAAGTGTTCATGTGGAGCAAGGCAATTTGGTTTATCACAATATCAATAGCCGTTGCAGGAGTGCTCTTTTTCCCCTACATTGCAGGAATATTCTCTTTTTTATAAATAGGGAATTATACCCAAATACCAAATGGCACTTTTGAGTGATGAAAACATTTAAAACTCACAAATTACATTAATGTCAGGAAGTAGTCAAATTCAATTAGGCGTTATTTATGAAACCAAAAATGACAGGGCATGAGTACAAGGACACTTTTCTTTTTCACCACGCAGCAAAAGCAGGTAAGCACGGTAAGCCCATTATTATAACAAAATTTAGGACAATGAAAAGAGGCTCGCATGCTACTTTCCCCGATGAATTTGCAAGAGGGAAGAGCACAAAAATGCAGCGCCTGCAAAGCGGACAGGCGGATAAAAGGATAACAAGGTTCGGAAGGTTTTTGAGGAAAACAAATCTTGATGAATTGCCACAGTTAATGAATTACGCAAAAAGAGAATTAGCGCTTGTTGGAATACGCCCGGCAACAAAGCGCGAATATGACGCATTTCCAGCTGACATTAGAGCCATATATGACGAAGTTGGACCCGCTCTTGCCGGAATACAATATTCCTGCAAACAAAACGCTCCGACACACGAGGAAATACACAATCAATATAGAGAATTTTACAAAATGTGGAAGAAAAACAAGGCGAAAGCAAATTTTACATACGTAATGAAAATTGTTCTCAACAGGCTGCGAGGAAGAGGCTGGTCAGCCTAAATTATCTTACATAGCTTGGTTTGAAGGCCTGCGCAACAGTGTTCTTGAACGCATCATAAGCTTCGGTTGTCTCTTTGGAAATTGAAGGAGTGATCTTTTTCATAGCAACCTCAAAATCCGATAGCTTGACATCAGTTAGCTTGAAATTCGAATCCTGCAGGGCAGTTAGTGCTGCCTCACGAATAAGACCCTCAAGATCGGCCCCGCTATACCCTTCAGTGATTGCCGCAATCTCTTCTAGAGAAACATTCTTTGCAAGAGGAACCCCTTTTGTGTGGATCTTTAATATTGCAAGGCGGGCTGATTCTTCTGGAGCATTCACTTTCAAAATCTTATCAATCCTTCCAGGCCGCAAGAGCGCCGGGTCTATTAAATCCGGCCTATTTGTTGCCGCAACAAATACCACACCCTTTAGTTCCTCAATTCCGTCAAGTTCAGTTAAGAGCTGGTTTACCATCCTCTCATTAACCCCAGCATCAGTTGTAACCCCTCTTCTTGCTGCAACACTATCAATTTCATCAAAAAATACAACAACAGGTGAGACCTGCCTTGCGCGCTGGAAAACTTTGCGGATTCCTTTTTCCGACTCCCCCACCCACATACTTATCAGTTGCGGGCCTTTGATGCTGATAAAATTCGCCTCAGATTCTGTTGCAATAGCTTTTGCAATCGCGGTTTTTCCGCATCCTGGAGGCCCATAGAGTAAAACTCCGCGCGGAGGCTTTATTCCCATTTTCGCAAATGCTTCAGGCTGCTTTAAGGGCCACTCAACTGCCTGCTTTAATTCCCTTTTTAGATCTTCATGGCCGCCAATATCACTCCATTTGATATTTGGAATCTCAATTGAAACTTCACGCAAAGCAGATGGCTGCACATCCTTTAGCGCGTCCAAAAAATCGTCCTTTCGCACTTCAAGCGTTTCTAAAACTTCAGGAGGAATTGTCTCCTCATCCAAATTAATTTTCGGCAAATACCTGCGCAGAGCCTTCATTGCAGCTTCTTTTGTGAGCGCCTCAAGATCTGCTCCAACAAACCCGTGAGTAATTGAAGCAAAGTACTCTAAATCAATATTTTTTGAAAGCGGCATTCCGCGCGAGTGTATTTGTAAAATCGAAAGCCTGCCCTTTTTTGACGGAACCCCTATTTCAATTTCCCTATCAAACCTGCCAGGCCTTCGCAGGGCCTCATCAATACTATTCACCCTATTTGTTGCGCCGATAACAATTACTTGTCCGCGGGCTTCCATCCCATCCATTGCAGAGAGTATCTGCGCAACAACCCTTCGCTCAACTTCGCCAACAACCTCATCCCTTTTCGGGGCAATTGCATCAATCTCATCAAAAAATATTATTGAAGGAGCATTCTTCTCAGCTTCCTTGAAAACTTCTCTTATGCGCTCCTCAGCTTCGCCTACAAATTTGCTCATAATACTCGGGCTTGAAATTGAAATGAAATGCGCCTGAGTCTCATTTGCAACCGCTTTTGCCAGAAGCGTTTTCCCTGTCCCCGGAGGCCCATAGAGCAGCACTCCTTTCGGAGGATTTATACCAAGCCTTCTGAAAATTTCCGGATGGCGCATTGGAAGTTCAATCATCTCCCTTACTTTTTGCACCTGCTCTTCAAGACCGCCAATATCTTCATATGCAATCCGAGGAATTCCTCCAAGCGCATCTTTTATAGGCTCTTCTTTTAGAACAAATTGTGTAAAATCGGTGACCTTTACAACACCGCGCGGATTTGTATCAATCACCTGGTAGATAAATCCAGAACCAAATACGCTAATAAGCACCCTATCACCCTTATTTAGCGGCCTTCCGATAAAATTCTTTTTCAAAATCCTATCATAACCAGATGCAATAATTCTAACTTCTTGAGTGGGAGCAAGAACAACCCTTTTTGCTTCCGAAAACTCAGCTTTTTGCACAGTTACTTTTTCCCCAAGCCCAACACCTGCATTTCTTCGAATTAAATTGTCCATGCGAATTATCCCTCGCCCCTCATCTTCTTGGCGTGAAGGCCAAATTACAGCTGCTGTACGAAGCGAACCTATAATTTCAACAATATCCCCGGACGTAACCCCAAGCTCTTCTTTGGTCTTGCGGTCAAGTGTTATTATGTTTCTTCCGACATGAGACGGATCAGGTTCTTCAACACGAAGGCTAATTTGTGGGCGCGATTTTGGGTTCATGAAGAATAGGAATGTAAAAACAAATAATAATATAACTCAATGATTAGCCTGACCAAAGCCCAGCTATTGCTGCACTTCAATGCCGCCATTTGGCAAAAGAGCAACAATATCATCAAGGTTTAGTTCAAGACCCGGAAATTTCGCTTCTAAAGAGCGCAAAATCCTCTTTGCAGCATCTCCTTTTGAACTAGAACCAAATTTTAGCACAAAAAAAACATCCGATCTTGCCTGTATACTCTCTTGCGGCCCTGAAAAAAGCTCATAAGAAGCATCTTTTTTACAAAACCCGAGGGCAAATTCGAGCGGGGTTTTTTTATACCACACCCTCTGCCCATACACCATAAAAGCGCCGGTCCCCAAAGATTCCCCGCTCGGAGCTTTTTTAGTGACTTGATCAGGACTTGCCGAATAAACATCAATTGCAGGAACTTGAGAATTCCACGCCTTTGAAAAAACTGCCGCAAAAATCGCCGCCTCTTTTTTTTCTTTTTCTAACACCTGCGCCCCTTCGGCTTTCAGCACAGTATGTGCAGCACCGTTAATATCTGCGTGGAAGTAAATATCCCCCGGCTGCATTATTTTTTTTACAATTGTTTCATTTCCGCGCGCGTCCCTTCCGGCAACAACAAGATGCCCATTACTAGTGTAGCCCCAGTGGAACTTCTCAAACCACTTGCGCTCCTTTTTTTTCACTAACTTTTTAGTAGCTTTATGAACAGATTTTGCCGCGATTTTTCTCTCAAGCAAAATTTGCCCCTTTGCAAGCCCTTCAAGCTTTTTTTTGGACTTTTTTGCCAAATCATAATATGAATTTGCATTCTGCTCAACAGATTTTGTGAAATCAATTTCAACCCTCATTACAACCCCTTTGATTTTTTTATCGTTTCAATTAAAGCGTCCGTTCTAGAATCGAGCTTATAGAATGGCTCGGTTACATAAAAAATCTCGCGCTGCTTGAAAAAATCATGAATACCGCCTAATTTTTCAAAATATTTTTTATTTACCCCTTCGTGGTATGACTCAATGTCCTTGTAGATATGGCGCGCAAGAAGGTTCCAATTCCCCGAGCCAATTATTCCCGAGAGAAAATAGAGGTTGTGATCTTTTTTTACCTCCTCTAAAAGTTTTGCAAGGAAATCCTTTTTTGTAAGATCAGCCTGCACAAGAGTTAGCACCTCTAACTTGTAACCGAATTTTCTAAAATCCACTTTTGGCCCAAAACCGCTAATCAAACCTTCTTTTGAAAGAAAATCAAGCGAAGATTTTATTGTTGCCTTATGATAACCAGTGTATTTTTGTAGCTGGCGAAGATTTGGGCTAACGCTCCCTTGCTTTAGAAGCGCAGAGAGGATATTTAGCCTTATTTCATCATCCATTTTCATACTAGCAGCCATGCAACTCAATATCTAAAAGATACATGGAATTTATTAATTAATGTAATAAAAATACATGAAAACTAAATGATATTATATAAAGTGGGGAGATTGATATATAATTGTCAGAAAAAAACAGGGGGAATCCAATCCTAAAAAGTGAAACACAACAATCGGAATGGGGTTAGGCTCACCAAGCTAAAAACAACCAAAGCCCCATTTCGATTTCCCTTTCCTAATTTTTTAAAATCTAATTTTGAATTTTTTAAATATTCTTTTTTTGAATTTATTTTATCTCGGCCTATGCCTTCTGCTGATTGGCACATATTTTTTCTGGCCAACTTTTTGGAAGCCCAACGAGTACCAGCCAGAACCGCCTTCAAAAGTAACTTTTCTTGGAATCTGCGCTGTTTCCCCTATTTTTGCGCCCGCAAGCTCGTGATGGACTTCCCTGAATAATTCACTTCTTGTGGAAAGATGCCTTTGCATGAATTTAGCAGCTTGCTTCTTTTTTGTTGCAACATCAATAAGTTTCTCAACAGATGTTGGGGCAACAACTATTAATCTTTCAGGATTAAGACCTGCCCTTGCAAAGCCATCGAATGAGGCTGACACAATATTATCTTTCCCCCTCACCTCTATTCTTTTTTGCCCGCTTTTAATTGTCTTTGGTACCCTACCTTGCTCTTCAAGCTCTTTTAACCTGAAAGGGGTCACAAGCACTCCCTGCTGACCCCTGCGCTCGTTCTTCAAAGACTCTGCAGCAAGCACTACAGCAGCCTCACCACGCCTTTGCCAATTTTTTATTGTCAGCACTTCATGGAAATCATAAAATTTTGAAATATGCCCTGGCTCGATGAGAGCCGTTCTTATGTCGCCACGATAACGTTCTGACTTGAATTCTGCCACGGGATTTTTTGCCCTACTATTAAACCTCTTCACATCCGAAGCATATTTAGATCCAGTATCAATGATTGCGGTCCCGATTACAAGACCCCTGATAAAACCTTCCGCTCCTTTGTGAAAAAATATTCTTATTGATGGCATATTACCTACTAAGAATCCGGTATAATAAATAAGTTCCCATTAGTATATGCGCATTTGCCAAACGCTCTTTTAGCAGCATACCAAAATCCTTCCATCATTTGACTTGAGGATCCGCACTTGCCACACCACTTTTTTGCGCCGCCGCTTTGGTCTCGATTTTTGCCTTCCACTGAGCTTTTGTTTCACAATTGGGATTAATGCACATTTCGAAATGGTAGCGCTGGCCTATAACTTTAATTTTAGCGGTGCCGCACTTATCGCAAACCTGCCCGGTCGGATTTATTTTGCCTTTTTGCGGAAGCGGGTAAGTGTTTGTGCATTTTGGATAATTTGTACATCCCAAAAACCTCTTTTTATTTTTGCTAATAAGAGTGCGAAGCTGGCCATTGCATTTTTCACACTTCCCTATGATCGAATCGGAGTGCACTGCCAAGCGAAGCTGCGAGCCTATTTCTGATTTTTTCTCAAGCATGCGCTCCAGGATTTTGTGCAAAAATTTGCGCGAATCTTCAACAACTTCTTTTTTGCTCCTCTTTCCTGCTGCAATTTTATCCATTTCCTCTTCAAGAGCAGAAGTCATCTGGGCTTTAACAACATCCACTTCATTCTTTTCAAGAGAATCAACAACTGCAAATGCAATCTTATTAGGTTCAATTGACTTATTTCCTGAAATATATTTTCGCACATACAATTTTTGAATTATCGAGTGCCTTGTACTTTTTGTTCCAAGACCTAGATCTTCCATTAATTTTATGAGGGTTGACTGGCTATAGCGCGTTGGTGGCTGGGTTTCTTTTTCCAAAAGATCGAGTTTTTCAAGAGGTACTTTTTCCCCCTCTACTAGCGCCGGCAAAATCACTTCAGAAATTTCCGAGTAAGGATATACTTCCTTCCAGCCGGCATTCATTATTTTTTGCCCGCGGGCAACAAATGGTTCAATTCCAAGATGCAATTCAACTGTTTGGTTTTCTGTTACTGCATCATCTGAAAGGGTTGCTAAAAACCTTCTTACAATAAGAGAATAAATTTTCCAATCCCGCTCCCCTAATTTTTCTTTTGGGGCAGCTGCAACAGGATAGATTGGCGGGTGGTCTTTTGTCTCCTTTTTTCCTTTTGAAGCAGTTAGGGATTTTTTTGCAAGAAGCAAGTTTGCAGCTTTTGAAACTTCTGAAACTTTTGCAATTTCGCGCAGCGTTTCTGCAAGATCTAGTGACTGAGGATATACAGTATTATCTGTTCGTGGATAGGAAGTATACCCTTGCTGATAGAGCCTCTCAGCTATTTCCATTGCCTGGCCTGCTGAAAAGCCAATTGTTGTTGCCTGGCGCAAAAAATCAGTTGTATTAAATGGGGTGGGGCGCTTTAGCACGCGCTCTGCGCTCTTTATTGATTTTACAACCCCATGGGTGAATTTTTGAGAGTGGATTT
Source organism: archaeon (assembly GCA_035289625.1). GTDB lineage: Archaea > Iainarchaeota > Iainarchaeia > Iainarchaeales > Iainarchaeaceae > UBA10205. The sequence continues at coordinate 5,585 of DATDWP010000003.1, read as the reverse complement.
TTGCTGGCTCATCTTTTTCCCAAAACTTGCCTTTCTTGTGTTCTGCTTGGAATTTCTTGCCAGATTTTTCAAAAATTGCAACAAGCTCCCAGTACGGCTTTTTTTTAAAAGCAAGCCTCTCTTTTTCCCTATTTACAAGCAGTGCAAGCGTTGGGGTTTGCACTCGCCCAACACTCAAATAATCCTTGCCGAGTTGACCGGAAACAAGAGAGAGAAAACGCGTAAGAACCGCGCCCCAAATAAGGTCAATTTCGCGGCGCGAATCAGCCGAATCTGCAAAATTAAAATCAACATCCGAAAGGGTTGAGAACGCGTCATTTATGTCTTTTTTTGTAATTGCAGAAAAATAGGCCCTCTTTGCCTTTATTTTCGGGTTTGTTTCCTTTATGTAATTTAACGCCTCAACCCCAATGCTCTCCCCTTCCCTATCGGCATCTGTTGCAATTATCACTTCATTTGCATCCTTGCCTATTTTTTTAAGAGCAGAAATTATCGCAGCTTCTTTGCCAACATAATCAATCTGCGCATCGATTAGCTTTTTTAGATCAGTCCCTAACCAATAACTGTATTTTTTTGGAAACTCGACATCAGTTATATGACCGCGCAGCGGAACCACTACATACTCATCATTGCCCGATTTGAACCGGAAAACTTGTGCCGACCCGGAAGAAGTGGTAGGAACGCTTGCACCTGCAAGAATATCTGCAATGCTCTTACCGGCAATCGCTTTTTCCGAAACAACCATCTTTATCATAACAAACTCTCTAAGGCCAGAACTATTTAAATCAGAAGTTCACTCAAGTGTCTTTTGCAGCGAAAAGGACGGGAGCGATTTGGACTTTTTCACTTCCGAAATCACAACAAGCGTCTTGATGTCGAGTACTCCGTCAAGTGTTCCGAGCCTGTCGACAAAATTTTCCGCAGAATCAAGGTCAGGTATGACAAGCTTTGCAAAAATATTATACTCACCCAAAACCTGGTATAGTTCGAGCACATAATCTAATTCTTTTAATTTTTTTATAACATCCCTATTTTTTGAAAGTTCTGAGCGGATCTGGACAAAAACAGGGTTCTCATAACCAAGCGCCTTTAGGTTCAAATCAGCACTAACAGAGTTAATTATTCCGCGCCTCTTGAGCCTCTCCACCCTTTTTTTTATCGCAACATCAGTTAGGTTCACTTCATGTGCAATAGTACTAAAAGATGCCCTACCATCAGCTAGCAAGAGCCCCAAAATCTTATGATCAATCTTATCCAGTACTTCAACCAAACCTAAAACCCCCAAAAATCAATTTCATTAGTTATTCAAACACAAAACCATTAAAAAGTTAATTTTCCAAAGTCCCAGTTGAATTGGCCTGCCAATGGTTAAGAATTTTATCCACCTGCTAAGTGCATGCAGATAGATAAACCCATAAAAGAAGTGCTCCAGCACATCGCATTTGAGTGCCAGGAGAGCGGGGCTACTAAGTGGGAAGTTCTAAAAGTGCTAAAAGAACTCGAGCAGTTCGAAGGGACAGAGCAGCAAATCAAAAAAAAAGCGGCAGAAGTTCTAGAAAAGCTAAACCCGCAGGCAGCAAAAACATTGCTTTCATTTGAGAAAATGAAAGTGTACACTACCCGCGAAAAACTCGAACCGTTTGACAGGGGAAATATAATCAAATCCCTTCTAAAAGAGACCCAGATAAGCAGGCATGTTGCGGAAAAAATCGGAAGCGAAGTTGAGGATAAGGTAAAAGATCTCAAAATTGACTACCTAAATACCCACCTCATAAGAGAGATGGTCAATGTAAAGCTGCTTGAGTATGGACACGAACCCATACATAGCGAGTATGCGCGAATCGGCGTGCCTGTTTTTGAAGTGAAAAGAAAACTTCAAACAGAACTCTATGACAACCCTGATATTTTAAAAGAATACAACTGGCTCAATGCAATCCCATCTCTATCCCGCCAGATGCACTTTGAGGGCACAATACATATCTTTGCCCCGGAAGATTTTTCCACAAAAATGTTTGCCACCTCCAGATTTTTAAGCGGCCCGAAAGAAGACCTAGCCCTTCAATCTTTAAAATTAGATAGAGTTTTCTCAACCCCTGCAACTTTGCAGGCATTCAATTTCTCTCTTGCATCAAATGCAAAGATAGCAAAATCTAAAATAGAACCCGAACTAGATTCTTGCGCAAAAATATTCGCACTAACCCAGAAGAGAAGAATTGCAACCCTTGCACTCTTTTCTGACCTCAACTGGCAAGAGTACTCCTCCAAAAAAAGAGAGGCAGTATCTTTTGCAAATGCACTTTTACAAAAAAAATCCGAGAGTTTTGAACCTTGCGTACTTGTTGATAGCAAATACCAGCTAAAGCTGCTGACAAAAGAAAACCTCAAATCAATTACAGTACTAAGCAACTCCAAAGACCCTATGACAAAATTCGAATTTGGGCCAGTTGTTGCGCAAAAACAAAATATGCTCGGGCTTGTTGCAATAAATCTTGAAAAGCTCGCAGAACCAATTATACGCCAGGAGAGATTTTTTGAGCAGCTTGAGAAAACTTTGGAGGAAATCAAAAACCTAATGGAATTAAAAAAAACCATACTTGAAAAAAGAAGCTACATCGACAAAAAGGCCCTTCAAGAGAGTTCTTGCGCAGTATGCTTTTGCGGACTATATGATGTATCACATGCACTAGATGGATCAAACCCCCAATCAATTGCACAGAGGATAATTGCGGCTTGCCAAAAACATGGCTTTGCAGCTCTTGAAATGCCCCAAAAAATAGCATACGAAAAATTCGGCGCAGCAGATAGGCAAGAGCAGACCCAGAAAATGCTTCTTGAAATTTCCCAAAAGCAAAGAAAATTTTACGGGTTTACATACAAAACATTTTCGCTAAAAGAAACCGAAGGGCTAATTCCGGAATGCCCATGCATAGAACTTAGTGTGAAGCCTGATTTTCATAGCGCTCAATAATGGAGAAACGCTTCATGTAGATCATCGTCTTTAAAACTTCCAAAAATGGTACCAGCACCACTAGCGAGAAGAGCAGCGAAATAAAGGAGCCAAAGGCAAAAAAGTAATCAACTGCAAATTCAAACACCACCACAACAAAAACCGAAAATATCCCGAAGAGCAAAAGAAATACAAATGAAGGCACATTTTTTGCAATAAACTCCCAATTTGTAAGAATCGATGCCCCCAATCCTTCCTCATCAACAACAATTGTCTGTGGCAAAAATAGAAAGATCGCAGAGAGTGCAAATATCACTACATTGACAAGAACAATAGGAACATTTAATTCTACTAACACCGAAGAGAGCAGGGCACAAATTATTGTAAATACTGCAAGGAACTTGAAATACTTCACAGCGAACTTGTGGATCTTCTCGCTCAAATAATAATTGGTTTTAACAGAACTAACATCCCTTCTTACTGCAAGCACCATAAGGCATATTAGAATCGAATAGAAAAAAAGGAAAACAGTTGCCAGCAGCAAAAGTATAATCGAATCCAAAAGCGGCTGGTTCAAAAATCCATAACCAAGAAGTACTGTTCCTGAGGAGATGAACGAATTTGAAATTGCCCCGAAAGGAAGCACAAAAACAAGAAGAAGCGCAAAAGCAAGTGCTGTAGAAAAATTATCCGCATAGGCCCTAATCGCTGCCACAAAATCCATATTAGCCCCTCTAATCAACAAATTCTAAACTAATTAAAAAGCGTGTCACAAAGAGTAATCTACATAAAAGTTACTTCTCTTTAGCGCCCTCAAGCGCAGTTTCATCAATTAAAACCCCCGCCCCCCATCCCCCGATTCCTGCCAGCACAAAATAGATGAAATGCGAAGTGAGAAAGAGGTCCCAATAATTTAGGTTAAAGAGCGAAATATCAACCCCTGCAAGGAATGCCTGATTGTCATAATACCAAAAAATGGCAACATAATAGGCCAAAAACGAGAGCACAAAAAACACTACCGGGAAAGCGTAGACAAAATATTTGCCAAACCCAAACTCGGATTTTGCAAAAGGCAAGAGCATATATATGAAGAAAAAGCCGGTTGCAGGAACAAACCAGAGCATGTAATCAAGATTTGAAGGGGAGGCTATAGCCCAATCTTTAAGAGGGCTAAGAAGGCCTATTATATATAGCGCAACATATGTGAGGACAAAAACAAACAAAACTTTTGGGTAATCCTTATTCATTGCAATCGTATTCTAAAATGGTCGCAATCGGTTTAAAACCATTATCATTTCACTTCTTTTATGCAAGGCCCAATAGAACTTCCGTGGGTGGAAAAATACCGCCCCGAAAGATTATCACAAGTTGTCGGACAGAAGGAAATAACAAATAGGCTTGAAAATTATGTGAAAAACTCCACAATGCCAAATTTGATGTTTGCAGGCCCTGCAGGAGTCGGGAAAACAAGCTGCGCTGTTGCACTTGCACGCGAATTTTTCGGGGATAATTTCACCCAAAACTTTTTAGAGCTAAATGCATCAGATGATCGCGGAATTGATGTTGTGCGCGATACCATCAAAAACTTTGCGCGAACACTAGCATTCAACCAATCATTCAAAATAATTTTCCTAGACGAAAGTGACGCGCTCACATTCGATGCCCAGCAAGCACTTAGAAGGACAATGGAAAAATATTCACGCACATGCCGCTTCATTTTATCCTGCAACTATTCAAGTAAAATAATAGAACCCATACAATCGCGCTGCGTTATTTTTCGCTTCTCACAACTCGCTTCAAAAGACATTGAAGCAAAAGTAGCCGACGTTGCAAAAAAGGAAGGGGCACAAATAGACAAAGGGGCGCTTGAGGCAATTGTTTATGTGTGCTCCGGAGATCTTAGAAAAGCTATCAATGTATTGCAAGCATCATCTGGCAGCGGCACTAAAATAGATGAAAAAATGGTATATGCAATCTCAGCACGCGCCCGCCCTGAAGAAATAAAACAAATGATAATGGTTGCGCTCTCCGGCAAATTTTTAGAAGCAAGAGCGCTTCTTGATAAACTCATATACGAATACGGAATGTCCGGGGAGGATGTAATAGTACAGCTTCACCGCGAACTAATTGAAATGGATGAAGCGCAAGTTCCGGGAAAAACCAAAATAGAACTAATCGATACAATTGGCGAATATAACTTTCGGCTTGTGGAAGGCGCAAATGAGAGAATACAACTAGAAGCGCTGCTTGCGCAATTTATGAAATATAAGAAGTGAACCTCAATTTTCAAACCTGACAAACACTATTTCTCCGTCTGGTTTCTTTTCAAAGATCATGTTTTTAACTCTTAGAGTGCCCACCCGCTTTGTTCCAAAAAGACGTTTGGCTATCACCATTTCTTTTTCAATCTGAGGCGGAATAGGACCATGCACGTGTTGTGGAAATGACTTTCTCATAAAAATAACAACCACATTTTCATATATAACCCTAATGATTTTGCTATCGGAAGTCTGTGAGCCTTTTTTGGTGACGGAATTCATCAAACAAGACAGAAGTTTTGAACCAGTACTTTAGAGGAATTGTGAGCTTGCTCCCCAAATACCTCATTGCTAAATCCAAACTGTTAAATGAGAGCGGG
>DATDWP010000002.1:0-64956 GCA_035289625.1 archaeon | reverse complement strand
TAAAAAAACACAACTTCTGGATGGAAGTATCAGAACTAGACACACACAAAATGGGGCACTACCTCCAAGAAGGCATATTTGACAAAAACGCAGAAAAAGAACTCAAAAAATACCTTGAAAAAACCGAAACGAAGTCAATTTATGTAAGCAAAATTAAATAGATAAAGGCTGATAACCCATGGAAAAATTTAATGAAGATTCACGAGTAAAAATTCCAGCAATTATTCATCTTACTCGCTTAGGCTATACATTTTTACCAAAATCAAAAATGACTAAAAAAGATATCCATGAAGAAACAAGTATTTTTATAAACGAATTTAAAAAAAGTGTGTCAAAAATCAACAACAAACAATATTCAGATTCTGAAATAAAATCATTTCTCACTGAAATAAACGATGAACTTGAAAATAATGACTTAGGACAAGCTTTTTACAGATCCCTAACTGGTGACTTTGACAGGTGCAAACTAATCGATTTTGAAAATTTTGATAACAATACTTTTAATGTCGTTACTGAATTAACATACAAAAATGACGAAGATGAATTCCGCCCAGATATCACAATCCTAATTAACGGAATGCCTTTAATCTTTATAGAAGTAAAAAAACCAAATAATCGTGAAGGCATATTGGCTGAAAGAAAAAGAATTAATGTTAGATGCGCCAACCAAAAATTCAAAAAATTCATGAATATAACTCAATTATTAGTATTTTCAAATAATAACGAATATGATGAAGAGTCAATATCTCCATTACAAGGCGCATTTTACGCAACTCCCGATTTAGAAAGTGTTAAGTTTAATTGTTTTAGAGAAGAAAATAAAGAAATAAACAAACAGCTAGCACCTATAGACGAGAATATTGAAAAGGAAATTCTCAAAGACACCAATTTAGTTTCAATCGTTGGCACAAGCGAATACATAACAAATAAGGGACAAAATACCCCTACAAATGGAATACTTACATCACTTCTATCCAAAGAAAGACTAAAAACTATTCTCAAATACGGAATAGCCTATGTAAACACAATTGATAACAAAATAAACAAAATAGAAAAACATATTATGCGATATCCGCAGTTATTTGCAACACTTGCAATTGAAAATAAAATAAAAAAAGGAATAAAAAAAGGAATAATATGGCACACCCAAGGAAGCGGAAAAACAGCATTAGCGTTTTACAGTGTATATTATTTACGTGACTACTACCAAAAAATTGACATGATTCCAAAGTTCTATTTTATTACAGATAGGCTAGATTTGGCAACGCAAGCAAAAAACGAATTTGAAAGCAGAGGATTAAAAGTGGAGCTTATAAGTTCAAAACAAGATTTCATTAAAAACATAAAAACCGCTGGCGCAACAACAAGCCATCTAGGTAAACAAACAATAGCTGTAGTAAACATACAAAAATTTTCAGGAGAATCAATCTCAAAAGTCTCTGACTACAATCTAAATGTACAAAGAATTTACTTCTTAGATGAAGTTCACAGAAGTTACAACCCAAAAGGATCATTCCTTGCGAATCTAATATCCTCAGATAGAAATGCTGCCCTAATTGGACTTACCGGCACGCCACTTGTTCTTGGAGATTATAAAAGCAAAGAAATATTTGGCGATTACATACACAAATACTATTACAATCAATCAATATCCGACGGTTACACACTAAAATTAATACGCGAAGGAATAGAAACAAACTTCCAAAACGAACTTAACAAAATCTTAGACGAAATAGAAATTAAAAAAGGAAGTTTAACAAAAAGAGAAGTATACTCTAACAAAAAATTTGTAAATCCATTAACCGCATACATACTTAATGACTTCAAAAAGAGCCGAATAATGCACAACGATGACACAATAGGCGGAATGATAGTTTGCGACACCTCAGAACAAGCAAAAATGATATACCAAGAAATAAACAAAAAAAATAAATCCACTCAAAAAAAATCCTCTCCTAAAATAAGTTCAGCACTTATACTCCATGATGTTGACAACAAGGAAATGAGAAAAGATAAACTAGCAGAGTTTAAACAAGGAAAAATTGACCTTCTGATTGTTTACAACATGTTACTTACAGGATTTGACGCAAAAAGACTAAAAAAATTGTATTTATGCAGAATTGTCAAGGAGCACAATCTACTCCAAACATTAACCCGAGTAAACAGACCATACAAAAACTTTAGATACGGATATTTAGTTGATTTTGCAGACATACGAAAAGAATTTGACAAAACAAATAAGGAATATTTTAATGAACTGCAAATAGAACTCGGAGACGAAGTAAAAGAGTACTCTAGTCTGTTTAAATCTGCAGAAGAAATAGATTCTGAAATAAAGTCTATAAAAGAAAACTTATTTATCTACAACTTCTCAAATCTTGAAGAATTCCAAAAAAAGATTAGTCAAATAACAAACAAAAAAGAAATATTAGAACTCAGAAAGGCACTAGAAAAACTAAAAGATTTGTACAATATTATCAGAACACTTGGCCACTCGGATTTATATGACAAATTTCCATTCGACAAATTAAACATGATATATTCTGAAGTGTCAAATAGAGTAGACATAATAAACCTCAAGGAAACAATGGATGATGAAATTGACAAGACATCCATACTCAATCTAGCTTTAGAAAACATCCAATTCACATTCCACAAAATATCTGAACATGAACTAATTATTGCAGACCAATTCAGAGCAGAGCTAGAAAAAACAAGAAAAGAACTGCTATCAAATTTTGACAAAAAAGACCCTTTATTCATAACATTATCAGAAGAACTGAAACGCATATTCAAGAAGAAAAATATAGAAGAGATAACTTCGGAAGAAATGAAAGAAGTAGTAAAAAATCTTCACGATATTTACAGCCGAACTCACGCCCTAAACATGAAAGACGAACTACTTGCGGATAAATATGAAAAGGATTCAAAATTTGCAAAGATACATAAACGAATCAAAGAGAATAATATTGACGAACTCAAAAGTGAAATCAAATTACACGAAATATTACTAAACATAAAGCACAAAACAGACATAAGTGTGCTAAACAACCATGACATACTAAACAACCCGGATTATTTTTCAGTAGAAACCAAAAGAACAATCATCGAAACATTAGAAGAAAATGGAATAAAAAACATAGAAACCGCACGCATCATAAATAATTCACTTGTTACCGAATATATGGCTGAAGTAGAGGAATACCGATGAACCACAAAGAAAATACTCAAAAAACAAAAGAACTAATTGACGGATTAAAAACAATCTGCAGTAGCTTTGGACTTGCTAACTCAGGATACGAATACAAAATAATAACCGAAGTATTCCTCTACAAGTTCCTCAACGACAAATTTCTCTATGAAGCAAGACAAGCAGACAAGGAACTAAAAAACAGTAAAAATATAGAACAAGATTTACACAAACTATCCGCAAAAGATTATGAGTACTTATTAGAAAAAATTGGGGAAAAAGCTGCAAAACTAAAAAGAACCCACTTCATAAGCCATTTACACAATAAACAAAATACTGACGACTTCGCAACACTATTCGATAACACGCTACTAGAAATTTCTGATTTAAACATAAAATTATTCTCAGTTGCAACAATCAGTGGAGAAAAAATCAGACTATTTGAAAGAATTTCACAATACATAATAGAATCACGGGACAAAACTCCGTTTTGTAAAGCAATTATCAACAAATTAGTTGGATTTAGCTTTGAACCAGTATTTGAAGAAAAATATGACTTCTTTTCAACAATATTTGAATATTTAATCAGTGATTATAACAAAGATTCCGGACAATACGGAGAATATTACACGCCAAGAGCTGTTGCAAAAATCATGTCAAGAATACTCGTCACTTTAGCAGTCAAAAGCGTTAGAATATATGATCCCGCTGCAGGCTCAGGGAGTTTATTGTTGTCCTTGGCACATCAAATCGGCGAGGAAAAATGCAGTATTTATTCGCAAGATATATCCCAAAAATCCTCTGAATTTTTAAGATTAAATTTAATACTAAACAATCTTACACATTCTTTGAATAATGTAATCAAGGGTAACAGTCTTACAAATCCATATCATAAAAATGATGAAAATAATGACTTAAAGAAATTTGACTTTGTTGTTTCTAATCCGCCGTTTAAAACAGATTTTAGTGATGACCGAGATACTCTTGCAAGTGATATGCACAAAAAGAGATTTTTTGCAGGCGTGCCAAAAATTCTGAATAAGGACAAAAAGAAGATGGCGATTTATCTTGTTTTTATTCAGCATATTATTTATTCATTATCTGCTAACGGTAAAGCAGCTATTGTTGTCCCAACAGGATTTATTACTGCTCAAAGCGGTATTGAAAGAAAAATCCGAGAAAAGTTAATTGATGAAAAAATGCTTCGTGGCGTGGTATCAATGCCAAGTCACATTTTTGCTACTACTGGCACTAACGTTTCTGTTTTATTTATTGATAAAACTAACACGAAAGGAAATGTTGTATTAATGGATGCCTCTAAACTTGGTACAACTGTTAAAGAGGGCAAGAATCAAAAAACTTTACTGTCGAATGAGGATGAGGAATTAATCATTAATACATTCAATAAACAAGAAGCTAAAGATGACTTCGCGACAGTAGTTTCTTACGATCAAATAAAGGAAAAAAATTATTCTTTTAGTGCAGGACAGTATTTTAATGTAAAAATTGAATATACTGAAATTACGCCTAAAGAATTTGCAGTCAAAATGAATGAATTCAAAAAAAATATTGAAATGCTTTTTGCTGAATCAAAAATCTTAGAGGCCGAAGTTAAAAAGCAACTAGGAAGGGCGAAGTATGAGTAACACTGTGTCTTTGCTTAAGGCAGTAAAATATTCTGATAACCGATTATCATTGAAAGCTGTTAACCTCAATAACTTTATTACAACAGACAATATGTTACCTAACAAAAAAGGTGTCTCAATTGCAATAAATCTTCCTCCAAAGGAAAGCTCTGTACCAGCCTACTCAGTCAACAACATATTAGTCGGAAACATACGCCCATACCTAAAGAAAATTTGGCTTGCTAGTTGGGGCGGTGGTTGTTCTGCTGATGTTTTGGTATTTGAAGTAGGTGAAGGATATGATCCAAAATATATCTATTACACAATGTTTAGAAATGATTTTTTTAAACATATGATGCGTGGCTCAAAAGGGACCAAGATGCCTCGCGGTGACAAAAATCAGATCTTGGAATTTTTGATTCCGGACTATTCTTTACCCATTCAACAAAAAATCGCTTTGGTTCTATCCACTTTAGATGCAAAAATTGAACTTAACAACCGCATCAATGAAGAACTAGAAGCAATGGCAAAATTACTGTATGATTTTTGGTTTGTGCAGTTTGATTTTCCAAATGATAATGGCAAACCTTACAAAACCAGTGGCGGAAAGATGGTTTGGAATGATGAACTAAAAAGAGAAATTCCGGAAGGGTGGGAAGTTGGAGAACTAAGCGATATCGCAAATATTACAATGGGGCAATCACCACCTGGCGAATCATATAATGAAAAAGGTAATGGAACGATATTTTTTCAGGGGTGTACAGATTTTGGTAATCGTTTTCCCACAATTCGCCAGTATACAACACAATCTTCACGTTTTGCTAAAAAGGGCGACATTCTATTAAGTGTTCGAGCCCCTGTAGGCTTATTAAACATTACAAATAATGATTGCTGTATTGGTCGTGGGCTTGCTGCATTAAATAGCAAAGATAGTTGCCCAGCATATTTATTTGGAGTAATGACAAATCTTAAACAAATTTTCGACCGGCGTAATGTCAACGGAACAACGTTTGGTTCAATAACTAAAGATGACTTATTTTCTCTAAAAGTAATTAAACCTAAAAAAGAAATCTTGAATTTATATCACAAAACAATGCATCCAACATTTGAAAAGCAAAACACAATAGAATTGGAAAACCAAAATCTTTCAGAATTGCGAGATTGGCTTCTTCCTATGTTGATGAATGGCCAATTAAAAATAGTTGGTAATTAATTGGTGGTATTATGAAGTTTTGGCTAGTTAATCATTCATGGGAATCTTTCAAGGCGACGAAAGAGTATTGCGGGTTTCAGGTAGAGTCAGAACGAAATAAAATTTCGGTTGGCGACAGAATAGTCTACTTTGGGCAAGGCTTGGTTTTCGGTGTTTTTGAGGTAAGTGCATTGCCAAATAATGAATTCAATGGTTGGAAGAAAGCTTACTCATTTCAAGTTAAGCTAAATCAGATTGCACTGGCGCTGGGTGGGTTAATTGCAAAACCGTTGGAAAGCAAGATTTTAATCCAAAAATCTTCTGGTGGCTCGCCAAACCTTTTAGAACTTTCTAAACAAGAATACGATAATATTAAAGAGACAATAGAGCAAAAGCAAAAGGCATTGGTGTTTTGATGATTTGGATAAGTGGTTAAATGCCCCCATCTAAAATATTTTTAGGGATAGACGGCTCCAAAAGACCAAACTTTGTAATTCACAATAAATTCTTTGTAGTTGCGGGGGTTTCTTGTACAGATTTAAAAGTTGCTTATTCGGCAGAGAAGAAAATCTTGGAAAAATTTGGAGATAAAAAAGGTGCTGATATTTATGAAGATGGAGACTGGGTAAAATTATTAAAACATCTTTTAACTAAAGATTTTCGTTTCCATATTTTATTTCTTGATAAAAGTGCAATATCGAAGAAAATTGCGATGCCACTTCAAGCCAAAAAATATTCACTTGCAGATAGCCCGCCAAATTATCAGTCCAAGGCAACAGTTAAAATGTATTCATTGCATACATGGCTAGTGGTTGATTTATGGAGCAAATTAGGATTCAAAGGAGATGCAGAAGTAAGGGTCGATAATGATTTTTCAGGTCGAGCTTGGGTACAAAACCATAAAGAAATAACTAAGCACGCAAAGAATTGTGGTTTTAAATCATGTGATTATCAACAAGCACGAACTAGTCAATATCCTCTTGTCAGATTGGCTGACTATATTGCTCCTTTCTTTCGACGTGAGTTAGAAAAAAATGGCGGCAAATCAAAAATTTTCAGTTTAGTTAAAGATAAGGCAATTTTTTATCCGTTGGCAATTGTCCCCATGCCTACAGGCGGCTTATTTCAAACGTTACCACCTTGGGCAGTAAGTTTATTTACTCCATGGTAATGTACTTGAAAGTATTGTAAATTTTTCAGAATCTCACCCGTTTTCATTTGCATAGTTCAGTATTTGTTTCACCGTGTTGGCGATTGTTGCCATGTTCTCCATTATTTTGACTTTGTCGGCTTTGTAGAGTGCTAGGTAGTTTGGGCTTTTTGGGTTGTTGTCGAGCGATTTGAAGACTACTTTCTGTCGATTTAAATTATTGCCTACATTCAAGTATATCAAATTGTTTTTTTGAAGTGCGACGTTGACTGCATTTATTACATCGAAAATATAGGGTATCTTTCTCATATACTAAATCATGCGGCGCAATTATTTTTGAGTTGTTTTCTTCATGATATTTGGCACCCATTCTTGGTCGTTCTTTAATTTTATTAATTAACCAATCTCTTGTTTGATTTACAATTTTATGCGAATTTTTTATAGTAGATTTTTTAAATCTTGAACTTCTCAAATATTTGTCGTGTTGCCAAAGAACAAAATGATAAAAATCTTCTAATTCTTTAATGCCAACATCTGATATTTGTCTCAAAACACGGTTAAATCTAAAATCTTCCACCACAGAATAACTATACTCATCTTTCCAATGACTAATTTGAGCCAACCCTTCACTTTTCGTAAAATTGAACGAAGTAGAATCGCAACAAGGACAGAGGACCATTGATAATACAACACTAAAAATTATTTAAAAATCCTCCGGCTTCATTAACAACAGCCCCTGTAATGACGTATTCAAGTAGTTGTCTAGCGGTGCTAGAAATTACTTCAAGGCTTTCAAGAATTTTATCCTTGTCTGCGGTGTAGAGCGCAAGGTATTTTGGGGATTTGTTATCCAGTTCAAGTGCTTTCGTGACTGTGTAAGTCGTAGCCTCGGCTTGTATTTCCTTCTCTTGTTTGGAAAACTTTTTGCCCTCTTCAGAGTAGTGTGTTAATTCATGCGCAATCTCATGAATCAAAGTATTTACTTGCGTATTGACGCTCTGATTGGAATCTATTGCTATTTTTCCGCCTTGTGAGTAGCCATAGAGGCCGTTTATGCCGAGGTCTTTGAACTCAACTGTGATATTGTGGGTTTTGCAGAAGTCGAGGAGCTTATCCAGTAACGGTTTGTGGTCGTCACCCTGTATCTCAATGTCGATTTTTGGCAGTTCTTTACCATCAGTTTGTGAGATGTCAAAGACGTTGACAGGCCAGAAGTAGGTTCTGGTGACTTCTTTTTCTTCGCCTGTTGCAAGGTCTTTTTCTTTGACCTTTTTTTGGTAGGGTGCGAGTATTTTGATGGCTTTTGATCCTGCTTTTATGTGGCGCCCGAGATCATTCCACTTACGGAAGCCGGCAACGCGCGAAGCGTGGGGTTTTTGCACGTGTATGAGCAACTGATTGCGATAGGAATATTGCCAGAATCGTGCCATAGTATCAAGGTATTCACGGAACGCCGCACTCTTGCGGAACTCATCAGTCTCTTCTGCGAGCTGACGGATGTATTCTTCCGTCATTTTTTCAAGGTTTTGAAGAGGATTCATTGCGAATCCCTCCTTTTCATGGCTGCAAGTAATTTTTGCAGTGACAAGTCATTGTCGAAAGGGTTGCCCCTTTGCGAAACCTTTGTATCTGAATAACTCATTTTCAATCACCTCCAGCGGAAAACGAGTTTTTTCCTAACAAAAAAAGCCGGTTTGCGGGCTTCTGGGCGTATTAAATCCCTCAACCCCTCCCCCGCGCATCAAGAGGGGGGAGGGTTTAAACGCACGAAGACCGAGGCTTTTTTAGGAAAAAACGAGTAGCTGGAGGTGAGGAATAATAATGTTTTAGAGCATAGTTTTGACAGTATGTCGCAACCTATTCGAATTGTTCATACGTCAGATGTGCATTTGGGCCGATTTTTCAATTTTACAAGATTTTCGCAGGGCCTTCAGCGAGCACGTGATTTGAAATTTGCATTTTCAAAAGTTGTCGATTTTGCAATTAAGAACAAGGCTGACTTATTTTTATTGGGAGGCGATATTTTTGATAGAGTAAATCCAACGAACGAAACCCGTGTTTTTTTCATTAGAGAAATGAAGAGGCTTTATGATGCAAAAATTCAATGTTTTGCAATTGCTGGAAACCATGACATCCCCAAGTCCCAGTTACGGGATGAAACTGCGTTAGGTGAAGTTTCAGCGGCCGGATTTTGCCACGTTTTTGATAATCGAGAAAAAATAGAGTCACTTAAAACAAACATACGAGGAACCGAAATTACAATTCACGGAAAATCATATGACCCAATGAATGAGTTTAGTTCTCCCCTGGTAAATACCAACTTAAAACTAGACAAAGGCAAACACATCTTGTTATTGCATGGAGCCTATGTAAAAGGAAAGCCCCGTCCATTGAACGAATTGCCATATCAAATGCAACAACACCCGATTTTTGAATCACTGCTACCTAAAAACCTGACTTATTTAGCCTTAGGGCACATTCACACCCCTATAATTATTCAAGCGTCAAACGGCGCAGTTGTGGGGGTTCCTGGCGGGCTAGAAATACTTGAAAAAGACGAATCTGGGAAAGAGAAGGGATTCATTTTTGCCGAAATAGGAGATTCATGCAAGGCTAGATTTGTTGCAATCGAAATCCGCCCCACGAAATTATTGCAATTTGAAATTAAGCCTGAAATCAAAGATGTGACCAACGAAATCACTTTATTTTTGGAAAAAAATCGTAATCCTAAAGCCATTGCGTGGATAAATTTGACTGGAACTATCACAGAAGAACAATATACAAATCTTGACATGAGGAAACTCATTCTGGCTGCCGATGCATGCTTTTTTGCCTACGCCTTTGATCGAACCCAAATGGAGCACGCCAGATACGGAAAAATTTTTGCCAAATACCAAATCATTTCGCCATTTCAAGCTGTAGTCGACTATGTAGAAAAAAAAATGAATAACGTGTCTCCAGAAACAAAATTGATGTATGAAAAAGTTCTCACCAAAGCACGAACCTATTTGGGTGAATCCAAATGATTATACGAAATTTGGAAATTTCCGGATTAGGAATAATCGGCGAAAAAATATCCCTCGACTTCCCCACAAAAGGAAAAATTGGCATATTTGGCAACAACGAAACCGGAAAATCAACTCTATTAGAGAGTATCCCAATCGCATTATACGGAATTCGAGGAACAACAAAAAATAAGGAAGAAATCATCACTTGGACTAAAAAAAAGTGCACAATCGGACTAGAATTCGAAGTCAACAACCAGTTATTCCGCATCGAACGTGAATTCTCCCAAAACGGCCACAATGCCGTCTTGTACTCAATGATTGACGGAAAAAAGGAAATCCTAGAAAAAAACTTGAAGGAAATCGAAAATCAAATACTTCAAATTACCGGCCTTGACTACAACTCGTTCACAAAATTAGTCTACATCAAACAAAAAGAGTTGGACTCACTCAGAGACCTGGCCAAAAACGACAGGGAACAACTTATCAACAAAATTATAGGGATAGAAGAATTTGGCAATGCCGAGAAGGCTATCAAAGAAGACAAAAAACAATTAGAAATCAATTTGGATAAATTCAAACGAGAATATGAAATCCTGACAGAAAAACAAAGCCGCCACAACAAATTGCTCGAAGACGACAAGCAGTACGAACAAAACATAAAAAAATTGGCTCAAGATGTAGATGCCGCCAAAAAAAAGAAAAACAAACTAAAAGAGGAATTTGACCAGTTAGACTGGTCCAAGAACAAACAGGCTCAAGAGCAAATGTTCAAGGATGCAAAAGAAAAACTCCAAATATTCGAGGAAAACGAACAACAAATACATAAAACAAACCTTGAAATCGGGCAACTTACTGAAACCATTGGCAAGAATACAATCTTCCAAGAGCAAAACGAAACCGAATACAAGGCTCTGACAAAACTTGAAGAATCATTAAATCAACTCAATAACACCTTAGACACAGAACAGAATGACAAAATAAAACTGGAACAAGAGATTCATGCAACCACTACAGAAGAACAAAAGCTTAACTATTCAACCGACCTATCTGCGCGCAAGCAAAAAACCCTCCTGCTAGTAGGTCTCCTTGCCATCATCCCAATAGTAGGTATCGTTCTAGGATTAACCATTAATCCACTATTTTTCCTTGGAGCCATTCTGCTGATTCCGGCATATTGGCAATGGAAAAAATACGGGGAATACGAAAAAATTACAACTATCCAACAACAATGGATGACCAAAACCGCACAGTTGAAAGAAAAAGAAGAAAAAATAACCGATATCAAAACAAAAATACAATCAAAACTTACTAAAGAAAACATCAACGACCCCGTTCAAATAAACAAAAGAATAAATCAAATCAACGAAAGATTGAACCATGAATTTGACGTCAATAGTTTTGATAGTCTCGCCCAACTCATAAAAAGCAAAAAATCCGAAAAAGAAAAAAAACTGGTCGAAATCACCGCCATACAGAAAAAACTCAAAAAAACGCCCAAAGAACATTTGATGCAAACAATCCAAAACCATGAAACAACAATGAAAGACCTGGAATCAAAAAAACCGAAAGGAACTGACGAAAGCAAGTTAAGCGAACAAAATCTCAAACAAACAAAAAAAGAACTTGATGGTGTTGAAGAAAACTACAACCAAATTGCAAAGGATTTACACGCAAACGAAAAGCTATTGGAAAAAACGATACAAGACCTCGAAAGCGACGATTATAAAAAACTCCCCGAAAAAATCCAACAGACCAATAAAAATTTAACTGAAACACAACAGGAAATTGAAGTTCTCGAACTATTGAGAACCACCCTAAAAGAAACCAGTCACGAACTACGTGCCCAAGTCATCCCCCGTGCCCAAATGACCATTGAAAACCTACTTCCAACCCTCACCGACAACCGCTACTTCCGACTCAACATCAAAGAAGACTTCACCTTCGAAGCTTATGCCACCGAAACCAACCAATCCAAACCACGAGACCTATTCAGTGGCGGAACCCAAGACCAATTCCTCATAGCACTCCGAATAGCCTTCGCCCAAAGCATACTCACTGCCAAACAAAACAACGAAACGACTACCAGCCTATTCATGGATGAATGTATTTCCAGCAGCGACCAAGCCCGGCAAAAAGGGATATTCACCATCCTAAATGCACTCAAAAAAGATTTCAGCCAAATATTCATCATCGCCCACGAAGACATAACCGAAAATGTCGACTACGCACTTCGCCTGGAACGAACAACCTGCGGATATACCACAATAAAACAAAAAAGTTGGTAGGAAAAAACGAGTCCACTGGAGGTGAAAGGGGATTTTAAGCTTATTATAGTTTGATTTAATTTAGATTTGAATGCAAAGAAAAAAATTATGATGTAAAAAAATAGTGAACCTGTAGGACAATCAAAATATTGAGTATGTTGTCTTACCCGCCCAAAGAAGTTACAATAACTATCTACAAAATATTCAATAAGGAAAACACACACTAATCTTGTCGGTAAATGAAAACCCCGCAGCTGCCCCGGCTCGCTGAACTGAAACCGTTTGGTGTTCGTCCGGTTAGAAATCTAACCGCTAAATGCTTTTTTCTGGAAGTTTCACGTTAAAAATATTAAGAAGAATGGGTATTATAGTTACGAAAAACAAACCACACTACTTGTTGGAGAGTAGTACTGCAGGCTCCAAGCCCTCTCCCAGCTCTACTAATTCGGATTAGCCACAGATTCTGAGATGCATTTTCAGCTATAGATAGTATTTGAAGTTCTTCTCGAAAAGGGCAGTAAACTTTTTGTATTCAGCAGGGCGCGCCTTGATTTGCGCTTCGTAGAGCAAAGTTATGGTTTTGTAAATTTTTTTCTGGTCTGTATTTAGCGTGTCCATAAGCGCAGGTTTTCTTCGGTAAGCTTCAGTTTTCCAGCAGATTGAGAGCACGGCATCCATTGTTTTCCAAATTTTTTCCTTGCTAAGTGAAGCGATTCTCTCGGATGGCTTAGCCGGGTTTGCAGCATTCTTGGCAGAAAGGAAATGATAGTTGAAATTTGAACCGACAAGCTTGGAAAATTCAGGTGAACTTGTTACGTTCCAGATTCCTGCCGAAAATGGCGTGAGAAACGGATCATTGACAAGGGCGTGGCGTTCATCGTGGTTGATGAAATATTGTCGCCAAATAGCTTCAAGATTTTTTTCAGCAAGATAATATTTTAGAATGGGCGAACCGAAGAACAAATCCCCCGTATCGAGCTTTTCAATAGAGAGCAGGTTCTTTTCGCCAAGCCGCTGCAAACGCTCACGCCAGTGCTTCTGCCCTGCAGATTTGACCCCCAAAAGTCTGCCAATCTGCCCCTTAGTCATCTTTACCGGAATTGACCATATCAATGCAAGTAAAATTTCCTCATCAGTATAATTTGGAAGTTTTGGCATTTGGATTCACCTAATTAGTTTCTTACACATTATTACTTAATTGTTGGGCAACGGGCCCGGTGCTCAATTCATCCTGCTCCATAGCGCCTTTTACTACACCCATTGCGCTTGCAAGTATAAGCGGCCCGAATATGAACCCGAAAATTCCGAATACAGTTATTCCTCCAATGACCCCTAACACCATCACAAAAGGATGGATGCGCGTGCGATCCCCGATCCATTTGGCATAAAGGATCTGCTCAATTACTACGGTTAGGATGAGCCCGGTAATTATAACCCCGGCGGCGATTTGATATTGCTGGTTTGCAATATAATAAATTGTAAGTGGCGCCCAGACAAGAATTGGCCCAATGCTCGGGATGAAGGCGAACACAAAAATGACTGCAGCCATAATAAGGCTCGCTTCCACCCCTGAAATTGTGAAACCGATATATGAAATAACAAATTCCATGACTGCCATTGCAAGTGTTACATATAAAATTGCCTTCGCGGTTTTATCAAGCTCGCGGACAATGCGTTCCTTGTTCTTGAAAGGAATGTGTTTTTTTAGCTGATCTGATAAAATTACCCAACTGCAGAGTATGTAATACATTCCAATAAGAGTGATGAAAAGTCCTACAGCAATAGCCGGCAGTGACGATAAAGTGGAAATGGTGGTGTCTGCAACGATCTGGTTGAACTGGGTTTGCAAGGTGGCAGAATTCAAATTAAACCCCTTGAGAAGCGGGTGATCTGCAACCAGGCCGATATAGTGGGTGATATTTTGCTTGCTCATAAAATCACCCGACTCATTAACTATTTGGATTACAACAAAACCTGCCGGCACTATTACAAGAATGATTGCTACAAATACGCAGATGACCCCTGCAAGGTTTTGGCCAAACCGCGGAATCAATTTGAGAAAAAGCGGCCTTGCCATGTACGCTAGAAGATAAGCTGAAAGAATTGCGCTCATGAACGGGAGCACGATAAAAGATGCAAGGGCAATAAGCCCGAGAATGACAGCCCAAAACAAGTAGCCTTTGAGCTGGTTTTGATTGTTCCGTAACATAAAATAAAAATCCTCAAACTACCAAAACCCATAAGGCACAGGGTGAAATGTGCCCGGGTTTTCGATAGTATCTTTTGTTGCATCTCCAGATGTTTTTATGTGCGCATTATCTTCTTTCCGACTGCCCTTGAACGGATTTTTCCCTTGCCGCCCTTTCTTTTGGCAGCGCGGCCTTTTGCCTGACTCATTCTTGTCCCGCGTGTTTTCTTTGCCATTTTTCATTCCTCCGCTTAAAGCCCAATAATTTCATTAAAGCCATTTAGAACCATATTCTGCCAAATCAATACAGCCCCTATACTACCACATCGTACGATCACCTTATAGGGTGATAGGTATCTAATAGGTATGACAACAACGACAAACAAGATATGGAGAAACCAATTTTTGGCTATATCATCCATACAAAATCGAATTTTTTTGCCGTGGTTAAAACAGACCAGCATTATCACGAGGTGAAATCATGCAGGAAATTAGACAAATGAACAAAGAGTATGATTCGGGTGTCAAGGCCCACGAACTGAAAGGAAAAAAGGTTCGCGCATCTAACGGGAAAGAGATTGGCACAATCCAGGAAATAAGACTCGATCCCAAAACAATGGATTTGGACGGCATTGAAATCGACCGCGGATTTTTCGGGATGGACACATTCATCGGGAAAAAATACATCTCATCGCTCTCCGAAGACGGAGCAGTACTCAACATGAGTCCGGTATCAGATTACAAGGGACTCAAAGTATTTGACTCGAGCGGAAAAGAAGTGGGGACAGTAAAGGAAGTGAGGACCGAAGCTCACACCAACAATGTTTCAGCAATCGTTGTTGGAACCGGAATACTCAAAAATGATGCAGTGTTCTCAAAATCGGATGTGAAGGGCGTGGGCGAGAGCATCATGCTAAACATATTAGTAGATCAAAATGCCGTGAAAGTTGGCGGCAGGGCAAAATAGAAAATTGGCAACGGGATAGTGCCCCCTTACTCCCAAAGGCGCAGACAGCTAAAATAGGGCAGAAAAGAATTTTGGGTTAAGGTCAACGTTGCCCAACCTTTTCCTGCCAAAAAAAGTAAAAAAAATAGTTGAGGTGAAAAAAATGGATACAATTCTAACAGTAGTAGTGATTTTAGTAATCCTGTGGGCGTTTGGACTTATAGGTTCAATTGGCGGAAACTTAATCCACATACTTCTGGTCATTGCATTGATTATAATAGTCTACAGATTAAGCCAGGGAAGAAATATCGCCACAGGCAGATAAGCTGCCGCGGGCCAAATAAATAAAATACATCAAAACACGGAGGTGTTTGAAAATGACAGCAAAAATGAATGAAGGAAGAATCCTTGATAAGGATTTTGAGGACAATATTAATTCGAGCATCCATGAGGCACATAGGCATCTTGATTCTAACATAAATGAAGCCCATAAATACATATCAAAAAAACAATCGATGATCGAACACGCGGTAAGCGAGCATCCGTTTGAATTCGTGCTGGGAGCATTTGTCGGTGGAATCGTGCTAGGGTCACTGATTTCAAAAAAGTGATAAAATGAACCTTAACACCATCATAGGAAATTTCATGAAAGGGTTTGGGAGCGCGGTCTTACAAGCAGGCGCGCTCAAAGAAATCCTCTCCTTAACTATTGCAGGCGGAGTGGAAAATGGAATCAACCGCGCAATGCCAGTTATAATTAGAACCGCAGTTTTAGGCTCTGTATTTTTTACAGGGACGCTATTGTTCGGGCTTGGCTTAGCCAAATGGGCCGAATCACTAATTGCAACAGCCGGATTTGGATTTATCCTTATAGGATTTATTCTGCTTCTGTCCGCTAGCATTTATTTGGCAATCACTTCAAAGCCAGCAGGCAAATGAGAGGAAATTTTACATAAACCATAAACAGAATTGAAAGAGGGCCATCTAAACGTTGGCCGGGAAGGAGGAACAGAACATGATAGACTATATAGTAACTCAGACAAAGCAATCTTTTTTCCCTTGGATATCAAGACAAATAGGGATAGTGACACTTCTTGGCGGAGCGGCAATACTCATCTCCTCACTAACTCGCCAGAGCCAGCCAATTGACCTTATAATTTCAGGATTAGTAATACTGCTTGGCGGATACCTTTTCCTAAATAACAGACCACTTAACATTAATTTTTGGAACTCGCAATCAGGGTCACGCGGACAGTTCCAATGGGGGCCACAGGCCTGGCAGTATAATGGACAATCACAGCCATTAGCGCAACCACAAAATCAGCAAGAGCGCCAATGGATTGAGCAAATGGCAGATGATAGAAGGTGAATGGAATGGATGAACACGAAATTTCTTACGGCGCTGCGGGTTTTTACCGCGACATGCAAGGCATATCGCACTACGTTTCAAGGGAAACCGGAGAAGAGAAAGTGAAAGCAAAACTCTGGATTGAAATTTCAAAAGAAGAAGCAACAGCTAACTCAGTAAACTTCCACCACGAGACAGTAGGCCTTGGCAAAGAGGAAATTAATCCACGGGAGATGTGAAAAAATGATTGAAACTATACCATATCTAGGGCCTGCACTTACAGTGCTTTTGGTATTGGCGCTGATTTTTATCGCGCTTAAAATGGGCAAATCAATTGTTTGGCTCTTGATAAACAGCGCAATTGGGATAGCAATACTTATAATACTCAATTTTTTGCCGTTCATCAATGTAACAATCAACATCTGGAGCATTCTAATAGTTGTCTTTGGCGGAATTGCCGGGATTGCACTAGTGATACTGCTGAGTTTACTTGGAATAGCATTCTAAAAGCGGGAAAGAATATAATTACAAGATGGGAATCACAAGTCTGATGCTATCCCCTCCCCCAAATTATAATCAAAAACCCAATTAATTTTAGTTTAATTTATTCATTCTGCCGGCTTGTAACGGAGCAGCACAATCCCGCAATTAAACTTTTTTGCATCCACTAGGTTTAATTGGAATTTATTGGTTATATTGCTAAAAATTGTCAACCCTTCTTTAATTGCCACAGGATTTACAAATAAATAATACTCATCAATTAAATTTTCTTTTATTAAACTTGAAACAAATCCAGCTCCGCCATATACCATGAGGTCTTTTCCTTTTTGTTTTTTTAGATTTAAAACTTCATCATTCAGATTACCGTTTGCAACTATAGTGTTTGGCCATTTTGATTGTGCGAGAGTTTTTGTAAAGACAACCTTTGGCATATCCGTAAATTTTTTGCCATAGGAAAATTCGGGATTATCCGGTTTACTAGCAACATTTGCCCAGTGATTCACAAACCCATCAGTCATCTTCCTGCCAAGAAGAATTGTACCAACAGAATCTGTGAGCCCAGTAACATATTGTTTTAGTTCATCATCCCAATCCCAGAGCATCCAATCCAATTCTCCAGCTGGGCCTGCAACAAAACCATTTGCGGTTAATTGCATTTGGAGCTTTAGTTTTCTCATATAATAGAACTAGCCCCCAAAATCTTTAAATGTGAATATTAACTAGTTTGCCTAGAGTTCTTGCCCTATCCCACTAATGTTATTGACAAAAAGCAACCTTTATATTTTCAAGATCCATTACTGTACTGAATTACATGAAACGAATTGTTAGAAAATTCCCAGGCGGACCTAAAAAAGTTAGGAAAAATCTTGTCCGTGCTACTATAGAAGGAAAAACTCGGTTAGTAACACCGAGAAGGGCAAGAAATATTCCAGGAAATCCAAACCAATTAATGTCAGACCTTAAAAGAAGCGGAGTATTGAATGGAAAAGCCGGGCAATATGTTATATACACCAATAGATATAGGTTAATCAAAATAGTACCAAAAGAAGAATTAGCCACAGCAGTTAATACGGACAATATTGGCGGGTGGGTAAAAATTGATATTGAATAAACGCAACTAAAGATTTTGCTGCTTATAAATCAGAACTACTTTACCTAAATATCCAACCCAAATATTTATACACCTTTAATGGCGAAGTAGTATAAGGTGATAAAATGAGGAATCTTCAAGAATTCGGCATCTTGGCGCTCATAGGGCTTGCAGTGGTTGTTAGCGGCTGCGCGCAGGCACAAACACATACAGTAGGAATTGAAGACGGAGGCCTTCTTGGTTCAGACGACTTCAATCCAGCAAGTGTTACAATAAGGCAGGGCGACTCTGTGCGCTGGACCAATATGGACAACGAGCCGCATACAGTGACGTCTGATTCAGGAAACGAACTTGCGTCCAATTCACTTGCAAGAGGTGAAACATACACCCATGCCTTCTTGCAAAAAGGCACATACACATACCACTGCGCAATACACCCTGAAATGAGAGGAACTGTAATAGTGCAATAAAATAATACAAACCTAACAAATCCTGGGAGAGAAACTCTCCCCCGCTCATTTTTTCAAATCTTTCTTGAAAGTATAAACCACTTCTCACTTATCACAAAGTTATTGGATTTGAAAAATTTTAACGAACTCTTATTGTTTGCATATACATCTGTAATCAAATCTTTTTTCCCGCCTTTTTTAAGCCTCAAAATTATTTCTTCAACAAGTTTTGAACCGATATGCCTATGTCGGGCGCCTGATTTTACAAATACATAATTTAGCCATGCAACAGCAGGCTTTTGGGAAGAATATTTCTTCTCTGCAAGGGCAAACCCTAAAATCTCCTTCCCTTCAGAGCACACAATTGCAACCCCAAAAGAAGGGCGTAAAAACTGCCTTATTTTTGAAATGCTCCAATCCCACGAGTACTCTGAAACTTTCCCAAACTCTGATTTCCCTACAGAAAACACTTTTTTTATGTCAGAACTCTTCATTGAACGAAACTTCATGAATTATATAAAACAACTTTAAAATAAAAAGGCGCACTACTAAATTTACTTCCAAATTTTTATTCCACGACCTGCTTCTCTACAACTAATCCCCAACTTAGTGGCAATTTCCAGTAAATGATCGTTAGAAAGAGTCCAACTTATGAAAGCTATTCCTCCGGGCTTTAAAACACCATAAATATTTGAAACAGCACTCCTAGCATCCCCGCCCCAATCAGCGCCACCGCGTGTTGAAACCACCAAGTGGAATCTGTTTTTACCAAAATGTTCTACAAGATCGTGCACTGATACTTGGTGAAAATTTGGCTGAGAAGATCGAGGGAAAAGATCTGAATTAGTAATGCGTATTTCTTGACCTGAAAGTTCTGAAGCAAATGAACTCTGGCCGCAAGCTTCATTAAGAACTTCGACATCACCATGAGGAAAACGTTTCTGAAGATTAGCTATTTCAACTTTAAAATCAGTATTATGATCATCATTTATTTCATCCAATCTCCTTTTCCAATTACCAACTCTACCGCCTCTTATCGCCAAATCAACCCTTTGGTTTTCAATAGCAGTAAGATCTCGGCCTGCCTCTCTTGCAAATTTTTGCCGTGTCTGAAATTTAGCAGTCCTCTTTCTTCTCTGCCTTATTTGAAAACGTCTTCTTTTTTGAGAAGGCATGAGAACAATACTATGTGCAAGTAAATAAATCTTTTGAAAAAATTTATTCAAAAATATATTTTCCAACTTTTTAAAATTAGCAATGCCGCTCCAAAAAGAAGCGGCAAACAAAATTACCTTCTGGATTTTTTCTTCTTGGATTTCTTTTTACGGGGTTTTGCCGCCCTTTCGAGCTTCAAGCCTATGCGCTCTAGCATCTGCCCTACTTTTTTTAAATTAAGACTCATTTTTTCACCTCTTTTACAGGGATAAATCGTTAGGTAGTAAAGAATTGAACCCCTATATAAAGGCTACTGTTATAAACCCTAAAAGCGTTTTTACTTCATGGGTTTAATTGATGGACTTCGCCGTAACATGATGCTTTTACGACAACGAGGGCAAGTAAGAAGACCTTTTCAAAATTTTAATTATCTTAGAGAAAAAAAACCACCACAAATTACAGATCCACAATTTAGATATTCGGAAAGAGCGAGGGAAATTCGCGGAAGAGATCTTCGCGAACAAATTGAAATGCGCGGACGGCAAAGCGCTATTGCCGAAATACAAAAAATAATGAATCAAGAAAAAGTTACACTGCAAGAGGCGTTAAATTTTGAAGGAAAGGTTGCAAGAATTAGAAATCAACTAAGGGAAGCAAAAAGGTTCCCGGAGTTGCAAAAATTTGAATTGAGAATGCTCTTTATCGGAGCGCTTGCACGAGGCGAGGCGCGAAACTTCCAGGACATGACAAGGTATTATGCAAACTGGCTAGCTGAAATGAGAGAGCAAACACGCGATCCGAAATATGACCCGCGCAAAGCCCCCGAACTTACAAAAACCCTCATTTCCTCATTTAACCCGCAGCAGCGCGTTGCCCTAAAAAAACAATTCGATAACCTTGCAATGCTAGCACGCGGCGGCGATCCTTATGCATAGCAAGAGAACCTTAGGTTTTTAAAGGATTGCAAATAGGTATATGTGAGTAAAATACAGCCTCAAATTATGCTGTTTTTTGGCTTTTAGAGCTGATTTAGATGGGTTTACGACCTGGACATTGTTATAATACGACAAAAGACCGCCCCTATACAAGGCATGCTGTCAATGTGCACAACCGTAACTATATCGGAGCTGTGCCGGGACTTAAGACACGCCAGTGGAACATGGGAGAGGGCACAAAACCATTTGATACAGTAGTTGACCTTATTACAGAATGCGGACCACTTGGAATTCAAATAAGGGACAATGCACTTGAGAGCGCAAGGCTAATGATTAACAGAACCCTCATAAAAAGGGTTGGAAAGGAAGGCTTTTTTTTAAAACTTAGAATTTACCCACACCATATCCTTCGTGAAAACAAGCAAGCACAAGGAGCCCACGCCGACAGAATACAAAAAGGGATGAGCCATGCTTTTGGAAAAACAATCGGAAGAGCAGCAAGAGTTAGAAGCGGCCAGGTAGTATTTTCAGTTCTTGTATTTGATACTGATAAAGAAAAGGCAGCAGATTGCCTGATGATGGCAATTTCAAGATTCCCCTGTTCTGTAATAACAAAAACCCACAAGGACGTGCAGAGCATTGGAACAAAACCAAAGAAGACTCGCGACCTAATAAAAGAGGAAGAAGAGGCAAAAGCGAAGGCAGCAGAAGGAGCACTTGCAGCAGGCACAGAAGAGAAGAAAGAAGAAGGCGCAGCATCCCCGGCAGCCGGCACGGAAAAGAAACCTGCAGAAGCTGCAAAAGAGCAAAAGAAAGAAGCCAAGAAATAAACTGCTTTTGCTATCTTATCTCCACTTTTTATACAAACTATCACATAAATCTCTAGCGGTGTCCTATGTCTGAATTGATTGTTGATTTAACTGAGGCAAAAAAATTCCTCACAGAACGAAAATCCCAAACATGCATAGTGCAAATACCGGAAGGGCTGAAGGATAAAACCACCTGGATAATTGATGAACTTTCTACTAGCTGCCAAAATGTATTTGTGAAAATGGATCCCTGCTACGGCGCTTGCGATCTTCCTCTAAATGATATGCAAGCGCTCAATGCCGATACAATAATACATATCGGCCACGGGCCAATACACCGCCACAAGGACATACTATACATCACCTGCAACTACAATCTCTCAAAAGAAGAAATAGAAAAAAATGCAAAACGCCTTCTAAAAGAACTTGAAGCGCGCAAAATAAAAATAATTTCACTAATTGCAAACGTGCAATACCAGCACGCACTGCCAGAACTAAAAAAAATCCTCTTCCAAAATGGGATCGATTCCCATATAGGGGAAGGGTCAAGAAGAATAGCAACACAAGGACAAGTTCTAGGGTGCAACTACACCGTGGTTGAATCAATCCAACCATCAATTGAAGCAAACGTATATTTTGGCGACGGGTATTTCCACCCGCAAGGGCTCGTATTTAGCACAACTAAACCAGTAATCGTACTAAACCCTTTGCACGGAACAGTTGAGGAAATTTCTGAAAAGAGGCGGGATAAATTCATGCGCCAGCGATTTGGGGCAATTGCAAAAGCAAGCGAAGCAAAAAGCTTTGGAATAATTGTTTCCATAAAATCCGGGCAGAGGCAAAAAGAAAAAGCGCTTGCCCTAAAAGAAGCAATTGAAAGGCATGGAAAAAAAGCATACTTACTCGAAATGGACCTTGTAAATGAGAGCTACATGATGGGGGTTGCTGTTGATTGCCTTGTAAACACTGCATGCAACAGAATAGTACTCGATGATGCCCAAAATTGGAAAAGGTTAATTTTAAATCCCACAGAGTGCCTTATTGCTATTGGCGAAAAACAATGGGAAGAATGGAACCCGGACGAATTTTTGCACTGAAGTGAGAAAAATGCCAGGACCAAAAAGACACCACAAATTTGGAAATCCCCTCAAAGGACAGGCAATACACACAACTATAGTAGAACTTAACCGGCAAAAATTTGTAGAACGACCCGATGGCACTCGTGCTCTGCTACTTGAAGGAAAGCATTACAATGTGCCAGCTAGAATGGAAGAAATGGTTAGAAGGGCACTGGAATATAAAAAGAGAAGCAGCAGAACAACACGCTAACCATAAAATATTGGAATCGTTGAAAAGGAATTGAAAATGATTACCAAACGTAAACCAAGGCCACGCCTCAAACCTAGCGAGATGAGAAGGCAGCAGACAAATCAGAAATGGGTAGAAAGAAAAAAAAGAGAACAACAAATAGTTGAAAAACTGTTGAAGGGAGAAAAACTTGGCAAAGTGGAACAATTTATACTTGGTACAAATTTATGGAAAACAATAAAATTAGGAGAACGGCAAATCAATATACAAGGAAATATTATTTATAGAAATAGGAAGTTTAATTTCACTCCCCGAGGAAAAGTTTTTGAAAATACACCACAAGGCCAAGTAGAAATTACAGATGCTAATCTGATAGGGAGAATAATTTCAAATCAATTTCAGCGCCCAAAATCAATGTGATATGGGTTTGGCGCGTTGTAATCGCCGCTTTTTTTGGATGTTTTTCTTTTTTTGTGCGCTCTCTTTTTTTCAACCTCAACTTCTTCACTCTCCGGTAACGGAGCACTGATTTGCTCATTTTCAATATCACGAATTGTTGTCCCCACAAAGCTTGAGCCATTAATATAATTTGAAAAATTTGCTATATCATTTCCGCTAAGAACTGCAGCGGGGATTTTACTGCGCTGCAAAATAAGACAGCACGCAAGATCTAGTACAACATTTTGCCCAGGGGTTGAACCGGATTCTACAATAAGTGAAACTAGTTTGCGATAGCCTATTTCATCAAACCTTTTTGCAGAAGGGAATTCATTTGGGTTTGAATCATAAATCCCATCAACATTTGTAAGGTTAACAAATGTTGCGTTAAGATGCTCTGCTAAAAGCGCGCCTACTGAATCTGTTGTAAAAAAAGGCATGAGCCCGCCAAAAACCGCAATCTTTCCGCTATCAAGAATAGCTTTTACCTTTTCAATTTTTGTTAGCACCTGGCCATGCGGCATTGCGCTTGCAAGAAGCATTGCATTTGCGCGCGTAATTGCAATCCCCATCCCGTCCAGATCAAAATTATTCTGGGTAAAAGAGCGCATAACTTCTACATAAGATCGTGCTATTTTCCCTCCGCCAACAACTACTACAAACCTCTTGCCCGCAGAGTGCAATGAATTAATAGCCCCTGCAATTTGCCGTATTTTTTCAACATCAGGGCCATTTTCATTTACAAAAAGGCTCCCACCAATTGAAACTACAAAAAGATCTGAAAATGAAGAATTTTGCGGCGCGCGGTTTCGCATGTGCTCATCGGCTGCCATTTCATCATTGATTGTGTTGAAAATATCAAACATTTAAACCTACCAAAATATGCCCTTGGGGCTATTTAATAATTACTCAACCGTTGCTCAAAAACCCTTAGTACGGCAGAAGGCATTTGGGACACGTCAGAGCAGATTACGGGAAGTGGAGTATTACCTCTGAATGCCAATAATTAGTATTTTAAGGTGTGAGATGCCCAATTAGAATATGGTTTCAAATTTTGTTTGACCTATTTCTCAAATAAATTTCCTAGTGATAACTATGGCAGCAGCTATTGAATCCTCGCAGAGCGATGAAGTAATCTTCAAAAAAAAGCTAAAAAAGCTAGAGCAATACAGGGGCAGGGGCACTGAATTAATCAGTGTATATATCCCGGGTGCAACTGATAGAAGCTCAGTAATGGGACAGCTATCAGAAGAGGTCAGCCAGAGCTCTAACATAAAAAGCCCCCAAACCCGGAAAAATGTGCAGGGCGCATTGCGAAAAATAATAAATTTTCTAAAACAAATAGATTTTGAAATACCAAAAAATGGGCTTGTGGTTTTTGCAGGTAATGTCTCAGAATCAGAAGGCAGAACAGATATCCGCCTCTTTACAATAAGGCCAATTAAAGAGCTCCGCACAAAAAGGTACTGGTGTGATTCAGAGTTCCACCTAGAGCCTCTAAAAGAAATGGCACGCCCAAGCAATGCTTACGGATTAATTACAATAGATAAGAGCGAAGCTACAACTGCAATACTAGTTGGAAAAAGATATGAAATTTTGGGAAGGTTCACCTCAGGAATACCGGGAAAAATGCGTGCCGGCGGACAGAGCAGCCAGAGATTTGAGAGATTGCGAGAAGAAGCCGAGCAGGAATTTTACAAAAGGATTAGCGAAAAAGCAAATGCGGCATTTGTCCCCTACGGCGAAAAATTGCAGGGCGTAATTATCGGCGGCCCCGGAATGACAAAACAATTTTTTGTAGAAAAAGAGTTACTAGACCATCGCATAAAAGGGAAAGTGCTCGCCCTCATTGATACATCTTACACAGATGACTCTGGAATCCGCGAGCTTGTGCAAAAGAGTGACACTGTGCTAAAAGACACCGACCTTATGAAAGAGAAAGCTAACATTACTGAATTTTTAACAAAACTTGCAAAAGACGGGCTTGCAACCTACGGGGAAAAAGAAGTAATGAAAGCGCTAGAGCTAGGACAAGTTAGCAAATTACTTGTAAGTGAAGCAATAGAGTGGCCTGTGTACAAAGTAAAAAACACAACAAATGAACAAGAGAGAATAATTGTTGACAAGGACGGGACGTTTTCGCAGAGCCAATTTAAAGGAGATGAAGCAATTGAAGTACTCGAAGAAATGGAATACATTGATTACATGCAGGAGATGGCCTCACAAACCTCTGCTGAACTTGAAATAATTTCAATAGAAACACCCGAAGGGGAGCAATTTTACAAAGGGTTTGGCGGAATCGGGGCAATCTTGCGCTATAAGATCTAATTCCAAAAGCAAACTGATTTTTATGACAGGCATTTTGCACTACACTACAACCACCAAAGGAATTGGAGGAGTAATAAAGCGCAGGATTTCAGATTTTTTAGTCCATGAAATTCCACTAGATAGAACCCAATTGCAAAATAGGGCATTCGGGGAATGGGAGGGAGTAAAAGAGCAAGAACTTTCAATCCCAAAAAAAGACGGACAATATTTACATATTACAATGGAAAAATTCAATCTAGATACAAATGAAGCCCTGCGAAGAGTTTCCCGCGCGCTCTATATGTCCCCTAAGCGAATCGGATATGCCGGAATGAAAGATAAGCGCGCAATAACCTCCCAGCGCATATCAATCTGGAACCCGGAAGTTGAAAGATTAAAAAATTTCAAGAGCAGATACGTTGCGCTCTACGACCCTTTATGGAAAGATGAAAAAATAGAAATAGGGAACTTGCAGGGGAATGAATTTGAAATTACTATAAGAGAAATCCCCCTTGCAGAAAATGAGCTGCAAAAAACCACGGAGCAGTGCTTTTTGCAAATGCAAAAAGGAGTTGCAAATTACTTTGGGGAGCAACGGTTTGGAGGGATCCGCCAAATCACCCATCGCGTCGGAAAAGAATTCATTTTAGGAAATTTTGAAAAAGCAGTAATGCTCTATCTCACTTCCCCTTCAGAAGGCGAAGAGGAAGAAATTGCAATTGCGCGAAAAAACCTAGCAGATACAAAAGATTTTGCAAGGGCAACAAAAGAGTTCCCGACAAAATTCAGATACGAGCGCGCAATATTGCACCACTTGTGCAAATTCCCAAAAGATTTCATAGGAGCGTTCCAAAATCTTCCGCGCCACCTAACCTACATGTTCACACACGCATACCAGAGCTATCTATTCAACCAAATAATCAACACAAGAATAGAGCGCGGCATTGGAGTTACAAAAACAGAAGGGGATATTTTAGAAGATGGAATTGCTACAGCAGCACTTTTTGGATTTGATAGTACACTAGCTAGCGCAACTTCTGGAGAAATTGAAAAAGAAGTTTTAGAAAAAGAGAGCATCGAACTTGCGCAATTTAAAGTGAAGAGTTTTCCAGAACTCAGCTGCAGAGGATCTCGAAAAAAAATAGCACTTATCCCGCAGAATCTAAAAATAGTTGAAATTTCCCCAGATGAATTTTGTGAAGGGAAATTGAAGCAAAAAATAAGCTTTTCCCTCGATAAAGGCAACTACGCCACCACAGTACTGCGGGAGCTTATGAAAAATGGCTAATTCCTAGGTATAAATGCCATAATTGATAAAAAAAGCCCTATTTAGAGGCAAAAAAGCCCTTATCATATTAAAAAATAGCATTAAAATAGGCCTAAAAGTCAAAAAATAGTGGTTTTTAGCTACAGCCTACAACACTTGAAAGAGTGGCTTGGGAGGTTACACCCTCAAACTTTTCATTGCCCGCAATCACAGTAGGAACCGATTTAACCCCATATTTTGCCTCTAGCAATTCAATTACAGGAATATTTAGATCTGTAGGAAATGCAAAGACCCGAACACTTTGGCATTTGGAAACAATAGAATCCAAAACAAGTGCCTGCGAAGCGCAATCTGCACAATAATACTCATCAGGGTAAAAATAAACAACAGGATAAATGCTAGAATCCCCGCACTCTAAAATGGCCTTATTCGCAAGCAAATAAAGTTCTACATTTTGCAGCAAAAACTTTTTCTTCAAAGAGCTATCACCAGGAAAAAGGCGCCCGGAATTTGCAGCTTCTAATTCTGAAAGAACTTTACTTGCACGCAGCTTTTGCGATTCAACCCTTTTCAAAATAATACTGCAGACATCCTCATCCCCAAACACGGATTCGTATAAAAAGAGCTGCTGGGAAGCTTGCAGTTCGAGTGCCCCCTCATCTACAATGCGCTCCAAACTTTTTGCGCGCATATCATCAAGATAATTTATCGCAACTAAACCAAACGCCAGAATAACTGCAGTAAGGGCTAGCGCCTTGATATATTTACTCACCATATGTAATCACTACTATTGATTTCCTTAAAAAAGCTTGTGAAATAAACAAATGAAATGAAAAACCCGTAAACGAACATGTAGAAAATAATTTCAGGCAGTTTCCAGATCGAGAGCTTATCATTGACAAAATCATGGCTTACATAGAGAAGGAAAGAGTAGAGCACAATTGTGAAGAAGTAAAAATAAATGCTTGAATGAAGTGTTAGCGCTAGCGGAATTGCAAAACCTCCGCCAACTGAAGCAAAGGAGAAGAGAAAAGCAAAATATTGCAAAACGCTGTCAATATTTGCAACCAAGGTAAAAACAATTAGAAGTATTGCAAGCGCATCTGCTACAAGCGAAAAAGGGAAACTGAACATCCCGAATTCCCCGAACTTGGGGTTTAGCA
Source organism: archaeon (assembly GCA_035289625.1). Taxonomy (GTDB): domain Archaea; phylum Iainarchaeota; class Iainarchaeia; order Iainarchaeales; family Iainarchaeaceae; genus UBA10205. Next base: position 36,623 of record DATDWP010000002.1, on the reverse strand, counting down.
CCATCTCAAAATACTTCACGCTGTTCACAAATTTTCCCCTATACCATCTAGTCCTCTGCCTAAACCAATCCCCCACTTTCGAAGGAACCACTGTATAAATTATTGCCTGCGGGCATGCAGCGATCTTGTAGTGGTTGTGCTGCAGGCGCATTGCAATCTCCATATCCTCAGTGATGTTTTTCTCATCAAACCCGCCGATCTTTTTCAAAACATCTTTTCTAAATACACTCATCGGCCCCGGAGTTACCATTATTCCATCCATATCAGCAAGAACGCTTTGGAAAAAGCCAAATGAAATCAAATATTCAACTTCCTGGATTTTTTCAATAAAACCGCGAGGTTTATATGCGCGGACAAGCCCGCTAACTGCCCCTACATCTTTTTCAAAATATGTGCACATTTTGACCAGGGCATCTTTTTGAGGAAAAGTGTCAGAATCAATTGTTGCAACAAGTTCCCCTTTTGCAATTTTTATCCCGTCATTTAGGGCAGCTGCTTTTCCCGCATTTTTCTTTTTTAATACTACTCTAATCCCTTTAATTGATTTGAGAATTTTTGGCGAAGAATCGGTTGAACCATCATCTACAACAATTATTTCTTTTTTGAGCGGGTATTCTAGCGCCATTACCGATTCGATGCACTTTTGCAAATATGCCTGCCCATTATAGTTGGGTACCACTATAGAAACACTGGGCCACTTTTTCACTTTGGGTTCACTCTTTTGCTTGAACTCAAGGTATGCGAAAAGAAAAACGCAGTTTATGAAAATGAGAATGATGTTGAAGAGCACTATCACCCAGTACACTGAAACGATTTTTACAAGTGAATAAATCAGCCCAACCAGAAGAAGAAATATTAAAATTGTACGAATTTTAAGACCCATCTACACATCAACTCTTGCTCGCAGAATTAAAACCAATTGGTGCTCACTTCGCGCTATTTACAAGATTATTTACCGATTCAATTATTGCAGGCGTATCCGGATAGAGAGCCTCTAGAAGAGTGTATGAGGCAACAGCCACCCCGTCAAATGAAGACGGCTCGACCCTTACCAGATTCTTTTCAAGTATAATCCTATTAGAAGAGAGCGAAGAGGACGGAAGGTCGACAAAAACCCTCACACTGGTCGCATCTGCTAGCATTTGCTCACAGAGCTCTTTTGAAATGGCCTCATTTGTTTTGAAATCACCAAAATTAGACTGGCACTCCAAAATAGCACCCTTCTCATCAACAACCCTTCCAATTACGACAATGTTCTTCCTCTTTGCGGAAAGCACTGTGTTAAAGAGGGTCAGCGAAGAGGCCATGTAAGAATTCTGCGCCCCATTTTGCACAAACTGCGGGGACACAATAAAATGTGTAGAGCCCCTGATCGAATCTAGCAAAACCGGAGGCTCATCAACATTTGAAACAAAATCTGCACCCGGCCTTGAAGTCGCGTATTTGTAATCTGAGAATTGCAAATTCATTGCAACAAACCCGCCCACAACCACGATCAGAAGGGCAAGGATTGCAGTGAGATAAAAGTCGAGGTTTTTGTCCATAACGCATTACCCTAAAGAAAAATTAAAAAACAAACGTATTTTCTAAGAACCAAAACTAACTCTCCTTACGGCACGAACTCAATAAAAAAAAGAAAAAGAAAAACTGGAGGCTTACGCCGTCCAGCTATCTATATCATCAATTAACTCTTGTACTGCCGAACCTGTATCTTCAGCCGTGTATCCTGCGAGCACTATGTCGCCGGATTCTGTGTCCACTTCTGCAACCTTGTTGCCAGGAGCTGTCAATCTGTCAGCTAGGCCTTGTGCAAGCCTGTTGACAAGGTGACCACCGACTATGATGTTTGTCCCGGTTGGCGCATCTGTGTCAAGGTAGACCAGTGGCGAGTTGATATTGGCGTGATCCTGGTACGTTGCCGGATTTGCGCTGCAGACTGCGCTGCCTGCGTCCCCGGTTAGGTTACATGATCCACCTGTAGGGTTGGTTAATGAGATCTTGGAACCTGCACTTGTTGTTCCTGTCTCCCCAACCTTCAAGGTGAGTGTCTCTCCGCCTTCAACATCCCTTGTCATTTCAACACCTGAGACAACGATGTTTATCTTTTCAGCTGCCTGTGGGGCGCTGAACTTTGCACCGGCGTCATCATCGAGCAGCCATGCCTTTGTAGCAGCGTCTGTATAGCCTGCTTTGAGGTAGTCGCTCTGTGTTCCTGAAGTTAGGTTGAAACTTGGATTGCCCCTGTATGCTACATCATTTGCATAGCTTGCAAGGTTTGTTGTTCCACCGAATGGACCAATGTTGCCTCCGGTAACTGTGTCAATGTAGACATTGAAGTCACCATTGCTCACTGCATCATTCACATTGAAATGTGCAACGGCAAAGGCGTTACTTGAGCTAAACAACCCTCCATTTTGTGATGAATTGTTGAAGTCGCTCTCCTTAGGGACATAGTGACCATAGGCCCAGACAACAGTTCCTGCCGAAGTTACAAACCTTTGTATTTGTGAGTTTGCATCTCCTAAACCTGAACCTGCGAGTGTGTCGAACGAGAACGCGCCTTCAGTATAGGTTCCATCGTCTGCCGGAAGAGTTGTTCCGGTGAACCATACTTCGTGGTTGTTCTGTATCTTGTCACTCTGACCTGAACCGAATTTGTCCGCATCCAATAGGAGGTAGAACTTGTCGGTTGCAGAGTTGTACTTTGCTGCATAATACACTGGCCTTGCGGACTCTTGGGTATACAATCCGAAAGTTACCGGCACTCCGCCACTTCCTGACGTGACCTGGTTACCATCGAATGTTATGTCTTGGGTCAGAGCCATTAGCCCGTAGGTTGCGTCTGTTGTGTCTCCTGAAGTGTTGTACAACTGAGTTCCTGTATCATTGTTCAACCTGTATTCGACAACTTGATCAACAGCAATGCCCATTTGGGTACCGCCCGTGATGTTGTTGTCCGTTATCTTGTATGTTACACCGTCAACGGTTAAGCTATCGCCCGTATGGAGGTTTACATCGGTTGCAGCGGCAAATGTTGCCTGACCGCGAGTTACTGCTGCTCCAGGACCGCCTGGACCAACAGGACCTATTCCACCAATACTAAGGTTTACATTTACATCTTCTGCGGTGGAAGGATCTGTAATTGTCCATATTCTTCCATTGACATAATCCCCTGTATTTATTGTGAGATTGTAGTCGTTTGCTGTGTCCTTTCCGGTTGTTCCGAATCTCATACTGTACCATACATCCTTTCCTTCAAAGTTGAATGTACTTCCGGAATTTGAATCGGTCAATTTCACATAGAATGGAATTGATCTTAGAGCATCGTTATCTGCCCTAAATGATATCCCTCCATTAGATGAGGAATTGATTGAAACACCCAAATTGTGAACAATGGTGTTGTTCTTTCCAATGTTTATTGGGGTTTTTTCCTCTTTGTCCTCAAACCCGACAAACTCTACATTCGCATAGCCTTTTCCCTGGGTTCCGTCAGGCAAACTTTGCAAAAATTCTGCTGTTGCGCCTGTCTTCCCTGTCAAGGATTGAGCTGATGAAGTCGGATAGAGAGGACCGAAGTCAAATGAGTCTCCACCTACTGAAGCCCACTGCTCTGCGCTGTTCCTTACTTCAATTGAGTAGAGGGAGTTCGCATCGCTTGTGCCTGCAGTTATGTAGGCTGTGTAAGCTTTTGTACCGCTTGTTGCCGTTGAGTCATAAGGATAGATTTTACTATCAAAAATCTCGATAGTGTCTGTTCCTTTTGTTACTTCAACGTACCCAACACCTGTTGTTGATCCAACAGCGATTGTATCGATGAACAAATTGCTTGCCAACGCTTCATTACTGCTATCGTCTTTGAAGGTTGTCCTCAAGTTTGTCCCTGAAGATACTGTCTGGGTATCTATTAGATTGCCTTCTGAATCATATAGTTCGAAAGTCGCGCTGTATGATGTTGAAGCTGCACCGCTTTGTACAATCTGTACAACCTTTACGGACACTTCCTCATCCTCATAAGCGTTGTCTCCTACAAGGCCTTCAACTGTTTCGCCTTCATTATATGACTCTTTTGCCGAAGTCTTGACAAGCTTTAGGTTCTTGCTGCCTGTCAATGTAGCGGTATTGAGTTCATACTCCTCACCAAAGAAGATAATTTTGACGTTATCGTCATTATCATCTACGAACGAGGTTGTTCCTAAATCAACACCTGTTGTTGAAGATCCGATTGTGGTTTTATAGCTAAAATCACCTGAACTGATCTTTGCAACCAAGTCTCTGACACTAGAACCTGTGTCAAACTTTGCATCAATATCTAACCCTATAAGTTCCTTGTTTGTAAGGGACGTGCTCTGGTTAGACTGATCTCCTTCATTGACTTTGTGCACTAAAGTCTTGTTGTATAAATGAGTTAGTTGTGCATCGGTTAATGCGTTAGTATCCGAGCCGCCATCCATAGCAGTCAGTACTTCAGCATCTCCTGATCCGGTTCCTGAGTTTAAGTTCACATTATATTTCTTAGAACCTGCTCCGAAAGTGATTGTCCCACCGACTGTTACGTCGATTGTCAAATCGGACAAATCAAGCCCTGCGCCAACATCGCCACCGGCACCTGTTGCGCTAACGCTTACTGTCTTTGTAGTAGCTGCTTTTTCAGCTATCTTTGCAGCAAGATTACCTGCCCAAATTGCATCGGACACTGCTGCTTGTGATCCAACAACGATGTTAACCTTTGGGGATCCATCACTGTTGTATATGTCTTCTTTTGCGACATTGGTTGCCGATACTATCGGGGCAATTGCTGTTCCTAGCAATGCTGCTCCTGTAGCTATTGCAGCCAATTTCTTTACATTAAATCCTTTCATGTTTGCTTCACCTCACAATAAAAGGTACTACGCCGAACCATGCTTATGGCATAGCCGGTTGTAGGCTCTTATATTCCATCGCTCACTTTATTTAAATACGTTTCGCTTCGACCGCTTTTTTACGTTATTTTACGAAAAAAAGAGGCTGAAAATTAAGTCTTTAAAGGATGTAAGATTCGTGGATAGACGAATCCTATTATTTCATTTGCCCCATTTCGGAATTATATATATTCATATATAATATTTCAACTATTTTAAGCCTTTATAGGCTATAGTAGCAAGAAGCAGTTAAAAACCCACCTATTATTTTAGGCAAATGTCTAAAAATTACGCATTTGGCTTATAGAGGTCTTTTGCAAACTTTGCCAGTTCGTCCTTTTTCATGGATTTTAGCATTGCCTCATTATAGGACTGGATCATCTCTGCCATCTCCATTAAAGCGTCCTGCAAATCATCCATTGCAAGTACCACTTTTGCCGGTTTTAGCACCTCAACTGAAGTTGGGCCATAAAAGTACATGAACTTAACAAGGGCAGTAAAGTCCTTTGCGCTAAGGTTTAGCTCCAAATAGGAGCTATAATAGCCAGCGTCCTCAATCGGGGGGGCCTTATATATATCATATATAGTATAGACTTTTTCCTTTGCAAGCTTATCCTCGATCTCTTTTATCTGCTTTGCAAGAAACTTCTGCTCAACTGCTTTTACCTCAATAACTGCCTTTAGCCTAACATCAAACGGGTCTTTTTCTGCAATCTCTTTTCTTCTTTTGACCGCGCTTACAATATTTTCAACCAAAGAGTACTTTTGGGGATAGCCATCTAGCTTAATGAGCTTCATTTTGAGCATCTTTTTTAGATCCTCGTTTAGGGCATGGAATGGAATATTTAGCTGCGCGTGCAACTCATCTGCGCTTTTTGGAGAACTCAAAAGCATTACCGCGATCTTCTTCTGATCAGGAGTGAACCTACCCATATAAGTCGTATATACTGTAGATCGCTTTATTAAATTCACCAATCACAAAAACGCGCAAATAGCACAGACAAATTTTACAAAAATCCACCCGCACAAAACTGCCCCAAATCCTACATGACTTTATCAAAAGACCTCTAAAAGACGCCCCAGTCGTCACGGCCTTTTTTGGGAGCCTTTTAGTCGTCGCTACAAAATTGTTTTTGAGTATTTGGACTGCATATAATTAAGGTTAAATTCACTTCAAACACCAAAATCCCTAATTTAAAAAAAACAAAATGGAGCTGTGGGAAAATTGAAAGAGTATAACCTTGATTTGCAAATGCACGGGCCATACGCTGGCGGCGTTAGCAAGAACATGACAATCCCGGTAATGAGCGAGCAATCACGGCTAAAGGGCCTAAATGTTTTAGTGAGCGCGGATGTTTTGCACAAAGAATGGCTCACGCACCTAAAGCGCAACTTAGAAGAAGAGAGCAACGGAGTATACCGCGACTTGCAATCCAAATGCAATTTTATAATAGGCGGCGAAATTGAAGACAACAAAAGAATCCACCACCTCTTCTACCTCCCATCACTTGAGAGCGCGCAAGAACTTCGGCAAAAAGTCGAAGGCAAAGGGGTTCTTGATTGCAGCATGTGCGGAAGGCCAAAACTAAAACTCTCAGCAGAAGAATTTGCACAAAAAATAATTGATGTGGGAGGAATATTTGGCCCCGCGCACTCCTTTACCCCCTATACCGGAATTTATGCATTCTTTGACTCTTTGAAAACTGCCTACGGGGCAGCGCATGAGCATCTCAATTTTATCGAGCTCGGGCTTTCAGCTGACACCAATTCAGCCGATACTATTTCAGAAAACCACAACTACACTTTTCTTACAAGTTCGGATGCGCACTCCCCGTGGCCGGATAAAATCGGAAGGGAATTTAACCGCATCAAAATGGCAAAACCGGATTTTAAATCCCTAAAAAAAGCAATCGAACAAAGGAATGAAAAATTAATTACACTAAATGTCGGCCTCAACCCAAAAGAAGGAAAATACCACGCAACCGCCTGCTCTATTTGCTACACAAAATACTCCGTAGAGCAATCACTTGACCTAAAATGGAAGTGCATAAAATGCAACGGAGCAATCAAAAGGGGAGTTCGCGACAGAATTGCAATGCTAGCAAATCTCCCTACCGGAAAACACCCCTCATTTCGCCCACCCTACATGCATCTTCTACCACTAGCAGAAATAATACAGCAAGCAGTGGGCTCAAAGAGTGCCCAAACCGCAACAGTGCAGGGGAAGTGGATAAATATTGTAGAAAAATTCGGAAATGAAATAAACGTACTAATAGATGCTAGCGAGAGCGAACTTTTAGAAGCTGATAAAGTAATTGGTGGCAAAATAATTGCATTCAGAAAAGGGCTAGTGCACTATATCCCAGGTGGCGGAGGGATGTTTGGAAAACCAATAATTTGCGACACCCAAGAAGAATTTGAAAGGGTTGCGATAGAGCGCAAAAACGAAATTGCGGGAATTTCAGAAATCTCCGGGCAGAAGACGCTTGGACAGTTTACAAAACCTAATTAATGATTAAGCCCCAGTGCACACAAAGAAAAAAACCCAGCCAGATCTGGGCCACAAAATATTTTTCATGGAGCTTTTCAAGTTGGTATCTGCGTTACACTGACTGTTCCGCTCGCATTTGCGGTTGAGGGGTCACCGAGATGGAGCAGCATGCCGTTGGCCCAGGCATTCTTGTTAAAGGCGGTGACGCAGCCCGGGTTTGCGGCCTCCCACGCGGCATCGGACCAGTCATAACCGTAATGGTACTGAGGATATGAATTGTACCCCATGGGGCCGCCGGAACTTACAACAACGCATATTTTTACCTTGATCCCGGCCGGGATATTCAGAATCTTGTACCCGTATTGGCCGCCCGTGTTTGAAGTGTTGAATTGCGCTGACCCGCCATTGTAACTGAGGTCAGCAACATTGCTTCCAAGCGTACCCAAATGGGAAGTGTATTCGGGCTTTTGCTCTGTCGGCGTATAGGTGCAGGACTGGTTCTGCGTTTCGCTTATTTGCGGCTTGTTATTTGTTGTTGCGCAATTGTTTGCATCCGTGCATGAACGCGTCCTTGTTTGCGACTGCGAACCGCTTTCCGAGCAAGAGCCCCACTCGCCCCATGCCCCGTACTCGCCACATGCCCAGTTCTCGGTGCAGGAATTTACCGCAGTATCGCTACATGACTGGGATTCTGAAAGCGCGGGCCTTGAAGCTGTTGTGGTGCAGTTGTTTGCGTCCGTGCAGGCCCTTGTCCTGCTCTGCGTTCCCCCGCTACAAGAACTCCAGACGCCCCATGAACCGCAGGACCAGTTCTCCGCGCACTGGCTGCCTTTGAGGATAGCTGCAGTTAAGGTAGTAGTTTTGCCGATGCTGTCATTTATATATAATTTCACCGATGATGTTTCCAGCTCTGAGATATAACCCTTAAATTCTTCGCTCAGGTCTGCAGTGCATTCCTTGGGCTCGCTGACCGGGGCGCAGAGCACAAATGCAGATGCAAGCTCAGCGGCTATTGATGTCCCGGAAACCACGTCCGCACCGGTGGCTGTGGCGCCAATGACCATTATAGGGTTTGCGGGCACAACTGAACCAAGTTCGCTTGGGGCAGTAAGGCTAAAATATATTGGGAGGGCAAGTGTCTTGGCGGAAACAACTTTTAGCTGATTGTTTTTGTCGGGGACAAAACCTGCAGAAGGAGCCCCATCAACCAGTATGGAAACCTGCGCATCCAAGGTGCCGCATCCCTTCTTTTCTGTTTCCGATATTTTCGGCTTTTCAAGTATTGTCCCACAGGCGTTCTTGTCGGAGCATTTCCTCGTGCGGCTCCTCAATTGCGCTTCGGCACCGCAACTGCTCCAGTCTCCCCAAATGCTCCAATTGGTGCAACTCCAATCCTCAGTGCATGTTACCCCTATATTCGCATCACTTGCCTGTGCAGAAACATCTATTTTTGGCACAACAGGCAGCTTTGGAATATTGCGCAGTGCCACAGTGGCAACATCGAATGCCTTGTCAATTGTACCAGTGCCGATCGAAATTATCGCGCCAGGAGAAGGCGCGCTTTGCAGGCCTGTATCAAATGTTACCTTGCCGTAAACAGACAATGGCGGCAATGGTGAAATGTCATCAGGCCCTGGCAATGGGCCGAACAGATTCGCATAATCTATTTCACTTCTCCTGATGGTATAAACGCCGGCGTTATCCGAGAACCTTTCGGGCGCGAGGTTTATTATTGCCTGCGCATCGGCCGAGGGGCCTGCCATATCCTTTGGCCGCGGCTTTATCGCCTCATTAATCAGGTCCAACTCTCCCTGGCTTAACGGCGTGTAATTGAATGGATCAAACTCATCATAGTCCCCTATCAATAGAGAGTCCTCTGCTTCCCTGCGGCACTCGATGAAAGCGTTCGCCAGTTCCGTTTCCGCCTGTGCCCTTTCCACATCATTTTGCGCCTCGCTGATTTTCCTGCGCGCCTCAGCTATCCTCAATTCACACTTCTTGCGCATCGTGTCGATATAAATGTTGCGGAAGGTGTTTTCATCATCCCCCTCATAAGGAACGGATAGGTCGAATTGCCTGTAAAAATGCGAACCGCCGTCAACAAGGCCTGAAAGACCTATTGAAAAGCAGCGCAGGATTTCCTCCTGCAACTCTTCGTAAAGCCCCATTTTCCTCTGCGGGTCAGTCTCCACAGCAATTTTTTCCCTTATCAACTTTATCTTGGTTTCACAAAGGCCTGTGTACGCATCCGCCGCATCGGCATTGAGCTGGTCATCATTCTCCCCGAGGGCCCCGAGCCGCGCGTCAAATGCCCCCGAGTGTATAAGTTCACTTGTCGCTGTCTTCATGCACTTCCAATAATTCTCTATCGCCTTCTCGTAGAGTTCCACTTTCCTCTGCGGGTCAGTCTCTGCATTCGCTAAATCAAGATAGTACTTCACTATAAGCTTGCAGTTCGCGTAAAAGCACTGGCTGAATTTAAAGCCGCCGAGTATCCCGAAATCGTAATCTTCCCCCCGACCTGTCGCCTCGTTGTATTCCTCCTCGGATATTTTTTTCTCGGCATAAAGGTCTTCTGCCAGGATTGAAAGTTTCATACACATGCTCCACTTCCCCAAAAACTCCTCATTTTTTTCCCCGACATCAATTCCTTTCGGGTTGCCGAACTCGCTGCCTTTGAATGAGCATAGCGGGCCAGACACTGAATCCTCGAATTCCTTGCACTCCTTAAGGCCTGATCTGAACTCTTCCGGAGTCAATCCTTGTGGCCTGGCATCTTCACCGGCAAGCACAAATGACAATTGCAAAATCAACGCCAGTGCGAATGCAGCTGCAACAAGCCTCACCTTGCCCAATACACCCTCTCCTTGAATTCGCTGTCGGTCAATTGCCCTTTTGAAAGGGCGGTAATGTCAGAGTTCCTTGCGCTGGCCTCGATTATTTTCCTATCCGGAAGGAAAATCAGCACAGTTGTTTTTTCCTTGTCAGGTTCGTATGCCGCTGAGAGCCCGAAAGCCCTGTATACAAGCGCCTCATCATTCAGATCAGGATCCTGCCTAAAGCCTATCACGACCCCCTGTTGCTGCACGTCAACTACCGCTTCCTCCAGGCTCGTCTGCAGCAGGCCCAGATAAATCTTTGTCGCGCTCTCGCTTGCCTTTGGCACTGACTGAGTTTTTGGCACCGATTCAGACCGGGTATCTTCCCCCGCATCCTTTTGCTGCTCCTGTGACGATTGTTCGCCTGGGGCTTGGGCGCAGCCGCCCAGGAGAAGCACAGCAAGTATGGCCAGTGCAACTACGCCTCCTTTCGAAAACATGATAGCTGGTTAAGTGCTTTCCAATTATTAATACTTTTTCTTGGCAGTAACTGCTAACTGTTTTTTTGAAGCGTTGTTACAACTACCAAATTATCAAAATAAGGCACTTTAAAAAATCATGTTTTTACACTGTATTTTATAAAATCATCTAAAGCCCTCAAATCACCAAAGCAAGACAGGCGAAAAATTTTCGGTTAGCAGTTACCTATTTAGCCCAATCTGAACTTTAGTTGAAAATCGATTCACCTTACGTAACTAAGGCTGCCGGGCGAATCTTCCTGATCCTCGAATTGCTTGGAGAGTTCTGCAAAGGATTTTTCGATTTCTCTTGCTTCGCTGTCCATTTTTGCCATGTCCACTTTAAAGCCGTATTTTTTCATCAAAAGTTCAATAACTTTTTTAGATGCCCCCGGATCCCCGTAAATCAGGCGCGCATTGGTTTCTCCCATTAGGCACGCCCCGTCAATTCCCTGCTCTTTTCCAAGGCCAAGTAAAAGCCCGGCAACCCCGCTAATTAGCCCGACAGGTTTGTCGCTAAACGCTCCGGCCTTTTTCCACTCTTCAAGCTTTTTTTTATTTGTCGCAGCAACAATTACGCGCGGCTCAGAGTGCATTCTTGCCTCCCCGATATTAATCCCTGCAAGGGTGCATATTTCAACTAGCCCAATTTCTTTTAGCGTGCCAACAATTGTTCCTGCAAATTCAAAGTGCTCCTGCATTGACCCATACTTTGAATCAAGCGCCGGCTGCACCGGCCCTGAGAGGAACAAATAATCCGCCCCTTCATAAGAAAAATAATAGAGTTCATCTTTTATGAGGTCCAAAAGCCCATTCTCGGTCTGGACGCTTGGTGGAAAAAAATCAGAATGGATCTGCGCAACCTTTTCTGCCTTGAATTGTCGCAAAAGGTAATCAACCGCAATTTTTCCAACTAAACCAATTCCCGGAAGTCCGGTAAAAAGCACAGCGTTTTTTAATTTCAATTTTTTTGAGAATTGTATTCGTGTAGCCATCAAATCACTTCTTTTTTTCTAATTCAATTGGCATCCCTATTTTGCCGCAATCCTCACATTGATATTTTGGAGCAGCACTGAAAGCCTCATCAACAGAATATGGCTTAACATTAAAGGACTTACAGTAAATACAGGCTTTATAAAACTTCTTTTCGGCGTCTCCATTTTCTTTTTCCATAAAAACACCTTTAGTTTAGATCTCCACCTTTTCAAATTCGGCACTTCCGCCAAAAGATTTTGCGCTATTTATTATCTCATCAGCAATATCGCGAAGGATTTTTTCAGCTGATTTATAATCAATTGAAGTTGCGCTAATAGAATACCTGCCGGAACCTTCATAGAAAATATTTGCATTCTTTGAGCCTTTCTTCACGCCTGCAAGAAGTGATTTTTTCAAATCCTCAACTCCGTTTGGCCCGGGAATTGATAAAAATATTTTGCCTTTGACGCTCTTTTGAGGCATCTCAAAATTGCCCTGCACAAGTTCTATTAGCGGCAAAATCCACTTTTTAGAAATATTAGGCGCCGCCTCTTGTCCACTTAGAAGAATTTTTTGGAATGCTTCATATAACGAATCGTATTTTTCAAGTAAGGGTTCAGCTACTTCTTGCCAGGCAATTTCCGGTTTTTCATCAACCTTTTGCGCGAGCATTTCAATGAGTTTTTGTGAGCGCTTTGATTGCTTGTACTCTTCAATTCTTGTGCGCTGCAAATTCGCTGAGACTTTGGTTAGCGAAATATCAACCTGCCTTTTGCCCTGGTCAACATTTATCACTTTACCGGCCCTGATCTGGCCTTCTTTTACAAAATTCCTGATATTTTTTATCCAACTAGAGCTAACATTTGAAATGTGCACAAACCCCTGGCTGCCTTCATATTCCAAAAGCTCCATGAACACGCCGTAATCTAGCACTTTTGTAATCCTGCCAATTACTATTTCGCCGTGCTCTGGAAAAGTTTGAGTCAAGATCAACACCAACTAGAACTCCTTTAGCACTTTTGCACTAAGCTTTATCTTTGAAGAAGAACTCTTCCCCAAAGGAGTGCTGCATGCTAGGCATAGCACTTTAGTTGAAGGGGCACTGAAAATTATCTGCTCATTTCCGCACTGGCACTTGACTTTGTAAAATTTTGTCTTTGGCCCTGGAATTGTTATACTGGTTGTCATGATTTAACCTCCACAAGCTTGCGGGATAAAAGGAGCTTTGCAATTTTTAACGGCAAAACAGCAACTACCCCCTTTTCAAAAGGCCCATACTCGTTCATATCGGCCCCTACAAAACCCGGAATATCTGAAAGAATCTGCACTGAAAGGGTATTTAAATCCTTCTCGGATTCTTGCGATTCGAAGATTTCATCAAGAATATGGTTGTGCATTTTTAGAAGCGATACTAATTCAACGTAGAGTTTTTTTTCCTGCATTGCCATATGAGATTCATCAGAGTCGCCCGTGCGAGAACCGATAAGCGCCCTGCCCAAAATCTTTTTGCCTCGCATTGCAAAAATCTCCTCAACCATTTTTTTGAGGTTTGCAAAATCACGTGATTTTGTCGAAGAGAGATCTTTTAGTGAATTCAAATACTGCTCTTTTTCCGCTGTCAAAAACACGTGAAGGTCATTGTAGAATTGCTGCTCAACTTCAACAAGCTTTGAAGAATCCTTTTCAAGGCGATGGATCCTTCTGATTTCATCATATGAAAGATTCACTTCCCCACCATCCGTGCGCTTCCCCTTGCAAGCAAATAAAATGCGGCAAATTCAGGCAATGATGCGCTCTCGCCTTTGAATGGGCCAAAGACTTGGCCTGAAAGTGAAAATTTTGGGGAGTTAACATTTGCCAGCGCAACTTCATTTTGCGAAAATACAACAGCATCTTTGAATGGATCGAACCCTGCAAGTTCTGGAATCGAAATTTCCTTTGCAACAAGCCCGGTTGAACCATGGATTGTATTTGGCACCCGGATTATTTTATTTATATCAACCGAGGTCTGCCTATCAACCTCTAGCTTTTGCTCCAAAACAAGCGAAGTTAAAAACGGTTTCCAGAATTTATCCGCCCGCACCCCGCTAGCCGCTCCCAAAACCCCCCTCTGCATACCATTAATGATGGTGTGCTTTTCTTTTAATAGCTTCTCGGCAGCAGGCAGACTAATTGACCCTAAAACCGCAATATGATCAGCCTGCATACCTTCAAGAGCCCCTTTTGATAAATCTAGAAGCTTTTTTGACCATCCGCGAGCAGACGCTGCTAGCGGGCATCTACCTGGCCCTTTTGCCGGAAATGAAAAACCCATTGCCTCCAAATTCAAATTTGTTGCGGTGATATAATCCAAAAGTTCAAGGCGCGCGCTCTTTGAAAGGGATTGCACTGATTGCGGTCGCACGTGGGTGTGAAAACCCTTGCTGCCTGAAAAGTTCACAAAAATCCCTGAAGAAAAACCAAAATCGTCCTGCAGAACAGCAAGAAGATTTTTAGTCTGCCTTTTTGTCTCATTCAAGCATTCACTACAAATCCACTCATCAACAACTGTTCCAGAGCCGCATTTGCTACACTCTTTTATATTTCCCCTCCCGCAAGCTTGGCACGATCTGCACGCCCAACTATCGTGCACTTGTTTGCAATCGGTCTTTATATCATCTGCATCAAACTCATAAATCAAATCCGCCCCAAGAAGATTTTTTTTCTCCATTGGCCGCGCTGCCGGTAGTTCATAGCGCGCATTAGAATATGAAATATAAAAAGGCGCCCTCTCACTCAAAAATGAATTGAGTTCAGAATTTGACTTAAACGATAAGTGGCGAGCGGAAATTTTCTGCCCAAATTCCCCATACCCAAATTCGCGAAAAGCAATATCCGGAACTGAATTTACCTGCACTTTCTCATAATACGAGCGCAGCAGCGAGCGCAAATAAGTCTCTTCCCCCATAAATATTGGGAAGTAAAAAACAATTAATAAAGTCACTTCAGAATTAGCCTAAAAAAGTGACAAAATCCACCCAAAGCCCTATTTGCTAAAATATTACAAACCCTACCCAAAAAACCTATTCAGAGCCTGCTTGTGGAATTTGCCCATTTTTTCCCCTCATAACCTCACGTGAATAGAATTGCACCGGATGGGTTACGGGACAATCTGCAACGCACAAATTATACGATCGCATCTTATCACACCCAGGGGCTGAGTAGCCGCCCTTATCCGCCGCAATACGATCAACCTGGTAGCGGGTGATTTTTTCATTAAAATTAGGTGTTGCCCTATACATGTCAATGATCTTTTCCTTCTCCATTCCAATTGAACTTAGAAATGTCGCTATTGCAAATCGCGCGGAATGGGTGACCTTTACCCCTGCAATTAGTTCACCATATATTTTTGCCATGCATGGGGGAAAGGATTCCGGGGAAACTTTTCCAAAATCGGTTTTTGAATATTTCTTTCTAACTTCAAGTGAGAACTGCTTGTCAATATCCTCAGCTTCAGCTCTGAGCGCGATCGGAACTTCTTTAATTTGCACAGGGAGAGATTTTCTGATTTCAGATGAGGCAATTAGTGAGAGCAATTTAATGAATTCACTTTTTGAAAGAAATACATTTCCGCCCTCAACTTTTTGGTTCACAAGTTTTATTGAAGGATCATCTAATTCGGCACGAAGATAAGACCCAATAGCAACAGCATAGCCTGCCGGGAAAATTTGCACTGCAAGACCAAAATCCGAAGCGATATCATTTATTTTTTTAGAACTCTCTTTTTCTAAATATTTTTCAACAGAGCGCGAGAAGAGCTGTGAAAAACGCCTGTAGAGCTCCATTCTATTTATTATCGAAACAAGTATTTTTGAAACAGGAAAAGCAAGTATTTCATTTGTAAGAATATCCCTCGAGCTAACTCCTTCCGGAAAATTATAAGGCCTATCTTCAAATGAGGCCACTACCACCTGTTTTGATCTGATCAAAACATCCGCAGGGACATTTTCAACAGTGAGGTCGGATTTTGAAACCATTATTTTTACAAATGGCAAAAAAGGGTATTTCTGAGCCTCTTGGAGCTGTGAAACTTCATATTTTTCAAACATACCTTTCACAAAAACAACTATAGCAGCATGTGCGCTAGATAAAATTCTATTCTGCTCTTGCCAATCTGAAAACTAACCTTCATCGGAGAATCTGTTTTTAACTCTAGAAGAACTGTTGCGTCCTGGTTAGCTTCCTTTACAATATTTTGCAAATAAGTAAGAGAATATTTTGAAACAACATCATCTTTTGATTTTACCTTAACCCCTCTTGATTGCCCGGAACTAACATTAAGAGCCCCGGCAGTTCCTTTTGATTCGACTAAAAATTTATCACCTTTTGTTTTTAGAACAACACTTGAACTAAATAGGGATGCATCCTTCAAAACCTCGCGCAAAAGTTTTGAATTTATTTCAATCGATGTCTCATATTTTGTCTGCGGGATCTTCAATTCGCCTTCAGAAATATCTATTAGCGGAAGCTTAAATGATCTCTCTAAATCGCCCTTAAAACTTATTTTCAATTCAGATTCAAAAAGATTTATTAGCACGCGATCCTCTGCAAGTGCCCTTGCAAAAATTTTACTAAGTTCTGAGAGGTTTATCCCCACAAATGCCGGCTCAATTTCATACGAATCAAAAATGGAACGATCGATAAAATAATCAACAAGCACAACCTGGCTTGGGTCAATTGCCCTAAAATGAATCCCCTTTTCATTGAACCTGAAATTGCCCTCAGGGATAAAAGAGGAAATTGAATCTATACTTGACCTAAGAAATGAGACATCCTTTAGCTCTATCATAGCACTCAATACAAAATGAGCCACTATATCCTTTAAATCCCTTTTTGACCTATCATTGCTTTTATGAAATTCTACATAGGTTCAGACCATGCCGGCTATAAAACAAAAGAAGCCCTCAAAAAAACCCTTGTGAAAAAAAGAATAGAAGCAATAGATCTCGGGGTATTTGATGAAACAGTTGCTGATTACCCAAATTTTGCCAAAAAAGTTGCCCTCAAGGTAAAAGAGGACAAAAAGAGCTTTGGCCTACTTGTTTGCGGGACAGGAATTGGCATGTGCATTGCCGCAAATAAAATCCTCGGGATTAGAGCAGCCAACCCATTTGATGAGTACACTGCAAGAGTAGCACGCGAGCACAATGATGCAAATATCCTCTGCTTGGGAGGAAGAACATACACCGCCATTCGCGCAAAAAAAATACTCGAAGCATTCCTGAAAGCAAAACCAATAAGCGAAGAGAGGCACAAGAGAAGGGTGCAAAAAATTTTGGAAATGGAAAAAGGGATTTAAAATATGCCTGGAAGATGGGGAAAAAGAAAAAATGAGAAAAAAAATACCAAAGGCAAAATTCATGATGAAGAGCAGGTACGTGCGCACGCGCAACGAACCGCACAAACAGTACATACTTTGTGGCTGAAGACAAAAAATACTAATAATTTTTTGGCAAACCTCAAAATAAAGTTTGCTTTTTCAGATAGGTTTTGGGCATCTAAAGAAATCCAGTACCCCCTTAAAATGCTTGAAGCCCTGCAGAAAAGCAAGAGTCCCAAAAAAAACCTGATACAAGAAGCGAAATTAGAATGCCTTAAACAGATTTACAAAACAATATTTAGAGAAAAACTAAAATCCACTAACTGATTTTACTCCGTCTCGATTCTTCGCCCCATAAAACAAATGAAGATTAATGGTTGCCTGACATTTGGCATCTAGCCTATAAAAGTTTTATGAATTCGCCCCTGGTCAGCCCGGTTTCTTTTATTATTGACACTAACGTGCCTGGAACAACAACCTTGTGATTTGGAACCGTAACCCTGCGGAAAGGTTCTTTTGATTCTCTCATTATCATGTGGCTGCCGGTCTGGTGGTCTAATTCAAAGCCTATTTTTTGCAAAGCTTTCATGATTTTCTTTCCAGAAACAATTGGAAGTTTCATAAGATTACTGCTTCAATTTCAACCTTGCTTTTCATGAATTTTTCCTCAGGGTGCTTTTTTAGACTTGCAAGATAGCCAGAAATTGCATCCTTCACATTCTCAAGTGCCTCTGCTTTTGTTCTCCCTTGGGAAACACACCCCGGCAAGGCCGGGACTTCTGCCGTAAACCAACTAGAGGAAGAGTCTTTGACCAAAACTACTGTGTATTGCATAAAACCACCAACACAATTATAGCCCTAGGAAAATTTAACCTTATGCCAATTTTTGGCTTAAAAAAACGGGTTACTCCGTCTCGATTCTTGGCGCTAAGAAAAAATCAAATTTGCCTTCCCCGATTTTATAGGAAATCTCAACCGGCGCATTTGATTTTAGCTTCACTAATACTTCAGTGTCAGATGCTGTTGCCTTGATTATGCTCGTCAAATAATCAAGAGGAAACATTGCGCGTGTTTCATCATTTGCCTTTAGAGAAATAACAGATTTGTCCTTACTTGAATACACATTGTTCAAATTCCCTTTGCTCGAATTTGCCCTCACAACAAAAGAGTCATTTTCAACAGAGAGCACAATATGGGTTGAAACTAAGGAAGCGTCCTTAAAACTCTCAGATAGAGCGTCCGCGCGTATAGCTACCTGTGAATCGAATTCTATTTTTGGCAAAGGAAGATCAGCAATTGTTAGATCTAGAAGCGGAATTAGAAATGTCCTTTTTGAATTTCCAGAAAAACCGAGCGAGAGTTTTGAACTATCCTCTCCTATTGAAATCGAGAGCGAATCGCCTGATTTTGCTCGCGAAATCACCTGGTTAAAATAATTGAGATCAACTCCGATTTTTGTCGGGCCGCTTATATTGAAGTGCTTGAAGGCTTTTTTTGGCAAATTAAAATCAATTAGTGAAATCTGCGAAGGGTCAGTTGCCTTTAGTGAGAGTCCGTTCTCATCTATCAGAAATTCCGCCTCATCAACAAGAGCTGAAATCCCATCCACGTAGCGCTTGAAAAGCGTTGCATCCTCAAAAACTAATTCCATCCAACACACCCAAAGCAGAGGGTTTTGATCTACCATGCAAAAATTCCAAATGCCCAAGGACCCGTTTAATACCCTTAGACATTCCGGTTTTGTCAAAGAAATATTCAAAACTCTCGATAATTAATGGAAATCCGCTAAGCATTTAAAACCATTTATCGCGCAAAAAGCCGAGGCAGATCATCAAAGACCAAAAGCTTCACATAGCCAATAAGAGGGATGTGGATCAGATATTTACCCTTCACATCCTCAACCTTTAGCGGGTAGAGGGAAATGCAATCCCTTCCGGCTTCAAATAGCTTGCAGTCCTGGTCAATGCGGCTGTTATTGTCCCCAAAAGTTATCAAATACTTTCCATCAGGCGCGTTTAGCAAAAGCACAGCGCGGTGGATTATGTCCTGGCCACGAAGAGAGGAATTGTACACAACAATCGGGCCATTTGGGTCGAATAGATATTCTTTGCCCGAAATGCTAACCCCGCCGGCACGTATTTGCCCATTTGGTAATTGAATATAGCCAATCTGCGCGTACTCTAGGAGCAATTTATCTTTAATTGGAAAATTAAGCTGCACCTCTTTTAGCGAATACGCCCCAAGCGCATTTAGAACTACAACATCCCCGCGGTATAGTACAGGCTCCATTGAACCTGAATACACTATCACTAGCGGGGTGCTTGTCCCTAAAATAAAAGCGAAAACAAAATTGTATAAAATGAAAGCGAAAATAAATGCAAAAACAAGATAGACAGCTTCCCCTACCCACTTATTTTTAGAAGGGTTTAGAATTGGCATTGCGTACAAATCAACATATGTAAAAGGATCGAGCCATTTCAATTTTTCACGCAAAGACATAGAAACTTAGAAGACAGAAAAAGGATTTAAAGCTAAGCAATAGAATT
Source organism: archaeon (assembly GCA_035289625.1). Taxonomy (GTDB): domain Archaea; phylum Iainarchaeota; class Iainarchaeia; order Iainarchaeales; family Iainarchaeaceae; genus UBA10205. The sequence continues at coordinate 17,017 of DATDWP010000002.1, read as the reverse complement.
TACACTTTTCTTTTCCCCAAAATTTTCTTTTTTTTGAAAGAAAAGAAATTATTTACTTGAGCGCTTTTTTCACTTTCTTGTCAAAATCCTCAAGCTCTTCTTCAATTTCCTTAGTAGCATCCTCAAGAATTTTTTTAGGTGATTTGCCCGAGGTCTTTATCGCAAATCTCGCGCTCTCATCTGTCGGATGATCAAGTATATATGAAACAAATTCCACATCCTTATTTTCGAGAAGCTTTTGCTTTAGAAGGTTTGGGAAAGTGTGACGCTGCCCTTGCATCCTAAACTCCGCAAAATCCTTTTCGTTTTTTATAACTTCAAGCTTCATTGTTTTCACCTCAAAAGATAATCGCTAGAAATCTTCCTCTCCTCAGTTGCCCCGGTTAGAGGATCCCTTAACTTCCCATCAATTAAGTGCAGCGGCGCCCTTGATTTTACGCTAAAGGCCTTTATCACTCCAAATTCAGGCGCTTTGCTCTCAAGCTCTATTCCGTAAGGGGTAACTTCCAAAACCCTTGCCTTTACAATATCGCCAATCCTATACATCTCATCGGTGCTTTTTACATAGCTCTGGCTGATATTAAATACTGCAATAGAACCATTGCGGTCATGCACTGTCCTTTTCTGCCCGTTTTTTTGCCCCTGCTTTATGTCAAGCAGCACTGAGTGCATTTTTACAAGACTAACAATACCTATTACGACACAATCCTTGTCCAAAATCTTAACATCATTTGTAAATCTTTGAACATTTGCCTCGTGCTTTTGCTCATCAAGTGTTCGCTGCCCAATAGAATCTGAAAAAAGAGAGCCGTCATTTTCATAAGCATTTGCCCCTGCCACAAACTCCTCTTCATAGCCAAGAAAACTACCTGGAAATACAATGTCATCCTTACTCAAAAAATAGCCCCCAAAAATCCTTAAACAACTAATTAATCTGCCCAGAAATGCTTTTAAATCACTATGGCTTTTCTCCTATAAATGGTCCTAGAAGACCTGCCGTCACTGCAGGGAGCCGAAAAACACCCAATTTCCTTATTCTTTATAGCATTTGTAATAACAAGCGCGGGAATGTTTGTTGCATACCATACCTTCCCTGAAAACGCCTCAATTCTAGCCATTGCATTTGTTGCAGCAGCATTCATGCCAATAATGCACACCCTCTTTTTGAAAGAGGAGGAAAAGGAAGTTGATGAGGACGATATGCCGTTTGCTTTCATAGCAACGCACTTTGAAGTCATCCACCTCTATAGCTGGATATTTATCGGAATGATATTCACCTACGCATTCTGGGCCGTTGCGCTCCCTGAAAATAACAATAACTGCGAAGGGATATTTTGCTCCCTTCCGGAAAAAGGCGCAATATTTTCCCAACAGCAAAAAATCTACGGAGGGATTACAGGAAAAGTAATCGGGGAGCAGGAATGTTTTAACCCTTCTACAAAAAGTTTTGAGAATTGTTTCCAATTAATTTTCAACAACAATATGTGGGTGATGGTACTAGCCGTACTCTTCTCCTTTATCTGGGGCGCGGGGGCAATATTTTTACTAGGCTGGAACGCTTCAGTAATCGGGCTATTTATCGGAATGGAAATAACATCAAGAAGCATCGAAGCCGGAGTAATACGCGCAATAAGTTATCTTCCACACGGGATACCTGAAATACTTGCATACTTTATAGCTGCAATTGTGGGAGGAATAATATCTGCTGCGATTTCAAAAAAACAATTCAAAGCTCGCGAACTTAGAATAATTGGAATTGATACAATCCTACTCTTGCTTCTAGCAACCCTCACACTTTTTATCGGCGCTTTTATTGAAACCTCTTCAATATTTAACTACTGGGAAACTGCAATCGGAGGAATTATTGCATTCGGCGCCCTCTATGCAGCGCTCTATATCCCTTCTGTTCGCTATAGGTTCAATAAAATGAGGGAAGAAAACCGGTGAATTGCAAAAATTAATTTTTTTTCTTCTTATCCTTCTCGCCGGCAATTGATTTTACAAGAGGAGCATATTTTTTCATAAGCCCTTCAATATCCTGCTTACTCATGCCGGCATTACCCGTAATTGCCTTCGCCAAATTTGTAAGTTCCATTGGGAAAATAATTTTTGTGCTCTTTCCTTCGCCAAGTTTTTCTAGTGCCTTTATATAATAATAGGAAAGCGCCGTATCATTTAGCTGCGAAGCCGCTGCTTTTACCGCTTCAATTTCTGCCTGGTGCCCCTGCGCCTGCTCAATTCTTGCAAGCTTTTTTTGGATTGCAGCTTTTTGCTCATGCATTGCCTCGAGCACTGTATCCGGAATCTGGATATCCTGTATCACCGCAGCTTCAACTTCAATCCCCCACTTTGTTGCAATATGCTCCAGTTCATCTTTCATGTTCTTGTCAAGTTCTTCTATTTTTGAAATAAGATCATTCAAAACCAATTTTCCGGCCTCAGCCCTAATTACACCTACTACAAAAATTTCAGAAGCCTTTACATAATCATCAACTTCAACTACGCTGTTTATTACAGACGCGTTGTCCTTTTTCACCTTCAAATATATTGCAGCATCAACCTGCACTTCAATTCCATCCTTTGTCACAACATCTTGCTTTGGAATATCAATTGTTTTTGTTCGCAAATCAACATAAGTGTAGATTTCTAGCGGAGGGAATAATACCGCCCAACCGGGGCCTCCAACCCTATTTACCTTGCCGAACTGGAATATTACGGCGCGCTCGTAATCTTTGAGAAAAATTATGAAATCATAATTTGCGATTAAATAGATTATTACAAACCCAAGAGCAACCCAGAGAATGTTACTAATAATCAACTCTGCGTTTTGTAAAACGAGAAATAGCACAACAATTAGCGCAAAAGCAAGCACTACAAAAAGCGTTTTTTTGAACCCGTGGCCTGTAACATGCCCCCTTGAGGAGGATTTTGGGTCATGAGAATGACCCGGATTTGGCGAATCGTGGCTCAAATTGATCACTAAACCTTTAATTATCATATTACACATATAAATAGGTTAAATAGGTTTGTTTTTGGGTGCAGCAAAATGGACAATGACCATATTTTGGTTTTATGTGTAGATCGCGACAATGACCTTGGCAAAAAAGCGGGGGTTTCCGGGCCTATAATAGGAAAAGATGCCTGCATAAAAGCGGCAGCGCGCCTAGGCCTTGCTGACCCAACAGATTCTGATACAAACAGCATATTTGGCGCTGTAAAAAAATTTGAGGAAGTAAAAGAGCAGGTCGCAAACGCAGAAGTTGCAGTACTAACAGGGGTTGGAAAAACAGGTTTTGAATCAGACCGCAAAGTTGCCCAGCAACTTGACATGGTACTTGAAAAATTCCCGGCAACAGGAATTGTACTTGTAACTGACGGAGCCGAGGATGATGAAGTAATACCAATACTTCAAAGCAGAGCCCCGATTGTTTCAAAAGAGACCATAATAGTTTCGCAAGCCTCAGAAGTTGAGAGCACCTACTATACAATAAAGCGTGCTTTGCAGGACCCGGATTTTTCAAGAACATTTATCCTAGTCCCCGGCGTCATCATACTTTTGTGGGGAATACTAGCATTCATGAACGCAGAAGAACTATTTTTCAGAACAATGCTCTTTATTATTGGCGCATACCTTGTACTAAAAGGAACAGGACTTGAACACGGAATTGCAGGGGCAGTAAAAAGCGTTACAGGAAGCCTCTCGCTGCAGCGCGTTAGCTTTCCATTCTATCTCATGACAATACTTCTCTTTATTTTCGGAGTATGGTCAGCATACACAGAATTTGAAGCGCAAGGGAGCAGTTTATTTATTCGCGCCTCAGAAGCAGTTGGACAATTACTCTTCTTTTTAGCCCTCTCATCAATTGCTTTTGTTGCAGGAAAGAGCGTAGATGCAATACAACTAAAAAAAGCGTATCAAATGAGAAAATATTTCCTATCAGGAGCTGCTGTTGTAATACTCTGGTACATACTGGACTCCGGAAGACAGGTAATTGTCGGAAAACCATATGCCGATCTTACATGGTTTGCACTGAACGCACTTGCAAGCTTTTTTTTCGGGCTCATTGTATACAAGATATCGCAAATGCTTGATTTGCGCAAAAGGATCACAAAACTACTTGTTGGCCTTCCGGTGTATAGCAAAGAGGGCAAATGGATTGGGCTGGTTGAATCAATCAACAAAAAAGACACAGTACAATTCAAAAACCGCCAGACAAATAAACTCGTAAAACTTCGCGAAGGCGAATTCACATTCAGCGAAGGGAAAATAATAATCGGGTGAGTTGTTTACTTCTAATTATAAGTGGTTTACCCTTAACTTAAAATTAATAAGCTCGGAAATCTATTTGATATGAATGGCATTTCATAAATTGTGGCGCGCTATTACTTCATGGTACAGAGGTGCTGCAGAAAAACCTTCCCAGGCCAATACTTCTAGACACCATACAAGCCCTATTACTAATCCTGAAGATAGAAAAGAGTTTGCGAAATTTATGAGGGAGTTGCGTTCTAAAGATAGAAACCCAGAAATCGCACGCAAAACTAATTATCGTCTTGACAGGGACATTGAATTTTCCCCCCACGCAAAAAACATCGAAGAGGCGTTACACAAACACCTCGTCCAATCAAGTGGCAAGGTAAGAGTACTTGATAAAGGGGCGGGAAATGGAAATTTTTCAGCAAGCCTGCGAAAAATACTTGGACCCGAATTAGGAAAACGATTGGAAATAACCACTATATCACTTACTCGCAGCATCGCTGCTGAAAATAAGTCTGCAATAAATAAAGAGCGAATAGGAGTCGGAATTAATATGAAGCACAAACAAAAATTCCATGTAATAATTGATTTTGCAGGTGAAGACTTCCGATTATCAAAAGACTATTTGCAAACCTCGATTAAAAAATCCATCTTAATGCTTGAAAATGGCGGAGACTTTTTTACGATCATAACACTAGGGAAAGTAAAATCTGCAGGACCCTTCACTTTTGCTGAACTTGATGATTTCTCTAATGATCTGATGATGCAAGGTCTAATTTTTAGCTCTCAAACAGGGCTTCTTAGTGATAGAGCCCATGCAGTAATCCATTTTTCAACACCCGAGTAGAAATGTCAAACTAGTATGTTAATTAATTACAATAACTATTCATTTTCCGTGAAGGCAGTCATATACCCTAGTTTAACTTTGCGAAATAAAATATCTCCAAAAAAACCTAAAACAATTAATATTGAACTTGCTGAAAAGAAAAGACTTCCAGACGCTATAACAGGGTTTGTTTTTGATGCTAAGGGATCTCATGGCGAAGTATTTGACTTGATCCGCATCAAAGGCGGTGGCACTGGCCTTTGTGTAAAAAAGTACCATCCGCACAAACTTAGGGAAAAAAAACTCACTCAATCCTTGCAGGCACTTCACGAATTAGTTATGTTTAGAAAACTACGACGAATGGGTTTTCCGGTTCCCCCTAAAATTAAACTTGTGAGAATTGAAGGCGAACTATTTGTTGCTATAACAGATTTGACCATATTCGGATCTGAAATTGGCGAAATCCACCAAAGGCTCCATCAAATGGCTGAAAAATATAATGTGCCTGAGCAGGCGAAGCAAATTTCTGCAGAAATAGAACGATTTGAAGAAGAAGCAAAGAAAATACGGATAAATCTTGTTGATAGCTGGGAGTTTATTTGGGATCCGAAGAAAAGGAAAATTCACTATTTTGTTTTAGATTTAAGCCAAAATTAAAAATCTAATAAATTCAACCCAAATTCGGCAAACTGATGCTGACACCGGTTTAAGAATAACAACATTACAATCCACACTATTTCTTTATTTTATTATAAATATGTAAAATAACAGAAGAAACCAAATACCAAAATATTAGGTTTAGTGCCAATCCGACCCAGTTATAACTTGGAATTGGATTTGGGCATTCCACACCAGAAAACCCAGAACTGTAAAAAGTAAATGGAAGACCTATTGCGTTATCACTACACCCAAACGCAGTACTATTTGTATATGGAATAAAGGATAAAGTTAGGAGTAGTACAAACAAAATAATTTTGCCTTTGGTTGGCTTGATAAATTCAATCATTGCCATAACAGAGTTACCCAGTATTTGCAAATGGCTTTGTTGCCCCTTCCTTCAAAACTTTTGAAAGATCCTGGCTCATGAGCTTTTTGAGGCTTGATAGAAGTTTTGTTTTGCGCTCGCTTTTTACAAACGCGTTCTCTAAAACTTCAGAAATATTTGACACCGGGATGAGCTTTACTTTCTTGTGCTGATCTTCTGAGAGCACAACGTCCTGCAAATTGGATTTTGGAAGTATAACTTCAGCAAACCCTGCTGTAATTGCAGCCAAAACCTTTGCGCTAACTCCCCCAACAGGCAATACCTCACCGCGAACACTAAGCGAACCTGTCATTGCAAGATTTTGCTTTATTGCAATTCCCTCAAGGGCTGAAACCACAGCAGCTGCAACACTAACTGAGGCCGAATCCCCTTCAACCCCACTATAGGATTGCAAAAATTGGATGTGCACATCATGCCTTGAAATATCTTTTCCGGAAAGCCTCTTTACAATTGCAGAAACATTCTGCACGGCTTCTTTTGCAATTTCGCCTAATTTCCCTGTTGCAATTATTTTGCCTTCAGCACTTGATTGTGCGGGCGCGATCTCTGCTTCAATTGGCATTATAAGCCCGGCATCCCCATCCGCCATTACAGCTAAGCCATTTACCCTACCAATAGCAGAGCCTTCGTGCAAATATACATCATAATCTTTCTTGTCCTCAATGATTTTGCCAACCATCTGCTGCTCAAGGGTCTTTGCAGTCATCTTTGCTTCAATTACATCCTGCAAACTAACAAGCTTGTGGTTTTTTTCAACAGCAAGGTCCCCTGCTGCGCGCACCAATCCGCCAAGGTCGCGAAGGCGCAATGTGAGCTTATTTTTCCTACCAGATCTTCTTTTTGCCTCAAAAATTATTTCCTGCACAGCCTCAATTGAAAAATGCGGGATCTTTGCATCGTTCTTCACTTCCTGGGCAACAAATTGCACAATCTTCTCCCTATTCTGCGCATTATCATCCATATCAAGGTTCATGTAAACTTCATACCCATACCCGCGAATCCTACTGCGAAGCGCGGGGTGGACTTTTTCCAAATCCTCATAATTTCCGGCAGCCACCAAAACAAAATCGCAAGGGATCGGTTCGGTTCTTGTCATTGCCCCAGAACTCATCTCGCTCTGGCCGGTAATTGGATACTTCTTCTCCTGCATTGCAGTAAGAAGCTCTTGCTGGGATTTCATTGAAAGGGTTGCAATTTCATCAATAAATAAAACTCCGCCAGAAGCCCTGTGAATCATTCCGGGTTCAACACGCAAATGCGCAGGGGTCCCAAGACCGCCTGAGTTGTGCACCAATATATTTTCAACAAATAGGTTCCCGGTTTCTGTTGTAACATTGTAAACATGACCCTTGAAAGGGCGCTTCTGGACTGAGGTCACTTGCTCTTCTTTTGCTTTGAAATCCATAGCAAGATAAGGGTTGCAAAATTATTAAATAGGTTGCATTATTTAGTCGAAAAAACAATTGAATTGTCCGCGGCTTATTATGACCTTCTAATGGGCAATTAGACAACTATTTATTGGAGAAATGCGTTCCTTTAATGGATAACAATGGTGTCAGCCAGATTCAAGCACCCGCAGTTTGCAGAAAGACAGGATATTTCTTCGTTAAACCGCAGAAGGGCTTTTACACAAAAAATTATAGGCCGCCATGCAAGGTTTGGCAAAAGGATAGTGCTCCAGCAGACAGGAACAGTCCCAGCAAGCCCAAGGGAGAGAGAACTTTTACCAAAGATCCAGGAGCAGATTCATCAAACAAGGAAACAAAAAGGTAAAGGATCGAGTGGCAAACTCGAAAGACTCAGTGCAATTGAGAAAGTTCTACGCGAATCCATACAACTTCGTAAAGTGAACGGAGGACGTGATCCAAATGTTTATCAAGTTCTTGGAAAGTTTGCTCTTATGTATGGACTTGATTCACAAGAATTGAAAAAAGCCGCCAGTGCAATGTATACAACGTGGGTATATTATCATAATTTGGTAACTTGGGATGGGTCTCCAAACCATATTAGTAATGCATTGAGAATGCAAATTGGCTCTGGAAATAGAAATCTGCCTTCCGAAACTGAGAAACTTTTACATATACAACAAAAGCCCTTGACAAGTAAAGAGATAGCTTTAGCTCTTAGGCTGGACTTTATCAAATTTGGAAGGCCCCTTAATAGTTCCTTGCAGTTTCTAGAAACTGCAATGTACGTGAAAAAACTTCCCCTTATGGTTGAACCTGGGGCGTCTTCGAGTCCATTTTCAGTTTGGGCACATCGGGCATACAAATCCAAAATAAACCCATACGAACTCAAACTAGGAAACCAAACCCACTTCAAGAATAGCCAGATGGAAATACTAAATGAACTACACATTCACCAAGGTGTATGCATGATTACTGAGCTATATAACCGTCATATGGGAAGACCCTCTGGCAATCCAAATGCAATTTTCGGTCCGCGAATTATAAGGGACGCTGCGAAATCGCTTGAAAAATCTGGGATGATTCAAAGCATATATGTTCGTACCATTCTAGCGCGAAATGAAAAAACAGGACAAGCGCAAGGCAGAACCCCTGAAACAGGTGCTCAAAGATTGGAATTGACCCCGTTGGGAAAAAAATTCTGGGAACAAACAATTAAAACTGGAATTATCAGCGAGGAATTGCGGGTGCTTTTTCTTGGAGAAAAAGAGGTTTAACTGTCAAATAAAATTTTCAAGCTCTCTTTTCCAACTTTTACTTTTTGTCTTCCAAAGCCTTTTTGATCACCCCGACAAATCGCTCCTTCTTTGCTTGGGCATAGCGCAATTGGAATTTCTCATTAAAGTATAGCACTCGATGAAAAGTTGTTCTTATGAATATTCGGTAACTTGCAGTAAAAGCACCATCTTTGCGATGATTACCGGCAGAATAGTTTTTGTGGATGTTCCCGGTGGTTGAAATTCCAACAGATTGAAGTAGCCGCTCTGCACTTTTTAGGAATTCCCTGTGCTCGTTTTCCAGGAATTCAATTTTTGAAATTCCCACTGAAAAATCAGTGAAACGGCAATTCCCAAGAGAATCTGGCCTCCATCTTACTACAGAAACTTCGGCAGCCAAATAGCCATCAAGGAAAGAAATCCTTGATTTTTCTGAAGAGTTGAAAATCCATTTTGGTAAAGAGTAAACAATAGACACCTTATCCCCTACAGGAACTCCAAGAGCTGCAAAAAATCGGATTACTGCACGATCATAACACCGCAAATTATAGGAATGCCCATACTCTCCACCTTCAATAATTTCGGTTTTTCCATGAGCAAATGGAAAGACCCTTAACAAATCTGAATGCCACAAATCAATATCCCTTTTATCCGAGGAGATAAATGCGACGTTGTTATAGCGAATGTCAATGCCCCCATCACCAAACAATACACCCAGCATATTGAAAATAATCTCTGCATCTTTGTGGGTTTCATAGAAAGGTAGTAGACCCGCACTCTTGAGTTTTCCAGCAGCCTTTAACGGAAGCGGAGTTGCCCGCTTTGCCCCTTTAGTATGCCACCATCTGGTCATCCCGGGCTTTAAACCAAGAATTTCAGCTGCTTTCTTGTAACCAATTGAAGGATTTTCCCTCACAAGTTGTTCGTATTCTGAATATTTCTTGCAGGAGAATTGCTCTTTTGAAGAGTAAGTGTTGATTATGTCCTGCCCAGTAATAATAGGATCCGTTTCTGACACCTCTTGTTGAGAAGCAGAAAGGTTATTTCCACGCCAAGCAGCAGATGGAATATGTAAATTTTGATTTATATCCCTATTGAGGGGGCTCATTGCCGGTGCGCTCATTCCCAACCACCAGCCTCTGAAAAATTCTCCAGAATCCACAGTTCTCTGTCGCTGATAAACTCTGAATCAATTTCCTGTAATTTATTAACCTCGCTAATTTCCTCTTCTGATGGAAGCATAATTTTCAATTCTTTCAAAAACTCCATTAGAACCACCTCCGTGAAAGGAATTTTTTCTGGAGGCTTTTTTCGACGGCGGGGGCATTAAATCCTTTTGGCCTCCCAAGAGGACGGAAGGTTTAAGCATCCCGCCGTCGGGCTGTAAGAAAAAATTCCGCGGAGGTGGCGATGGATTTGAATCAAAATATACAGGCAATAAATAATAAGTTCAGCTGCAATGATTACTACATGGCCAATTCTCCTGGAAAACTTAAAGTAAATGCCCATAGATCTAATTCAACTATTGACCATATTTTTGCCACAGCCCAAAAGGCATATTGGGCAACACGCGTACGCTTGACGCGCAAACCAAAACTTATACAACCACAGATAACGGCGCTCAAATTTTTGTATGCTGATTACCCCCAACTTCGAAGTATTTTCTTTCGTCGTGCCCACAAGGCGACTGCAGGAGCGTTTTTTGAGGCTGGAAAAAACAACCCACTAAGAATAGTACTAATGCCAACCCAACGCACAGAGATTAATTTTCTTCTTAATAATAAGACGACAGTCCATTTGAACGAAAGGCATGTTAAATCTTTAATTGGAATTGATGTAACGCACAGAAGCAACATCATGAAAGTTTTCGGGATGCTTCATGAATTTGGCCATGGCATGCAAGCCGTAACCTCACCACAAGAGATGAGGCTCCACATTGAATCGTTTGACCGTCTCGTTAAACGTCTTGGAAATTGGAAAACACCAGAAAAGATTGATTTAGCATTTAAGGCAAGCAAAGCGCACCCTGCAGAAAAATATGCAGATGAATTTGCTGTCAGTTTTTTGACAAAATACTGGGAAAATATTTTTCCAGATATTGAACGCCCTACAAAGCTTCTGATTCCAGGAAAATGAAAAGATACGTTACCTACTAATTGCCTGAATTTTTTCTTCCAGAAGTTTTATGAGATTGTCAGTGCGCGAAACCTTTGAAGCAAGCTTGTAACTTCCCGGGACATCAACCTTGTGCTCAGGGGTAACAGAAATCCTTGCAGTGCCTGACTCAATATCGACAAGTTCCCCTTCAAACGGCTTTCTATTGAGGGAGAGTATTCGTGAAAGAACAGGCTTGCCGTCCTTATATCCCAAAGTGTAAATCTTCTCTTCTGCCGGCAACATTAGCGCCTCATAGCCTTTTTCAGCATGAATAATTTCCTTTGGATACTTCTGCCTCACTTCATCCCAAAGTTCTGCGAAAGGTTTTTTCACAAATTCAAGACTTTTATTGTCTTTTTTTTGCACATAAAGCTCGTTAAAGCCGTAATGGCATTGCAAGGGGTCGTGACGCACGTCCCCTAAAAGTGCCCCTGCCCTCGCCCCTGTTGCCTCATAGAACGGAGCTACTTTTTTACCCGCATTATTTACAAGAAGCTTTGGAGTGATGATTGCAGATTTTGGCCGCACCTGCGCGCCTAGTACAAAACCCACCATTAAAAATCCGCCCAAAATAAGCGTTGCTGCATACACAACATCGGGGATGAATTTTAGTGTCCACAAAAAATAACTGAGCAAAAACCAACCCATTGGCAAAATCAGGCTAATGAGGCGGATATTATCATCCTGAGCCTTCCCCTCAACCCTTGATTGCTCAAGTACCCTCTGGCCATCGCCTGCTTTTGCAACCTTTACAAGAGGATTATTCAAATCCTCCTCATTTGGATAAATCAAAATGTCCTGCAAGCGCTGCACCGGCATAATTTCTGACATTGCCTTTGCAAGCATTGATTTGCCGGTTCCGGGAAGCCCAACAAGCAGCACATTTCTTCTCTGCACCGCAGCCTTTCTTATAAGTTCAACAGTTTTATCCTGGCCCACTATTTGTTCTAAGAGCATTTTTGGGACATCGATCTCTTTTGTAGAGGAGAGCTTTGGAGGGTTTTGCATAACATACTTTGTAGATTAATAAAGGTTAAATAGGTTGCTTTGTGCACTTTCCAAATTTTTATAAACAACCGCCTTTCAAACCCTCAAGGCAAACCCAAGCCTTGCCCCAAACCCAAGGCCTTTGCAACAGCCTGGCTTTTTACAGGTTTAATCCACAGACTCACAAATAAGTAAAATGCAACAAAATTGAGAGGCGTTTTCTTTTAATGCATTAAGTAGGGAGTATATTGCATGAGCGAGAAAATAAAAATCGTGTTTTTGGGCACCAGTGCAAGCGTTCCTACCAAAGAAAGAAACCTAAGTAGTATCGCCATTCGGTTTGAAGGGGAGTGGCTGCTATTTGATACTCCGGAAGGCACACAGCGCCAGATGATGAAGGCAAAAACAAGCTATCTCAAAATCAACCACATATTTATTTCACACCTGCACGCAGACCACTTCCTAGGCCTTGCCGGGCTTCTTGCCACAATGAATATACACGGAAGGGACTGGCCAATTACAATATATGGCCCAAAAGGGATTGGGCAAGCTGTAAAAATTTCAACCGAACTTGCAATGCTAAAACCCGGCTTTGAAATAAAATGCGTACAGGTAAAAAAAGGGATAATATTTGAATCCGAAAAATTCACAATAGAAGCAACCCCATTGCGCCACGAAGTTGAGTGCTACGGATATATTTTTTGCGAAAAAGATAAGCCCGGAGAATTCAACCGGCAAAAAGCACTAGAACTCGGAGTTCCTGTCGGCCCAATGTTTGGGGAATTGCAAAAGGGGAACAAGATCAAAATTTCCGGCAGGACAATAAAACCGGAAGATGTAATAGATTCTTCAAAAGCAAAAAAAGGGCGCAAGATCTCAATGATATTTGATACGCTTCCAACTAAAGACTACCATGCAGCAATTGAGGACTCTGATCTGCTCATACATGAATCTTCATTTTTGAGCGAACTAAAAGCGCGCGCAAAAGAAACAACACATTCAACTGCGCTAGATGCCGCAAATGCTGCAAAACAAACCCGCGCAAAACAACTAATACTATTCCACCTCTCCGCTCGCCACAAAGAGGATGAAAAATTCGAAAACGAAGCACGGCAGGGGTTCCACAACGTAATTGTTGCAAAGGACCTACTGGAAATTGAGATCTGAAGCCCGAAATATAGCATGGACAAAAAATGCTTCATGAAACAAAAACGTGCACACTTGAACATGAATGTAACCCAATTGTTCTGCGTGTCAACCCTTTCTTTTTTACAGCTACCTCTACACTCGAATCAACCGTATTGAGTGACTCCTATCGGGCCAGTTATAGGACCTCTGCGCTAGCCGCCCCGACAGGCAACACAGGAAAGAAATAGCATTTAAAACTCGGAACTCACGAGTACGGTTTATTCATCTGCAGGCTTTGCGCCTTGGAGGCTACAGACGAACTCTTGGCCGCTAAATAGAAAAGACAATTGGAAGGTTATATATGAAGGTTTTTATGGACGCCACCGATATCGGGATACTGCGAATAATGGGCCTGAGGCCTTATGGGCAAGTGCCGAAGGACATGAACTCTTTCAAGGCGTCTTTCATTGCCAAAAAGATCGGGGTTGAGCCAAAGACCGCGAAAGCGAGGATACGCCAGATGGAAAAAGCCGGTTTTATCCGCTTCTACCAGATTTACCCGAATTTTGCCCATCTGAATATGAGCGGCTCTGGCTATTTGTTCAACGTTAAGGATGAGGACCGAAAGCAGGAAATCATAAAACGCATAGGGATGGTCGATGAACTCTTTGAAATACATGATTTTATGGGGAAGGAATTGTGCGTTGACCTTGGTTTTCACACAAATCACGACTTGGATAAAAAAATAGGTCTCCTCCGCGAGTTTACAGGCGACCCCAAGCCCATATGCTTCTACCACAGGCACATGCCAACCGTGAACAGAAAACTTTCAATTACTGACTGGCGCATCATCAAGGCACTGCGGCATAATGCGCTCGAACCTTTGGGCAAAATATCCAAAAAGCTGAACATTACCCTCAAAACCGCAAAGAGAAGGGCAGACAGGATGGCCGGGGAAGGCAGTTTTTTTATAGTGCCGGCACTTGACCCAAGCAAAGCCCGGGGCCTCATGCTCTTTGAGCTGCTTGTTTATACAAACCCAAAAGCTGACAGCAAGACCATTCGGCAAATACTCGAAGCGACAAAGGACAATTACGTATACCATTATATCCCGGCTTCGACAAAGCTAGGAAATTTTGACATGATTCTTTTTACCGATTCAACCGGAAAAATACAGGAATTGAAGCAGAAAATAGACCGGATACAGGGAGTAAGCAGGACGCGGGCGCTAATATTGCAGGGGTGGTTTGATTACACGGATTGGATTGACTCGACTATAGACCACCAGATAAGCGCGCTTGTCCAAAACAGGGAAAACTGATTCCACAAACAGACATGTTTTGGGAGAAATGATGCAAAAACAGGCTATTGGTTTCCGCTAATTTTTAGAATTCCAAAGGAAAGAACATTAATGGCAAATGGTTCGTTGAGAGGAACATTTGCTAAAAAACACGGAGGAAAAAACTATGAATAATGTGAACGGTATTAATGTGGACAATTTGAATGCAACGATAAATGCGGTGAAACAGAATCCTTTGCTCGCCCAATGCACTTTCCGGACCAGTACGGTGTGGGAAAATGGTTTCCAAAACCAGTCGGAAATAACTGATTTTACCCAGGCTGGGGAAACCGTGAATAGGGGAAGGACGTTCAGTATTAAGGGGGACCATCCTAAAGGGCTGCTCGGCCAAAACACCGGGCCTACATCAGTTGAAACAGTACTTGCAGCAACAGCATCATGCATTGCCGGCGGTTGGGCTACGTTCGGTGCAGCCATGGGAATAAAAGTCGAATCCCTGAAAATAGATTTGGAGGGGGACATTGACCTACAGGGTTTCATGGGATTGGGCAAAAACGTGAGACCTGGCCTGAAAAGGATTATGGGCAAAGTTTATGTCAAAAGCCCTGCAAGCGACGCACAGTTAAAGCAACTCAAGGAAACGGCAGAAAAAATGTCGCCTGTAGTGGATTCACTGCGCGTGCCCATACAAATAGAAATGACAAGGATTTGATGGCTGCTGTGGGCCGGAGCCCCTGAGCCAGTTTCTCCTCTGCCATTTGAATGGACCCTCGAAACCTCTGTCCCCGTGACAGGCGAGCCTGCACGACCATACTAGAATTCTGGCTGACCCCTAATATAAACCGGCCCCAATATAAGTTGCCCTCGCAA
Source organism: archaeon (assembly GCA_035289625.1). Lineage (GTDB taxonomy): Archaea > Iainarchaeota > Iainarchaeia > Iainarchaeales > Iainarchaeaceae > UBA10205. Next base: position 1,763 of record DATDWP010000002.1, on the reverse strand, counting down.
GGCAATTTATTTATTCTCAGTGTCTGTGCTAGATGGAAAAAACTAATGTGCTAAGATTTTGGCTTTTCTTTTCCAAATAGTTCTTTCCAGTTTTCATTCATAAATTTTATTGCAAATTCATTTGATTCTCTTTCCTTTTCCCCTTTACCAATAAAAAGAAGATCTATGAAGTTCCGGGGCCTTCTTATTTCATGCCCGTACTCATGCAATAATACAAATGTTTGCAATATCTCAGGCGACATTTCTGCTTCAGGAATTGAAAGTTGATCGGCACACCATTTTTTTGTGCGCTTAAGAGACTTACCAAAAAAAGCAGTACTAAAACTCCTGAGTTTTTTATTGTCAAAATATCCGTGGTCTCTGATTTTGATTTTTGATGGACCTCCAATTAAAGATACCCTGTGCCCGCCAAAATTTTGCCCAAGATTTCTTAATATATAACCTCTTACTTTGACTTTTTTTGAGCCCGAATACTTGGAATTGACAAGTTCTCTTGCCTTTTGAGCAGGAGCAGAAAGAAGCGGCTTAAAACCAAAAAAGTGCTGAACGCCATGAAAAGCGCGCTGCAAATGTAGTTTAGCCTGTTTTTTCATTTGAATAACTAATGTAAAACTAGTACTTAATTTTTGGCAACTGGCAATCACTTTGGCTTTGCATGGTTACAATACATAAATAGCGCCAAGCTTATTCCAGCCGTTTACCACAGGAACAATTTTATTCCTTAACACCTTTAATTGAAATGACGATTTTATGCAATCGGTTGTTCTTTGCGCCGGAAGCGGGATACGCCTGCGACCCATTACAGACCAGATACCAAAGTGCATGGTGCAGGTGCGCGGCAAACCACTTCTAGAACATGTTCTGACAAATATGGTTCATGCCGGAATTGATGAAATATTTCTCGTGGTAGGCTACAAAAGGCAAATAGTCGAGGATTATTTTGGAACAGAATTTTTAGGAGTTCCGATAAAATATTTCGTGCAAACTGAGCCTTTAGGAACTGCTCATGCAGTGAGCCTTGTGCACCAGTACATAAAAGGAAAATTCATGGTGGCAAATGGGGATGTAATTGCCAGCAAAAACGACTACCGCGAGCTCTCGCGCACCGGGAAAACAGAAGATTTTGATGCAATTGTACTTTCAAGAAAAGTCCAAGAGCCCTGGAGGTTCGGGGTTTTAAAAGTGAACCACGAAAAAATAGTTGACATAATAGAAAAACCAAATCCCGGAAAAGAGCCCACAAAAATCATCAATGCAGGGATATACCGCTTCTCGCAAGATTTCATGGAGGCAATAATGCAAACAGAACTCTCAGAGCGCGGAGAGTATGAAATAGTTGATTCAATAAAAATATACATAGAAAAGGGGAAGCGGGTAATTTACAGGATGTGCAATGACACTTGCATTGACATATCAAGCAGCCAGGACGTAAATGAGGCAAATGAGATGCAAGAAAAAGATTTCCCGCAGTAGACTTTATTTTATTTGAGCATTTTAGAGAGTTTTGAAAAAGCTGAAGCCTTTAGAACCTCAACTTCAGAAACAGCAATAAACATGCGATTGGCAATTTCATCAGTATCCATACCACGCAAAAGAAAATTCATAACGTCTCTTTCATGTAAACTTAACTTCGCCACTTTTGCCAGCCTAATGGCTCTAACCTAATTTGTCATTTGCGCTTTACCAGCGCAAATCTATGTTGGTAACCCCGTATTTGTTGATAGATTTTCCCAAAATCGCTTCAATTTCGGGGGAAATGTTCG
>DATDWP010000001.1:0-8619 GCA_035289625.1 archaeon | reverse complement strand
AAAGATGGCAAGGACTACGTGAGCCTGTTTTTTAGCAACGAGAAGAACATAAAGCCAATGTTTTCAGAGCTACAACCAAACTATGATGTAAAACTCAAGTCAAAAAAAATCATACCAGTTGACAAACTATTGATTGACACTTTTCAAACAAGCGGGTTTTTCAAACTGCAAACTACATCACAACTTCTCTCAACAAGGCAAAAGCAAGTATTTGCCCTTGCTTGCAAAAGAGGATATTTCAAAATACCAAAAAAAGTAACAATAGAAGAACTCGCACAAGAACTTTCACTCGACCAAAGAACAGTCGGGGACCATTTAAGGAAAGCCCAAAGCAAACTCTCCCCCCTAATAGCAGATGTACTCAAACTGTTTTAGCGGCAAGATAAGACATCTTATTTTTGTAAGCCAAAATTTGTGGTGTTGCTGATTTTACATATAACCCGGTAGAGACCTTCTCATACTCCGGAAGAAGAACACTCTGCGCAATTTCATATAAGTTTTCAACTGAACTAGCCTCACGCATCAAATAGCAATTTTTATCTTCCGGGTTCAAAGAGCCGTTCTCGATTTTTGCGTAATATTTTGACACTATCTGATCATCCTGATAGCCTTGCGAATCTGAAACGGATTTACTAAGCCTTGTTTGTGGAAATAGCTTTACAGATTCCATGAAAATCATATGAACCCCAAAATGTTTGAGACGCGAAACCGTATAACCAAAACTCTCTTCATTATCTGTAGGAAGGCCAACAATTATTGAGCACCCTACAAGAACATTGTTTTCACGAAGAGCGCTTAATGTATTTTCAATCTTCTCCATAGGGGAAGCGTAACCTACATAGTTGATAGATTTGCGCACAAGGTTTAGGCTTGCACTGTTCATCGCTTCAACACCGATATAGACATACTTGCACCCGGATTGTGACATTTTTTCAATAAGCACCCTATCAAGACAATCAGCACGCGTCTGGCAACCCCATGAAACATAAATACCTTGAGAACTTTTGAGTTCGCTGAGTTTTTTACAAAAATCAATTGTCCTTTGCCTATCTGAAGTAAAGGTTGCATCCTCAAAAAACACATTTATTTTTTTCAAATCGCACTTTTGGCAAAGAAATGTAATGTAGTTAGCAAGCTTTTCGAGCGCCGATAGCTGCAATGCAATTGCCTGGGAACAAAAAGAGCACCTATATTTGCATCCACGCGCTCCCTGAATCCTAAAAACCCTCTCACTACCCCAAATATCCGGAATCTTATCATAGCTCAAGAATTCAAAATCAGGAAATTCAAGCTCCTGCCCAATAACCCTTATTTGTGATGCAAAATGAAAGCCATCATTTTTCCTATAAGTAATTCCTTCAATTTCCTCAAGATTGCCTCTCCCTTTTACGACAAGATCCATAATAGCTACAAAAGAATTCTCAGCGTCTCCTACAAAAATAAAATCTAGTTGCGGGCAATTTTTTATTGCATATTCGTGAGAAACTGTTGCATGGCTCCCGCCAAAACAAACAAGGCAGCCCCTGTCTTTTACTCTTGCTACAAGATGCATTGCAGCAAAATTACTCGGGGACGTTGCGGTAAAACCCCAAATTATGCAATAGCCAGCTTCACTCAACATCTTTTTTACCTCAAGAATTATATCAAGGGCAGCTGAAGAATGCGAGAGCTCAAGAATTATCGAATCATAATTGCTGCTCTTTAATTTTGTTGCAAGCAACGAAAATGCAATCGGGGTAAAACCACCAAGCGGCGCATAATTGTGCTCAGAGGCAAAACCCTCATTTTTAATTTGCACAAAATGCAAAAGTGACCCGTCTTGCGCAAAAAGCTCTACACTACCGGCGACTTTGGAATTTGTAATTTCTTTTGGTGGATGAACAAAAACCACTACGGGTTTTTTTCCACTTGCAAGTGCGCTTCTAAAATCATCTATTGCCTCTTGCGCGCTTAGAGCATTATCTTTATCCATAAGGATAATGCAGTTTGGGACGGTAATAATCGATTACACAGTGTAGGCTGTATATATCCAAAATAAGCACAAGAGAGCAAATATGTTATGAAAAAGCTACATTTAGAGTGCATAAACTGCAGATCACAGTACAGCTACAAACCAGATCTTTTTACTTGCACAAAATGCAGTTCCAAAAAATTCACAAATCTCCTTGTCAAGGATCCAGAATTAAAATTTACAAAAAAAAGCCCATTTGAGCTGGAAAAAACACCCTGCTATAGAATAGAGAGCCTTTGCAACCGTACAAATATACAAAAACTTTTCATAAAAGACGAAACTTTCAACAGCTCCGGGACAATGAAGGATAGGCGCTCTGAACTACTAGTAGATATAGCAAGGCAAAATGGATACCGTAAAATATTCTGTGTAACTGCAGCAAACCTCGGAAAATCTCTTGGGGCACATTCACGGAAAAATGAAATAGAGTGCATTGCGCTTGCGCCAAAAACAATACCAAAAAAAGTGATGGCCCAACTGCAAAAACAGACAAGCACAATTGTGGTTGATGATCTTGATGACCCTAACCAATGCTGGACATCTGATATGGTGCAAAAGGCTTTTCCTGATTCTCTTGATGGGACAAGCAATAACCCTGCCGCAATATATGCATACAAAAATATAGCATCGGAAGTTGCCCATATAAGCCCTGATTACATTATAGTACCACTAGGATCCGGGGAACTTTTCTGCGGCATCTGCCAGGAAATTGAAGAGAAGAAAATGAATACAAAAGTAGTCGGAGTTACAATAAAGGGCAAAAATCCAATAGAAAAAGCACTACATGAAAATACCAACGAATACTTGCATGGAAAAATAAATATTGAAAGAACACTCAATAAAATACAAGTAAACTATACCCCACTAATACCCATAATACTTCATTTTATTTCACGCGGACATAAATTCATTGAAATAGAAGAGGAACAAATGAAAGATGCAATTTATGAATATCAACCATATTTTGAGCACTCTATAGAAAACAGCAGCTTTTGCGTTTTTGCAGCACTAGAGAAATTTGATCCCCACATCAAAGAGAAAAAAGTAGTATGCGTACTAACCGGAAGGGTAAATTCGCAAGAGGCAATCACTCATATTTAAAGTGTGCCTCAAATAATACACCCAAAGTCTGCTCTATACCGTTAAAATTTCTTACGCATAATACTTATCGAGGGAAAATCGATGAAAATAGCAAGCATATTTTTACTAATTTTATTCCTAAGCCCAATTGTACTTGCCGCATGCCTGCTAGAAGCCCCTCCGAAAAAAATAGATCCACTGCGCAAAAAGATTGTAACCACTCTAAACTACGGAGTAATATGCTTTGGACCTGAGAAAAATGACTGCGCAGCCCGCTTTGGAACAAAACCCCTCTTGCGCCTCAACTTGCCACTAGATTGCAGGCTCACGGTTCAATACATCGCGCTAATTGATGTGTTCATATTCATTGGAATACTACACTACATATTCTACAAAAGCCCGGTGCCACTTGTAATAATGCTAATTGCACTATTCTACCTATTTTTGTTTTGAAAAGACCCAAATCCTATATGCTGTGCACTAAAGCACATGGCCTTCTGAGACAAATGTCTCAACTCCAAGGGCAGGACAAATTATTTTTGAAATCATTAAATGGCAAATGGCCAGCCAATAGGCAAAAGAGCCCAAAAAAGAAATTAATTTGCAAAAATATACAATTGTAAAAACCCATGGCAAAAAGCAAGCCCTACACGGCCTCAAAACCGTCAAAACAAAACTTCTGCAAAAGTATTTATATATCATGAATCAATCATGATAGTACATGAATAATCATGATATTTTGGTAGATGTTATAAAGGAGAAGGAACTATTGGAGAAAATCTCCCCAAAGTTCTTCGAACTGCATGACCTTGACCAAATAATGCAGCAAGCAGATAACCCCAAAGTGCTAGCAGCTCTAATGTATCGCATTGTAGCAGAAAGAGAGAGGACAAATAAAATGCTTGAGAGCATAAATGAAAAATACGATAAAATAATGCTTACACTAAAAACAACCCCCGAAACTCCGATACAGAACAGTACGCAAAACAAATTCGAAGTCCTACCCGAACCCGATCAGGCAATCCTAAAACTGATCGAGGAGAGGGGAGGATGCTCAGCAAACGATATAAAGACCATGATGAATTACAAGGGCCTAAACGCTGCATGCCAGCGACTAAACAGGCTATTTAAGGAAGGGCACCTCACAAAAGTGCAATCCGGGAGAAAAGTATTATACTTAGCTAAAAGCTAGGGCAGGGAGAGAGCGGTATTGCGCGGCCCATAGGACTATTTCTTAACCCCCACCTCGGGCCAGCATACCTCTACTCCTTTTCACTTACCATTCAATTAACCACAATCCGATTTCCCAACTTTTAAATATTACAAACTCCACTACATATCATGCCAAGAGAAAAGGAAATAGAAAAAGACAGCTCGGTTGTTGGAAGAACCGATAGCGACATTGAAAAATACGGCGAGAAAGGCACTGCATATTTTGGAAAATCTGTCCTTAGCTCCGGTGAAAAACCGGTACTTGGAAGAAAAATAAAAATGGACATTGCAAAGCCGCACCTGATGCTAATTTGCGGCAAGAGGGGCGGGGGCAAATGCCTAAGCGGTGACACATTCATAACTCTTGCAGACGGCTCAGTAGTTGAGATAAAGGATCTTGAGAACGATTCAAGAAATATACTTTCTTTAAACCACGAATATAAAATCAAGGAATCTGGAAAAGACCAATTCTTCAAAAGGCCGGCAGACAAGCTGCTTGAAATAAAGATGCGAAGCGGCAGAAAAATAAAATTAACCCCGGAGCACCCTTTACTTACAATTGATGGCTGGAAGCCAGCACAGGAACTTCCAAAAGGAAGCAGAATTGCAACTGCGCGGGAAACTGCAGTATTCGGGAATGAGTTTTTGAGGGAATGTGAAATAAAGCTTCTCGCATACTTAATTGCCGAAGGCCACACTGCTCGCAAGGCTGTTTGGTTTTCCAATTCTGATAATAAAATAATTAACGATTTGAAAGTCGCAGTAAATGAATTTGATGATAAGTTAACTGTAAATCTTAGTGAAAAAATAAACTGGAGAATAGTTTCAAAAAACCCTAAACTAAAAATAATTAAGAATGTAAGAAAAAACGGAAAATTTGCAAAAGGAGTACAGTTTGAACCGTTCAATAGCATGAGAACATGGCTAAAACAACTTAAGATATATGACCTTTTATCACACGACAAATACATACCAGATAAAGTAATCAAATTGCCAAAACAAAAACTTTCTTTATTCCTCAACAGACTATTTAGCTGCGATGGAAGCATTTATTTTGAATCAAATAGGTGGAGACTTAGCTATTCAAGCGTTTCTGAAAAACTGGCAAGGCAGGTTCAGCATCTGATTTTACGGTTTGGGGTTTTGTCAAAACTCAGAAATAAATTTACAACACTTAATGGAAAGAAGTTCCCCTCATTTGAACTTGTAATCCAAGCAGAGAGCCTCACAACTTTCCTAAAAGAAATAGGATTCTATGGGGCCAAAGAAATACGGCAAGAAAAAGCAATTGAAGAACTAAAAACAATGCAAAGAAACCCAAACATCGATACAATCCCAAAAGAAATATGGAACGGCTACACTCCAAAAAGCTGGGCTGAAGTAGGCAGAGCAATGAATTACAAATATCCAAAAGCTTTAAGGGAGAGTAAGTTCTATGCCCCATCAAGGCAGAAACTATTGCAAATAGCAAGGGCAGATAATAATAAAATAATTGAAATGCTCGCACAAAGTGACATTTACTGGGACGAAATAAGGGAAGTAAAAGAATTGCATGGAAACTTTGAAGTTTATGATATAAGTGTACCAGAACACCACAATTTTATTGCAAATGATATTATTGTCCATAATTCATTCTCGCTAGCAGTCCTAATAGAAGAATTTGCACGCCAGCCAATTGAAATACGCCAGCGCCTCAGCGTAATTGTAATTGATACTGTAGGAATATTCTGGACACTAAAAATCCCAACCAAAAGCGGACTTGATGAACTCTCACGCTGGGACCTAAAACCCGAATCAACCGACATCCGCTTCCTTGTGCCAAAGAACATGACTGAATTTTATAAAAAAAAGGAACTGCCATTTGACGGAGCATTCACTATCAGGGTTTCAGAACTTGAAGCTTCTGAATGGATGACACTATTTAATGTCACCTGGAAAGAATCAGAAGGAATCCTCATTTCACGAGTAGTACACGCAGTAAAAGAGAGCCTCGGAAACTTATTCGGGCTAGATGAACTAATAAGCGCTGCGCGAAACGACTCTGAATCTGAAAAAAATGTGCGCGATGCAGTTGCCGGAAGATTTGAAGCGGCAAAATCTTGGCATTTATTTGAAAAAGAAGGCACAAAAATAAAAGAAATCGCAAAACCCGGAACAATTACAGTAATTGATGTTTCATCATATAGGCAAGCGGCAGGAATGGAAGGCGCACGCGATATTATCGTTGGAATTTTAGGCAAAAGGCTATTTGAAGAGAGAATGCTCTACCGAAAAGAAGAAGAAGCGCGCCTCACAAAAGGACTTAGCCGCGAATCCGAACTTCCAATTATATGGATGATGATAGATGAAGCGCACATGTTCATGCCAAAAGATGAAAAAAGCTTTGCGCTCTCAGTGCTGCTTGAATGGGTCAGGGTTGGAAGGCAGCCGGGCCTTTCACTAGTACTTGCAACACAGCGCCCGAATAAATTGCACCCGGATTGCATTAGCCAGTGCGACATGTTCATTTCCCACAGAATGACAGCGCGCGAAGATATTGAAGCGGTTTCACAACTGCGCCCATCATATCTGCACCAAGATTTTGACAAATATTACCAGGAAATGCCGCGCGCAAAAGGCTTTGCCCTACTTCTAGATGACCAGAGCGAAAAACTCTGGATGCTAAAAGTGCGCCCGCGCTTCTCATGGGACGGCGGCACTACTGCTAGCGTATTTAAGGATTAGCCCGCCACACCTTTAATTCGAACTTTTCAGGCCGCTCTTCGCATGCATCTGAACCAAGAACAACATACTCGCCAGAATCAGCAACGATATACTCGCTAAGGCCTTGCGGCACTTGTGTGTTATATAACACAACCCTTGCTCCGTTCAAAATAGCCCCTTCCAAATCAAGACCTTGAGATGGCAAAGCAACAATGCCTTGCCGATAAAAATAAACCCAATTATCACTATACACGCTACATCCCCCCAAAACTTGCGAAGAGGGAATAGGAACAGAATAGGCCCCAAGGAAATAAAATGCAACAAATGCGTGCAAAAAAAGAATAACAGCTGCTGCAAAAAATAATTTTTTGAAAAATTCACTACTTTTCCCGGAAACATTCATTGCCTGCCCAATAACTAGCGGAGCAATAAACCTACTCTCTTTAGTAGCAGAGAAAATGAACTGCAAAAATGCCAATACCCCAAATTGGTTTAAAGAATTTTTTGCACGTTCTTTAAAATCCCCAATAAATAATGTTACAATAAAGAAAATAGATGCAATAATTTGCCAAAGGTCCGGAGGGGCAAATAAACTTTTCTGTAAAACATTGAGAACTAAGGACTCTTCTACACTAAAAAATGCGCTTCCGGTAGCAAACCAATTGTACAAAATCCAGGGCAACCATACAATAAGAAATCCTACAATAAACAGAGGAATCTTTTTTTTCTCCTTTAGTAGGTCTGGAAGCAATATTAGAAAATAAATCAAAAAATTATACCTTGAAAGCGTTGCAAGCCCAAAGAGCAGCCCCTTTTTGAATCCATTTCGGAAAAGAAGTGCCAAAAGGAAAAAAGAAAGTGCAAATAAATCCGCACCGAAACTCGAGTAAATAAGAATTGTTGGGAAAAGGAAAGCAAAAGAGCCGAAAACAAACTGGTTTAAACCTGGGTATTTTTTATAGAGAAGTAAAATGCCAACTCCGTACAAAATCGAGGCAAGAGCGGTTGAGAGCACAAATGAAAATTCCTGCGCCCCCAAAAGGCAGACTACTGCCCCTGGCACTGGCGGCCTTAACCACTCGAAATAAATCTGCTCGCCACAAAACCATTTGCCTTGCAGTAAATAAACAATAGAATCCCAATTGAAAAAAGTTGCCTGATAAATCTGATGGAAAAAGAAGACAATGAAAGGTAAAACCAGCCACTTATTGTTCAGGAAAAAAAGCCTTATTTTGGTTAGACCTTCAGAAAAACCCATTAAACCACTTTTAGATTGGGCGTGGGAGGAATCGAACCTCCGATTTCATCGATGTGAACGATGCGTCTTAGCCACTGGACCACACGCCCTTTTCGCTTGGCAAGTAACGAATTATTAAAAAAACAACTTTTTAAAGCCACTATAACGCCTCTGCATTTTAGAGCAAAATCCAAAACCTGTTTTTTGGCAAGAAATCGATGCACAGCAGCACAAACAGCCCCACAGCAGTCTTGTTTAAATAATTATTGGCTAAGTATTTGAGTAATAAATATTTCAGAATACTAAGGGGAGGTATTGCATGAAATTAACCGAAAAAATAATAAATTTAGTCCAGGACGACGAAGACTTTGAAGGC